>NZ_JBHSBO010000063.1:0-166475 GCF_042650685.1 Micromonospora sp. GCM10011542
GATCATCGCTGACAGAGTCAGCGATGATCACGCCGAGGTATCACAACACTCTCTCAGGCCGGTCGTACCACCACGAGCACTGAGGCAGCCCGATCCGCCCGTACCGTCGCCATGACCAGCCGCAACCAGTCGGCTCGCGACCTGGGCGTTCTCTAGAACCATCCGAAGAAGGGGCGGGTGGCCGGTCTTCCGGCCACCCGCCCCTCGGCGTTTCCGTATCCCGGTCGGGTCAGCTCACCGGGGCGAAGCCGGGCAGCCAGCGCTCCAGGATGCCCCGGTACGGCGCCTTCGCCTCCAGTTGGCAGAGCACTCCGATCGAGCCGAGGGTCACCCGGTGGATCATCAGGTAGGACGGCGGCAGGTTGAGTCGGCGGCTGAGCTGGTAGGTCGGTGAGCGGGGGCTGGCCAGCCGGGCTGCCTCGGAGCGCAGCCAGGCCCGGCTGAAGCGGAATTCCTCGGCGGCGATCGGTTCCAGCATCGGGCGGATGAAGTCGAGCACCCCCTCGGCGTCGATCGGCTCGGTGGAGCTGATGAAGCCCTCGCTGCGCAGGCCGGCCACCACCTCGTCCGCGTCGCCACGCAACGCCAGCGCGGCGATCCGGCCGATCGGCTCCGGGGTGCCCTCCGGCATCCGTGCCACCGCCCCGAAGTCGATCACGCCGAGTCGCCCGTCCGGCAGCAGCCGGAAGTTGCCCGGATGCGGATCGGCGTGCAGCAGCCCGGCCCGCGGCGGCGCGGAGAGGTGCAGGGTGGCCATCAGCCGGCCCGCCTCGTCGCGCTGCTGCTCGGTGCCCTCCCGGATGATGTCGGCCATCGGGGTGCCCTCGACCCACTCGGTGACCAGCACCCGGGGCGACCCGGAGACCACCGCCGGGATGTAGATCTCGGGATCGTCGGCGTACGCGGCCGCGAAGGCCCGCTGCGACTCGGCCTCCAGCTCGTAGTCGAGCTCCTCGGTGATCCGCTCGCGCAGCTCGACCAGGAGCGGCTTGACGTCCAGCCCCGGCTGGATGGCCCGGAACATCCCGGCCAGCCGGCCGAGCTGCTTGAGGTCGGCGAGCAGCGCGTCCCCGGCGCCCGGGTACTGGATCTTGACGGCGACGTCCCGGCTGTTCGGCTCGCCCGACGGGCCGTACCCCGGCTCCCGCCACTTCGCCCGGTGCACCTGGCCGATGCTGGCCGCCGCGGCGGGAGTGTCGTTGAACTCCACGAACCGGTCCCGCCAGTCCGGGCCCAACTGCTCGGCCAGCACCTTGTGCACGCTGGCGGCCGGCAGCGGCGGTGCCGCCTCCTGCAGCTTCGTCAGCGCCTGCCGGTAGGGCGCGGCGATCTCCTCCGGCAGCGCCGCCTCGAACACCGACAGCGCCTGGCCGAACTTCATCGCCCCGCCCTTGAGCTGGCCCAGCACGCTGAACAACTGCTCGGCGGTGCGCTGCTGGATCTCCGCGGAGATCACGTCCGAGGCCAGCCCGGTGACCCGCTTACCCATGCCGAGGACGGTCCGACCGGCGAAGCCGAGCGGCAGAGCGGCGAGCTTGGCGGTCCGGGACACGGCCCGGCGCGGGATGTCGGTCACCCGGTCATTGTTACCGACTGAAGGGGCCCACTGCTGCTCTGCGGCTGGGCTGGTACTCAGACCCGACCTCGCGAGCACCCGCACGCCGGGTGCGGCGACCAGCCGCGGCGGCGGAGCCGGCCCGCTCCGGCGACCTCGACCGCGCCTCCCAGCGTCTCCGGGCTGCCGCCGTCGAGCTGCGCCAACGCCTCGGCCAGCGCGTACCCGGTGGCGGCGAGCAGGGTACCGGTCGCGCCGGCGGACGCCGGCTGCCCGGCCGCGAGCTGGGCGGCGAGCCGCGGCCAGTCCGGGTCGCGGTCCGCCCGGTGCAGCTCCACGCAGTGCAGGCACGGCCCGCCCGGGGGCCGGACCAACGGCCCGATCACGGGTACGCCCTCGCGCAGGGTGACCAGCAGGTGCGGTTGGCGCCGCTGGGCGTGACCGGCGGCGAGCAGCGCGGGTGGGCGGTCGGTGCCAAGGTGGATCACCAGGTCCGGCCGGCCGGCGGGGCTCGGGTGCGTGCCGGTGCCGGGTGCGGCGCGGGTGACCGCGGCGCGTACCGCGGGAGCCAGTGGGCGACCCAGCTCTGCGGCGGGGATGCCGGTGCCGACGAGGTCGATGGGGCGTACCGGCCCGGCGAGGTCGGGAACCACCTGCCCGACGCCGGCCTGGGCCAGCGCCACCGCCAGCGGTGCGCCGAGCCCACCGGCGCCGCTGACCAGCACGCGGGCGGACCGCCGGCGGCGCAGGACCTGCGCCGGGGTGCCGGGCAGCCGGGACGCGACCAGGGCGAGTGCGCCGGCCTCGGCGGCGAGTCGCGCCCGGACCGGACCGGTCAGGTCGCGGGGGAGCAGGGTGTGCGCGGGGACCAGCAGGCCGGCCGCGCGCAGCGCGTCGAGCAGCGTACGGGCCTCGTCGGCGTCGACCCGGGCGGCGGCCGCGTGGGTCAGCACGCCTCGCTCGCTGCGGGTGCCGTCGAGCAGGTCGAGCAGGTGGGCGGCGCGCGGGTTGGCCAGTTCCAGCAGCACGGCCGGGCCGGGGCCCACGCCGAGCTGGAGGGTGTGCCGGTCGCGCCAGATCCGGGTGAGGCCAGGCAGCAGCGTCGGCCGGGGGAGCACGGTACGGGTCATGACGACGAATCGTGACCGCTTCCGTGCGCTGCGTCGATCGTTGTCCACAGCTTGCCGGACCACTGTCCAGCGCTGTCCACAGGATTCGCCGGGTTATCCACAGCCCGACGGCAGTGGTGTCGGGCACCCGACAGTGGCGGCGACCCAACGGCAACGGGGGCGGGGTGGCCGTCGGCCACCCCGCCCCCGTCCACCCGTACGGGTCAGACCTTGGCCTTGCCGAGGATGCGGTTCACTGTTGTGCCGCACACCGGACACTTGCCCTTTGCCATGTTCATTCCGGTCTTCGAAACCTCGACGTGCCCCTCGAAGTCCCGCTTCTCCTTGCACTTGACGCAGTAACCGTTGTAGGTCTGGGCCTGGTCGGCCACGGTGCCCTCCTCGTCTCGTCCGCCGGTCAATGCCGTCCCGGCGGGTTTCCCGGCGGCGGGCCACACGGGGCGCCGGCGCTGGGTCTCACTCCGCGGTCACGCTCGTGACCGCTGGTCCGCGGACCCTACCCAGGTCTGGGCGGTTCCATGTCAGCTGTGCATCGCCACTGTGAGCAAGTCGACGTCGAGAGTGTGCATGGCGAAATAGGTCGGATAAGTCAGTTTGGCAGGGACACGCCGACCAAACCCTCTCAGCCACCCGTGCGAGTGCCCCCCGGCTGCGCCGCGAAACGTGATCACTTACGGTGGAGGAGAAGCGGATCATGCCGTTGGCCACCGCCACGAAGGGTGACGGAGGCGGGTAGCGGCCACCCGGCAAAGATTTTTTCGGGACTCCTGGCGACCAATCGCCATCTTCCGGGCGCGTGTCGAGTGGTTGACTCTTGCGGACCCCTGGTCAGTACGCATTAGCTTTCCTTCGTGACACGTAGCAGAGGCTGCGCGGGCCAGTGATGGCGGGGACGCGTAAGCCGGTCGTCGAGGTGCGGCGCAGTCAGCGCCGGCGACGCACGGTGTCCGCGTACCGCGATGGTGAGCGGGTGGTCGTCCTCATCCCCGACCAGTTCTCCCGCGCCGAGGAGAGCGAGTGGGTCGACCGGATGCTCGCCCGGCTCGCCGCCCGAGAGGGCCGACTCGCCCGCTCGGACGCGGAACTGCTGGCCCGGGCCACCCGGCTGATCAACCTCTATCTCGCCGAGCACGGCGCGCAGGCCGTCCCAGCCAGCGTCCGCTGGGTCACCAACCAGAACGGCCGGTGGGGCTCCTGCACCCCCGCCGACCGCAGCATCCGCATCTCACACCGCGTGCAGGACATGCCCGACTGGGTGATCGACTACGTGCTGCTGCACGAGCTCGCCCACCTCATCGTGCCCAGCCACAACGCCCGCTTCTGGGCGCTGGTCGGCCGTTACGCGAAGGCCGAACGGGCACGGGGCTACCTTGAGGGCGTGGCCGCCGTCTCCGGCGCCCCTTTGACCGACTGAGCGCCGGCGGCTTGCCGGTGGGGGCGGGTCTTCAGTTACGACGTTGCGGTGCGTCGTGGGTGGGGTGGGGCCCGCCGTGCCCGGCTCCGGGCGGTCAGGCTTGATCCCTCCGCCGGGCACGGCGGGCCCCACCCCTCGGTGGCTGGTCGCCGTCCTCACAGCGACAGGCGCGAGGCCACTCCCGTGGTCGGCGTGATCTCGGTGAGTCATCGCTCTGCCTGTGCGGTATCGGCCTCAGCGGTGCCGCCTCAGGTGGACTCGCTTCGCCGCTGCCCTCTTCAGCTGGGCCCATCTGAACCGGACCCAGGTCAGCGGCTTCCAGCTCAGCCGGGGCTCGTCTTAGCGGGGTCGCTCCTCGGCGGGGCTCCATGCGAGCCGGTGCACGGCCGATTTCACCTGCCTACCTCGCATGATCCACTCGGGCTCCTTGATGTCGGGGTGTCCGGGTGGCGAGGATGCCCCGATTTGCAGGAACCCGAGTCGATCAACGGCTTCGACTGTCGATTCATGATTGCCGAGCCGAGCCGAGCCGAGCCGAGCCGGGCCGGGCCGGGCCGGGCCGGGCCGAGCCGAGCCGAGCCGAGCCGAGCCGGGCGGGCTGGGACGAGCCAAGCCGGGCCGAGCCGGGCTGGGCTGAGCCGGCTCGGGCCGAGCTGAGACGGGCCGGGCCGACTCGGGCTGGACTGCGGGCCGGGCATCGCCGATCCGGGCTCGACATAGACGGCCCAAGGCACCCAACCCGACTCGGCTCGGCCTGCCTGGTGGCGGCGGGACTGGTCGGATGCGAGGCCGCCCTCGACCTGACCATCGACTCGTTCCGGGCCGGCGCACGGTTGGTCGGCTGGGCTGGGTCGGTCGGGTTGAGCGGCGGATGGGCTGGGGCGGGTTGGGCCGCAGCGGGGATGGGGCGGGTGGGGTGGGTGGGGACGGGTTAGGGTCGATGGGTGAGTCGGCGGGTGGTGGTGGCGGTGCTGGGGCCGGTGGCCTGGTCGCCGCCTGGCATCGATCCGGCGCAGTGGCGGGCCGCGCTCGCCGAGGATGTCGTCGACCTGCTGGCCACGCTGAACGAGGTGGACGTCGCGGTGGCGGTCACCCCGGCCGACCGGGAGTTGGCCGATGCGGTGGTCTGGCCGGGTACGGCGGTGCACGAGATTCCGGAGCCGACCGTCAACGCGGTCCTCGCCGCGCTCGACGGCTACGACCAGGCGGCGGTGCTCGCCGCGGACGCGCCGGACCTGCCCGGTCTCACCGTGGGCAAGCTGCTGCGCCCGCTCACCACCCGGCCGGTCGCGCTCGCCCCGGTCGAGGGCGGCGGCCCCGGCCTGCTCGGCGTCGCCACGCGGCTGCCCGTACCGGCGTGGTTGCCGGTGCTGGACCTGGACACCGCGACGCCGTCGCAGGTGCGGGCGAACGCTCCACGTCCCGGCGACGTGGCGGTCACCGCTGGCTGGCGTCGGCTGCGCGGCCCGGCCGACCTGGCCACGCTGGACCCGGCCTTCGAGGGCTGGGAGGCGACCCGCGCCCTGCTCTCGGGCTCAAGCCCCCGAGCCTGACCCTCGGCCAACCCGCCATCCGGCCAAGACCGCCAACTGGCCAAGACCGCCAACTGGCCAAGACCGCCAACTGGCCAACCCGCCAAGACCGCCAACCCGCCCGACCCGGCAAGCGGCAACGCGCAACAGGCAACCGCGCGCCGGTCGGCGGGACGGGTCGGGGTGCCCCTCACGTCAGAGAGGAGCACCCCGAAGAGCACCGTCAGGGCTTGTCGTCGCCGTCGGTGTCGTCGCGCTCGCCGGGAGCCTTCTCCTCCACGCCACTGGGGGCGGTGAAGTCGAAGTTGTCCAGCTCGCTCAGGTCCAGGTCGGCCATCGCGAAGGCGACCGGGTCGGCGAAGTCGTCGTCCGACGGGAGCAGGTCGGGGTGGCCCCACAGGGCGTCCCGGCCGGCGATGCCGCGGTGCTCGGTGAGTGCGGCCCAGAGCGCCGCCGCCTCGCGCAGCCGGCGGGGGCGCAGCTCCAGCCCCACCAGGGCGGCGAAGGTCTGCTCGGCGGGACCGCCGGCGGCGCGGCGACGACGGAACGCCTCACCCAGGCGGACGACGTTCGGCAGCCGGTCGCTGGCGGCGCTGTCGACGACGTGGCAGACCCAGCCCTCCACCAGGGCGAGCGCGGTCTCCAGCCGGGCCAGCGACGCCTTCTGCGCCGGGGTGTCCTCGGGGGTGAAGATGCCCTCCAGCGCGATCGCCTGCATCGACTCCGGGTCGGTCGGGTCGACCCGGCCCATTGCCTCCTCGATCGCCTCCCGGTTGACCCGGATGCCCGAGGCGTACATCTCCACGGCGCTGAGCACGTGCCCGCGCAGCCACGGGACGTGCTGGAACAGCCGCTGGTGGGCGGCCTCCCGCAGCGCCACGTAGAGGCGTACCTCGTCCTCGGGCAGCTCCAGGCCCTCGCCGTACGCGCGGATGTTGGCCGGGACGAGCGCGGCGGTGCCGGCCGGGCCGAGCGGCAGGCCGATGTCACCGGCGGAGAGCACCTCGGCGGCGAGCGAGCCGAGCGCCTGGCCGAGCTGCCCACCGAAGAGGGCGCCACCGAGGGTGGCCACCATCGACTGCATCGGGCCGAGCTGGGCGCGCGCCTCCGGCGGCACCAGGTCGCCCATGGCGCCGACCATGCGGCTGGCCACCGGGTCGCAGAGCTTGCGCCAGACGTCCAGCGTCTTGAAGATCCACTCGTTGCGGTTCCAGGCCACGGGGGAGTGGATGCCGGTGGGCCACGCCGAGACGGGCTCCAGCCACAGGTCGGCCAGGCGCAGCGCCTCCTCGACCGCGTTGCGCTCGTACGGCGACACCGCCGGGTCACCGGCCGCCGCGAGCTGGCTGGCCGCCACCTGCCGGGCCAGGTCCCAGTTGACCGGCCCGCTGCCCGGCGCGGAGAGCAGGTGCTGCAACTGCGACATGAACTGCTGCATCTGCGCGGGATCGTTGGGGTCTGGTGGTTGCCCACCCGGGAGCGCGAAACCGAACGGAATATCAGGCACGACGTCTACGGTACGCGCGAGGCGCCCCAGGTCGCCGCCGCTGGCGTTGCGCTGAGGGCGAAGTCGCGCCGCGCGTGCGGCGGACCCGGCCGGACCGGTCGGTACGCTCTGCCGCATGAGACGTCGTGGCCTGACGGTCCTGCTCGGTGCCCTGTTCACCGCACTGCTCAGCATCGGGGTGCTCCGGGTGCCGATCCCGTACGTGGTGCTCGGCCCCGGCCCGACGGTCAACACCCTCGGCACGTCCGACGGCAAGGAGGTCATCCAGATCTCCGGCCGGGAGACCTCCACCTCCGCCGGCCAGCTCCGGCTGACCACCGTGGGGGTGCAGCCGACGGTGCGGCTCCGGGCGGCGATCGCCGGCTGGTTCTCGGACGACGAGGCGGTGGTGCCGCGCGAGCTGGTCTACCCGCCGGGGGAGTCGACCGAGCAGGTCGAGCAGCGCAACGCCGAGGACTTCAAGGCGTCGCAGACCAGCGCCGAGACCGCGGCGCTGCGTGAGCTGGGCTTCCCGGTGCAGGTCGTGGTCAAGACGGTCAACGCGGATGGCCCGTCCGCCGGGGTGCTCAAGCCCGGTGACGTGGTCACCTCGGTCGACGGCCAGCCCGTGCCGGTGGCCACCGAGCTCACCGAGCTGATCAAGGCCAAGCCGGCCGGCACCGCGTTGACCATCGGGTACACCCGCGACGGCGTGCCGGGCACCGCGAAGGTGACCAGCCGCGAGCAGGACGGTCGGCCGCGGATCGGCATCGAGATCGACCAGCAGCAGCCGCACCCGTTCACGCTGAACATCGACCTGGAGGACATCGGCGGGCCGAGCGCCGGCCTGATGTTCACCCTCGGCATCGTGGACAAGCTGACCCCGGCCGACCTGACCGGCGGAAAGGTCATCGCCGGCACCGGCACGATCGACGACGAGGGGAAGGTCGGCCCGATCGGCGGGATCGCCCAGAAGCTGGTGGGCGCGAAGGATGCCGGCGCCAAGGTCTTCCTGGTGCCGGCGGACAACTGTGCGGAGGCGGTCCGTAACCCACAGCCAGACCTGCCGCTGCTCAAGGTCGGCTCGCTGGACGAGGCGCTGGCCGCGCTGGAGACGCTGCGCGCCGGGGGCCAGCCGACCCGCTGCTGAGCGGTGTGACCGTGCCCCGACACGTTCAGGAACACCCCGTACTCTGGGCTCCTGGTCGGAGCCGATCATATCGAGCGTGCGGAGCCAACAGTGGTCATGCGTAGCAGCAGCCCCCTGCCGAGGATGAGCCGGCGCGGACGCGTCACCATCGGTGTCCTGGTCGGGGTGTTCGTGCTCTTCACCCTGCTCGGCTGGGGTGTCCAGGCCTGGACGGACTGGCTCTGGTTCGACGAGGTCCGCTACACCGAGGTCTTCACCGGCGTCCTGGTCACCCGGCTGCTGCTCTTCCTCACCATCGGCGTCGGCATGGCGGTGATCGTCGGCGGCAACCTGTGGCTGGCGCATCGGCTGCGCCCGCGCCTGCGCCCGCACTCGGTGGAGCAGGCCACGCTGGAGCGCTACCGGATGGCGCTCAGCCCCCGCCTCGGCACCTGGATCGCGCTGACCGCCGCCGTGATCGGGCTCTTCGCCGGCCTCTCCGCGCAGAGCCGGTGGACCCAGTGGCTGCTGTTCCGCAACGGCGGGGATTTCGGGATCAAGGACCCGGAGTTCGGCGTCGACGTCGGCTTCTACGTCTTCCAACTGCCGTTCTGGCGCTACCTGCTGGGGGTGGGCTTCACCGCGGTGGTGCTGGCCCTGGTCGGCGCGCTCGCGGTGCACTACATCTTCGGCGGTGTCCGCCTCCAGGGCGTCGGTGACCGGATGAGCAACGCCGCCCGCGCCCACCTGAGCAGTCTGGTCGCGGTCTTCGTGCTGCTCAAGGCTGTCGCGTACGTGCTGGACCGGCGGGCGATGCTGCTGGAGTACAACGAGGGCGCCAAGCTGTACGGCGCCGGGTACGCCGACGTCAACGCGCTGCTTCCGGCGAAGGAGATTCTCGCGTACATCTCGATCGTGGTGGCGATCGCGATCATCGTGTTCTCCAACGCGTGGATGCGGAACCTGGTCTGGCCGGGCATCTCGCTGGCTCTGCTCGGCGTCTCCGCGGTGGCCATCGGCGGCATCTATCCCTGGGCGGTGCAGACCTTCGAGGTCAAGCCGAGCGCCAAGGACAAGGAGGCCCCGTACATCCAGCGCAGCATCGACGCGACCCGGTCGGCCTTCGGGTTGGGTGTCACGAAGACCACCCCGTACGCGGCGAACAACCTCACCCCACCGCCGAGCCTGGCCACCGACACCTCGGTGGTGTCGAACGTCCGGCTGCTCGACCCGCAACTGGTCAGTGAGACGTACACCCAGCTCCAGCAGGTGCGCGGCTTCTACGACTTCGGCCCGAAGCTGGACATCGACCGGTACGGGGTGAACGGCAAGACCTCCGACTACGTGGTCGGCGTCCGCGAGATCAACTACAGCGAGCTGACCGACCAGCAGAACACCTGGATCAACCGGCACACCGTCTACACCCACGGCTACGGCCTGGTGGCCGCCCCGGCCAACCAGGTGGTCTGCGGCGGGCAGCCGTTCTTCGTCTCCGGCTTCCTCGGCGAGAAGACCCAGGAGGCGTGCTCCTCGCAGACCGAGCAGATCACGGCCAAGCAGCCGCGCATCTACTACGGCGAGCGGATGAACAACGACGACTACGCGATCGTCGGCCAGGCCGACCCGAAGAAGAAGGCCGAGTTCGACCGGCCGGTCGGCGAGGGCGGCGGCGAGTCGTACACCTACACCGGCACCGGCGGCGTGGAGATCGGCTCGTTCCCCCGGCGGCTGCTCTACGCCATCAAGGAGCAGGAGTCGAACTTCCTGCTCTCCGAGGCGGTCAACAAGGACTCCAAGCTGCTCTACGTGCGCAACCCGCGGGACCGGGTGGAGAAGGTCGCGCCGTTCCTCACCCTCGACGGCGACCCGTACCCGGCGGTGGTGGACGGCCGGGTGCAGTGGATCGTCGACGGCTACACCACGGCGGCCACGTACCCGTACGCCGAGCGGATCAACCTGCGCGAGGAGACCACCGACGAGCTGACCAACCGGGGCACGTTCCAGCTGGCCCGGGAGAACGTCAACTACATGCGCAACTCGGTCAAGGCCACCGTCGACGCGTACGACGGCACGGTGAAGCTCTACGAGTTCGACGACACCGACCCGGTGCTCAAGGCGTGGAACAAGGCGTTCGGCGGTGACCTGGTGCTGCCGAAGAAGGACATCCCGGTCGAGCTGACCGAGCACCTCCGCTACCCGGCGGACATGTTCAAGGTGCAGCGCAACCTGCTCACCAAGTTCCACGTGACCAACCCGGGCGACTTCTACTCCGCGCAGGACTTCTGGCAGGTGCCCAACGTGCCGGACGCGCCGGACAGCGGTCAGAAGCAGCCGCCGTACTACCTGTTCACCCAGTTCCCGGGGCAGGAGTCGGCGCGTTTCCAGCTCACGGCGGCGGTCACCCCGAACGGTCGGCAGAACCTGGCCGCGCTGATCTCCGGGTCGTACGTCGACGGGCAGCCCCGGCTGGAGGTGCTGGAGCTGCCGGACCAGACCCGGATCTCCGGTCCGGTGCAGGTGCACCAGCAGATGACCAACAACGCCAACATCCGCCAGCAGCTGAACCTGCTCTCCAGCAACCAGGCCCAGGTGCAGTACGGCAACCTGCTCTCGTTGCCGTTCGGCGACGGCATGCTCTACGTCGAGCCGGTGTACGTGAAGAGCAACCAGCAGGACGCGTACCCGCTGCTGCAGAAGGTGCTGCTCTCCTACGGCGACGGCGGCTCCTTCGTGGCGCTCGCCGACAACATCAACGACGGCATCAAGCAGCTTGTCGACCAGGGCAAGCGGGCCGGGCAGGGCGCTCCGCCGCCGCCGGCGACCGGGGGCAACCCGCCGCCGCCGACCGGCGGCAACCCCCCACCGCTGACCGGGGAACTGGCCATCGCGGCGGAGCGGGTGCAGACGGCCATCACGGAGGTGCGGGCGGCGCAGACCTCCGGTGACTTCGAGCGGTACGGGCGGGCGCTCAAGACGCTCGACGAGGCCCTCACCGCCTTCCAGCAGGCCCAGCGGGCGGCCACTCCGAACCCGGGTGGCAGCCCGTCGCCGAGCGGCGGCCCGTCCGGCACCCCCAGCGCCACTCCGTCGGCGGCCGCTGGCGGCTGACCCCTCGCTACGGGGCGTACCTCTCGGAGCCCCCGTCGTCGGACCGCACCCGGTCCGGATGGCGGGGGCTCCGCCGTGTCCGCCGGCCGGGCGCGGCTGTCGCCTCTCCGACAGGCCCGGGCCGTGCGGCCCGCAACCTGTGGCACCGGTTGACCGTCCTCACTGCAACGGGGTGCGGACGAGGGGGAACAGCCGTGAGGGACGCGCAGAGCTTCGACGAGTTGTATCGGGGCACCGCCCGGCGGATGCTGCGGTACGGCTACGCGGTCACCGGCGACCACACCGAGGCGCAGGATCTCGTGCAGGAGGCGTACGCCCGGGCGTGGCGGCAGTGGGGACGGCTGTCGACGCATCCGGCGCCGGAGGCCTGGCTGCGGTTGGTGGTGGCCCGGCTGGCGACCGACCGCTGGCGGCGCCTGCACCGCTGGCGGGCGGTGCTGAGCCGCACCGGGCCGCCGCCGACTGTCGCGCCACCGAGCGAGGACGCCGTCCTGCTGGTCCGCGCGCTCCGCCAACTGCCGACCGCCCAGCGGCAGGCGTTGGCCCTGCACTACCTCTTCGACATGTCCGTGGAGGAGATCGCCCGGGAGGCCGACGTACCCGTCGGCACCGTGAAGTCCTGGCTGTCCCGGGGCCGGTCCCGGCTCGCCGCGCTGCTGCCCGACCTCTCCACCGTGGAGCTGGAGGCCAACGATGTCAGCTGAACTCGCCGACCTGTACCGGTCGCTCACCGCCACCGTCGACGGCCAGGAACTGGCCCCCCCCGAGGTGGTGCGGCGGCGCGCGGACCGGCGGGCCCGGGCCCGGGTGGCCGGTACCGCGCTCGCGGTGGCGCTGCTGCTGGGCGGGGTGGCCGCCGGTGGCCGGCTGGTGCTCTCGGCGGACGGCTCCCCGCCGTTGCCGCCGCCCGCCGACACCCCCGGCCCGGTACCGACCGGACCCGCTCCCCGGCCGACCCCGTCGCTGTCCCCGTCGCCGGCCCCTGCGACGCTGGCGCCGTCGCGCACGCCGAGCGGTAGGCCGCCGGCTCCGACGACCGGCGCCCCGACGCACCCGGGGCCCACCTCGATCCCGGACCGCGCCTTCTTCGTCCTGGCGGCCGCTAACCGGACCGGCCTGGAATCTCATACGGAGGGGCCGATGCTGCCGGTGCTCTGCGCGGCCCGGTATCCCAGTGAGTCCGCCGTGGTGCAGCGCCGTGCGCGGTACCTGGCCTACAAGCTGCCGGAAACTCCGAAGGGGTACGTGCCGGACGGCAGCTACCGGCACACCATCACCATCTACCGGGCGGGGCGTGCCGACGACGCGCTGCGGGAGTTGCGGCAGGCCGTGCGTGCCTGCCCCCGGCAGGAGTTGCCCGACCAGGCCGGGAGGACCTGGCGGCAGCGGCTGCTGGACCCGGGGAGGTACGGCGACGAGTCGGTGCTGTTCGAGATGCGGGCTCCGTTCCTGGACGGCAGGGGCGAACCGGGCGGCGACGAGGTCCGGCTGATCCGGGCGATCCGGACCGGCGACGTGGTGACGGTGCTCTGGGAACAGGGCTGGGAGAACACCTCGGCCGACCGTGCCCAGGTCGACGCCGACAGTCGGCGGGCGGTGGCGGCGATCGAGGACTGGCTCGACTGACGCGGCCGGTCAGCGGGGTCGGCGACGGCGGGATCCGGGTCGCTTTGCGGTGGCCCGGGTCGGTGCGCTACGGTTATCGAGCCGACGCGGGGTGGAGCAGCTCGGTAGCTCGCTGGGCTCATAACCCAGAGGTCGCAGGTTCAAATCCTGTCCCCGCTACCACGACGAACGGCCCCCGAGGATCTCCTCGGGGGCCGTTTCGCATGCCCCATCCGCTCGCCGGCAACCGGCTCGGCGGAAGTGGACCCCCGCTGATCATCGTGGGGACGGATGGGTTAGTCTTATCAAGTCGACGCGGGGTGGAGCAGCTCGGTAGCTCGCTGGGCTCATAACCCAGAGGTCGCAGGTTCAAATCCTGTCCCCGCTACCACGACGAACGGCCCTCGAGAATCTCCTCGGGGGCCGTTCGCATGTCCGGCCCGCCTCGCCCGGCGCACGGCCACCCACCCCCATCAGGTGACCAGCGTGCCGGGGTTGCACTTCTCGGCGAGGATGGGCACATGTCTTCTTTCGGCAAGTGGTGGGGCCGGCTCAGCGCGGTCCTCGGTGCGGTCGTACTGGCGGTCTTCGTGCCGGTGGCGGCCTGGGCGTCCACAGGTACCGGCGAAGTCGTGGTGGAGGCCGCCCGCCGGCGCTCCCGTGGCGGCGGCTTCGGCTTCCTCGGTCTGCTCTGCTGCCTCGTGGTGGTGGCGATCATCGTGTTCCTGGTGCTGCGGCTGATGCGTAACCGCCGGGGCGGCCCGCCGCGCTGACCCTCGGCCGGATGGGCCGGCACCGCAACGCCGGCCCATCCGGCCGCCCGGCTCGACGGGTGCGGGCCGCTAGCGCTGCCGCCCGGCTCGGCGCGCCGGCCATCGGGCTTACGGGACATCGCCGGAGTCGGGGGGCGACGGTCAGGTCAGGTCGCCAGTGCGGCGTCGGCCTGGGCGAGGAAGCGGGACGTGGCGGCACGGGTGCCGGCCCGGCCGGAGCGGATGCTCTCCGCGGCGGCGACCAGCAGGGACCGCACCTTGGTGTGCCCCTTCGGGGGTGGCGCCGGTGCGGGCCCGAGGCGGTCGGCGATGCTGGCACCGAAGGTGGCGGCCCGTTGCTGGGCCGGGTCGGTGATGCTGCCCTCCGCGTAGCGGCGTACGGCGAGACTGGGGTTCAGGCCCCGTTCGTGGCCGAGGACGGTGCCCGCCTCGCCGTTCGTGGTCAGGAAGTTGATCACGTCTAGCACGGTGTCCGGGTGGCGGGTGCCGCGGAACGCCGCCCAGTACATCGACGCCCGCGCCCACTGCGCCCCGAGCGAACCCGGTAGGCCGACCAGACCCAGCTCCGACCGGGTGAGCCGTTGCAGCTCGGGTAGCTGGTGCGACCAGGCGAACGACGCGGCGGTCAGGCCGGTGACGACCAGTTGCCGGGCCGGCTGACCGCTGTCGGCCTGTTCGACGAGCGCGGCGCCCGGCGTGGCCCGTACGCGACGCGCCCGCTGCCACAGCTCGAACCAGCCGATCAACTCGTCCGCGCCGAAGCCGAGCTGCCGGCCGCGGTAGAACTCGCCGCCCTCGGAGCGCAGCCACAGCCAGAGTGCCCGGTAGTCGCCGGACGGGTCCATGGTGCCGGCCACCCGGCCGTCGCTGGCTCGGGTCACCTCCTCCGCCCAGGAGACGTACTCGCTCCAGGTCATCCCGCTGCGCGGGTCGGGCACCCGCAGCCGGTCCAGCAGGTCCCGGTTGAAGACCACCGCCGCGTGGGTCTGTCCGCTGGCCACGGCCATCGTCCGGCCGTCCACGCTGCCGTAGCGGACCAGACCCTCGGGCAGCATCCGCAGGTCCAACCGGTGGTCGGCGACGTGTTCGCTCAGGTCGAGGACGATCTGGCGCTGGGCGTACTCGGTCAGCATGGTGTCGTCGAGCTGGATCAGGTCCGGCACGTTGCCGCCGGCCGCCTGGGTGGCCAGCCGGTCGTAGTAACCGTCGGCGCCCTGCCAGGTGACCCGGAAGGTGACCCGGGGATTGCGCTGCGAGTAGAGGCGGAGCGCCTTCTCGGTGAGTTCGGCCCGTCGGGTGCCGCCCCACCAGAAGACCGACAGCTCGATCGGCCCGTCCTGGGCGGGTGCCGCCGCGTCGTCGCTGCAGCCGGTGAGGCTGCCGGAGGCCAGCAGTGGGGCACCGAGCAGCGCGCCGAGCAGCCGGCGCCGGCCCGGGTCGGCGCCGAGGCGGTCGATCGGGGGTCGGACAACGGGCACGGGGTCTCCTGGCACCTGCGGGCGGCGGCGGTCGGACCATTCACGCAGGCGGCACCGGAGAGTGTCAACGTCCGTCCGGTCACCTGCCGCCCTTTCCGCGGCCGGTGGCCGGTTCGGACCGGCGTGCCCCGGTCTGACCCACGCCGTCCCGGTCCGACAGCCGAGGCGCGGTGGCCGGAACGGGCCGCGCGCCGACGCGTGGTGTACTAGGGCGCGTGGAACTTCTGCACTCGGGCAAGGTCCGGGACGTCTACGCCGACGGTGACGACCTGATCCTGGTCGCCTCGGACCGCATCTCGATCTACGACGTGGCGCTGCCGACGCCCATCCCGGACAAGGGTCGCCTGCTCACCGCCCTCTCGCTGTGGTGGTTCGACCAGCTCGCCGACCTGGTGCCCAACCACGTCATCTCGGCCACCGACGTGCCGGCGGAGTTCGCCGGGCGGGCGATCCGCGTCCAGCGGCTGGAGATGGTCCCGGTCGAGTGCGTCGCCCGGGGCTACCTCACCGGCGGCGGCCTGCGCGAGTACGAGCGCACCGGTGCCGTCTCCGGCGTGCCGCTGCCCCGGGGCCTCGGTGAGGCGTCGATCCTGCCCGAGCCGATCTTCACGCCGTCGAGCAAGGCGCCGGTGGGCGAACACGACGAGCCGATCACGTACGCCGACGTGGTGGACAAGGTGGGCGAGGCGACCGCCGAGCGGCTGCGGCAGATCACCATCGACATCTACCGGCGCGGCGCCGAGTTGGCCGCCGACCGCGGCATCCTGGTGGCCGACACGAAGATCGAGCTGGGCTGGGCTCCGGACGGCACCCTGGTCCTCGCCGACGAGTTGCTCACCTCGGACTCGTCGCGGTTCTGGCCGGCGGAGTCGTACCAGCCGGGCCGGGTGCAGTTCTCCTACGACAAGCAGTACGTGCGGGACTGGGCCACCGGCAGCGGCTGGGACAAGCAGGGACCGGCGCCGGACATGCCGGCCGAGGTGGTCGAGGCGACCCGGGCCCGCTACGTCGACGTCTACGAGAAGCTCACCGGCAACCGCTGGAGCTGAGCCGGACGGGTCTCAGAGGCGATCAAGACGTCGGGGAGCGCGTCCAGAACTGGCGCGGGGCGTAGCCGTCGCGGCGCAGCCAGTGCTCGGTGTAGACGATCCGATCCGCCTCCACCACCACCAGCGGCCCGTCGGGCGGCTCGTCCAGGCTGCGTGACCGCTCGACATGGTCGGACTGCCAGCGCACCGCCGGCCAGTAGTGGGCGAAGTCCTCATCCTGTGGATCGAGGTCCCGGGCCCGGCCGAAGAGCTGCGCACCCCGGCTGCTGGCCTGACCGACCAGCGGGGCGAAGACCCCGATCGACACCCGGGGGTCGGCGGCGATGTTGCGCATCTTCGGCGACTTCGCCGCGGTGGTGAACATCAGCGCGAAGTCGAGGTGGAAGTAGCGGACCGGGGTGGCCAGCGGGCCGTCCGGGCCGGTGGTGGCCAGCACGCACATGTTCTGCGACGACAGCAGGTTGAGGATGCGCTCCTCCAACCTCGGTCGGTCGAGGCGTTCGCGCGGGCTGGGGCCGCCCAGCCAGGGGTTGGTCACGGGCACGGCTCACTCCGCCCAGTCGAGGGTGCGCTGCACGGCCTTGCGCCAGTTGCCCAGCTCCCGCTCGCGCAGCTCCGGGGCCATCGCCGGCTCCCACTGGGCGTCGGAGCGCCACTGCGTCCGCAGGGTGGCCAGGTCGGGCCAGAAGCCGACCGCCAGGCCGGCGGCGTACGCGGCGCCCAGGCAGGTGGTCTCGGTGATCCGGGAGCGCACCACCGGTACGTCGAGCACGTCGGCGAGGAACTGCATGAGCAGCCCGTTGGCGGTCATCCCGCCGTCCACCCGCAGCCGGCGTAGCGCCACGTCGGAGTCGGCGTTCATCGCGTCGACCACCTCGCGGGTCTGCCACGCCGACGCCTCCAGCACCGCCCGGGCCAGGTGCCCCCTGGTGATGTAGCCGGTCAGTCCGGCGATGACGCCCCGGGCGTCGCTGCGCCAGTGCGGGGCGAACAGGCCGGAGAACGCCGGCACCACGTAGCAGCCGCCGTTGTCGTCCACGGTGCGGGCCAGCTCCTCCACCTCGGGCGCGGTGGAGATCAGCCCGAGGTTGTCCCGCAGCCACTGCACCAGCGAACCGGTGACCGCGATCGCGCCCTCCAGGGCGTACGCGGCGGGCTGCCCCTCGATCCGGTAGGCCACGGTGGTGAGCAGGCCGTGCGTCGAGGGCACCGGGCTGGTCCCGGTGTTGAGCAGCAGGAAGCTGCCGGTGCCGTAGGTGCACTTGGCCTCGCCCGGCTGGAAGCAGGTCTGCCCGAACAGGGCCGCCTGCTGGTCGCCCAGCGCGCTGGCCACCGGCACCCCGGCCAGCACGCCGGTGGCCGTCCCGTACACCTCGGCGGAGCAGCGGATCTGCGGCAGCATCGCGGCCGGCACACCCATCGCCTCCAGCAGCTCCGGGTCCCAGTCGAGGGTGGTCAGGTCCATCAGCATCGTCCGGCTGGCGTTGGTCACGTCGGTGACGTGCTCGCCGGTGAGCTTCCAGATCAGCCAGCTGTCGATGGTGCCGAAGAGCACCTCGCCGCGCTCGGCGCGCTCCCGCAGGCCGTCGACCTCGTCGAGCAGCCAGCGCAGCTTCGGCCCGGCGAAGTAGGTGGCCAGCGGCAGGCCGGTGCGGGCCCGGAACTTCTCCTCACCGTACGACCGCTCCAGCTCGCGCAGCAGTGGCCCGGTCCGGGTGTCCTGCCAGACCACGGCGTTGGCCACCGGCCGGCCGGTGGCCCGGTCCCAGACCACGGTGGTCTCCCGCTGGTTGGTGATGCCGACGGCGGCGAGCCCGGCCGCGTCGGTGCCGGCGGTGTCCAGCGCCTCGGAGACCACCCGCTCGACGTTGTCCCAGATCTCCTCGGCGTCGTGCTCCACCCAGCCTGGCCGGGGGAAAATCTGCCGGTGCTCGCGCTGCGCCACGGCGACGATGTCCCCGGCCCGGTCGAAGACGATGCACCGCGAGGAGGTGGTGCCCTGGTCGATGGCGGCGACGTACTGGGGGGTCACGGCAGCACCGTACCCAAAGCGGCGGCGCGGTGCGACCGGCGTCACCACCCCCTCGACGTCGCCTACGATGTGCGGACGTGCGCGACATCGCCGTTTTCAGTGGAACCGCCCACCCCGACCTCGCCGCCGAGATCTGTGCCCACCTGAATGTCCCGCTGCACCCGGTACGGGTGTCCCGGTTCGCCAACGACTGCCTGGAAGTGCAGCTGCAGGCCAACTGCCGGGAGCGGGACGTCTTCCTGATCCAGCCCCTGGTGCCGCCGGTGCAGGAGCATCTGGTCGAGCTGCTGCTCATGATCGACGCGGCCCGTGGAGCCTCCGCCGGCCGGATCACCGTGGTGCTGCCGCACTACGCGTACGCCCGCTCGGACAAGAAGGACGCGCCGCGGATCTCGATCGGCGCCCGCCTCGTCGCCGACCTGCTCACCTCGGCCGGCGCCGACCGGGTGCTCGCGTTGACCCTGCACTCGCCGCAGGTGCACGGCTTCTTCAGCGTCCCCGTCGACCACCTGCACGCGCTGCGCGAGCTGGCCAACCACTTCAAGCGCTACGACCTGAGCAACACGGTGGTGGTCTCGCCGGACCTGGGCAACGCGAAGGAGGCCGCCGCCTTCGCCCGGATGCTCGGCACGCCGGTGGCGGCGGGGGCCAAGCAGCGGTTCAGCGACGACCTGGTGAAGATCAGCGCGGTGATCGGCGAGGTGGCCGACCGGGACGTCATCGTTCTGGACGACGAGATCGCCAAGGGCAGCACGGTGATCGAGCTGATGGAGCACCTGCGCGGGCTGAAGGTGCGGTCGATCCGGTTGGCCTGTACGCACGGGCTCTTCTCCGGCGACGCGCTGCACCGGCTCGGTGCGCAGGACGGTGTGCTGGAGATCGTCTGCACCAACACGGTGCCCATCCCGGAGGCCAAGCGCACGCCGAAGCTCCAGGTGCTGTCGGTGGCCCCCGCCCTGGCCGAGGCGATGCGCCGGATCCACAACGGCGAGTCGGTCTCCGCCCTCTTCTCCTGACCCCGCCCTCTCGGCGGGGCGCGGGTCAGCCGGAGGTGAGGGTGGCGGTGATGCGGACGATGGTGCCGGCGGTGCCGGTCACCACCTCCATGGTGTCGGTCAGTTCGCGGGCCAGCCAGAGACCCCAACCGCCGGCGGTCTCCGGCTCCGGTCGGCTCCGGTCACCGAGGCGTTGGGCGCTGATCCCCTGACCGTGGTCGGCGACCTCGCAGACCAGCGCCGAGGGCTGCCGCCAGAGCCGCAGCCAGCCCCGGCCGCCGCCGTGCCGCACCGCGTTCGTGATCAGCTCGTTGATCGCCAGCACGAAGTCGTCCAGCCGCTGACCGCCCAGCCCGGCGGCGTGCGCGCAGGAGGTGACCGAGTGTCGAAGCTCGGTCACCTCGGCCTGGTCGAAGGCCTCGGCGATCAGGAGGGCAGGTTCGATGGGCACAACCGTACGCGGTGGGCTCGGATCTGCATTCGTCATGGCCCCGTCCCGGCGGCGGATCTCGCTGTCTTCGCGGCTTTTTCCACCGTACGACAGGGTTTCCCGGCTCGCACCGGTCGGCCTTCGGGCACCTGGCCCGGCTGTGGCATCGTGACGGCCATGCCGTCGCCGCCGGGTGGTTTCGAGGTGCCGCTCTGGCGTGCGCTCACGGTGTTCCGGCTGGCCTCCCTGGCGTACGTCTGCGTGTTGGCGGTGCGCGACGCCGACCGGTACGCCCACCCGCTCGCCGTCGGCGCCCTGGTCCTGGTGATGATCGTCTGGACCGGTGCGACGGCGCTCGGGTACGCCCGGCCGGCCTGGCGGCGCTGGCCGCTGCTGCTGGCCGACCTCGGGGTGGTGCTGGCCATCGTGCTGGCCACCCCGTGGGCGGTCGGCCGGGCGGCGCTCGCCACCGGCGTACCCACCCTGGGGGTGGCCTGGATGGCCGGCCCGGTGCTGGCCTGGGCGGTCTCGGGCGGCCGGCGGCGGGGCACAGTGGCCGCGCTGCTGTTCGCCGGCGCGGACCTGGCCACCCGGGAACGGATCGGTCAGTCCTCGTTCACCGGGGTGATCCTGATGCTGCTGGCCGGGGTGGTGGTCGGGCACGTCGCCCGGCTGGCGGTGACCGCCGAGGAACGGCTGCAACGCGCGGTGGAGCTGGAGGCGGCCACCCGGGAGCGGGAGCGGCTGGCGCGGGGTATCCACGACTCGGTGCTCCAGGTGCTGGCCCTCGTCCAGCGCCGGGGCGCGGACCTGCCCGGCGAGGCCGGCGAACTGGCCCGGCTGGCCGGCGAGCAGGAGGCCGCGCTGCGCGCCCTGATCACCGGGACCGCGGACCCGGCCGGCCCGGGGGCGGACGCCGGTGAGGTGGACCTGCGGTCCCTGCTCGGCCGGTACGCCTCGTCGACCGTGTCGCTCTCCGCGCCGGCCACCCCGGTGCCGCTGCCCCGGCCGGTGGCCCGGGAGCTCGCCGCCGCCACCGGCGCGGCGCTGGACAATGTCGGTCGGCACGCGGGCGGACGGGCCTGGGTGCTGGTCGAGGACGAGGGGGCGACGGTGACCGTGTCGGTCCGGGACGAGGGGCCGGGGATTCCGGCCGGGCGGCTCGCCGAGGCCGCCGCGCAGGGGCGGCTCGGGGTCACCCAGTCGATCCGGGGACGGGTGGCCGACCTCGGCGGCACGGTCCGCATCGTGTCGGCTCCCGACGCCGGCACCGAGATCGAGTTGAGCGTGCCGAGGGCCGACCGGTGAGCCCGGTGCGGGTGATGGTGGTCGACGACCATCCGATGTGGCGCGAGGGCGTCGCCCGGGACCTGACCGAGGCCGGTCACCTGGTGGTCGCCACCAGCGGCGAGGGGCGCCAGGCCGTCCGGGTGGCCGCCGCGGCCCGGCCCGACGTGGTGGTCCTCGACCTGCAACTGCCGGACATCTCCGGCGTCGAGGTGATCCAGGGGATACGCGCGGCGCTGCCCGAGGTGCGGGTGCTGATGCTCAGTGCCAGCGGCGAGCAGCAGAGCGTGCTGGACGCGGTCAAGGCGGGGGCCACCGGGTACCTGATGAAGTCGGCGGCGCCCGCGGAGTTCCTCGACGCGGTACGCCGTACTGCGGCGGGCGAGCCCGTCTTCACTCCGGGCCTGGCCGGCCTGGTGCTAGGCGAGTATCGCCGGCTGGCGGTCGGGGGAGGGCCCGCAGCCGCCCTGGCGCACGGCGCGGAGGTCGGGGCGCCCGCGCTCACCGACCGGGAGACCGAGGTGCTGCGCCTGGTGGCCAAGGGGCTGTCGTACAAGCAGATCGCGCAGCGACTCGGGCTCTCCCACCGCACGGTGCAGAACCACGTGCAGAACACCCTCGGCAAGTTGCAGCTGCACAACCGGGTGGAGCTGACCCGGTACGCGATCGAGCGGGGCCTCGACAACTGAGCCGGCCGCCGGTGCCGGCGACCGGCTGCCCCGCGGCCGCCCTCACACCGAGCGCGGCGGTTGGGTCTCGTGCATGGCCAGCTCCTCGGCCGTCGCCCCACCGCCGGCCGACCCCGCGTCGTACGCCACGGAGTCGGTCTCCTGGTCGGTGTGCGCGCCCTCGTCCGGCTCCACCAGCCGGCCCACCGTCGCGTCGGCCACTGTGCCGAGCTGACCGTGGTCGTAGAGCGAGACTGGGGACTTCGGGTCCGAGGTGGGGCCCTGGTCCATCACGTCGGCGTCCAGCTGTGCCTGCGCCGCGGCCGCCTCGTTCTCCGCCTCGTCGGCGATCTTCGGGTCGACCGGACCGGCCAGCGGGTCGTCGACGGGGCGCTCGTAGCTCTCCCGCTGGAGCTTGTAGTCCAGCGACTCGCCGTCGAGCTGTTCCTCCGCCGTGGTCCCGAACCGGTCCACCGCCACCGGCGTACGGTCGCCGGGCAGCTGGGCCGGCTCCGGGCCGTCCGCCTCGCGCCCGGTGAGCACGTCGTCGTTGGCGGTCGAGTCGTCGTCGGCGGTGTCGGGCAGCCCCTCCGCCTCGGGGTCGGACACGGGGGTCGGGTACTCGTTGTCGCGCATGGCTGATCACTACCCACTGCCCTCCCGCCGTAACCGACCCGGCGGTGCCCGTACCGGGCAAATTGCGGACGAAAGGGCTGGCGCGGTGGAAAGGCCCGGATCAGCCGGGGGACGCGGTGTCGTCGTCCGGGTGCAGGACGCACCAGACGACCTTGCCGTCCGGTACGGAGCTGCTGCCCCACCGGCGGGCCATCGTGTCGATCAGCAGCAGGCCCCGGCCGCCGGTCGACGTCAGTGGGGCCGGCCCGACGAATGCCGGCCTCAGCGCGGAGTGGTCCCGGACGGCCAGTTGCAGCGCGTCTCCCCGCGGGGCCAGCCGGACGGTCATCGACGTGTGCGCGTGCGCCACCACGTTGTTGACCATCTCGGTGATCGCGATGCAGGCCGGCTCCGCCAGCGCCGGCAGGCCCCACCGCTGGCAACCGGCGTTGACCAGCTCGCGGGCCTGCCGGGCGGCACCCACCTGCGGGGCCAGTTCGGCGGTGAGTACCGCCGCCAGCGGTGCGGCGGCGACCGCGGCCATCGCGCCGTCCAGGGTCGGCCAGGCCGGCACACCCGCCAGCGCGGCGTCCGGACTGCCCGGCCCGGCCGCGGCGGGATCGCAGACCAGCAGGTCCGCGGCGGGCCAGTCGGCGACCTCCCGGCGGACGTCGGCGAAGACCCCGCTCCCGGCCGGGTCGGCGACCCGCAGCTCGGTCACGTCGGCCACCACCGTGCCGGGATGGTCGCAGAGTTGGGTGAGCAGTGCGTCGCGGACCAGGTCGACGCCGGACGCGTCGAGCACCCCGGTCAGCCGGACCACCACGGACGCCTCGTCGGTCTGCACCAGGCAACGCACGTCGGTCGACATGATCGCCCTATTGTGCCGGCCGGTGCCGGACGGCGCATCCGGCCGGTCAGCGCGCCTCATCACCGTTCCAGTCGAGACCGGCGGCTGAACGCCGCCATCGTGCCGACCGCGGTGCCCGCGGCGGCGAGACCGAAGGCCGCGGTCATCCGGACCAGTTGCCGCCGACGACCCTGCCAACCGCCGTTGCGGTGCGCGTCCGCGTCGGCGTGGAACACGTTGCCGGTGCTGTCCGCGCGGGCGGCCGGCCCGAACTGGGTGCGGTGCGCGTACCAGCCGAGGGTCCGCTCGGCCAGCGCCGGCGCCAGCCGCCACTGCAGGCCGATCAGCCGCGCCGCGCCACCCGCGTACGCCTCGCGGCGGGGCCGACGCAGCATCCTGACGATGGTCTCGGCGACCACCTCGGGCGGGTAGACCGGCGGTGGCGGCAGCAGTTCGCGCCCGCTGTGGTTGGCCGCGTGCCGGAAGAACGGGGTGTCGATGGTGGCCGGCAGGATCGTGCAGATCGAGATGTGGCCGCGCCCGGTGACGCGCAGCTCCTGCCGGACCGTGTCGGCGAGGCCCCGGATGCCGTGCTTGGTGGCGTTGTACGCCGACTGGTACGGCATCGCCACCTCGGCCAGCACCGACGCGTTGTTGACCAGCACTCCGCCGCCGGCCGCGCCGAGGTGGGGCAGCGCGGCCCGGATGCCGTGCACGGCGCCGAGCAGGTTCACCTCCAGCACCCGGCGGAACTCGGCGACCGGGATCTCGTCGAACAGGCCCACCGCGCTCACCGCGGCGTTATTGACCCAGGCGTCGATCCGGCCGAACTCCGCCGCCGTACGGTCGGCCAGCCGCTGCATCGAGGCCATGTCGGTCACGTCGGTGGGTACCGCCAGCGCCTGGCCGCCCAGCTCCCGACAGCGCTGCGCGACCTGGTCCAGAGCCGCACCGCTGCGGGCGGCCAGCGCCACAGCGGCGCCCCGCCGGGCCAACGCGTAGGCGGTCGCGGCACCGATTCCGCTGGAGGCACCGGTGATCACCACGGTCGAGTCGTCGAGGCTGCGGGTCAGCGGCATTCCTGGGCGGTACCCCGGCTCGGGGTCGGTCATGCCGCCGACGGCACGCAGATCGCCACGCGAAGTGGCCGCCGGGCGCCGGCGCGGAACCCGCCGGTCCTTGTCTGTGCGCAAGTGTCGGTGGCACTGTTCCCGATCTGCCAGGTTTCGGCTCCCGAGCCTTCGGTTAATGGGACCCTCGGACCGGGAGGAACGCTGCCGGGAGAAGAAGATCGCAGGGAGGTGACCCATGCGCGTCGGCCTCGTCTGCGCGCACGCCAGCCCGTCCAGGCACGCTGACGGCCCAACCGTCGGCACCCACGCGCACATCGCGCGGGTCGCCGCCGAACTGGCCGGGCGTGGCCACGACGTCCGGCTCTACGAGCGCCGGGACGACCCCGGGGTCCCGGTGACGGTGGACCTCGACGGCTACCGGGTGCACCGGGTCCCGGCCGGCCCGCCCACACCGCTGCCCACCGCCGAGCTGATCCCGCACGTCAGCGAGTTCGGCCGCTGGTTGGCCGACGAGTGGGCCGGCGCCTGGCGGCCCGAGGTGGTGCACGGGCACTACTGGATCGGCGGGCTGGCCGCCGCGAACGCGGTCCGGGAGACCGACATCCCCGTCGTGCAGACCTTCCACTCGCTCGGCGTCGAACAGCTGCGCCATCTCGGTCGCGGCTACGACGGGCCGGGAGAGCGGATCCCGCTGGAGCGGGCGCTGACCCGGGCGGTGGACATCGCGGTCGCCCAGTGCAACGACGAGGTGGACGAGCTGACCCGGATGGGTCTGCAACGCAGCTCGGTGGCGATGGTGCCGGCCGGCGTGGACACCGAGCAGTTCCATCCCGACGGTGAGGCTGCCCCGCGCGACCAGCGGGCCCGGATCCTGTCGGTGGGCGGGCTCTCGCCCGGCCACGGCCAGGAGGACCTGATCCGGGCGATGCGGTTGGTCGGCGACGCCGAGCTGGTGATCGCCGGCGGGCCGCCGGCCGAGCAGCTGGCCAACCACACCGAGGCCCGCCGGCTGCGCGAGCTGGCCGAGCAGGCCGGGGTGGCCGAGCAGGTACGGCTGGTGGGTGCGGTGCCGCACGACCAGATGGCCACCTGGTACCGCTCGGCGGACGTGGTGGCGTGCACGCCGCACTACTCCTCGGCCGGCCGTGTCTCCCTGGAGGCGATGGCCTGCGGGGTGCCGGTGGTGGGCTACGCCATGGGCGGCGTCGCGGACGCCGTGGTCGACGAGGTCACCGGCCGGCTGGTGCCGCCCGGCGACGTGCGGACGCTCGGCGTCACGCTGCGCCGGCTGCTCGCCGACAACGCGGGCCGCTTCGCGTACGGGCACGCCGCGGTGGACCGGGTCCGGTGCAGCTACACCTGGGAACGGACGGCCGGCGCGTTGGAGCGCCTCTACGAGCGGGTGGTGGGTCGCCGCAAGCCGGTCGAGGCCTGAGCCGGCGGCCGGGCGGGCCAGGCCGCACCGAGCCGCTGCTCGACCGGTTCGGCCGGTGCCGAACCCGGGACGCGTCGGTCCCGGCGGCGGGCCTTCGCGTGGTGCTGCGGCTCGGCGTACCGGGTCAGGCCGATCACCGCGGCCAGGGTGACCAGGAAACCCACCGCGGCCAGCCACTCCCGGCCCGGCCAGATCTTGTCGTTGAGCAGCAGCAGGCCGACGACCGCCGCCGGCACCGCCCCGGCGGCGTCCATCGCGGCGACCGCGGCCGTGGTCGAACCGCGCTGCATGGCCAGGCCGAGCAGCAGCTGCCCGACGATGGAGTGGGCGATCAGCAGGTAGAACAGCGGCTGCGTCAGGAACGCCTCGGCGGACGGCGCGGACGCCAACGGCCGTGCCGCCACTGCGGCGGCGGAGAACGCCAACCCGGCCAGCGACCCGAGGGCCACCGACCCGGGTGCCCCGTGCAGCCGGACCGCGAAGAAGCCGAGCACCGCGATGCCGCCGAGCGCCACCAGCAGGGCGACCGTGCCGGCGGTGCCGAGCTGTCGGGAGGGCGCGGGACGGGCGGCCAGCACCAGCGCGCCGATCCCGGCGAAGAGCAGGGCCAGCAGGGCCACCTCGGCGGCCGGTAGTCGCCACTTCAGCACCAGCACGCCGAGGATGGCGGTCACCCCCAGCCCGGCCGCCACGCTGGCCTGGACCAGGAACAGCGGCAGGTCCCGGCGGGCCAGGAAGGCGAGCACGAAGCCGCCGATCTGACAGATCAGCCCGACCAGGTACGTCCGGTGCCCGGCCAGCCGCAGCAGCAGGCCCGGATCGAAGGTGTGGTGCACGGTGGTGCGGGCGGCGGCCACCGACTGGAGCAGGTTGGCGAAGCCGTACGCGACGATCATCGTCGCCAGGAAGCACCAGCCGGAGGAGACCACCTGGCGAGGATAGAGGTTGCCGAGGGTCAGCGCTCGGCTGGCTGATCGAGCCGCGCGAGGATGTCGGCGTGCAGTGCACCGTTGGTGGCGACCGTGCTGCTGTCGGTGCCGGGATCGCCCGCCGGCGCCGGCCGGCCGGCCAGGTCGGTGATCGTGCCGCCCGCCTCAGTGACGATCGGTACCAGCGCCGCGACGTCCCACAGCGACAGTTCCGGCTCGACCATCACGTCCAGCGCGCCCTCGGCCAGCAGCATGTAGCCGTAGAAGTCGCCGTACGCCCGGCTGCGCCAGGCGTCGCGCATCAGGTCGAGCATCGCGTCCAGCCGGCCGGCCCGCTCCCAGCCGGTCAGCGACGAGTAGCAGAAGCTGGCGTCGGCGAGCCGCCGCACCGCGGAGACCCCGATCCGCTCTCCGGCGGCGGGGCCCGGGCCGGCGTACGCGCCGTCGCCGTGGCTGGCCCACCAGCGCCGGCCCAGCGCCGGGGCGGACACCACGCCGACCACGGGCCGACCGGCGTCCAGCAGCGCGATCAGGGTGGCCCAGACCGGCACGCCCCGGACGAAATTCTTGGTGCCGTCGATCGGGTCGACGATCCACCGCCGTCCGCTCGGGTCGCTGGCCTGGCCTTCGTCGTACTCCTCGCCGTACTCCTCGCCGAGCAGCCCGTCGGCCGGCCGGTGCTCGGCCAGCAGTGCCCGGATCTCGCGCTCCACGGCGGTGTCCGCGTCGGAGACCGGGGTCAGGTCGGGCTTCGCCTCGACCCGCAGGTCGAGCGCCCGGAACCGGGCCGTGGAGATGGCGTCGGCCCGGTCGGCGAGCAGGTGGGCGAGGGCGAGGTCGTCGGCGTACCCGGTCATGCCGGCAACCTAGCCGACGCCGGGGGCGTCACTCGTCGGGTCCGCGCCGGTCACCCTCCCCGGGCCCGCGCTGGTCGCTCTCGCCGCGCGAGTCACCCTCGCCGGCGCGGGAGGCGAGCAACCGGCGGTACGACGCCAGCCGGCGCGGGTCGGCCTTGCCGGCGGCCACCCAGGCGTCCAGCCCGCAGTCGGTCTCGTCGGCGGTGTGCGGGCAGTTGGGCGGGCAGTCGATCGTGCCCTCGACCAGGTCCGGGAAGCCGTGCAGCAGGCTGTCGGCGGAGACGTGTGCCAGCCCGAAGCTGCGGATGCCGGGGGTGTCGATGATCCAGCCCGGGTCGGTGTCGACGCCGGGCACCGGTGGCAGCCGCAGCGCCACCGCGCTGGTGGACGTGTGCCGGCCACGGCCGATCGCGCTGACCGTGCCGACGGCCCGGGCCGCCTCCGGAACCAGCCGGTTGACCAGCGTCGACTTGCCCACCCCGGAGTGCCCCACCAGGACCGACACCCGGCCGCCGAGCAGCGCGCGGAGCGCGGCCAGGTCGGAATCCGGGCGGATCAGCACGTACGGCAGCTCCAGCTCGGTGTAGTAGCCCAGCACCTCCTCCGGCCCGGCCAGGTCGGCCTTGGTGAGGCAGAGCAGCGGCTCGACGTCCGCGTCGTACGAGGCCACCAGGCAGCGGTCGATGAACCCGGTGCGCGGCGGCGGGTCGGCCAACGCGCTGACGATCACCATCTGGTCGGCGTTGGCCACCACCACCCGCTCCAGCCGACCCTCGGCGGTGGTGGCGTCGTCCTCGGCGGTGCGGCGCAGCACCGAGGTGCGCTCGGCGATCCGGACGATCCGGGCCAGGGCGCCCTCCGCGCCGGAGATGTCCCCGACCAGGCTGACCCGGTCGCCCACCACGACCGACTTGCGGCCCAGCTCACGGGCCCGCATGGCGGTGACGGTGGGCAGCTCAGCCCCGACCACGCCGCGTTCCGCCCCGGCCAGCACGCAGGTGTAGCGCCCCCGGTCGACGGCGATGACGAAGCCGTCCACCGCGTCGGAGTGCTGCGGTCGCGTGCGGGTGCGCGGACGTGAGGACTTACCGGGTCGGACCCGTACGTCGTCCTCGTCGTACTCCCGCCGTTTGGTCGCCAGGACCTGCCCCCTGTCGCGTCAGCTCTTGCCGGTCACCATCGCTGACCATAGTGCCGGGAACTCGGGCATGGTCTTCGAGGTACACGAGACGTCGTCCACCTCGATGCCCGGCACGGCGAGCCCGGCCACCGCGGCGGCGTGCGCCATCCGGTGGTCGTGGTAGGTGCGGAACACCCCGCCGCGCAGCGGCCGGGGCCGGATCTCCAGCCCGTCCGGCGCCTCGGTGACGTCCGCGCCGAGCGCGGCGAACTCCCGGGCCAGCGCGGTCAGCCGGTCGGTCTCGTGACCGCGGATGTGCCCGATGCCGGTGAACACCGACGGCGAGTCGGCCAGCATGGCCAGCGCGGTCAGCGCCGGGGTCAGCTCACTGACGTCGGAGAGGTCCGCGGTCAGGCCGTGCACCACCCCGGTGCCGCGGACGGTCAGCCCGTCGGTGGAGAGGGTCACCTCGCCGCCCATGCGCTGCAGCAGCGAGCGGAGCTGCTCGACCGGCTGGGCGCTGCTGCGCGGCCAGCCCTGCAGGGTGACCTCACCGCCGGTGACCAGGGCGGCGGCGAAGAACGGCACGGCGCCGGAGAGGTCCGGCTCGATCTCCCAACCGCGCCCGGTGAGCGGACCCGGCTCGACGGTCCACACGTCCGGGGTGCTGTCGTCGACGGCCGCGCCGGCGGCCCGCAGCAACTGCACGGTCATCCGCAGGTGCGGCGCGGAGGGCACCGGTGGGCCGACGTGCCGGACCACCACGCCCCGGTCGAAGCGCGGCGCGGCCAGCAGCAGCCCCGAGACGAGCTGGCTGGAGGCGGAGGCGTCGATCACCACCTCGCCGCCGGTGACCCGGCCGGTGCCGAGCACGGTCAGCGGCAGGCTGCCCGTGCCGGCGACGTCGATGCGCACGCCCAACGAGCGCAGGGCGCCGATCAGCGGGCCGAGTGGGCGGGTGCGGGCCTGCGGATCGCCGTCGAAGGTGATCTGCCCGTCGGCCAGCCCGGCGACCGGCGGCACGAAGCGCATCACCGTGCCGGCCAGGCCGACGTCGACGTGCGCCGGGCCGACCAGCCGGTGCGGCCGGACCAGCCAGCGCTCGTCGTCGCTGATCGACACGTGCGCGCCCATCGCCCGCAGGCCGGCCGCCATCAGCTCGGTGTCCCGGGCGCGCAGCGGCCCGGCCAGCGTCGACGGGCCGGCGGCCAGCGCGCTGAGCACCAGGGCCCGCGCGGTCAGCGACTTGGAGCCGGGCAGGCGCAGCGTCGCGGCGACCGGATCGGACGCGGTCGGCGCGGTCCACGGCTGCGGCGGACGGGTCGCGGTCAGGTTTCCCACGGTTACATTCTGCCGTGTCGGCGGGTGGGTGACGCCGGCCGGAGGTCGAACTCCCGGTTGGCGGGACAGCCGGCGGGGCCTACGGCGGGTTAGCGTGTGCGCCATGTGCGGGAGGTACGCGACGACCCGGAGCGCCGGTGAGCTGAGCGCCCTGTTCGAGTCGTACGACGAGACCGACGGCCGGCTGGGCCCGGACCACAACGTCGCGCCCACCGACGCGGTGCCGCTGGTTCGGTTCACCGCCGACGGGCACCGGGCCCTCTCCGTCGGCCGCTGGGGGTTCCTGCCGCACTGGTCCCGCACGCCCGCCGGCGCCGCTCGCATGATCAACGCTCGGTCGGAGACGGTGGCCACCAGCCGCGCGTACGCGGGTGCGTTCGCCCGCCGGCGCTGTCTGGTCCCGGCCGACGGCTGGTACGAGTGGGTGCGCCGACCCGATGGCGGGCGGCAGGCGTACTACATGACGCCCACGGACGGGTCGGTGCTGGCCCTGGCGGGCATCTGGTCGGTCTGGGAGTCCGGCGACGACCGGTTGCTCACCTTCAGCGTGCTCACCACGGCGGCGCTCGGCGAACTCGCCGAGGTGCACGACCGGATGCCGGTGCTGCTGACGCCCGAGCGGTGGGCGCCGTGGCTGGGCGCGCACGACGACCCGGCGGCTCTGCTGGCCGCACCGTCGGCGCGGCAGTTGGCCGGGTTGGAGATCCGTCCGGTCGGGCCGGCGGTGGGCGACGTCCGCAACGACGGAGCGCACCTGACCGCCCGGGTGTCGATGGCCACCGCCGGCCCGGAGGAACTGACCCTGTTCTGATTCCGAGCACCGCATTGTCGGGCGCCGATTTGCCGGGGTTGCGGACGAAACGTCTCCTGGCCGTTCAGCCAACTTCGCGCTAGCCCCTTGTCCCGGCACCGCCAAGTGCGATAGAACACAGCGCCGGTAGTGGCTGTCGATTCGCACGGGGCGGACGACGGCCACCGATCTTGCCGGTCCCACGGGGGAGGTGGGTGGATGACACGGGCGCGTATGCCCCGCCCGCACGAGGTGGCCGCGGCACGACGAGATCCGCGGCTGCTGCGGGCCTTACGGGAACGGCGGCAGGACGACGCGTGGCGCACCAGAGGCACGTGCCAGAGCGTCGATCCGGAGACGTTCTTTCCGGCCCCTAACGAGCCGGCGGACGCCGCTGTCGCACTGTGCCGCAGTTGCGACGTGCAGGGTTCCTGCCTGGCCTGGGCCCTGGAGGTCGGTGACTGTCACGGCGTGTGGGGCGCCACCACGCCGCGCGAGCGGCGGGCGATGCTGGTGGCCTGGCGTGGCGAGGTCCAACCCGACCCGGACGCGGTCGACGACGCCGGTCCGCCGGTGCGGGACCAACTGCTCACCCTGGTCCCGCTGAGCTGACCTGAGGTGACCTGATTGGGCCGCAGAATGGTCCGGTGCCATACGCAGAACGACTCGACACTCCACGCGGGCCGGCCGGGGTCGACACCGACCTGCCGGCCGGCTCGCCCACCGCCCTGCTCGTGCTCGGGCACGGTGCCGGTGGAGACGTGGACGCTCCCGACCTGCTCGCCGTCCGTGACGCCGTGGTGGGCGCGGGGCTGGCGGTGGCCCGGGTGACCCAGCCGTACCGGTTGGCGGGGCGGCGGACGCCGGCCCCGGCCGGGCACCTCGACGAGGCGTGGACGGCGGTGCTGGCAGTGCTGCGTGCCCGGCACCCGGACGTGCCGCTGCTGGTCGGCGGGCGGTCCAGCGGTGCCCGGGTGGCCTGCCGCACAGCGGTCGCCGTGGGCGCGGTCGGGATTGTCGCGTTGGCGTTTCCGTTGCACCCGCCGGGCCGGCCGGAGCGGTCCCGGGCCGCGGAACTGTCTACCGGGTTGCCGACGCTGGTGGTCAACGGCGACCGGGACCCGTTCGGGGTGCCGCTCGCGGGCGGCGAGGTCCGGGTGGTCGTCCGGCCGGGGGAGCGCCACGACCTGCGCGGGGACCCGGCCGGCACGGCCGAGGCCGTGCTCGCCTGGCTGGGTGAGGTGGCCCTGACGGCGGGCTGACGATCCCGGGCGAAGGCGTCGGGGCGCGCCCGCCGGCAGCGCCGCCCGTGTCCGCCCCGCCGGCCCCCTCGTTGCATCCGATGGTGCCGCCGGCCCGGTTCGGGCGGGCGGAACCGTCCTCCCAGGCCCTTCCTGGTCCCAGCGCCGGCCGTTCGCCGGCGCCGGGACCAGGAACGGGAGGTCGGGTCGGAATGCCCCACCCGTCGTTCCGCGTTACCAACTCCGGACGACTTTTCTGGTGAGGGGGTGACCGGTGCCGACCGAGACACGGAGCCGGGAACGGGACGAACGGGATGCCCGGCAGCTCAAGCGGCTGCTGAACAGCCCGGCATGGCCCGCGACGGCGCAACCGGGCGGGGCGGGTGCGGTGAGCACGAGCACACCGGCCGGAAGTGAATCTGTGGCCAGGTCCGTGCGCGTATCCTCGGCGGGAAAGCATCCGACGCGAGGGGATGTGCGGTTGACCACCGAGAAGACGGACGAGCGCAGGGCCCGCTTCGAGCGGGACGCGATGCCATTCGTCGATCAGCTCTACGCTGCTGGGCTGCGGATGACCCGCAACCCGGCGGATGCCGAGGACCTGGTCCAGGAGACGTACCTGAAGGCGTACGCCGCCTTCCACCAGTTCGAGCAGGGCACCAACCTGAAGGCCTGGCTCTACCGGATCCTGACCAACACCTACATCAACTCCTACCGCAAGCGGCAGCGCCAGCCGATCCAGGCGCCCACCGAGGAGATCACCGACTGGCAGCTCGCCGAGGCCGAGTCGCACACCTCCAGCGGGCTGCGGTCCGCCGAGACCGAGGCGCTGGACCGGCTGCCGGACAGCGACGTCAAGGAGGCCCTCCAGCAGTTGCCGGAGGAGTTCCGCCTGGCCGTCTACCTCACCGATGTCGAGGGCTTCTCCTACAAGGAGGTCGCCGACATCATGGGCACGCCGATCGGCACCGTGATGTCGCGGCTGCACCGCGGCCGTCGTAATCTGCGCAAGCTGCTCGAGCAATACGCTGCGGAGCGGGGCTTCAGCGCCGCGCGGTCCTCGAAGGGCTCGACCGCCGCTGCCGGCCGGGAGGTGTGACGTGAGCTGTGGAGAGCCGCACGAGACGGACTGCCGTGAGGTGCTCGCGGAGGTCTACCTCTACCTGGATCTGGAGTGCGCCGACGAGCGGCGCACGCTGATCCGGCACCACCTCGACGAGTGCGGGCCCTGCCTGCGCGAGTACGGCCTCGAACAGGAGGTCAAGGCGCTGGTGGCTCGCTGCTGCGGCAACGAGACCGCGCCGGACGAGCTGCGCGAGCGACTGCGGGTCAAGCTGACCGAGCTGGTGGTCTTCGAGACCACCGAGTCGCGCGAGCTGGCCGACTGAGCGTCGGACACACCTACGGACAGACCGGTGGCCCGGGTCGATCTCGACCCGGGCCACCGGCGTACCGACCGGTGACGGGCCGCCGGCCCGTCGGTGCCGCTCAGGAGTTGGGACGCTTGCCGTGGTTCGCGCCGCTCTTCTTCCGGGCCTTCTTCTTCCGGGCCTTCTTCGCCATGCTGACCTCCTCGTAGTGGTCGGATCCGCCCTGCGCACGACCTCGGCGCCGGTGCACCCACCGGGCCGCCCGACGCCGGGTCCGACCCGCTGATGCTAGTGCGACCGGCACCCGCAGCCTTCCCCCGGGGCGGCCGGGGTCACGGGTGACGGACCGCTGCGCGCCCGCGCCGAGCCTGCCGCATGATTGGATACGTCGGCAGGCAAACCGCGAGAGGGAGGGCCGGACATGGCCGAGGAGATCCGCGCCGAGATGGTGGCGAACGTCTGGAAGGTCGTCGCTTCCGCGGGCGACACCGTGTCCGAGGGCGACACCCTGGTGATCCTCGAGTCGATGAAGATGGAGATCCCGGTCATCGCCGAGTCCGACGGTGTGGTCAAGCAGTTGGCCGTGCACGAGGGCGACGTCGTGCAGGACGGCGACCTCATCGCGGTGATCGATTGACCGGCCCACTGGTCCGCCGCGCCGAGCCGGCCGACTTCCCGGCGGTGGCGCGACTGACCGTGGCCGCGTACGAGGCGGACGGTCAGCTCAAGGGCGAGCACGGGTACGGCGCGGTGCTGGCCGACGTGGCCACCCGGGCGGACAGCGGCGAGGTGCTGGTCGCCGTGGACCCGTCCACCGGCGCGATCCTCGGCTCGGTGACCTTCGTGCTGCCCGGCTCCCCGTTCGCCGAGCTGTCCGGCCCGGGCGAGGCGGAGTTCCGCATGCTCGCGGTCGATCCCGGCGCGCAGGGCCGGGGTGTGGGCGTGGCGCTGGTCCGGGCGTGCGTCGAGCGCGCCGCGGAGCTGGGCTGCACCGCGGTGGTGATCTGCGTCCGGGCCGGGATGGCCGCCCAGGCGCACCGGCTGTACGAGCGGATGGGCTTCGTCCGGCTGCCCGAGAAGGACTGGTCGCCGGCGCCGGGCGTGGACCTGCTCGGCCTGCGCCTCGACCTACCCCGAGACTGACCGCGCACCCGCGCGACGAGCGCACCGGGGTCGACGCCGCGACCGACCACGGGTCAGTGCCGCGGGCTGCCCGGGGGAGCCGTGGCCGGGTCCTGGTCGCGTTCCTCACCGATGGCGGCCAGCAGTTCGTCGGCCACCTCCAGGGCGATCTTGCGACGCTCGTCGTCGGTGATGTGCGGCGCCCGTACGGCGAACCAGCTGGTGTGGACCGCGAACAGCGACAGCGCGGCGCGCAGCTGGGCGGCGGGTGAGTCGTCGCCCCGGCACAGCGCGTTGGCCAGCTGCATCATCCGGCCGCGCATCTGCTGGCCGGCGGCGAGGCTCTTGAGCGCGGTCTGGTTCTGCTCGAAGAAGCGCATCACCGACGGCTGCTCGCCGGCGAACATCGTGTCGGCGTAGCGGGAGATCAGCTCGCGTCGGGTGGCCAGGGTCGCCGGCTGCGACTCCGCCCAGGCGGTCAGCGCGTCCATCCGCTCCAGCCGGTCCTCGACGAAGCTGGCGACGATGTCGTCCTTGCTCTTGAAGTGGTAGTAGAGCGCCGCCTTGGTGACGTTGAGCCGCTCGGCGATCTCCCGCAGCGAGGTCTTCTCGTACCCCTGCTCGGTGAAGAGCTCCAGTGCGACGGCCTTGATGCGTTCCCGCGTGCCGCCTGTGCTCTCCCTCACGCCCACCACCCAATCCGCTTGACCGTCACTCGCTACCCAACTTACCGTGCGGCTAGTAAGGTGACTAGCCGGGCGGCAAGTAAGTAAGGCAATCCTCGGGGGGAGCTTACCCATGACACAGGCAACCCAGGCCGGTGCGCGACCCAACGTACGGGTCGTGCTCTTCGGTCTGATGATCGCGATGATGCTCGCGATGCTCGACAACATGATCGTCAGCACCGCGCTGCCGCGGATCGTCGGCGAGTTCGGCGGCCTCGACCACTTCACCTGGGTGGTCACCGCGTACGTCCTGGGCACCACCGTCTCCACCCCGATCTGGGGCAAGCTGGGTGACCTCTACGGCCGCAAGTCGGTCTTCCTCACCTCGGTCGGCATCTTCCTGGTCGGCTCCGCGCTCTGCGGCATGGCCGGCTCCGGCATGCTGGGTGGGCCGGAGGACGGCATGGTCCAGCTCATCGCCTTCCGTGCCGTGCAGGGTCTGGGCGCGGGTGGCCTCATGGTCGGCGTGATGGCGATCATCGGCGACCTGGTCCCGCCCCGCGAGCGTGGGCGCTACCAGGGCATGATCGCCGGGATCATGGCCATCGCCATGGTGGCCGGCCCACTGGTCGGCGGCTTCATCACCGACCACCTCTCCTGGCGCTGGGCGTTCTACGTCAACCTGCCGCTGGGCGGCATCGCGCTGGTGCTGCTGATCACCACCATGCACCTGCCGAAGTACCGCACCGAGCACCGGATCGACTGGCTCGGCGCCGGGCTGCTCTCGGTCGGGATCACCGCCATCGTGCTGATCACCACCTGGGGCGGCGACGAGTACGACTGGACGTCCCCGCAGATCCTCGGGTTGGCCGTGCTGGCGGTGGTGGCCCTGGCCGTCTTCGCCGTGGTCGAGCGGCGGGCCGCCGAGCCGATCCTGCCCCTGGCGCTCTTCGCCAACCGCAACTTCGCGCTCATCTCGCTGATCGGTTTCCTGCTCGGCTTCGCGATGTTCGGCGCGATGAACTTCCTGCCGCTCTACCAGCAGACCGTGCAGGGCGCCTCGGCGACCAACAGCGGCCTGCTGCTGCTCCCGCTGATGTTCGGCATGCTGGTGGTCTCACTGGTGATCGGCCGCGCCATCACCCGGACCGGGCGCTACCGGCTCTACCCGATCGTCGGCGGCGTGGTGATGACCGTCGGCATGGGGCTGCTGACCCTGCTCGACACCGGCACCAGCAAGCTGGAGTCCTCGCTGTACATGGTCGTGCTCGGCGCCGGCATGGGCTTCCTCATGCAGACCTCGATGCTGATCGCACAGAACAGCGTGGAGCAGAAGGACCTGGGCGCGGCGAGCGGCGCGGCCACCTTCTTCCGGTCGATCGGCGGTTCGTTCGGCATCTCGCTGTTCGGCGCCATCTTCGCCAACCGGCTGGCCGACTCGCCGGCCGGCACGGCGTTCAGCGGCGGCGGCGGCGAGGGCGGCGCGATGAACCTGGAGAAGCTCAAGGAGCTGCCGGCCCAGGCGCGCGAGCTGGTGCTCGGCGGTCTGGCCGACTCGATCTCGCATGTCTTCGCCTGGGCGGTGCTGTTCACCGTGGTGGTCCCGGTGCTCGCCTGGTTCATCAAGGAGATCCCACTGCGCACCGCCAACGAGGCGCCGGCGCAGGCCACTCCGGAGGAGGAGGCCGAGATCGCCCTCGGCAGGGCCCCGGTCGCCTGACCCGGACCCCGGCCCGACCGGCCCCGGCCCCCTCGGGGTCGGGGCCGGTCTCGTCGATCAAGAGATTCGCGTCCTCCGGAATCCGGCTTCCGGAGGACGCGCACCTCTTGATCACCCAGCCGGGGGCGTGGGGCGGCGCAGGGGGGCGGTGAGGCGGTGCCAGAGGCGGCGCAGCGGGCCGCGGGGCCGGGGGATCCGGGGCGGCGAGTCGATCAGCTCGGCGGCGAGCGCCGCGGTGGCCGCATCCAGCGCCGGGGTGGCCAGCGCCAGGTGCGCCAGCGAGACGGCGATCGGAACCGGGCGGACCCGGGCCACCGCCGCCGCGTCGGCCAGCCGCTCGGCCACCACCCGGGCCACGTCCGCCCGCACCGCCGGGTCCACCCAGGCGGCGGTGACCAGGGCGAACAGCGCCGCCTCGGTGATCCAGTCCTCCACGCCCCAGACCAGGTCAAGCAGCACCCGGCGCCGGGTCGAGTCGTCCCACGGCTCGTCGGTGCGGTGGTGCAGCAGGCCCAGGCAGGCCCAGACCTGCACGCAACGCACCCAGAGCGACGGATCCTGGCCGGTCAGTACCCGCCCCAGCGCGCTCGCCGGCGCGGCCGGCGGGTGCACCAGGAGGCCCAGCAGGTCGGTCAGGTCCAGCCCGGCCAGGCCCACCGCGGCGTCGTAGGCCGCCGGCGGGTGGGGCCAGGCCGGGTGGGCGACCTGCCGGATCCGCTCCTCGGCAGCCGCCGAGGGCGCCGGCAGCGCGGGCGCCGGGGTGCTGCCGTCGTAGTGCCAGAGCTGCCGGACGGACGCCCGCCGTGGCTCGCGCGGGTCGGGATCCGGCGCGCCGGCCACCTCGATCCGCAGCCCCGGCAGCGCCGCGGTGGCCGCCCGTACGGCGCTGGGCGGCGCCGCCGCGTCCAGTCGTACGGCGGCACCGAGACCAACGTGGTCCTCGGTGACCGCCCAGCGCAGCGCGTCGACCAGCGGTCCGCCGGCCGGGGTCACCTGACCCAGCCAGGGCCTCCCCCGGCAGCACTGGGCCAGGTCACCGTGCTCGTGGGTGTCGTCCGGGTGGTCGCGGGCGAAGTCGGCGAGCGCGACCAGATGGGCCAGGTCGGAGTCGCGCAGGTACCGCAGCCGGTACGCGGTGTGCACGGCGCAGTCGAACGAGGGATCGCGGGCCAGCGCGCGCTCGGTCCACTCCAGCGCCTCGTCGAGGCGGCCGGTGTCGGCGAGCGTGCCGGCGATGTCGGCGTAGACGGCCAGGTCGTCGGGGTCGTGCGCGACGGCTCGGCCGAGCGCGGCCAGGGCTTCCCGGGTCCGGCCCGCGCTGCGGTACGCGTACCCGAGCCACACCTCGCCCATCTTCGACGGCTGTGCGCGTACCCCCCGGGCGGCCCAGCGGATCGCCAGCGCGACCTCGCCGACCCGCCGGGCCAGCGCGGACGCCGCTCCCAGCAGCAGCCCGTGCTCGGGATGCACGGTGACCGCGTTGCGAGCCAGCGTGAGGTACGCGGCGAGCGCGGCCCGGCCGGCGCGGGGCACCGGGTCGGACAGCACGGCGCAGACCTGCATGAGGATCCGCGCGGTGTGCTCGGGGTCGAGCCGCTCGGCCAGTTCGGGCGCGGTCACCCAGGGCACCCCGGCCCAGTCCGTCGCGGGTGCGTGTGCGGTCGCCGCGGCCAGCAGCTCCAGCCCCTCGGCCGGCTGTCCGGCGGCGGCGAGCAGGTGGGCCCGGGCGACGACCGCGCCGACGAAGGTGTGGTGGTTGATCGGGAAGAGGTCCAGGCCGCCCCCGCTGGCGACGGCGAGCCGGGCGAGGGTCTCGTGCACCTCGGGCAGGGTCGGAGCCCGCGCCAGCGCGCCGGCGAGGTGACCGGCGGCGTGGTCGAGGTCGCCCTCGTCCAGCGCCAGCCGGGCCAGGGCCAGCTCCTCCGTCGCGGACAGCCCGGGGTCGTCCCGTCCCTCTGGCACGTGGTCCTCTCGTCGCAGCTTTCGGGTGAAGCGGGGAAAGCCTAGGTGATGTTGGAGCAAATCGCTGATCAACTGCGCACTACTGCTCGTTTGATTGCTCCGATCAGATCAAAGATGCAAGACTGAGCAGGAAACGCGCGGCAATCGCGCAAAGGGGAGGGGTTTCCGTGACACGTGCAGGGGTCGGCATGGCCGCCGACATCGACGAGCAGCCGGCCGGCTACGCCCGACTGCTCTCCGCCGAGCACGCGGACGCGATCGCCCGGGTGGCGGCGACCGTCGCCGAGCGCCGGCCGCGGCACGTGGTCTTCACCGCGCGGGGCACCTCCGACCACGCCGCCCTCTACGCGGCCTACCTGACCGAGATCCGGCTCGGCCTGCCCGCCGGGCTCGCCTCGCCCAGCGCGGTGACCCTCTTCGGCGCCCGTCCCGACCTCTCCGACGCGCTCGTGGTCGCGGTCAGCCAGAGCGGCGGCTCACCGGACCTGGCCGAGGTGCTGCGCTCCGCCCGCGCCTCCGGCGCGCTGACCCTCGCGGTCACCAACGCCCCGGAGTCCCCGCTGGTCGAGGTGGCCGAGCTGAGCGTCGACATCGCCGCCGGGCACGAGCGGGCGGTGGCCGCCACCAAGACGTACACCGCGGAACTGCTCGCCCTGCTCATGCTGGTCGAGGGCATCCGGGCCGGCGACGGGGCCCTCCCGGCCGCCGAGCGGGAGGCGCTGGCCGCGCTGCCCGAGCTGGCCGCCGAGACCCTGGCCGATCCCACCCCGGCCCAGCTCGCACCCCGCTACCGGTTCGCCGCCCACCTGGTCACCACGGGCCGCGGGTACGCGTACCCGACCGCCCGCGAGGCCGCGCTGAAGCTCATGGAGACCTCGTACCTGCCGGCGCTCGCCTTCTCCGGCGCCGACCTGCTGCACGGCCCGCTCGCGATGACCGACCCGGACGTGCCGGTGCTCGCCGTGGTCGGCTCCGGGCCCGGCGGCCGGTCGATGGAGGAGGTGCTGCCCCGGCTCGGTGAGCGCCGCGCCGACGTGCTGGTGATCGGCTCCGCCGACGTCGAGGGCGCCACCCGGCTTGCCGTGCCGGAGGTCGACGAGCGGTACGCCCCACTGCTGGACATCCTGCCGTTGCAGCGGCTGGCCCTGGCGCTGGCGCTGACCCGCGGGCAGGACCCGGACGCGCCGCGCGGCCTGAAGAAGGTCACCGCGACGATGTGACACGCGGCGTGGCACGCTGGTCACCGTGTCCACGCTGCGCGACCTCGCCGAGGAGCACACCCACCTCCGTCCGGCCGACATCGACCACCTGCACCGGATCGCCGGCGACTGGCAGTTGCTCTCCGACCTGTCCTTCGCCGATCTGCTGCTCTGGGTACCGGTCGACAACGACGGCACGTTCCTCTGCGTCGCCCAGGTCCGCCCGACGACCGCGCCCACCGCGTACCAGGACGACCAGGTGGGGCGGATCGTCGGCGGGCCGGAGATGACCCACCTGGAGGTGGCCTACTCCCAGGGCCGGATCTGGCGGGAGGGCGACCCGGTCTGGTACGGCGACGTACCCGCCCGACACGAGGCGATCCCGGTCCGGCTGCGCACCGCCGAGGGGGAGGCCGGCGAGGTGGTCGCCGTGGTCGGCCGGGACACCAACCTCTCCACCGCGCGTACCCCCAGCCAGCTCGAGCTGAACTACCTGACCACGGCCGACGACCTGGCCCAGATGATCGCCGACGGCACCTTCCCGCCGCCCCGGCACCCGGGAGAGACCACCTCCGCCCCCCGGGTCGGTGACGGCCTCGTCCGGCTGGACGCCGGCGGCAAGGTCACCTACGCGAGCCCGAACGCGCAGTCGGCCTATCGCCGGCTCGGCTACGCCTCGCACCTCGTGGGCGAGGACCTGGCCGCGCTGCACCGCCGGTTGGCGGGCGACCCGCTGGACGGCACCGAGGCCTCGAACGGCATCCTGGCCGCGCTGGGCGGCGAGGCGCCGCCCCGGCGTGAGATCGACGCGCGCGGCGCGACCATGCTCACCCGGGCGCTGCCGCTGATGCCCGCCGGAGTGCCGATCGGCGCGCTGGTGCTGGTCCGCGACATCACCGAGGTACGCCGCCGCGACCGCGCGCTGATCACCAAGGACGCCACCATCCGGGAGATCCACCACCGGGTGAAGAACAACCTCCAGACGGTGGCCGCGCTGCTGCGTCTGCAGGCCCGCCGGGTGTCCATGCCGGAGGCACGGGTCGCCCTGGAGGAGTCGGTCCGCCGGGTCGCCTCGATCGCCCTGGTGCACGAGACGCTCTCCATGTCCAGCGACGAGGCGGTCGAGTTCGACGGCATCGTCGACCGGGTGGCCAGCGCGGCGACCGAGGTCGCGGCCACCGAGGTGAGCGTCGGCATGCGCCGGCGGGGCAGCTTCGGTGTGCTGCCGGCGGAGATCGCCACCTCGCTGGTCATGGTCCTCAACGAACTGCTGCTCAACGCCGTCGAGCACGGCTTCCCGCAGGCGGACGACCCGGACCTTCCGACGCTGCCTGCCGCCCCGGACGCCATCCACCCCCTCGTCCCCGCGACCGACCTGTCGGGCCGGCCGGAGGTGGTGGTCTCGGCGCACCGGTTCCGCAAGATGCTGCACGTCTCGGTGGCCGACAACGGCCGAGGGCTACCGCCCGACTTCGACGCCGAGCGTGGCAGCAAGCTGGGGTTGCAGATCGTCCGGGCGCTGGTCACCGGCGAGCTGCGGGGCACCCTCGAGTTGCGCGCCGGCGTCAACGGCGGTACCGAGGCGGTGCTGGTCGTCCCGCTGGCCCGCAGCGCGCCGGACGGCCGCTCGCAGCCCTGACCCGCCCGGGGCGCCCGCCCCGCGCTGCCCGCGCCTACCTGCCGCGCACGCCCACGTCCACCTCTGCTGCTCCTGCCTGCCGCTTCCTGCCGGCGTGGGCCTGCCTGCTCGCGGCGCCGGGCCGGCGTGGGCTTGCCCTGGCCGCGGTGCGCGCCGTGCCGGCGTGGGCCTGCTCTGGCCGCGGTGCGGCGCCGGGCCGGCGTGGACCTGCCCTGCTCGCGGTGCGGCGCCGGGCCGGCGTGCGCCTGCCCTGCCTACGGTGCGCGCCGGGCCGGCGCCGGCCTGCCCTGCTCGCGATGCGGCGCCATGCCGGCGTTGGAAGTCCTGCCGCACCATGGGACGCCTCCGGGCCCGGGCACGCGGATAAGCATTATGACTCAGAGGCATAACGCTCATCGGAGTCGGTGCCGCCCGCCGCTGCCCGCCCGCCGGCCTGCCGCCGGCCGCCGGCCTGCCGCCGGCCGCCGGCCTGCCGCCGGCCGCCGGCCCGCTGCCCGCGCCGCCGCCTGCCGCCTGCCGCCTGTCGCCCGCCGCCGGCCCGCTGCCCGCGCCGCCGCCTGCCGCCTGCCGCCTGTCGCCCGCCGCCGGCCCGCTGCCCGCGCCGCCGCCTGCCGCCTGCCGCCCGCCTGCCGCCCGCCGCCGTCGTTTCGCCGGCCGCCGCCCCGCCGCCCCGCCCGCCGGCCGGATCAGGTCAGCGGCCGGGGCGGCTGGTGAGCAGGGCGACGGTCAGCCCGGGGCGCGGCCAGACCCGCGTGACGGTGAAGCCGGCGCGCAGCGCGTCGCCCTTGGTGCCGGGCACGGCGACCAGCGGCTCGGCGTGCCGCCCGGCGAGCACCAGCCACACGCGTGGCGTGCCGGCCAGGCACTGCGCCGGTCGGGGGCACTCGGCGGCCCACAGGTCGCCCCGGCGGGCCTCGTCCTCGGTGAGCAGCACGTCCCGTGGCGGGTCACCGAGGTGGTAGCCGATGCCCAGGTCGAGGAAGAGCCAGCTCTGCCGGGGCGAGTAGACAATTGCGTCCCCGGGCCGCTGCCCGTCGGCGATCACCCGTGCGGCGCCCGCGTAGTCCACCGGGGCGCTGCGCGGCCACTCGTGGGTGCGCCGCAGCGCCGCCTGGTCGGGTAGACCGAGCAGCCCGGCCAGGACCACCACCGCCAGCGCTGCCGGCGCGGCGACCGAGGCCAGCGCCGCGCCGGCCAGCAGACAGGCGAAGGGCACCACGAAGACCAGGTACCGGGGCACCCACAGCGGTACGACCGTGCCGGCTGCGAAGAGCAGCAGTACGGGCAGCAGCACCGCGCTCGTCGGGAGCAGCGCGCGCCGCCCGAGCCGGGCCGCGCCGAGCGCGGCGAGGCCGACCAGCAGACCGCCCACCACGGAGCTCTGGGCCACTCCACCGGGCAGCGCGCTCAGGTCGTCCAGGCGGGCCGACGCGACCCAGTCCAACTGCCGGGAACGCTGCGTCCGCGCCTCGATCAGCAGCGGGCCCACCAGCAGCGCGGTCGGCAGCAGCGCCACCACCCACCGCCACACCCGCCGGTCCGGCCGGTCCGCCTCGCCGGGCCCGCCCGACCCGGCCTCGTCCGCTCCCGTGGCCACCCCGGATGCGGTGGGGCCTCGCCACCAGGCGACGAGCACGACGAGCGCGTGCGCGGCGAGCAGGGTCAGCGCGACCAGGTGGGTGAGCCCGAGCGCCGCCACGGCTGCGGCGTACCCGGCCCAGCGGGGCCAGCCCGGGTGACGCAGTGCCGCCACCAGCAGCAGGGTGGCGAGCACCGCGAACATGGTCGCCAGGGCGTACGGGCGGGCCTCCTGACCGTAGCGGGACGTGCCGGGGAGCACCGCGAAGAGCAGCCCGGCGAAGAGACCCGCCCGGTCGTCAACCAGCCGCGCGCCGAGCACGGCGAGCAGCCCGGCGGCGACGGTCATCGCCAGCGCCGCCGGCGCGCGCAGGGCCACCGTGGAGTCGCCGGCGAGCGCGAGCCAGCCGTGCATGAGCAGGTAGTACGGGCCGGTGGCGGCATCGATGGTGCCGGCCAGCCGGGCCAGGTCGGCCGGCGACCGGGTGGCCGCGCTCCAGGTGGCCAGCTCGTCGCGCCAGAGTTGGGCCGAGCCCAGCCCGGTGCCGGTCACCACCAGGGTCAGCAGCGCCGGGGGAAGCCAGACCGGGACGCGGTGCAGGCCGCTCCGCGCCCTCCCGGTCGACTTTCCGGACAATATGCCCACGGGGTGAGCCTGCCACGGCAGCCCTGGTCGAGGGTCGGCCCGCCCACACCCGTCATGTGGGATCGGGCACGCGGACATTGGCCCGCTCCCATGCGGTGTGGCAGCATGACCCCATGACCGCCGCTGTCGTCCGCCGCTTCGTGGCCCGTCGCCACGTCGACTACGGCCGCGTGCGCAGCGCGATCTGTCCGGCCCACTGACGACGCCCGACAAATCCGTCTCGGGCGCGCTCCGCGCCGGCTGTCTCCGACACCGTTGTCCCGCCCGTGATCGACGGGCCGGCCGCCGCGCCCCCGCGCCTGCCCCGAGGCACAGCAGACAACGGAGGACGCCGCGATGGCGGTCAGCAGCACCCCGGCCCGGTCCGAGGACCCGACGGCCCCCGCAGGCCGGGCGCCGCGCCGTCCACGCGGTGAAGGTCAGTGGGCACTCGGCCACCGCGAGCCGCTCAACGCCAACGAGCGCATCAAGAAGGACGACGACCCGCTCAACGTCCGGGCCCGGATCGAGAACATCTACGCCCACGGTGGCTTCGCCTCCATCGACCCGCAGGACCTGCGCGGCCGGTTCCGCTGGTGGGGTCTCTACACCCAGCGCAAGGCGGGCATCGACGGCGGGCGTACGGCCGTGCTCGAGCCGCACGAGCTGGAGGACGAGTTCTTCATGCTCCGGGTCCGGGTCGACGGCGGGCAGCTCAGCCTGGCCCAGCTGCGGGTGGTCGCCGAGATCTCCCGCGAGTTCGCCCGGGACACCGCCGACATCACCGACCGGCAGAACATCCAGTACCACTGGATCCGGGTAGAGGACATGCCGGAGATCTGGCGCCGGCTGGAGTCGGTGGGCCTGCAGACGACCGAGGCGTGCGGCGACTGCCCCCGGATCGTGCTGGGCAGCCCGGTCGCCGGGGTGGCCCCCGACGAGGTGGTCGACCCGACCCCGGCGATCGACGAGATCGTCCGCCGGTACGTCGGCGACAAGGCGTACTCGAACCTGCCGCGCAAGTTCAAGACGACCATCTCCTGGCTGGTCGACACCCCGTACGAGGCGAACGACGTCGCCTTCCTCGGGGTCGACCACCCCGAGCACGGCCCCGGCTTCGACGTCTGGGTCGGCGGCGGCCTCTCCACCAACCCGATGCTGGCCAAGCGGCTGGGCGTCTGGGTGCCGCTGAACGAGGTGCCGGACGTGTGGGCCGGCGTGGTCGGCATCTTCCGCGACTACGGATACCGCCGGCTGCGCAACCGGGCCCGGCTGAAGTTCCTGGTCGCCGACTGGGGCGTGGAGAAGTTCCGCGACGTGCTGGAGAAGGAGTACCTGGGCCGGACCCTGCTCGACGGGCCCGCCCCGGAGCTGCCCGACAAGCCGGTCGACCACATCGGCGTGCACCGCCAGCGCGACGGCCGCAACTACGTGGGGGCGGCACCGGTGGTCGGGCGGGTCTCCGGCGGGCAGTTGGCGAAGCTGGCCGACGTGGTCGAGGCGCACGGCAGCGACCGGGTGCGGCTCACCCCGTACCAGAAGCTGCTGGTGCTCGACGTGCCGCCGGAGCGGACGGAGTCCCTGGTCGACGCCCTGCGCGGGATCGGCCTGGAGGCCCGGCCGTCGGCCTGGCGGCGCGGCACCATGGCCTGCACGGGCATCGAGTACTGCAAGCTCGCCATCGTCGAGACCAAGGCGCGCGGCGAGGAGCTGGTGGCCCGGCTGGAGGAGCGGCTGCGCGACTTCGACGCGGACATCTCCATCCACATCAACGGCTGCCCGAACGCCTGCGCCCGCACGCAGGTCGCCGACATCGGTCTCAAGGGCCAGCTGGTGGTCGGCCCGGACGGGCATCAGGTGAAGGGCTTCCAGGTGCACCTCGGCGGTGGCCTGGGCATGGCGCAGGGGCAGACCGCCGGCTTCGGGCGCAAGCTGCGCGGCCTGAAGACCACCGCCGAGGAGCTTCCGGAGTACGTGGAACGGCTGGCCCGCCGCTACCTGGCCGGCCGGAGCGAGGGCGAGGCGTTCGCCAACTGGGTGATCAGAGTCGACGAGGAGGAACTGCGATGAGCAGCGAGAACCGAGCGGCACCTCTGTACTGCCCGTACTGCGGAGAGGAGGACCTGCGGCCGCACGAGGCCGGGCACGGCGCCTGGGAGTGCCACGCCTGCACCCGGGTCTTCTCGGTGAAGTTCACGGGGCTGCTCCCGCGGGCGGTGACCCGGTGAGCGGCCTGGTGTCCGCCGCCGGTCTGGGGCTGGTCGGCCCCGGGGGGCCGACGCCGGCGGACCCGGCCCGGCGCAGCCCGGACGAGCTGCGGACGCTGGCCGAGCGGGCCGGCCGGGAGCTGGAGGGCGCGCCGGCGCTGGAGATCGCCCGCTGGGCGGCGGAGACCTTCGGCGACCGGTTCTGCGTCACCAGCTCGATGGCCGACGCGGTGCTGGCCCACCTGGTGTCCCGGGTGGCCCCGGGGGTGGACGTGGTCTTCCTCGACACCGGCCTGCACTTCCCCGAGACGCTGCGGGTGCGCGACGAGGTGGCCCGGACGCTGCCGGTGAACGTCCGGTCGATCCGGCCCCGACTTACCGTCGGGCAGCAGGACGGCCAGTACGGCCCGCGGCTGTTCAGCAAGTCCCCGGACGACTGCTGTCAGCTGCGCAAGGTGGAGCCGTTGGAGCGGGCCCTGTCCGGGTACGACGCCTGGGCCGCCGGTCTGCGCCGGGACGAATCACCGACCCGGGCCAACACGCCGGTGGTGACCTTCGACGCCCGGCGCGGCAAGGTCAAGGTCAACCCGATCGCCGCGTGGTCGCAGGCGGACGTGGACCGCTACATCGCCCGGTGGAACGTGCCGGTCAACGAGCTGTTCAAGCAGGGCTACGGCTCGATCGGCTGCTGGCCGTGCACCCGGCGTACGAAGGCGGGGGAGGACCCGCGGGCGGGCCGGTGGGCGATGTTCGAGAAGACCGAGTGCGGCCTGCACGTCTGACCTCCTCGGCCGATCCGGTGGTGCTGGTCGCCCACGGCAGTCGTGATCCGCGGGCGGCCGAGGCGACCCGGGCGCTGGCCCGCGCCGTGTCGGCGGCCCGGCCGGGCACCCGGGTCCAGGCGAGCTGGCTGGACCACACCGCGCCCGGGCCGACCGACGTGTTGCGGGCGCTGGCCGGCGCTGGGCACCGCCGTGCGGTGCTGGTGCCGCTGCTGCTGACCGCCGCCTACCACCACCGGGTGGACATCCCGGCGGCGGTCGCCGCCGCGGCGCAGGACGGGCCACCGCTGACGGTACGGGTGACCGACGTGCTCGGCCCGGCGAACGGGACGGTGGACGCGGCGCTGCTGGCCGGGCTGGGCCGCCGGCTGGCCGAGGCGCGGCCGGGCCGGTTCGACGCGCTGGTGCTGGCCGCGGCGGGCACCCGGGATGCCCGGGCCCGCGGCTCGGTGGGCCGGATGGCGGACGCGCTCGGCGCGGAGTTCGATGTGCCCTGCCGGGTGTCGTACGCCTCGGCGGCCCCGCCGGCGACCGGCGTCGCGGTTTCCCGGTTGCGGGCGGCCGGTGCTCGGCGGGTGGCGGTGGCGGCGTACTTCCTGGCGCCGGGCCTCTTTCACGACGCGGTGCAGCGGTCGGCCCGGGCGGCCGGGGCGGTGGCCGTGGCGGCACCGTTGACCGACGCGGCGGAGTTGGCCGAGTTGGTGCTGCGCCGGGTCGACTGCGATCCCGGCCGGCTCGCCGACGAGTCGGTGTGACCAGCCTCGCGGCCCGAGCAGGATCGGTGGGCGGCGGAACGGGTATCCGTGCTCCGTGTGCCGCTCAGCGCGGGAAAGCAGAACGCCCCGGCGGGCGGACCCGCCGGGGCGTGCAGCTGTGATGTGGGATCAGGCGGAGTGAGCGCGCAGCACCCGGAGGCCACCGCGACGCTTGACAGCGCGCCGTTCCTCCTCGCTCATCCCGCCCCAGACGCCAGCGTCCTGACCGGACTCGAGTGCCCACTGCAGGCACTGGTCGGTCACGGAGCAGCGCCGGCAGACGGCCTTGGCCTGCTCGACCTGCAGGAGAGCCGGTCCGGACGTCCCAATCGGGAAGAACAGCTCCGGGTCCTCGTCGCGGCAGACAGCATGGTGACGCCAGTCCATGGCGGCAACACTCCTCATTCTGGATGGGTGGCAGTTATTGCTTGTCGTGCTTTTCCTATATGCATCCGCAGTGCCGATGGTGACGGTTCGCGTCCGTCTTTTCGGCAGTGCGTGAGCAGGCTGTTAGCCCGGTGGACCTGCTGGAACAGCTCAACCTGACGAGCATATCCAGGCAATGTCCCGGTAACTCAAGTTCGCTTGTGAATACTTTCACGAACACTCGCGATGTCAAGGGTGACGCTCGGAAAAACTCCGGGCGGTGAGCAAGCCCACAACCCATTTGCCCGAGTTTCAGCGTCTTGCTGGTTACCCGGCGTGCCACAGTCGAGGATCAATATAGTACAGTGCGCGTGACATTGCTGACATTTCCGGCACCTGCCCCTCGGTGTGGCGGCGACCGCGTCGCTGCGGTTGTGGCGGCCGCGTCGACCTAGGGCAGTACCCGAGACCTAGCAGATTACTCTCAGTGCGGCGGGAACGGATGTGAATCTGACTTTCTCCCGCTCGCCGAGGTAGTCGCCGTCCAGCTGGAACGCCTGCGGACGGTTGGAGAGCAGCGTGAACTCCGCCGTGTCGTGCAGCCGCAGCACCTGCCGGCCGCGTGGATCCGGGCTCCCGGTGAGGAACTGGGTCACCGTGCGTGTGGTGCTGGCGACCCGGAGCTGACGCAGCGCCAACACGTCCAGCCCGAGGTCGAACGACGCTGCCGGGTTGGGATTGATCTCCCGATCGCCCAGGTACGTCCATGGCGCGGTGTTCTGGATGATGACGGTGGCCAGCTCGCCCTCTGCCGGCTCGCCGGGACGCTCGAGGGTGATCGCCGGGTGCCGGCGGTCCGAGCCGAGGAAGTATTGCTTCATCGTCGAGCGCAGGTAGAGCGCCGGAGTGGAAACCCGCCCCCGCCGCCGGGCCTGCTCCACCCGGTGGATCACCGCGGCGTCCAGGCCGAAGCCGGCGCAGAAGGTGAAGTAGCGGTCGTCGGCACGCCCCAGCCCGATGATCCGGTGCCGACCCAGGCGCAGCCCTTCCAGGATCATGCTGGCGCCCTCGGGCCACTCCCGGGGCAGGCCGAGCGCGCGGGCGAACACGTTCGTCGAGCCGCCCGGAACGGTGGCCAGTGCGGGCAGTTGGTCGGCCCGGGTGCCCGCGTCGGGGCGTACCGGCGGCTCGGCCGTCATGAGGCCGTTCACCACCTCGTTCACCGTGCCGTCGCCACCCAGCGTGACGACGAGGTCGACCCCCTCCTCGGCGGCCTCCCGGGCCAGCACCATGGCGTGCCCCCGGCGGCGGGTGTAGCGCACGCTGAGGTCGACTTCACTGCGCAGCGCCCGGACAAGCACGTCCCGGCTGCGTTCGCTGGTGGTGGTGGCCTTCGGATTGACCACCAGGACGGCCCGCATGGGCGGCACTGTACCGCCTGGTAGCCCGGGTATCGTGGCGCGCGTGACCATCGACTCCGACCCGATTCCCGTCACGCTGCGCTGGGCGGTCCGTCTGCTGTGGGCCGAGGCGGTCGCCGTCGGGCTGATCGCCGCCTGGCTGGTCTGGGCCGATCTCACCGCGACCACCACCGACCTGCCGTCGGCGCTGCTGGTGACCGCGTTCGCCCTCGGGGCGGCGGCGGCACTCTGGGCCCTGGGCCGGGCGCTGCTGCGCCGTCAGGCCGGCGCCCGCGCCCCGGCGATCGTGCTCCAGTTGATGCTGCTGCCGATCGGATGGTTCATGATCCAGGGCGGTCTGGGCTGGCTGGGCGTACCACTGATCGCGCTCGGCCTCGGCGTCTCGTGGCTGCTGGTGAGTCCGCCGACGACGCGGGCCCTCGGCTTCCAGTGACCGCGGCCGCCGGGGGCCGGGGTCAGTAGCCGCCGGAGCGGCGGGTGAGCAGTGAGATCGTCGCCCGGCCGTCGGCGGCCGTGGCGGACGCCGACGTGGTCAGCGCGGTGAGCACCTTCCAGGCGAACGACGACTCGGCCGGCAGGGTCGCCCCCCGCACGGTCGGGACGGTCACCTCGACGGTCAGCGCGTCCTCGGTGACCGAGAAGCGGCACTCCAACTCGGCGTCGCGGGTCGCGATGGCGAGCAGCATGGCGCAGGCCTCGTCGACCGCGATCCGCAGATCCTCGATCTCGTCGAGCGCGAACTGCAACCGGGCCGCGAGACCGGCGGTGGCGGTGCGGAGCACGCCGAGATAGCCGCCGTCGGCGGGCACGGTGAGGTGCACCACGTCGTCGTCGGTCGTCGGCTGCCCGGTCAGTTGAGTCACCCTCATCCCCCCGGTCGCGGACTCTACCCGGTCAGTCGGTCGGGCGTGCGACGGCGGGCGCGGCCTGACCGGCCAGCCGGTGCAGCGCGTCGCCGCTGAGCCGGTACGGGACCCACTCGCTCATCGGTTCGGCGCCGATGGAGGCGTAGAAACCGGCCGCCGGATTCCAGTCGATCATCCACCACTCCAGCCGCCGGTAGCCGCGCTGGACGCAGATCTCGGCCAGGGTGGCCAGCAGCAGCCGGCCCGCCCCGGTGCCCCGGGCCGCCGGCCGTACGTAGAGGTCCTCCAGGTAGATGCCGTGCACGCCGGCCCAGGTGGAGAAGTTGAGGAACCAGAGCGCGAAGCCGACCGGCTCGTCGTGCTCGTCCACCGCGACGTGGCCGAAGAGCGCCGGCGCGGGCGCGAACAGCGCCGTGGTCAACTGCTCGGCGGTGAGGTGGCACTCGTCGGGGGCGCGCTCGTACTCCGCCAGCTCGTGCACCATGGCGACGACGGCCGGCACGTCCTCGGGACGTACCGGCCGGATCGTCGGGGTAACCGGAGAGGTCACGCCTTCTTGGTCTCCCAGAAGATCTTCGAGATGTCGTCGATCTTCTGCAGCAGCTGGTCGGCGGTGGCCGGGTCGAGGCTGCCCTTGACGCCGCCGGAGCCGGCGAGCTTGGTGGCCTCGTTGAACAGCTGGTGCAGCTGCGGGTACTTCTCGAAGTGGGTGGCCTTGAAGTAGTCGGTCCAGAGCACCCAGAGGTGGTGCTTGACCAGCTCGGCGCGCTGCTCCTTGATGATGATCGCGCGGGTGCGGAACTCCGGGTCGGTGTTCGCCTGGTACTTCTCGCAGATCATTTTGACCGACTCGGCCTCGATCCGGGCCTGGGCCGGGTCGTAGACGCCGCACGGCAGGTCGCAGTGGGCGCTCGCGGTCACGCGGGGCGTAAGGATGCGTGGAAGTCGCATCAGGATCCTCCATGGGAAGTTTGCGATGATCCAAGCCGACATTACTCCTGGACGTGCTCCCCGAAGCGGGTGGAGGTGAAACCAGTGCGGCCCGATCCTCCGACCGAGCCACCCCGGCTCCGGGGGCCGCTGACCGCCGTCCTGGTGACCGGGCCGTCCATGGCCCCGACGCTGCGGCACGGCGACGCGGTGCTGGTACGCCGGGGCGGGCGCCCGGTCCGGCCCGGGGACGTGGTGGTCGCCGTCTTCCGCACCCGTCCCGAACTGCTGGTGGTGAAGCGGGCGGTCCGCGCCCAGGACGGCGGCTGGTGGCTGCGCGGCGACAACGACCTGGTCACCGACGACTCCCGGGCGTACGGCGTGGCGGACGTGCGCGGTCGGGTGGTGGCCCGCTACTGGCCGCACCCCGGGCGGGTCCGGCCGCGACCGTTATGACCCTGCTCACATCCGGCGGGCAGGGTCGACACTATGCTCGGAAAGTGCCCGGGTGACCCCCCGCACCGCGTGCCACCGCTCGCCGCCCACCTCGCGGCCGGGCCGGCCGCCCCGTCTGCTCGACAGATCCTGGAGTCACCACCATGCCTTCGTCCACCGTGGACCCCGCTGATCCCGTGTTCCGGCTGCACCTCGGCGGCAAGATGGCCGTCGCCTCGACGGTGCCGCTGACGAGCCGGGAGGACCTCTCCCTCGCGTACACCCCCGGGGTCGCCCGGGTCTGCGAGGCGATCGCCGCCGACCCGGCCCTGGCCGACGACTACACCTGGGTGTCGCACACCGTCGCGGTCGTCACCGACGGTTCCGCGGTACTCGGGCTGGGCAACATCGGCCCGCGCGCCGCGATGCCGGTGATGGAGGGCAAGGCGGTGCTCTTCAAGCAGTTCGCCGGTGTGGACGCGGTGCCGGTCTGCCTGGACACGCAGGACGTGGACGAGATCGTCGCGGTGGTGCGGGCGCTGGCGCCCTCCTTCGGCGGCATCAACCTGGAGGACATCAGCGCCCCGCGCTGCTTCGAGGTGGAGCGCCGGCTCGACGAGGCGCTGGACATCCCGGTCTTCCACGACGACCAGCACGGCACCGCGATCGTCGTGCTGGCCGCGCTGCGCAACGCCGCCGCCCTGCTCACCCGCAAGCTCGGTGACCTGCGCGTCGCGGTCAGCGGCGCCGGCGCGGCCGGGGTGGCGGTGACGAAGATGCTGATCGCCGGGGGAGTCAACCCTGACCAGGTGGTGGTCTGCGACTCCAAGGGGATCATCGGCCGGCACCGGACGGACCTCACCGGCACCAAGGCCGACCTGGCCGCGACGACCAACGCCGACGGCCGCCACGGCGACATCACCGAGGCGCTGCGCGGCGCGGACGTGCTCATCGGCGTGTCCGGCGGGCAGATCCCGGAGGCGGCGGTCGCCGGCATGGCCCCGGGCGGGATCGTGTTCGCACTGGCCAACCCCACTCCGGAGGTGCATCCCGAAGTGGCCGGTCGGCACGTCGCGGTGGTCGCCACCGGGCGCAGCGACTTCCCCAACCAGATCAACAACGTGCTCGCCTTCCCCGGCGTCTTCCGCGGTGCGCTGGACGCCCGCGCCACCCGGATCACCGAGGGGATGAAGGTGGCCGCCGCGGACGCCATCGCCGGCGTGGTGGCCGAGTCGCTGACCGCCGAGGCGATCGTCCCGTCGCCGCTGGACCCGCGGGTCGCACCGGCCGTGGCCGCGGCGGTCGCCGAGGCCGCCCGCCGCGACGGCGTCGCACGGGCCTGAGGCGCGCGGAAGGGCCCGGTTCCGGCCCGGCCCTTCTGAACCAGCCCGCAGCTTGTTACGGTGCCGATCATGCGTGCCGCCTTCGCCACCCGCTTCGACGACGCCGACCCGCTCGCCGCGCTCACCGTCGGCGAGCGCCCCGAGCCGACCCATCCGGACGACGGCTGGGTCACCGTGCAGGTACGGGCCACCTCGCTCAACCACCACGACCTCTGGTCGCTGCGCGGGGTCGGGCTGGCCGAGGGGCAGCTGCCGGTGATCCTGGGCTGTGACGCGGTCGGCGTGGACCCGGAGGGTCACCCCGTGGTCGTCTACCCGGTGGTGGTGACCCCGGGCGACCCGCGCGGCGTGTCCATCCTCTCCGAGTACTTCCCCGGCACGTTCGCCGAGCGGGTCGCCGTACCCCGGTCGAACCTGGTCCCGCTGCCCGAGGAGCTGACCGCGACCGACGCGGCCTGCCTGCCCACGGCGTGGCTGACCGCCTGGCGGATGCTGACCACCAAGGGCCGGGTGGAGGACGCGGACGCCGTGCTGGTGCAGGGCGCCGGCGGCGGCGTGGCCACCGCGGCCGTCGCGCTCGCCGTCGCCATGGGCAAGCGGGTGTACGCGACCAGCCGCGACCCCGGCAAGCGGGAGCGGATCGCCGCGCTCGGCGCGACCGCCGTCGAGCCGGGCACCCGGCTGCCGGAGCGGGTCGACGTGGTGATCGAGACGGTCGGCGCGGCCACCTTCGACCACTCGCTGAAGTCGGCCGCGCCGATGGCCCGCATCGTGGTCTCCGGGGCGACCGCCGGGCACGAGCCGATGGTCAACCTGCGCCGGGTCTTCGCCATGCAACTGGAGATCCTGGGCACCTCGATGGGCACCCCCGGTGAGCTCTACGAGCTGCTGGCGTTCTGCGCCGACAGCGGGGTGCGCCCGGTGGTGGACAGCGTGGTCCCGTTCAGCCGGATCGAGGACGCCTTCGCCCGCCTGCACTCCGGCGACACCTTCGGCAAGGTCGTCATCGACCACACCGCCTGAGCGCCGCCGCGCGCCGTCAGAGGTGGTCGTCGAGGGTGGCGATGTCGCCGCGGGCGGCGTCGGTGGGGATGCGCTCCTTGGCCGCCGCGTCGCCGTAGAGCGACCAGCGCAGGAACTCGACGGTGGTGTCCGAGACCACCCGCAGCGCCGCGCCGTCGCTGAGCAGCGCCCGCCCGTGGTCGCCCTTCGGCAGGCTCAGCATCGCCTTCGGCCAGGGCACCTTGTCGTACGCGGCCCGGCCCGCCGCGTAGTCGACCACCTCGTCCAGCTCGCCGTGCACGAACAGTTGCGGCGCGGCGGCGCCCGCGAAGGCGGTGCCTACGCCGAGTGCGGTGCCGGCGAACACCACGCCGGCGTCCAGCCGCTCGTCGCGGCCGGCGGTGAACAGGCCGATGGTGGTCACCCCGCCCGCCGAGTGTCCGGCGGCGGCCACCCGGTCGGCAGCCATCCGGCCGCGTAGGGGATCACCGGCCTTCTCGTCCAGCGCCAGCACCTCGGTCAGCGCGTAGGAGACGTCCGCCGGCTGGTTGAGCACGTCTAGGACGTTGCCGTCGCCGCCCCGGGCGGTGTGCGGGAAGGTCGGCGCGGCCACCACGAAGCCGGCCGCCGCCCAGCGGGTCAGCAGCGTCGCGTAGTCGTCCGGGCGTCCGTTCAGGCCGTGGCTGAACATCACCACCGGGAACCTGCCGTCGGCGGCAGCCGCCGACCGCTTCGCCGACCCGCCGGCGGCGCCGGTCGCCGGGTACCAGAGCGTCACCGGCAGGGCCCGGCCGTCCCGGTTCAGCTTGAGTTGGCGTACCCCGACGGCGAAGCCGCGCTGCGGGGCGGTCCCGGCGGGTACCCGCGGCGACGGTGTGGCGGCCGGCCACGGCTCGGCCGGCGCCTGCCAGCGTTCGGTCGGCCCGGCATCTCCGGAACAGCCGGTCAGACCGGCCGCGAGCAGGGCGCTGGCCAGCAGTGCGGGAGCGACGCGACGCGACATGAATCCGATTGTGCCTCGCCCGGCGGGGCGCTCCGGCCGGGTTGGGCGCAGCGTGCCCACCCGGTGACCCGGCTCACCGCTCCGGCGGGCGGTGCGGCCCACCGCCGGCGCCGGGGGCGCGCCGAGCGCGGATCGAGAGGGTCGTACGCACGCCGACGGTGTACGACTCCTCGGGCGCCCGGCGCGCCGGCGGTGTCCCGCCCATCGTCGCACGCTGGGTGGCCGGGCGTCCGCGACCATCCCCCCGTCCGGCTCGGTCCACTCGGCCGGCCGGCTCGACCGTTCCCGGCGCGCGTGGGCGGGGACGGTACGGCACGACCGGCTTCGCTATGGTCACCGGCATGCCTGAGAACTACACCGACCCCAGCGGCAACACCGAGGCGTTCCGCGCCTTCGCCCAGCCGGCGGAGCCCGCGCCCGCCGCGGCTACCCCCTCCCGGACGCCGCTGGTCATCGGTGCGGCGGTGGTCGCCGTGCTGCTGGTGATTTTGGTCGCCTGGCTCGCGCTGAGCTGACCCGGCGCCCGTGCCGACCGAGCTGCCGGCTCAGGGGAACGACACGACCGACCCGGACCATCCAGGGCCACTGCGCGCTCGGCTGCGCGCCGCCCGTTGGCGTCCGGCGGCCCTCGGCGTGCTGGTGCTGGTCGCCGGCCTGGCGTACGCGACGGCGATCGGCAGCTACAAGTGGCATCTGCACGCCAAGGCCGAGCGGCTGCGGGTCGAGGGCGTACCGGTGCTGGCCGACGTGACCGACCGGCGGAACACCGTCGGCCGCGGCGGCGGCACCGACACGATCCGGGTCGGTTACGACTACCAGGGTGTCCGCTACTCGCGGCGGATCCTCTGCGGCTCGGCCGGTGGCTGCTTTCGGGAGCCACCGGAGACGATGACGGTGCGGGTGGATCCGGCGCACCCCGATCAGTTCGTCGCCGAGAACGGCAACACCGACGACTCGGTCTTCGTGCTCAACGCCTGGGGCGGGATTCCGTTCGGGCTGGTGGTCGCGGCCATCGGCGGGCTGACGATCTTCATCTCCACCCTGCCGGCCGGCGCGCCCCGACGTCCGCTGCCCCGGCGTGGACCGGGTCGGGACCGGGTTCGCCGGACGGGCAGTGCCCGGCAGCGGCGTCGGCGGGCCCGACGCTGATCCCGTCGGTCCGTCAGCGGGCGGCCTCGACCACGTCCCGGGTCTGCCGGGCGATCTCCCGCTCCTCGTCGGTGCCGATGACGCAGACGCTCACCTCGGCGCCGTCGGGCGAGATCACCCGGTCGCCGTCCCCGGCGTTGCGCTGCGGGTCCACGGCGATGCCGAGCCGGTCCAGACCGGCCAGCGCGGCCGCCCGGACCGGGGCCGCGTGCTCGCCCACTCCGGCGGTGAAGGCGACCGCGTCCACCCGGCCGAGCAGCGCGTAGTACGCCCCCACGTACCCCGTGATTCGCCGGCAGTAGACGTCGAAGGCCAAGCTGGCGGCCTCGTCTCCGGCCGCGCGGCGCTGGAGCACCTCACGCATGTCGTTCGCCCCGGTCAGCCCGAGCAGGCCGCTGCGATGGTTGAGCAGGTCGTCGATGTCGTCCACCGACAACCCGCCCTCCCGGCGCAGGTGGAAGATGATCGCCGGGTCCAGGTCGCCGCTGCGGGTGCCCATCACCAGCCCCTCCAACGGGGACATGCCCATCGAGGTGGCGACGCTGCGCCCGCCGGCCACCGCGCAGGCGCTGGCCCCGTTGCCCAGGTGCAGGGTGATGGTGTTGAGCTGCTCGTACGGGCGGTCCAGCAGCTCGGCGACCCGCCGGGAGACGTACGCGTGCGAGGTGCCGTGGAAGCCGTAGCGGCGGATGCCGTACCGCTCGGCGACCTCGGTGTCGATGGCATAGGTGGCCACGGCCTCGGGCAGGGTGTGGTGGAACGCGGTGTCGAAGATCGCGACCTGCGGGACCGCCGGCAGCGCCGCCCGGGCCACCTCGATGCCGGCGAGGTTCGCCGGGTTGTGCAGCGGGGCGAGGGGCACCAGATCGCGGATCGCGGCGAGCACCGCGTCGTCGATGAGGACCGGCGCGCTGAACGTGCGCCCGCCGTGCACCACCCGGTGCCCGATCGCGGTGAGGTCGGTGAGGTCGAGGTCGTCCAGGACCTTTCGTACCGCCTCGGTGTGGTCGGCGGGACCGCCGCCGGGCTCACCGACCCGCTCGACGGTGCCCCGGTCGAGCACCCGCTCGCCGTCGTAGTGCCGCCACTTCACGGACGACGAACCGCAGTTGAGCACCAGCACCCGACTCACGACGACTCCCCGCTGGCGGCCTGGATGGCGGTGATCGCCACCGTGTTGACGATGTCCGGCACGGTGGCGCCCCGGGACAGGTCGTTCACCGGCCGGCGCAGGCCCTGCATCACCGGGCCCACCGCCACCGCGCCGGCGGAGCGCTGCACCGCCTTGTACGTGTTGTTGCCGGTGTTCAGGTCCGGGAAGATGAAGACCGTCGCGCGGCCGGCGACCGTGCTGCCCGGCAGCTTCGTGGCCGCCACCGCCGGGTCGATCGCCGCGTCGTACTGGATCGGGCCCTCCACCAGCAGGTCGGGGCGGCGCTCGCGGACCAGCGCGGTGGCCGCGGCGACCTTCTCCACGTCGGCGCCCGCGCCTGAGCTGCCGGTGGAGTACGACAGCATGGCCACCCGGGGCTCGATGCCGAACCGGGCCGCCGTCTGCGCCGAGGAGATGGCGATGTCGGCCAGTTGGGCGGCGTCCGGGTCGCGGTTGACCGCGCAGTCGCCGTAGACCAGCACCCGGTCGGCGAGCAGCATGAAGAAGACGCTGGAGGCCACCGAGACGTCCGGCACGGTACGGATGATCTCGAAGGCGGGCCGCAGGGTGGCGGCGGTGGTGTGCGTCGCCCCGGAGACCATCCCGTCGGCGTACCCGGCGGCCACCATCATGGTGCCGAAGTAGTTCGGCTGGGCGGCCACGTCGTACGCCAACTCGGCGGTGACCCCCCGGTGCGCGCGCAACCGGGCGTACTCGGCGGCGAAGCCGTCGCGCCACTCGCTGCCGGCTGGGTCGACCACGTGCGCGTCGCCGATGTCGATGCCCAGCTCACGGGTCCGGCGGGTGATCTCGTCCGGTCGGCCGAGCAGGGTCAGCTCGGCCACCCCGCGACGCAGCAGGACCTCCGCGGCGCGCAGGATCCGCTCCTCGGTGCCCTCCGGCAGCACCAGGTGCCGCCGCTGCGCCCGCGCCCGGTCGATCAGCTCGTTCTCGAACATCAGCGGGGTGACCCGCTCGGAGCGGCTGACGCGCAGCCGGCGGGCCAGGTCGTCGGTGTCCACGCAGCGTTCGAACGCGCCGAGCGCCGCCTCCACCTTGCGCGGGTTGGCGACGCTGGGTCGGCCCTCGATCCGGCTGGACGCGGCGACCGTGTCGTAGCTGTCGCTGCGCACGGAGAGCACCGCGAGCCCGGTGTTCAGCCCGCGCACCAGCCGCATCACCCGGGGGTCGGGCTGCTCGCCCAGGGTGAGCACCAGCCCGGCCACCGACACCTGCCCGGCCACGTGCGCGGCGCTGGCCGCGACCAGCAGATCGGCCCGGTCCCCGGGGGTGATCACCAGGGCGCCGTCGGTCAGGTGGTCCAGCAGGGTCGGCACGTGAGCCGCGCCGACCACGTAGTCCAGTACGTCCCGGGCGAGGGCGTCGTCGTCCCCGGCCAGCAGGGTGGCGCCGAGCGCGGTGGCCACCTCGGCCACCGTCGGCGCCGACACGGTCGGCACCTCGGGGATGGCGTACGCGGGAACCGGCAGTTCGGGCAGCGGCATCGGCCCGGACACCCGGTTGGCGATCACCGCGAGCACCGTCGCGCCCAGGTCCGCCAGATCGTGGTACGCCCCCCGCACCGCCGCCGCGACGGCCTCCGGCTCCTGCCCGAACCCGTCGACCACCGGCACCACGACGCTGCTGAACTCGGTGGCCAGCCGGGCGTTGAAGGCCAGCTCGCGGGGGTGGGCCGGGTCACCCGGGTCGTCGAAGTCGCTGCCCACCACGACCACGGCCGGGCAGCGCCGCTCCACCGACCGGTAGCGCTCCACGATGTGGGAGATCAGCTCTTCCCGCCGACCGTCGGCGACCAGGGCGGTGGCCTCGGCGTAGGTCGCCCCGGCGAGGTCGGCCAGGGGCAGCTCGACCCGGTAGCGCTCACTCAGCAGGGCGAGGATCGGATCCGGCCCGGCGCCGGCGACCAGCGGCCGGAACACCCCGATCCGCCCGACCTGGCGGGACAGCAGCTCTGCCAGCCCGAGCGCGATGGTGGACTTGCCCCCGCCCGATCCCACACTCGTCAGATACACGCTCCGGGCCACGCCCCCACCCTAGAAGATCGCGCGACCCCCAGGTGCCGGGTGGGTCAGTCGTCCTCGGGGTCGTCGAGGCGGGCCAGGTAGGTGGCGAGGCGTTCGATGGGGGTTTCGAACTCGGGGTTGAGGTCGACGAAGTCGCGCAGGCGCTCACCCAGCCACTCCAGGGTGACCTGCTCGTCGCCCCGGCGCTCGACCAGTTCCTCGATACCACGGTCGGTGAAGTACATCGGTGCGTCCTCGTGCTCGGCCCGGCGTGCCGGGCGGGTGGACCGACGGAGCCGGGGCAGGGCCGTGGTGACGGCCCTGCCCCGGCTCTCGCGGTGCGATCAGGTCACGGGCGGGGGAGAGCCGCCTCGATCAGCGCGTTCTGCTCGGCCTCGTGCATCTTGGCCGAGCCGACCGCCGGAGCGGCCGCGGCCGGGCGGGAGATCCGCCGCAGCCGGACGTCGGCCAGGTGCTCCAGCAGGTTGAGCGCCACGAAGCTCCAGGCACCCTGGTTGGCCGGCTCCTCCTGCACCCAGGCGAAGTCCTCCGCGTTCGGGTACTCCGCCAGGGCGGCCCGGATCTCCTCGACCGGCATCGGGTAGAGCTGCTCGATCCGGATGATCGCGGTGTCGTTGGCGCCGCGCTCGTTACGGGCCTGGAGCAGGTCGTAGTAGACCTTGCCCGAGCAGAGCAGCACCCGCTTCACCGACGCCGGCGCCGGGGCGGCCGAGTCGCGCAGCACCGGCTGGAACGTGCCGGTGGTGAAGTCCTCCACCTGGGAGATGCAGAGCTTGTGCCGCAGCAGCGACTTCGGCGTGAAGACCACGAGCGGCTTGCGCTTCGGTGACAGGGCCTGACGCCGCAGCAGGTGGAAGTAGTTCGCCGGGGTGGTCGGGATGGCCACCCGCATGTTGTCCTCGGCGCACATCTGCAGGAACCGCTCCGGGCGGCCGGAGGTGTGGTCCGGGCCCTGGCCCTCGTGGCCGTGCGGCAGCAGCAGGGTGACCGCGGAGCGCTGGCCCCACTTCACCTCACCGGAGGAGATGAACTCGTCGATCACCGACTGGGCGCCGTTGACGAAGTCGCCGAACTGGGCCTCCCAGGCGACCAGCGCGTTGACGTTCTCCACCGAGTAGCCGTACTCGAAGCCCATCGCGGCGTACTCGCTGAGCAGCGAGTCGTGCACGAAGAACCGGGAGCGCTCGCCGTCGCCGGTGAGCGTCTTCAGCGGCAGGTAGTCGTCGCCGGTGCTGGCGTCCACCACCGAGGCGTGCCGCTGCACGAAGGTGCCGCGCCGGGAGTCCTGACCAGCCAGCCGGACGGTGACCCCGTCGTGCAGCAGGGCGCCGAAGGCGATGATCTCGCCGAAGCCCCAGTCGATGTTGCCCTCGACGGACATCTTCGCCCGCCGGTCGAGCAACTGCTGGATCCGCTTGTGCGGGGTGAAGCCCTCCGGCAGGTTGACGTGCGCCTCGCCGATCGCCTTGACCACGGCGGCGTCGGTGGCGGTGTCGACCTGCGGCTCCGGCTCCCTCTGCCGGCGCGGGCGGGCCACCTGCCGGGGCGCCGAGGCGGCGTCCCGGGTGGCCTTGAAGACCCGCTCCAGCTGCGCCTGGTAGTCGCGCAGCAGCTCCTCCGCGTCCTCCACGGTGATGTCGCCGCGGCCGATCAGCTCCTCGGTGTAGAGCTTGCGGACCGAGCGCTTCGAGTCAATGATCTTGTACATCTGGGGGTTGGACATCGACGGGTCGTCGCCCTCGTTGTGCCCGCGCCGGCGGTAGCAGACCATGTCGATCACGACGTCCTTGTTGAACGCCTGCCGGTACTCGAAGGCCAGCCGGGCCACCCGGACCACGGCCTCCGGGTCGTCGCCGTTGACGTGGAAGATCGGCGCCTGGATCATCCGGGCCACGTCGGTGCTGTAGAGGCTGGACCGGCTGTACTCCGGCGCGGTGGTGAAGCCGACCTGGTTGTTGACCACCACGTGCACCGTGCCGCCGGTGCGGTAGCCGCGCAGCTGCGACAGGTTGAGCGTCTCGGCGACCACGCCCTGCCCGGCGAAGGCGGCGTCACCGTGCACCGCCAGCGGCAGCACGGTGTAGCCCTCCAGCTTGAGGTCGATCCGGTCCTGCTTGGCCCGGACGATGCCCTCCAGCACCGGGTCGACGGCCTCCAGGTGCGACGGGTTGGCCACCACCGACACCTTGACCGCGTGCTCGCCGTCGGGAGTGGTGAACTTGCCGTTCTGGCCCAGGTGGTACTTCACGTCGCCGGAGCCCTGCGTCGACCGCGGGTCCAGGTGCCCCTCGAACTCGGAGAAGATCTTCTCGTACGGCTTGCCGACGATGTTGGCCAGCACGTTGAGCCGACCCCGGTGGGCCATGCCGATGACGACCTCGTCCAGCCCGCCCTCGGCGGAGGACTCCAGGATCTCGCCGAGCAGCGGGATCAGCGACTCGCCGCCCTCCAGCGAGAAGCGCTTCTGGCCCACGTACTTGGTCTGCAGGAAGGTCTCGAACGCCTCGGCGGCGTTGAGCCGGTTGAGCACGTGCTTCTGCTCGTCCGGCGCCGGCTTGGTGTACTTGCGCTCGATCCGCTCCTGGATCCAGCGCCGCTCCTCCGGGTCCTGGATGTGCATGTACTCGATGCCGACCCGGCGGCAGTACGAGTCACGCAGCACGCCGAGGATCTCGCGCAGCTTCATCCGCTGCTTGCCGGCGAAGCCGTTCACCGGGAACTCCCGGTCGAGGTCCCACAGGGTCAGCCCGTGCTGGAGCACGTCGAGGTCGGGGTGCTTGCGGATCTTGAATTCCAGCGGGTCGGTGTCGGCCATCAGGTGGCCGCGCACGCGGTACGCGTGGATCAGCTCGTGCACCCGGGCGGTCTTGTTGATCTGGCCCTCGGAGTTGACCGCGACGTCGCGCACCCAGCGCACCGGCTCGTACGGGATCCGCAGCGAGGTGAAGATCTCGTCGTAGAAGCCGTGCTCGCCCAGGATCAGCTCGTGCATCACCTTGAGGAACTCGCCGGACTGCGCGCCCTGGATGATCCGGTGGTCGTACGTGCTGGTCAGCGTGATCACCTTGCTGACCGCCAGCTCGGCCAGGGTGGCCTCGGACATGCCCTGGTACGGCGCCGGGTACTCCATCGCGCCGACACCGATGATCGCGCTCTGCCCCTGCATGAGCCGCGGCATCGAGTGCACGGTGCCGATGCCGCCCGGGTTGGTCAGCGAGATCGTGGTGCCGGAGTAGTCCTCCATGGTCAGCTCGTTGCGCCGCGCCCGCCGGACCACGTCCTCGTACGCCTGCCAGAACTGCCGAAAGTCCATCTGCTCGCAGCCCTTGATGGAGGGCACCACCAGGTTGCGGGAGCCGTCCGGCTTGGTCAGGTCGATGGCGATGCCGAGGTTGACGTGCTCCGGGCGGACGACCGCCGGCTTGCCGTCGGTCTGGGCGAAGGAGTTGTTCATCTCCGGGTGCTGGACCAGCGCCCGGACCATCGCGTAGCCCACCAGGTGGGTGAAGCTGACCTTGCCGCCCCGCCCGCGGGCGAGGTGGTTGTTGATGACGATGCGGTTGTCCACCAGCAGCTTGGCCGGCACCGCGCGCACGCTGGTGGCCGTCGGCACGCTCAGCGAGGCGTCCATGTTCTGGACGATCTTGGCGGCGACACCGCGCAGCGGCGTGGTCTGCGGGCCACCGGCGCTCGGCGCGGTCGGCTTCGGGGCGGCCGGCTTGGCCGGGGCGGCCTTGGCCGGTGCGGGCGCGGTGGCCGGCTTGGCGGGCGCTGCCGGCTTGGCGGGCGCTGCCGGCTTGGCGGCGGGGGCCGGCTTCGTCGGGGCCTGCGGCTGCGCGGCGGCGGGCTTGGCGGCCGGCTGGCTCACCTCGGCGGCCGGCTCGGGCTGCCCGTCGGGCTCCGGCGCGGCGGCCGGAGCGGCCTTCTGCTCACCGCCACGCGGTGTGGCCGCGCCGGGCGCCGGGCGATAGTCGGCGAAGAAGTCGTGCCAGGCCGAATCGACGCTCGTGGGGTCGGCGAGGTACCTCTGGTACATCTCCTCGACGATCCACTCGTTCGGGCCGAAACCCGCCAGTGGGTTCTCCTGCGAAGTCTGCTGGGTCGACACGGCCGGTAATCGCCTCTTTCACGCGGGTTTGTGTGTCACGCGGCGTCCGGAGCGCCCGCTTCGGGGCGCGGACAGGACGGCTCCCAGGCTACGCCGTACGGATCCCGCAGGCATTTCCGCCTCGGTCGGGTGGTCCGTTTCACAGAAGATGCCAGAAGTTCGGCAACCGCTGCGGGGCCCGGCCGATGACTGCTAGAGCGGCCGCCGGCTCCGGGGTGGTGGCCGTGCCGCCGCCACCCCGGAGCCGCCGGATCAGGAGATGTCGCGCCGACGCATCAACAGGGTGCCGACCACGCCGGTGACCACCGCGTAGCCGATCAGCACGGCGGCGCCGGCCCAGCGCGGCGGGTTGCCGGGGATCTCCGCCCCGGTGACCATCAGCGACGAGGCCAGCGACGGCACGAGCAGTTGCAGGTTGTTGATCCAGTCACCCCACCGCTCGGCCAGGATGCTGATCACCACGATGGCGCCGATCGAACCACCCAGGTAGAGCAGGATGCCGGTCACGGTGGCGCCGATCTGGCTGCGGATGAGCACCCCGATGCCGACGCCGAAGACCGCCCAGAGCAGGTACGCCAGCAGGTTCAGCCCGATGGCCCGCCAGGCCGCGTCGTTGCCCAGTTGCGAGTCGAGCCCCACCGCGTTCAGCACCGCCGAGCCGGCCACCAGGTTGAACACGGTGGTGACCAGCCAGAACAGCAGCGCCAGCACACCCGCCGCGACCAGCTTGGCCACCATCACCGCGGTGCGGTGCGGCGAGGTGAGGAACGTGGTGGTCACCGTCTGGTGGAAGAACTCACTGGTCACCACGATGATGCCGAGCAGCATCACGATCAGCAGGCCGAAGAACTGGCCGGTGGTGAACAGGTTCGACGACAGCGCGTCCGGGGTGGCCGCGGCCTCGAACTGGGCCGCCTGCTCGGCCGGCACGTCGCCGAGGTTGTTGCTGGTCAGCGTATCGGCCTGCAACCAGTTGACGAGCAGGGTGAGCGCCCAGAGCGGCAGGCTGATCAGAGCGAAGACCCACCACGTGTTGGTGGTGCGGATCTTGAGCAGTTCGGACCGGACGAGGTTCATCGGATGCCCGCCTTTCCGGCCGTCAGCTCCAGGAAGACCCGTTCCAGGTCGGGCCGTTCCGTGGTCAGTTCGTGCAGCTCCACACCGGCGGCCAGGGCCACCCGGCCGACCGTCGGGGCGTCCACCCCGGCAACCAGCAGGACGCCGTGCTCGTCGGTGTCCACCGTGGCCGACTGCGCCTTCAGCGCGGTGGTCAGGGCCTCGGCCTGCGGGGTGCGGACCCGGATCCGGGAGCCCTGCGCCATCGAGCCGATGACCTGGTCGACCGGCCCCTGCTTGACCAGCTGGCCGGCCGCGATGATCACCACGTCGTCGGCGAGCAGCTGCATCTCCGACAGCAGGTGGCTGGAGACCAGCACGGTGCGGCCCTCGTGGGCGAGGTTCTTGAGGAACCCGCGCATCCACCGGATGCCCTCCGGGTCCAGGCCGTTGGCCGGCTCGTCCAGGATCAGCACCCGCGGGTCACCGAGCATCGCGGCGGCGATGCCGAGCCGCTGCTTCATGCCCAGCGAGTAGCCCTTGAACTTGCGCTTCGCCGCCGGCGTCAGCCCGACCAGCGCCAGTGCCTCGTCGGCCCGCTGCTTCGGCAGCCCGGCGGCCGCGCAGATCACCCGCAGATGGTTGATGCCGGTGCGTCCCTTGTGCGCGCTGGACGCCTCCAGCACCGCGCCGACGTGGCGCAGCGGCTGGGTCAGGTCGGCGTACCGGTGGCCGCTGATGGTCGCCGTGCCGCTGGTCGGGGTGACCAGGTTCAGAAGCATCCGCAGGGTGGTGGTCTTGCCGGCGCCGTTGGGGCCGAGGAAGCCGGTCACCCGCCCCGGCGCGACGGTGAAGGAAAGGTTGTTCACCGCGCGAACGTTCTTGTACTGCTTCGTCAGGCCGGACACCACGATCTGGCCGTCACTGGTGGGGCTTCGCTGCCCGTCAGTCATCGTTCTCCTCCCGTGCATGGCGTCGAGGTACGCCGTGGCACAGCGTGGCGGTCCGGCGCAACAAGGTCAATCAACGGCCGATCCAGGTTGCCCGGGCCGCGCCGAGCAGGGCGCCGTCCGGGCCGTACAGGCTGGTGTGCACCACGGCCTTGCGGCCCTCGGCGTGCACCAGCGCGCCGGTGACCACGCACTCGTCGCCGGGCGCCGGCAGCGCGGTGACCACGGCGGCGATCCGGCCCAGCAGGTACGGGCGCCCGGGCGCGATCACTGCCCAGCCGCCGGGGCAGTCCAGCGCCGCCCAGACCGTGGCGTCGGTGCTGCCGTCGGGCACCTGGAACGGCGCGGCGGTACGCCCGTCCGGCAACCGCCCGGGAAAGATCCGCAACCCGTCCGTGCGCTGCGGGCCGCACACGTAGCAGCCGGGGAACGGGTGGTCGACCAGGCCGGGGTAGCGGGTGGCGGCCTCCGCCGCCGTCGCCCGGTCCACCGGCGGCACCACCGCGTCCAGCGCGTGGATGCGCCGGACCTCGGCGACCAACTCGCCGGCCGGGTCGCGGACCTCGCCGTCGACGAGGGTCAGCGTGGTCTCCAGCGGCGGCGGCCGGCACAGTGTCACCTCGACGGGCCCGGGCCCACCCGCCGCTGTGGCGAAGACTCCCGCGCTCCAGCCGCCGTTGCCGGAGCCGGGCGGTCCGTTGTAGCGGGATTCGATGTGCATCGTCGACCTCCGGGCAGGGCAGGCGGGCTGGCCCGGCGCCGTCGCCGGGATCCGCCCCGCAGCCTCGCACGGCCGGTCGGTGACCGGTCCGCCGGCCGCATCCGACGTGCAGTGGACGGGCGGGACGATCGGGACGCACCCTTCCCGACCGCCTATCGAGCTGCCCCAGATCTGGGGCAGCTCGATAGCGACTCGGACCCCCGGCCCGGGGAGCCGCCGGGGCGCCGGGCTGTTCGGGTACGGGCCGCCCGCCGACGTTCACCCGAGCGACACCGCTGACGCCGGGGCTGGCAACCCGGGGCACCTACACAGATCCCATGGCCGTTCTGCATGCCGCTGGCGCACCCCTGACGACCAGCGGATACACCCTGCTGATCGCCGACGACCCCACCCAGGTCGCGGCCGCGCAACGCCTGCGCCACGAGGTGTTCGCCACCGAGCTCGGCGCCATTCTCCAGCCGGGCCGGGCCGGACTCGACGTGGATTCCTTCGACGCCCACTGTGACCATCTGATCGTCCGGCAGGAGAGCACCGGCGAGGTGGTCGGGACGTACCGGCTGCTGCCGCCCGGCCGGACCGACCGGCGGTACGCCGAGGAGGAGTTCGACCTCACCCGGCTCGCGCCGCTCGGCGACGACCTGGTCGAGGCCGGCCGGTCCTGCGTGCACCCGGACCACCGCTCCGGCGCGGTGATCAACCTGATGTGGGCCGGCATCATCCGCTACCTGCATCTGCGGGGCTCCCGCTGGCTCGGCGGCTGCGCCTCGGTGCCGGTGGCCGACGGTGGCCGGGCGGTGGCCGAGGTGTGGGCGCAGGCCCAGGCCCGGCACCTGGCGCCGCCGCCGCTACGGGTCCGCCCGCTGCGTCCCTGGTTCGCCGAGCCCGCCGCCGCCAGCACCCGCACGACGGCAGCCGCCGCCGGCAGGCTCCCGGCGGCTGGCGCGGGCGGGTCGGCGCTGGTGCCCCCGCTGCTGCGGGGTTACCTCCGGCTCGGCGCCTGGATCTGCGGCGAGCCGGCGTACGACCCGGACTTCGGCGTCGCCGACTTCTACGTCCTCTTCTCGTTGGATCGGATGAACCCGCGCTACCTGCGGCACTTCCTCGGGGAGCAGGCGTGAGCACCCCCGCCGCGCACGACCTCTGGCGCCCCAGCTCGGGCTGTGACGACGGTTGCCTGCCGGCGGCCGGGCAGGTGCCGACGGTGCCGGTGGCCCGCCGGCTGGTCCGGCTGCTCGCCGTACTCGGGATGCTCCTGGCCGGGGTCGGCCTGGCCGTGCTGCTGCCGGTGCTGCCGGGCCGCGAGCGGCAGGCGGCGGTGGGGGCCTGGGCCCGGGGCACGGCCCGCGCGTTCGGCGTACGGCTGCTGGTCCGGGGTAGGTCGCCCCGCCGCCGCGCGCTGCTGGTCGCCAACCATGTCTCGTGGCTGGACATCCTCGCGGTGCTGGCGGTCGCACCGGCTCCGATGGTGGCGAAGCGGGAGGTCCGCTCCTGGCCGCTGGTCGGTCTGCTGGCCGCCGCGGCGGGCACGGTCTTCGTGGACCGGTCCCGTCCGCGCGCGTTGCCGGCCACCGTGCGCCGGGTCGCCGACGCGCTGCGCGCCGGCCGGTCGGTGGCCGTGTTCCCCGAGGGTACGACCTGGTGCGCCGGCGACCGGGCGGCCGACTGCCGGCCCGGCAGCGGCTTCCGGCCGGCGATGTTCCAGGCCGCCATCGACGCCGGCAGCCCGGTCGTCCCGCTGCGGCTCAGCTACCGGTACGCGGGCACCGGGGCGGCCGCCACGGTCGCCGCGTTCCTCGGCGAGGACACCCTGCTGCGCTCGGTCGCCCGGGTGCTCGCGGCGCGGGAGCTGGTGGTGTCGGTGACCGTCACGGCCGCGCTGCACCCGGCCCGGGACGCCGACCGGCGGTTCCTGGCCCGGGCCGCCGAGTCCGCCGTGCACCTGGTGCCCGCTTCCGGTCCGCGAACCGCGCCGGGCGTCGTGCGGATCCGGCCGGTCCCGGCGCCCGCCACCACCGCGGTTTCGGGGCAGGAGCTGGACCTGGCGGCCTGACGACTCGCGACAGTCTTGTGCTGTCGCGATGTATCGCGTTACTGTCTTCTCGTCGGACGCGCCACGGGTGCGTCGTCGAGGGGAGGACGCCATGACCGGTTGGACGGTCGACAGCCCACAGCGGCTCACCGTGGACGGCCCGGTCACCCGGCTGGACGTCAGCCTGATCAGCGGCCGTCTGAACGTGGTCGCCACCGACGGCCCGGCCCGGGTCGACGTCAGCCGGGTCGGCCGTCGGCCGATCCTGGTCACGCACCAGGACGGCCGGCTGCTGATCCGCCAGCAGCGCGGCCGGGAGTGGGCGGACGCCCTGCGCTGGTTGCGCCCGTTCACCCGCTTCCCGAAGGTGGACGTGTCCGTCGCGGTTCCGGCGGACGTCCCGGCCGACCTGCGCCTGGTCGAGGGCTCGCTGGTCGCCTCGGGTCTGCGCCGGCAGACGCGGGCCGATGTCACCTCCGGTCAGATCACCCTGATGGGGTTGCGGGGCAGCACGTCCGCCACCATCACTGCCGGGCCGGTGGAGGCGCTCGGAGTGGCTGACGACCTCCGCATGGAGACGGTCTCCGGCGAGGTGATCCTCGCCGACAGCGCCGCCGACCGGGTGCACGCCCAGACCGTCTCCGGGTCGATCACGTGCGACCTGGACAACCCCCGGGGCAGCGAGATCCGGCTCACCACCATCTCCGGCGGCATCACCGTCCGGGTCCGGGAGGACAGCGACCTCGCCGTTCAGCTGCACACCGCCTCCGGCCGCATCACCAGCGGATTTCCGCAGCTGCAGACCTCGACGTTCCCGCTGGCCAACAGCGCGGGGGTGCTCGGCTCGGGCGACGGTAAGCTCTGGGCCTCCGCCACCTCGGGCAGCATCGCGCTGCTCGCCCGCCCGGTGGACGACGACGAGGAGCTGCCGTGACCGCCGTGTTCAGTCACGGGCGGCTGCGGCTCTACCTGCTCAAGCTCCTCGACGACGGTCCCAAGCACGGCTACGAGCTGATCCGGCTGCTGGAGGACCGCTTCCTCGGCCTGTACGCGCCCAGCGCCGGCACCATCTACCCGCGGCTGCAACGCCTGGAGGCCGAGGGGCTGGTCAGCCACACCGCCGCCGGGGGTCGCAAGACGTACGGCATCACCGACGCCGGCCGCGCCGAGTTGCGCCAGCGGGCCGACGAGCTGGCCACCCTGGAGACGGACATCGCCGCCTCGGTGGAGGACCTCTCCGCCCTGGCCGGTCAGATCCGGACCGAGGTCAGCGGGTCCGTGCGCGACCTCAAGCGGGAGCTGAGCGAGGCCGCCCGGCAGACCCGGCGTACGCGGTGGGAGCCCCCGCCGCCCCCGGCCCGACCGGGGCCCGGGCCGGGGGCCGCGCTGCTCGACGAGTTCGACCAGCGGCTGGCCGCGTTCACCGCCGAGGTGGGCCGGTTGGTCCGGGCCCGGCGGTTCAGCGAGTCGCAGCTGCGCACCGCGATCCGGTTGCTCGACGGCGCGCTCGATGGGCTGCGCCGGCTGCTGCGCTGACCCGCGACGGCTCACAGGTTCTTTGCAGGAACCGTCCAGCGGTAGCGCAGTGAGGTCCCGGATGATGGGGCCATGCCCGCTACCCAGACCGAGGCGCGACTGCTCGTTGTCGAGGACGACCCGAACATCCTCGAACTGCTCTCCGCGAGCCTGCGCTTCGCCGGCTTCGACGTGGCCACCGCGACCAGCGGCAGCGCGGCGTTGCACGCCGCCAAGGACCACCGGCCCGACCTGGTGGTGCTCGACGTGATGCTGCCGGACCTGGACGGCTTCGAGGTCATCCGGATGCTCCGCGAGGGCGGTACGCGTACCCCGGTGGTGTTCCTGACCGCCCGGGACGCCACCGACGACAAGATCCGGGGGCTGACCCTGGGCGGCGACGACTACGTCACCAAGCCGTTCAGCCTGGAGGAGTTGACCGCCCGGATCCGCGCCGTGCTGCGGCGTACCTCCACCGGTGAGCAGGCTCCGTCCCGGCTCACCTTCGCCGACCTGGAGCTGGACGAGGAGACCCACGAGGTGCACCGGGCCGGGCAGCGGGTCCAGCTGTCGCCGACGGAGTTCAAGCTGCTGCGCTATCTGATGCTGAACGCCAACCGGGTGCTGTCCAAGGCGCAGATCCTCGACCACGTCTGGAACTACGACTTCCGTGGGGACGACAACATCGTCGAGTCGTACATCTCCTACCTGCGGCGCAAGGTCGACACCACCCAGCCCCGGCTGATCCACACCCTGCGCGGGGTCGGCTACGTGCTGCGCAAGCCGGCTGCGTGAACGCGGTCCAGCAGGCGAAGGGACGGCTGCGCAGCGTACCCCTGCGGGTGAAGCTGGTGACGGCGGTGCTGACACTGGTCGCCGCCGCCCTGTTGGTGATCAGCTCGCTGACCACGTTCTTCCTGCGCAGCTACCTCGTCGGTCAGGTCGACGCGCAGCTCCAGGGCACCGCCCAGGCAATCGGGCCGCTGCTGCCGGGCCTACGGACCGGCCAGATCGGCGCGATGCTGCCCAGCGACTACGTGGTGGTGCTGGCCAGCCCGAACGGAGTCACCCAACCCCGCTACGACGACTTCACCCTCGACCTGGAGCAGCTTCCCCGCTTCCCGAGCAACGTGGCCGGCTTCGTCGAGCGGGAGGGTGAGCCGCTCGACGCCGTCTCGCAGGACGGCCGGACCCGCTGGCGGTTGTACTACGCGGCCCAGCCCAACAACGAGGTCCTCGCGGTGGGGCAGCCGCTGACCGAGGTGGACCTCGCGGTGAAGCGGCTGGTCTGGATCGACCTGCTGGTCGGCGGCGCGGTGCTGATCATGCTGGCCTCGGTCGGCGCCGCCATCGTGCGGACCAGCCTGAAGCCGCTGGTCGAGATCGAGCGGACCGCGGCGGCGATCGCCGGCGGCGACCTCACCCGCCGGGTGCCCGACCCGGAGGAGGGGCAGGCGGAGCGGACCTCCGAGTTGGGTCGGCTCTCCCGCGCGCTGAACGCGATGCTCACCCAGATCGAGGCGGCGTTCACCGCCCGGGCCGCCTCGGAGACCGCGGCCCGCTCGGCGGAGAGCACCGCCCGGGACGCGGCCGCCGCCGCCCAGGCGTCCGAGGCGCGGGCCCGCCGCTCCGAGGAGCGGATGCGGCAGTTCGTCGCGGACGCCTCGCACGAGCTGCGTACCCCGTTGACCACCATCCGCGGTTTCGCCGAGCTGTACCGGCAGGGGGCGGCCCGGGCACCCGAGCAGACGGCCGGCCTGCTGCGCCGGATCGAGGACGAGGCGGCCCGGATGGGGCTGCTCGTGGAGGACCTGCTGCTGCTCGCCCGGCTGGACCGGGAGCGGCCGCTCTCGCTCGCCCCGGTGGAACTGCCGGTGCTCGCCTCCGACGCGGTCCAGGCCGCCCGGGCGGTCGCCCCGGACCGGCGGATCACGCTGGACATCGAGCCCGGCGCAGGTCCGCTGGTGGTGTTCGCCGACGACGCCCGCCTGCGTCAGGTGATCGGCAACCTGGTGACCAACGCGCTCACCCACACCCCGCCGGACGCCGCGGTGACCGTGCGGCTGCGCGCCGAGCCGGGCAACCTCGGCGTCGTGGAGGTGGCCGACACCGGCCCGGGGCTCTCCCCGGAACAGGCGGAACGGGTGTTCGAGCGGTTCTACCGGGCCGACGCGGCACGTACCCGACGGGCCGACGGCAACACCGGTACCGGCCTCGGCCTGGCCATCGTGGCGGCGCTGGTCACCGCCCACCACGGCACGGTCGAGGTGGGGGAGACCCCCGGCGGTGGAGCCACCTTCCGGGTGCGACTGCCGCTGGTGCCGCAGACCGACGGTGCCGGCGAATGACTTTCAGGCAACTTCCAGGACCGTTCCAGGATGAACGCAGAGCCGGGGGAGAAGGTAGTCCCATGAACGAGTACGAGTCCGACCCGCAGCGCCGGCCGGCCCCCACCGACGCCGAGCCGTCGCATCCCACCGCCGAGCTGCCGCGCGACGAGCGCGCGCAGTCCGACTCCCCGACCACTCCCGCGCCGGCCGCCCCGGAGGCCGACCCGACCGTGCCGGTGACGACCACCACCGCCGCGACCGGTCACCCGGCCGCCGCCCACCCGCAGCCGTCGGGGTACGCGCCGCAGGCCGCCACGCCCTCCGCGCCGCCGTACCCCACCTCCGGCTACCCGGCCCCCGGCCAGTCCGGCTATCCGCAGCCGACGTCCGGCTACCCGGGCGGTGGCTGGTACGCCAACCAGCAGTCCGGCTGGGCCGGCGGGGGCCAGCCGGGCGCGGCGTACCCGCCGCACCAGCACCACCAGGCACAGCACCCGGGCCAGCCGGTGCCGCCCTGGGGTCCGGCGGCGACGCCGCCCGGCACCGGGCCCCGGCCGAGCCGGATCGCCAAGTTCGCAGGTGCCGGTGTCGCGGTGTTCGCCCTGATGCTCGGCTCCGGCGTGGCCGGCGGTGCGCTCGCGCTCGCCATCGACGGCGACGGCGGGGGCGTCACCCGCACCTACTCGGCGGCACCGGTGCTCAACAGCGCCGACCTGCCGAAGATCGCCGCCGCCGTGCAGGACAGCGTCGTCTCCATCACCACCGGCAGCGGTGAGGGCTCCGGCGTGGTGCTCAGCGCCGACGGCTACGTGCTGACCAACAACCACGTCGTGGCCTCGGCCGGCGGCGACACCGTGCGGGTGGTCTTCGCCGACGGCAAGAACGCCGAGGCGAAGATCATCGGCACCGACCCGAAGACCGACCTGGCCGTGGTCAAGGCCAGCGGGGTCAGCGGCCTGAAGCCGGCCACCCTCGGCGACAGCGACGCCATGCAGGTCGGCGACCAGGTGCTCGCCCTGGGCAGCCCGCTCGGCCTGCAGGGGTCGGTCACCGCCGGCATCCTCAGCGCCCGGGACCGCACCATCCGGGCCGGCGAGGGCCAGCAGCAGGACCCGCGCCAGCAGGGCGAGGCGGTCAGCTCGATCTCCGGCCTGCTCCAGACGGACGCCCCGATCAACCCGGGCAACTCCGGCGGCGCGCTGGTGAACACCCGCGGCGAGGTGATCGGCATCAACACCGCGATCGCCACCTCCGGGCAGAGCACCGGCAACATCGGCGTCGGCTTCGCCATCCCGAGCAACAAGGCCAAGGACGTCGCCGGCAAGCTCCAGCGCGGCGAGAAGGTGAGCCACCCGTCGCTCGGGGTCAGCGTCAACATGGCCGAGGGCGGCGGCGCGATGGTCGCCGCGGTCACTCCGGGCAGCGCCGCCGAGAAGGCCGGCATCCAGCGGGGCGACGTGATCACCCGGTTCGGCGACAAGGCGGTCAACGACTCCGACGATCTGGTCGGCGCGGTGCAGGCCGGCAAGGTCGGTGACCGGGTCGAGGTCCAGTTCAAGCGCAATGGTGCCGAGAAGACGGCAACCGTGACGCTCGCCGAGACGTCCTGACCGGTATCTGAACCTGCCTCCTCCCTCCGGCGGCGGGTGGCGGGGCCAAGGGGGTTGGCTCCGTCACCCGCCGCTCTTCTCCGCCCCGACGGCGGTTCACCCCCACCGGGTGAACCGCCGTCACCCGTTTCCCCGACAGGCTGCACCAGCAGGCGTGGGGAGGGGTGCCATGAGTACGACAGCGGACGTGCGTGACGACCAGCGCATCCAGCGCGATGTCCTGGCCGAGCTGGCCTGGGACGCGCAGGTGCAGCCGAACGAGATCGGGGTGAGCGTCGACCGGGGCGTGGTCACCCTGACCGGCTTCGTGGACAGCGCGGCGCGCCGGTGGGCGGCCACCCGCTGCGCGCAGCGGGTCCGGGGGGTCCGGGTGGTGGCCGACGACATCGAGGTGCGGCTGCCCGGCACACCGGGGCGTACCGACGAGGAACTCGCCGTCGCCGCCGCGCGGGCGCTGGAGTGGGACAGTTTCGTACCCGCCGACCGGTTGGACGTGACCGTGGCGAACGGGTGGCTGATGCTCCGCGGCGAGGTGGAGTTCGGCTTCCAACGGCGGACCGCCGAGCGCGAACTGCGCCGGTTGCGCGGGGTCCGGGGGATCACCAACCTGATCGAGGTCCGTCCGCCGGTGCGGCCACCGGACGGGCGGATCCGGCGGGACGTGCAGCGCGCGCTGCTACGGGCGCTCGGCACCGAACGGGTGACGGTCGAGGTGGACGGCGACACCGTGGTCCTGGGCGGGGTGGTCCGCTCGTGGTGGGAACGGGAGCAGGCCGAGCGGATGGCGTGGTCCGCCACCGGCGTGCGGCAGGTCCGCGACGAACTCCTCGTCGGCGGATAGGTGCCCGCCATGTCCGGTTTACCGGGGTCGGCAGCGGGAAACCGCCGCCGACCACGTGCACCGGGAGCGGTCCTACGCCCACCGGCACGACCCCGTACCGGGAGCAATGGGGAGGTTTCGTGGCCGTGAACCACCTGCCTGTCGACCGTCCGTCGGAGCGGCGGTTGCGGATCGCGATGGTGGTCCCGCCCTGGCTGACCGTTCCGCCCCCGGGCTACGGGGGTCTGGAGCAGGTTGTCGCCGGGCTGGTGGACGGGCTGGTCGGGTTCGGGCACAGGGTGACCCTGTTCGGTGCCGGCGGTCAGCACGGCACGGCGGCCAGCGGCTTCGTCTCCACGGTGCCCGAACTCCAGTACGAGCGGCTCGGCGAGAGCCTGCCGGAGCTCGCCCACCTGGCCCGGCTGAACCAGCTGATCACCGCGGACGACTTCGACCTGATCCACGACCACACCACCATCGGTCCGCTGGTCGCCGGTCGCCGGTCCGTGCCGACGGTGGCCACCGTGCACGGCAACCCGGTGGGCGAGTACGGCGACGTGCTCGGCGACGTCGACCGGAGGATCGGCCTGGTGGCCATCTCGCACGCCCAGCGCCGGTTCAACCCGGGCCTGCCCTGGGCCGGCACCGTGCACAACGCGCTGGATGCGCGCGGGTTCCCGCGCAAGACCGTGCCCTCCGACGGGCCGGTGCTCTGGCTGGCCCGGTTCAGCCCGGACAAGGGGCCGGAGATCGCGATCCGGGCCTGCCGGGCGGCGGGGTTGCCGCTGCTGCTGGCCGGCAAGTGCAACGAGCCGGCCGAGCGCCGCTACTACGACCAGGTCGTCCGGCCGCTGCTCGGCGAGGACGTGACCGTCGTGCTCAACGCCGACCGGGAGACCACCCTGCAGATGCTCGTCGACGCCCGCTGCCTGGTGATGCCGATCCAGTGGGAGGAACCCTTCGGCATGGTGATGCTGGAGGCGATGGCGACCGGGACCCCGGTCGTCGCCCTCAACCGGGGCGCGGTGCCGGAGCTGGTCCGGCCGGGGCTGACCGGGCTGGTCTGTCAGCGGTCGGAGGAACTGCCGGCGGCGTTGCGGGCGGCGAACCGGCTCGACCCGGTGGCCTGCGTGACGCACGTCCTGGAGAACTTCTCCGTGGAGCGGATGACGCGCGAGTACGAGGCGATCTACCAGCGCTTCGCCGCGCCGGAGAAGCGCCGCGAGCCGGCCCGGGCGGCGACCCGCTGAACCATCGGGCCCCGCCGCACACCCGGGCCGCGCCCAGCTCCGCGATCGCCGTGTCCAGCCTCCCGGCGTACGCCGCCCTCGATCCGGTTGGCGGCCTCCATCACGGTGCCCGGCCGGGCGGCCGGCGAGCACGTGCTCGGCGACCGACGGCGGTGCGGCGGCGGCGGCGCGGTCACCGCCCGCACCACCGGCCGTTCGAAGGGTCGGCGGACGCGTGCCAGGATGAACGCATGGCGCGGGGACCGGTGGCGTTCGTGCTCGGCGGCGGGGGAGTGCTCGGCGCGGTCGAGGTGGGCATGCTGCGCGCCCTGTTCCGCGCCGGCATCCAGCCGGATCTGGTGATCGGCACGTCGATCGGCGCGGTGAACGGCGCGCTGGTCGCCGCCGACCCGTCGGAGGCGGTGACCGACCGGCTGGTCCGGCTCTGGGCCTCGCCGGAGGCCAGCGAGGTGTACGGCGACTCGGTGGCCCGGCAGGTACGCCGCTTCGCCGCCCGGACCCACCTGCACTCGCCCCGGCCGTTGCGTCGCCTGCTCGAGTCCGAGCTGGGCGAGGGGACCACCTTCGCCGACCTGCGGGTGCCGTTCCGCTGCTGCGCCGCGCACATCGAGCGGGCCGCCGAGCACTGGTTCGACAGCGGGCCGGTGGTGCCGGCCGTGCTGGCGTCGGCCTCGGTGCCCGGGCTGCTTCCCCCGACCGAGATCGACGGCGCGCACTACGTGGACGGTGGCATCGTCAACTCCATCCCGATCGGCGAGGCGGTCGCCGCCGGCGCCGGCCAGATCTTCGTCCTTCAGGTGGGCCGGATCGAACGGGAGCTGACGCCGCCCCGGCGGCCGTGGGAGGTCGCGCAGGTCGCGTTCGAGATCTCCCGCCGGCACCGGTTCTTCCGGGAGATGGCGGCGCTGCCCGAGGGGGTGGAGGTGCACGTCCTGCCCACCGGCGGGCTGAACCCGCGCGATGACACCCCGTGGGCGTACCGGGACATCGCGGCGGTGGGGCGGCGCATCAGCCGCGCGTACACCGCCTCCCGCCGCTACCTCGCCACGCACCTGGAGGGCTGATGCCGCTGCCGCCGAGGTGGCTGCGCCGGCTGCTGCTCGCCCCCGGGGTGGTGCTGCTCGCGCTCGTGGTGGTCACCACGCTGCCGGTCTGGGCGCTGCTCGCGGCGGCCGCCTCGCCGCTGGTCCCGGGCCGGTTGCGCCCGCTGCGGCTGCTCTGGATCGGCTGCGTCTACCTGGTCTGGGACGCCGCCGCGCTGCTCGCCCTCTTCGGGCTCTGGTTGGCGTCCGGCTTCGGCCGGTGGGCCCGGACCCCGGCCTTCCAACGCGCGCACTATCTGGTCGCCGGTTGGTTCCTGCGGGTGCTGTTCTGGCAGGCCCGGTGGACGCTGCGGCTGCGCATCGAGGTGGTGGGCACCGACCCGGACACCGCGCTGCCCGGCCGGCCCGAGCTGGTGCTCTGCCGGCACGCCGGGCCGGGTGACTCGTTCATCCTGATCCACGCGCTGGTCAACTGGTTCAACCGGGAGCCACGCATCGTGCTTAAGGACAGCCTCCAGTGGGACCCGGCGATCGACGTGCTGCTCAACCGGTTGCCCAACCGGTTCATCGCGCCGGCCCCGGAGCGTGGCGAGGCGACCATCCGGCAGATCGGGCACCTGGCGACCGGCCTGGACGACGACGACGCGTTCGTGATCTTCCCCGAGGGCGGCAACTTCACCCCCGGCCGGCGGGTGCGGGCCATCGCCCGGCTGCGCTCGCTGGGCCTGGAGCGGATGGCGCTGCGCGCGGAACGGATGCGGCACGTGCTCGCCCCGCAGCCCGGTGGGCTGCTCGCCGCCCTGGACGCGGCACCGGACGCCGGGGTGGTCTTCGTCGCGCACACCGGCCTGGACCGGCTGCTCACCGTCACCGACGTGTGGCGGGAGCTGCCGATGGACAAGCGGATCGTGATGCGGTTCTGGTCGGTGCCGCCGGAGGAGGTGCCGGTCGGACGGCAGGAACGCATCGACTGGCTCTACGACTGGTGGGCGCGGATCGACGACTGGATCGCGGCCAACCGGGACGGTGCCGCGTAGGGTGCGGTCGTGGACCAGATCTGCGTGGTGACGACGGTGGTGGACGCGCGCTCGGTGGCCGACGTGCTGGCGGCCGCGGCCGTCGCCGGGCGGCTCGCCGCCTGCGCGCAGGTCGGCGGGCAGGTGGACAGCACCTACTGGTGGCGGTCCGGGGTGGAGACCAGCACCGAGTGGTCGGTGCAGTTCAAGACCGCGCCGGACCGGCTGGCGGCGCTGGTCGACCAGATCCGGGCCAGCCATCCGTACGAGGTGCCGGAGATCCTGGTGACCAGGGTGGAGAGTGGCGACCCCGGGTACGCCCGCTGGGTGCACGAGCACAGCCGCCCCTGAGTACGCGCACTCTGGGCCGACGCCCGACCCGGTCTGAATGATGGCCGGGTGGACGACACCGGCTACCCCTGCCCCGCCTGCGGCTCCCCGGCGAGCCTGAGCGTCGGCTGCCCCGGCTGCGGCCGAGCGCCCAACCCCGACGCCGCCGAGGTCATCCGACTCGGTCGGGAGATCGCCCGGCTCGGGCCGGAGGTGGAGCAGGCCCGCCGGACGTACACCGAGTTGGCCGCGCGGTTGGACGCCGGCCAGCGGCGGCGGGCCGAACTGGCCGCACTGGTCCGCGCCGAGGCGGCCGGGCCGGTCCGCGCCGGCGGGGCCGCTTACGCCGGCGAGGCCGTGCCCGTCCGTGCCGAGGCCGTGCCGCCACCCGGCCGACCGCTGCCGTCGGACGGTCCGGTGGCGGGTGTCCCCGGGGTGCCGGCGGGAGGGTCGCCGGCGGCGGGGGGCGCCGAGACCTCGACCCGGACCGTGCAGGGGCTGCTGTTCGTCCTCGGTGGACTGCTGCTGGGCACCGCCGCGGTGGTCTTCACGGCGGTGGCCTGGGCGGCGGTGGGAGTTGGCGGGCGGGCACTGATCCTCGCGGCGGTCACCGCGCTGGCGCTGGCAGCCCCGCTGGTGGCGGCGCGGCGGGGGCTGCGTGGCACCGCCGAGACGTTCGCCGCGGTAGGGCTGCTGCTGGTGGTGCTGGACGGCTACGCCGCCTGGATGGTGGACCTGGCCGGCGTCGCCGGCTGGCCGGGCAGCCGCTATGCCGCGCTGGTCGGGGGGGTCAGCGCGGCGGTCGCGGCCGGGTACGCCCGGTACAGCCGCTTGACCGGTCCGTGGTTCGCCGCGCTGGTGGCCGCACAGCCGGTGCTGCCGCTGCTCGCGGCCGAGGCCCGACCGGGGCCGGACGGCTGGGCGCTGGTCCTGGTCGGGGTGGCGCTGGGCAACCTGGCCGTGCTGGTCGGCTTGCACGACCGGGACGGGCGGCGGCCAGCGGTGCTCGCCGGCCGCGTCCTCGCCTGGACCGGCAACGCCGCCGCGCTGGTCGCCGCGGCCGGCGGTGCCCTGGTGCCGCTGGTGCTCGGGCGGGCCGCCGACTCGCCGCTGCTGGCCGGAGCGCCGCTGCTGCTGGTCGCGCTGACCGGGCTCGGCTCGGCGCTGCTCGCCGGTGGCCAGGTGCTGCGGACGGTGGCCGCCGGGCTGGTGCCGGTGCTCGCCGCCGCGCTGCTGCGACCGGTGGCCGAGCTGCGGCCGTCGCTGCTGCTGCTCGCGTCGGCGACGGTGGCGGTGGTTCTGGCTGGCGCGGTGCGGCTGCTGCCGGCCGGTTGGCGGACCGGCCCGCGCGTCGGATCGCTGCTGGTGGCGGCGGGCGCAGCGCAGGTCGCCGTACTGATCACCGGCGCGTTGGCGGTCGCCGCCGCGGCCCGGTCGGTGCCGCCCTGGCGAGTCGCCGGGCTCGGCCCGGAGCTGGACTGGGGCTGGCAGCTGCCGGTGGCCGTGCCGCTGATCGTCGCCGCGGCGGCGCTGCTGCTGCCCCGGGGGGCGCGTCCGGCGCTCGCGGCGGCCGGCGCGGCGCTGACGCTGCTCGCCGTGCCGGCCGCGTGGCCGGCCGGCTGGCCGGCGGTGCTGGCGGTGGACCTGGTCGGCGCGGCGGTGCTGCTGCTGGCCGTCCGAGCCCGACCGACGGCCCGGCCAGCGGTGCTCGCCGCCGGGGCGCTCGGCGGCGCCGTCCTGCTCGCGCACGGGCTCCTCGTCGGTCTGGCCGCCCCGGCCGGCGCCCTGGCGGCCCTCGGGACGGTCACCGCGCTCGGTCTGGGGCTGGCCACCGCGCGGGTGGCCGGGCCGTACCGGCGGGTGGCCGGCGCCGGCCTGCTGACCGCGCAGCTCGCCCTGCCGGCGGCCGCCGCTGTGGCGCTGTTCGCCGCCGGAGCGCCACCGTGGTGGCAGGCCCGGGCCGCGCTGATCGCCGCCGGGCTTCCGCTGCTCGCGCTCCTCGCGGCGCGTCGCTACCGGACCGACCTGACCGGGTACGCCGCACTCGGCGCCGCCGTCGCCGTGCTGGCGTCGGGGCTGGGAGCCGTGGTGGTGCCCGGCGACGAGCCGGTCCCGCTCTACGCCGCGCTGGCGGCGCTGGGTCTCACGTTCGTCGCCCGCCGCGTCGGCGACCCGGCCCCGCCGCGGGTGGCCGCCGCCGCGCTGGCCGCCGTCACCACGCTGGCCGTGTTGCCGGAGCTGCTGACCGCGCTCATCGCCCCGTACGGTGATTCCGGACGGTTCTGGTCGGGGGTGCCCACGGTCACCGCCGAGCCGGCGGCGCTTCCCGCCGGGCTGGCCCTGGCGGCGCTGGCCCCGGCCGCCGCGCTGGCCGGCCGTTGGTTCCGCCCGCCGGCGCTCGCCGCGCTGCCGTTCGCCGGGGCCGCGCTGCCGGTCCTGCTCCTGGCGGTCGGCGCGCCCTGGCCGCTGCTCCCGGCCGCCACCCTGCTCGCCGGGCTGGCCGCGTTGCTGGTCACCGCCCTGACCGCACCCCGGATCGCGCCGATCGCGGTGCCGGTGGGCACGGTGCTGGCCGTCGCCGGCACGGTGGGGCTGCTCGCCACCCGGGCCGGCACCCTCGCGGCCGAGGGCGTGCTGCTGGTGGCGGCGGTGGCCGTCGGCTTCGGTGCCCGGGCGTTGGAGGTGCGCCTCGCCGGCTGCCTCGCCGCGGTGACGGCGGCGACGGCACTCGCGGTCACCGCCCCGCTGGCCGGCGGACTGCCACGCCAGACGGCGGCGTACCCGGTGCTCCTGGTGGCCGTGCTCGTCCTGGCCGTCGCCGCCGTGACCACCGCGCCACCCACGGTCCCGCCGGGCCCGGGTGCCCCCGGTGCGCCGGGCTCGGGTGCCGCCGGTGCGGCGGGGCCGGTCCGGGTGCGTCTCGGGCGGGTGCTGGACGCGGCGGCGCAGGCGGTGGCCCTGGTCGCGCTCCTGCTGACCCACGACGTCGCCCGACCTGCCGCGACGGTGTGCGTGCTGTGGGGCGCGGCCGTCGGGCTGCGGCTGCTGCGCCGGGGTGAGCCGGCCGGGCGGCGGTGGCTGTTCGCCGGCATCGCCGGCGGCAGCGAGCTGCTCGGGGCGTGGCTGCTGCTGGCCGCCGGCGGGGTGACGCTGGTGGAGGCGTACACCCTGCCGGCGGCCGGGCTCGCCCTCGGCGCGGGTCTGGTGGCGTTGCGGACCCGGCCCGGGCTGACCAGTTGGTCGGCGCTCGGCCCGGGGCTGGCTGCGGCGCTGCTGCCCAGCCTGGTGTCGGTGCTGGCCGCGCCGGAGCCGCAGCCGTGGCGGCGGTTGCTGCTCGGTGCGGCGGCGCTCGGCGCGGTGCTGGTCGGCGCGACCCGTCGCTGGCAGGCGCCGGTGCTGCTCGGCGGGGCCGTGCTGGCGGCGCTGGCCCTGCACGAGGTGGCCCGCGGCTGGGACCTGCTGCCCCGGTGGATCTACCTGGCCGTCGGCGGGCTCGCGCTGATCGGGCTGGCCGCCACCTACGAGCGGCGCCGCCGCGACCTGGCCCGGCTGCGCGCCGCGGTGACCCGACTCGGCTGACGGCCCGTTCCGAGTCGTCGGGCCCGGGGGAGGTAGGGCCTGCCCTACCTCCCATCGGGGGGTAGTCAGGGTTACTCAGCGCAACCGCTGCCGGGAGACTTGGTGACGAGCCCGGCATTCCGGTACGGGTCGGAGCAGAACAGGAGCAGCGATGGCGCTCGGAGCGGTGGCGGACCCGCCGGTACGACGGCGGGGTAGTGACTACGCACAGTTGTCCCGACGGATCAGTGAGGCCGGCCTGCTGGACCGGCGTCCCGGCCGGTATGCCGCCCGCATCGTGCTCACTCTCGGTGTCTTCGTGGCCGGTTGGGTCGCCGTGTTCCTGCTCGGCGACTCCTGGTGGCAGCTGCTGCTCGCGGCCGTGCTGGCGGTGGCCACCACCCAGGTCGCGTTCCTCGGCCACGACGCCGGGCACCGGCAGATGTTCCGTCGGCGCGGTCCCAGCGAAGCCGTGGGCATGATCGCTGGCAACGTGGCGGTCGGCATCAGCTACGGCTGGTGGGTCGACAAGCACAACCGGCACCACGCCAACCCGAACCACGAGGACGAGGACCCGGATGTCGGTGCCGGCGCGCTGGTGTGGACGCAGGAGCAGGCGCTGGAGACCCGCGGGTTCGGCCGCTGGCTGGCCCGGCGGCAGGCGTACCTCTTCTTCCCGATGCTGCTGCTGGAGGGGCTGAGCCTGCACGTCAACAGCATCAAGGCGATCGTCGGCCGGGAGCCGGACGGCCGGTACGCGACCCCGATGCGGCACCGGGTGGTGGAGGCGCTGCTGCTGGTGGCGCACACCGCCGCCTACGTTGGTGTGCTGCTGGTGGCCATGTCGCCGGTGCAGGCGCTGCTCTTCGCCGTGGTGCACCAGGCGCTGTTCGGCCTCTACATGGGCATGTCGTTCGCGCCGAACCACAAGGGCATGCCGATGCCGACCGCCGAGGACGAGCTGGACTTCCTGCGCAAGCAGGTGCTGACCTCGCGCAACGTGCGGGGCGGCCGTCTCGTCGACACCGCGCTGGGCGGGCTCAACTACCAGATCGAGCACCACCTGTTCCCGAACATGCCGCGGGCGAACCTGCGGCGGGCCCAGCCGATCGTGCGGGCGTACTGCGCGGAGCAGGGCATCTCGTACGCCGAGACCGGGCTGGTCGAGTCGTACCGGCAGGCGCTCGCCCACCTGCACGGGGTGGGCCGGCCGCTGCGCGGCTGAACTACCGGAGCACGCAGCGGGGGCGGTGCCGACCGGCACCGCCCCCGCTGCTGTCGGATCAGGCGCCGAACGCCTTGACCAGCTCGGCGGGTGCCTCCTGGGTCTCGCCTGCCGGCGGCGGGGTCACCTTCACCGCGGTGCCGAAGTCCGAGTAGGTCGAGGTCATCGTGCCCAGCGCCGCCTGGATCACGCTGGTGTCGATGGCGAACTCGACGAGCCGCCCCTCGGCGTCGGTCTTCGCGGTGAACGGCACGGCCTTGGCCTTGTCGCCCAGCGCCTGGATGTCCTTGTCGGAGCTGAGCGTGCGGGTGTAGTCCATGGTGCCGGCGAAGGCGCCCTCGCCGGTCTTCCGCACGTCGACCACGCTCTTGATCATCTTCTGGGCGCCGCCCGGGTCGCCGTCGGGCATCAGGTTGAGCTGCCCGCTGGCACCGAGCTTGGTGGCGTCCATATGCATCCACTTGTCCGGCAGGCCGGTCAGGCCGGTCACCTTGAGGTACGCGTCGTCGCCGGCCATCAGGATGCGGAACTTGCCCTGCGCGCCCATGGTGAGCGTCATGTCGCCGCTCTTCTTGGCCGGGTCCAGCACCCCGCCACCGCTGAGCACCGCCGAATCGATCTTGATTCGTACGCTCTGCTGGTTGAGCTTCTGGGCGGCGGCGGTCAGTTCACCGAGCGCGTCGGCCGGGGCGCTGGCCGCCGCGCTGGCGCTGCCGTTGGCGGCCGGAGCGTCGGCTCCCGTCTTGGTGCCGCACCCGGTCAGGCCGAGCCCGAGCGCGGCGACGAGTGCGACCCCCGTGGTCGCCAGCCGTCGTGTCTGCATCGTGGGTACTCCTCGTGAAGGGTGGGCCGAGGACGACGTCAGTCGATCTTCGGCCGGGCCGCAGGCCAGCCTAGCGGGCCGGCTCCACAGCCGCGCGTCGATGCCCGACGCGGGGGCGCCGGCTGCGGACCGGCCGGCGACGCAGCGGTACGGCTCCATGCCCGCCGGATCGGGTCCGCTCGGGCCGACACCCGGCCACCGCTGATCGGTGCCGCCCGGGCGGCCCCGGTAGGGTCGCAGCATGGCAGACCTGCTCACCGCGGAGGCGGTGCGAGACGAGCTGGGCGGGCTGACGGGCTGGTCGGGCGACGGTACCGGGATCAGCCGTACGGTGGAGCTGAGCAGCTTCCCGGCGGCCATCGCGGTGGTGGACCGGGTGGCCGAGACGGCCGAGGACCTCGACCACCACCCCGACATCGACATCCGCTGGCGGACGCTGACCTTCCGGTGCGTCACCCACTCGGCCGGTGGCGTGACCCACCGCGACATCGGCCTGGCCCGCCGGATCGACGAGATCATCCGGAGTGCCCGATGAGGTTCGAGATCAGCAAGGTACTGGACGCCATCGAGGGCCGGGTCTGCACCGACCCGTCGCTGGCCCGGGCCGTCCTCGACCTGGCCGAGGTGATCCGCTACCAGGACATCGACGGCGGCCGTCCGGCCAGCCTGCTCCGGCTCGGCATGGTCATCGACGCGCTCTCCCGGGAGTTGGAGGAGGACAGCGTCCAGGTCTACGCGGTGGTGCACCGCGCGCTGCTCTCCGACGCCGACCTCACCTCCAACGAGCGGATGGTGGTCCGGCGCTGGGCCGACGACGGGCTGGTGGAGGTGCTCGACAACCCGGGCGACCGGATGCTGGAGGTCGCCGACCTGCTGGGCCTGCCGGTGCTCACCCGGGTCCGCTTCGACGGGTTGCGCGGGCGGTTCCCGTGGCTGGTCGAGCAGCCCGGTCGGGTGCTCGCCCCGGTGCCCGGCGCGGGCGGCCCGGTGTTCATCGCGCACGTCGGGGGTGGCCACGCTCCGGTCGCCGGCACCCGCTCGGCCGTCGGCGTGAAGCTGCTGGCCCGCGAGTGGCGCTGCCCCGAGTCGAGCTGCGCGCTGTTCGGCGGCGCCGGGGGTGGCGGCGCCTTCGCCGACCTCGCCGCGGTGCAGCGCAGCCCGGCCGCGCAACCGCCGCCCACCCTGCGCGGCGGCGTGCCGACCTGCCCCCGGCACGGCTCGCGCCTCGGCGACGTGGGCCCGCGCCCGCGCAGCGAGGTGCTGGCGGTCCGGGTCGGCGGGCTGGTCCGGCGGCGATTCGTCCTGACCGAGGAGCAGCCGCTGGTGGCCGGCCGGGCTCCGGAGCAGGACGGCGGGATCATGCTCGGGCAGTGGCTCAACGACGAGGCCCGGCGGTGGATCAGCCGCGGTCACGTCCGGTTCGAGCTGCGGGTCGGCGAGGTGATCGTGACCGACGTGAGCACCAACGGCTCCGGCATCCGCCCGGGTGGCTCGATGGCCGAGGCGGACCGGATCCCCCTGGCCCCGCAGCAGTCCCGGGTCCTGGCCGAGAACGACATGATCGAGCTCTACCCCGGCGTCCAGATCGGCCGCGCCGAGGAACTGCCCAGCGGCGCCACGTTCACCCCCGCCTCGGTGATGGCCGAGGCGCCCACCATGGCCATGCGCCTGCCCCGTCCCTGACGTGGAAGGGCGGGCGCCGGGACCCGTGGTCCCGACGCCCGCCCTTCGAGGCAGGTCGGCTCAGCCGGCCAGCACGGCGGCGAGCTGGGCCACCGCGTGGTCGATCTCCTCCTCGGTGATGACCAGGGGCGGAGCCAGGCGGATGGTGGAGCCGTGGGTGTCCTTGGCGAGCACCCCACGCGCCATCAGGCGCTCACACGCCTCGCGGCCGGTCATCAGCGCCGGGTCGATGTCCAGGCCGGCCCAGAGGCCGCGCACCCGCACCGCCACCAGGCCCTTGCCGATCAGCCCCTCCAGGCCGGCGCGCAGGCGCTCGCCCAGCTCGGCCGAGCGGCGCTGGAACTCGCCGGTCGCCAGCAGCCGGACGACCTCGATCGCCACCGCGCAGGCCAGCGGGTTGCCGCCGAACGTGGAGCCGTGCTGACCGGGCTTGAGCACGCCGAGCACGTCGGCGTTCGCGGCCACCGCGGAGACCGGCACGATGCCGCCGCCGAGCGCCTTGCCCAGCAGGTACATGTCCGGCACCACGCCCTCGTGGTCGCAGGCGAAGGTGGTGCCGGTCCGGCCCAGGCCGGACTGGATCTCGTCGGCGATGAAGAGCACGTTGCGCTCGGTGCAGACCTGGCGGACGCCCGGGAGGTAACCCTCCGGCGGCACCACCACGCCCTGCTCGCCCTGGATCGGCTCGAGCAGCACGGCCACGGTGTTCTCGTCGATCGCGGCGGCCAGCGCGTCCAGGTCGCCGTAGGGCACCACGGTGAAGCCCGGGGTGTACGGCCCGAAGTCGGCGCGGGCGTCCTCGTCGGTGGAGAAGCTCACGATGGTGGTGGTCCGGCCGTGGAAGTTGCCCTCGGCCACCACGATGTTCGCCTGACCGGCCGGTACGCCCTTGACCTGGTAGCCCCACTTGCGGGCCACCTTGATCCCGGTCTCCACCGCCTCGGCGCCGGTGTTCATCGGCAGCACCAGATCCTTGCCGCACAGCTCGGCCAGCTCGCGGCAGAAGTCGGCGAACTGGTCGTGGATGAACGCTCGGCTGGTCAGCGTGAGCCGATCGAGCTGGGCGTGCGCGGCGGCGATCAGCTGCGGGTGCCGGTGGCCGAAGTTGAGCGCGGAGTAGCCAGCCAGGCAGTCCAGGTAGCGGCGGCCGTCCACGTCGGTCACCCAGGCGCCCTCGGCGGACGCGACCACCACCGGCAGCGGGTGGTAGTTGTGCGCCGTCCAGCGCTCCGCGTCGCGGACCGCTCCCGGCGTCCGCAGCATGTCGTCGACGATCACTTTGTTGCCTTTCCCTGACGGAGTCGCAGCGTGCAGCACTTCGGTCCGCCGCCGGCCTTACGCAGCTCGGACAGGTCGACACCGATGGTCTCGTAGCCTCGGTCGCGCAGCTTGGCGGCCAGGTCGGTGGCCTGCGCGGGCAGCACCACGTGCCGCCCGTCGCTGACCGCGTTGAGCCCCAGCACCTCGGCGTCGGCCATGGTGGCGTGCACGGCGTCGGGGAAGAGCCGACGCAGCACGGCCTGGCTGCCGGGGGAGAACGCCTCGGGCAGGTACGCCACGGTCTGCTCGTCGAGCACGGTCAGCGCGGTGTCCAGGTGGTAGAAGCGCGGGTCGACCAGCTGCATGGTGACCACCGGGTAGCCGAAGACCTCCTGCAACTGGGCGTGCGAGGCGTGCGCGGTGCGGAAGCCGGTGCCGGCCAGCAGGTGGTCGCCGGCGAGCAGGACGTCGCCCTCGCCCTCGTTGACGTGCTTGGGGTCGTACATCTCGAAGCCGGCGGCCTCGAACCAGGCCCGGTAGGCCGGAGCCTCGTCGGCGCGCTGCGGGTCGCGGAACTGCACCGCCATCGCCTTGCCGTCGATCACGGTGCCGCCGTTGGCGGCGAAGACCATGTCGGGCAGGCCGTGCACCGGAGCGATCTCCTCGACGGTGTGGCCCAGGTCGCGGTAGGTCTGGCGCAGCTGCTCCCACTGCCGGACGGCCAGCGCGGCGTCCACCGGCGCGGTCGGGTCCATCCACGGGTTGATCGCGTAGTCGACGGCGAAGTACGTCGGCCGGCACATCAGAAAGCGCTGGCTGCGGGCGTCCATCGTCATTTGTCCTGCTCCCAGGGGTCGGGCGCGCCCCGGCCACCTTCGGCCCACGGGGCTGGCGCCGTTTCTCAACGGTATGCGGCGCCAGTGGCAGGATCCACCGCTGAGAGTTGCGCGGACCGAACATTCGTTGCGTGTGAGCGATCAGGGACCACGATTTGTTGCGTCAGCGTCGCTCGGACCCCGGAAACACTTCAGGGGCGGCGAACCGCCGCCCCTGAAAGGGTGTCGCCCGGCCGGTGAACCACCGGACTGGTCGGGCTGGCCGGCGAACCGCCGGCATCGCCGGCGCATCGTCGGCGAGCGGGACAGTGCCCGCTAGAAGCGATCGACAAACTGTGAGTCGAGCCACTCGCGGAACCGCTGCACCCAGTCGCCGTCGGTGGTCGGCCAGTCGAACTGGCCGGTCATCGCCAGCACACCGAGCACCACCGCGGCCAGGCCGAGCAGGATGCCCAGCAGGGCGTCGGTCTTGCCGGCGATGTGCCGGCGACGGGTGGCCATCAGGCCGAGCACCGAGAGCACCGCGCCGACCGCGCCGAGCCCGATGCCGTATCCGGCGAGGGTGCCGGTGAGCACGAAGAGCGCCCCGGCGACGGCGACCACCAGGCCGAGGGTCGCGAGCATGCTGGCCCGGGGCTTGGGCCCGACTGGTGCGCGCTCGGTGACCTCGTCCTCCCGCCGCACGCCGTCGCTGGTCAGGTCGTCGTTCCGCTCTGCCGCCCGGCCGTGGTCCCGGTCGAGCAGCGTGCCCCGGCCGGTCCGGTCCCGGTCCGGGCCGTCGCTCCGGCCGGCGGTGATCGCGGCGTCCCGGTCCAGGTCGACGGCGGCGCCGCGGTCGACGGTCCGCTCCAGCGTCGGGTCCGGGTCACCGGCCACCGGGCGCTTGATCGCGGCGGCGCGGGCCACCGCGGCCCGCTCGGCCGCCCGGCGCTCGGCCTCGCCGGCCTGGTCGCCGGTCGCCGCGCTGCTGCGGTACGTCGTCTGGTCGGCGTCCCGGTCGGTGACCACCGGCCGGGTGATGTCGCCGTCTTCGGACCGGCCCGCGCCGGTCTCCGTGGAGCCGTCCCGGCCGGTGGCGGCCGGAGTGTCGCGACCGTCGATCCGGCCGTCGAGGTTCTCGTCCCGCGTCGGCTCCGACCGGCGGGACAGCGAAGGAATCTTGACCACAACACACCTCCAGTTGAATGCGTGGTGGCCGATGAAGCAGGGTGGCACCCACGCGGTACCTCCCAGAGATACCCACCTGGGCGTTTCCCGACACCATTCCCGGGTACGGTTCGGCCGGCGGTGCCGTGATCACGTCATCCGAGGTCGTACGGCGGCCACCCGACACTCCCACGTACCGCTGGCTACGCTTGGTGGTCGTGCCAGAGGGACACACCATTCATCGCCTGGCGGCTCGGCACGCCGAGCTGTTCGCCGGGGAGAAGCTGCACGCCGTGAGCCCGCAGGGCCGCTTCGCCGAGGGCGCGGCCCGGATCTCCGGCACCGTGCTGGAGGACACCGAGGCGTACGGCAAGCACCTGCTGCACCACTATGCCGGCGAGCTGACCCTGCACGTGCACCTCGGGCTGTACGGGAAGTTCACCGACGGGCCGGGGGAGCCGCCGGATCCGGTCGGCCAGCTGCGCCTGCGGCTGGCCAGCGACCGGCACTGGCTGGACCTGCGCGGGCCGACCGCCTGCGAGCTGCTCACCCCGCCCGAGGTGGATGCGCTGCGGGCCCGCCTCGGGCCGGACCCGTTGCGCGCGGACGCCGATCCCGAGCGGGCGTACGCCCGGATCTCGCGCAGCCCGACGCCGCTCGCGGCCCTGCTGCTGGACCAGTCGGTGGTGGCCGGCACCGGGCTGATCTTCGTGGTCGAGGCGCTGTTCCGGGCCGGGTTGCCGCCGAGGATGCCGGGCCGGCGGCTGACCCGGGCCGGCTGGGACGCGCTCTGGGCCGACCTGGTCGAGCTGATGACGGTCGCCGTCGAGCGTGGCCGGATCGACACGGTCCGGGCCGCGCACCTGCCGGAGGCGATGGGCCGTGCGCCGCGGGTGGACCGGCACGGCGGCGAGGTGTACGTCTACCGCCGCCCCGGCGGGCCCTGCCACGTCTGTGGCACCGAGGTCAGCCGCGGCGAGCTGGCCGGCCGCAACCTCTACTGGTGCCGCACCTGCCAGGCGGGCTGACCGGCCGTCGGCCGTGCCCGCTCACTCCAGACCGAGCAGCCAGCGGACCACCTCGATCTGGTGGGGGAACACGCCGTCCTCGGCGACGCTCCAGGCCAGGGTCTGCCCGATAGTCCAGCCCCGGACCCGCTCGCGGTCGAGGCCCAGGTCGGCGCTGAGCCGGTCCAGCCGGTAGCGGACGGCGGCCGGCGAGTGGCCCAGCTCGCGGCCGCGGACCAGCGGCACCACCGAGAACTCCCGCTCGCCGGTCAGCGGCTTGGGGTCGATCACCAGCCACGGTTCCCGGCCGGCGGAGAGCACGTTGCCGGCGTGCAGGTCCTGGTTGACCAGCACCTGCTCGCCCTGACCCACCGTGAGGTCGGCGAGTTGGCCGAGGGCCGCGTCGAGCAGCCGCCGCTCGTACGGCCGGCCGGCCCGCTCCCAGGCGCCGGGCATCCGCTCCGCCCAGCCGGCGGCCTCCTCGGCGAGCGGGGTGAACGTCGCGCCGGCCGGGCGCCAGAGGCGGGGGAGCAGCGCGGTCACCGTGTCCAGCGCGCGATCCGCCGGAAGGGTGTGCAGCGGGGCGCCGGGCTGGCAGCGCTCCACCAGCAGCGCCCGGCGCGGCCGATCGTGGGCGAGCAGCCGGACCGCGCCGTCGCCGGCCCAGTGCGCCAGCGCGTCGGCCTCGTGGCTGCTCTCCCGGTCCGGGAACTGGAGCTTGAGCACCGCCGCCGTCCCGTCCGCCAGCTCGGCCGGGAGTGCCAGGGATGCGTGGGCGTACGGGAAGGGCGGCCCGAGCCGTAGCGACCAGAGCTGGGCGCACTCGTCCAGCCGGCGGGGCAGCTCGGCCAGCCAGTCTCGCCCGTCGGGCGTTCCGCGCACCCACGCCATCTCGTCGGGGATCTCCACCCCGCCATCGTGGCCCGGAGGGTGTCGCCGCGCCGGTTCGGGTGTCCGTCGCCCGTTCCCGGGCGTCGGCCTGGTCGCGGGCCGCATCCTGTTCGGTATGGTCAGCGACGACTACAAGATCGCCATCGCGGCGGGATCGGTGAAGGGCTGAGATGACCGAGGCGTCCCCATCCGCGCAGGAACCCACCCCCGCCGCGCCTCGGGCACCCGACCTGCCCGACCTGCCCGACCTGGACGGCTTCCTGGCCGAGCAGGCTCGCACGCTTGTCGACACCGCCCGCCGCGCGGTCCGCCCCGAGGGCGGCTTCTGGTGGCTGACCGAGGACGGCACGCCGGACTGCGGTGAGCCGCTGCACACCTGGATCACCTGCCGGATGACGCACGTCCTGGCGCTCGCCGCCCGGCACGGCGATCCGGACGCCGCCGCCCTGGTCGACCACGGGGTCGCCGCGCTCACCGGCCTGCTGCGGGACGCGGAGTACGGCGGCTGGTTCGGCGCGGTCGACGAGCAGGGCGACCCGACCGACGAACGCAAGGCCGGCTACGCGCACGCGTTCGTGCTGCTCGCCGCGTCCAGCGCGGCGCGGGCCGGTCGACCCGGCGCGGACCGGCTGCTCGACGAGGCGCTGACCGTGGTGCGGGACCGGTTCTGGGACGACGACGCCGGCGGGGTCCGCGAATCCTGGAACCGGGACTGGTCGGAGACCGAGGACTACCGGGGCGCGAACAGCAGCATGCACATGGTCGAGGCGTTCCTCGCGGCCGCCGCGGCCACCGGGGACCCGAGCTGGACCGAGCGGGCCCTGCGGATCAGCACCCACCTGGTGCACTCCGAGGGCGCCCGGCACGACTGGCGGCTGCCCGAGCACTTCACCGCCGACTGGACGCCCCGGCCCGACTACAACCGGGACCGGCCCGCGGACCCGTTCCGGCCGTACGGCTCCACCATCGGCCACTGGCTGGAGTGGGCCCGGCTGCTGCTGGAGCTGGAGGCGGTCCGGCCCGACCCGCCGGGGTGGCTGCTGGCCGACGCCCGTGCCCTGTTCGCCGCCGCCATCCGGCGGGGCTGGGCGGTCGACGGTGCCGACGGCTTCGTCTACACCATCGACTGGGACGACCGGCCGGTGGTCCGGTCCCGGATGCACTGGGTGGTGGCCGAGGCCATCGGGGCGGCGGTCACCCTGCACCGGCGCACCGGGGCGGCGGTCTACGCCGAGTGGGAGCGGGTCTTCTGGGCGTACGCCGGCCGGTACCTGATCGACGCCACGGGCTGGCGGCACGAACTGGACGCCGAGAACCGGCCGGCCGGCACGGTGTGGCACGGCCGGCCGGACGTCTACCACGCGTACCAGGCGGTGCTGCTGTCCCAGTCGGCCGGTGGGCTGGGCGGCCCCGGTCCGCTGGCCCCCGGTGCGGGCGGCGCGTAGTCAGCCGCCCAGACCGCGGTGCAGCAACCAGGTGGGGAGCAGGGTGGTCGACGGGCCGGACTGGTCGCCGGCGATCCGCTGGAACAGTCGTTCGGTGGCCACCCGGGCCAGCTCCCTGGAGTCGTAGCCGATGACGGTCAGCGGCCGGGGCATCAGGTGGGCCAGCTCGAAGTCGTCGAAGCCCACCAGCGCCGCGGTACTGCCCCGGCGGTGCAACTCCTGGAGCGCGCCGACGGTGAGCCGGTTGTTGCCGCAGAAGAAGGCGGTGGGCGGGTCGGGCAGGTCGAGCAGCGCGGCGGCCGCCCGCTCGGCCTCCTCCGGCGAGGTGATGCCGTCGCGCAGCAGCGCCTCGTCCCGCACCCCGGCGCCGGCCAGCTCCGCCCGCGCGCCGGCCAACCGCTCCCGCATGGTGTACGTCCTCAGCGGCCCGAGCAGGAGGGCGATCCGGCGGTGTCCCGCGTCCAGCAGCGCCCGGATGCCCGCCCGGCTGCCACCCTGGTTGTCCAGCAGCACCGCGTCCGCCAGCAGCCGCTCCGGGGGGCGGTCCAGGAACACCACCGGCATGCCCAGCTCCACCTCGCGGCGCAGGAACGAGTGGTCGTCGCCGGCGGGCACCACCAGCAGCCCGTCGACCCGCCGCTGGGTGAGGTCCGCGAGCAGGGCGCGCTCGCGCGCCGGGTCCTCCTCGGACGAGGCGGTGATCAACAGCGTCCGGTGCACGGCGGCCACCTCGGCAGCGACGCTGGCGAGGGTGGCGTAGAACGGGTTGGCGATCTCCTCGATGAGCAGGCCGATGGTGGCGCTCACCTGACCCGAGCGCAGGTTGCGGGCGATGTCGTTGCGCCGGAAGCCCAGCTCGGCGATGGCCGCCAGCACCCGGTCGACCAGTTCCCGCCCCACCGGCTCGTCGTTGACCACCCGGGACACCGTCTTCAGGCTGACGCCCGCGTGGCGGGCCACGTCCACCATGGTGGGGCGGCGGCGGGTGGTTGGCCGGGCTGGCGTCACCAGCGAGTCCTTCACGAGGGGGGTCAGCGGCCGACGGCGGTGAGCACGTCCACGGCCTTGCGGGCGGCGATCAGCACCGGATCCCAGACCGGCGCGTACGGCGGAGCGTAGCCCAGATCGAGCTGGGTCATCTCGTCCACCGTCATGCCGTTCCACAGTGCCACGGCCAGCGCGTCGATCCGTTTGGCGGCCTCGGACCAGCCGACGATCTGCGCGCCCAGCAGCCGCCCGCTGGGCCGTTCGGCGATCAGTTTGACGCTCATCGGGCGGGAACCGGGGTAGTAGCCGGCCCGGTTGGTCGACTCGGCGATCACCGAGACGAACTCGAAGCCCGCCGCGGTGGCGTCCCGCTCGCGCAGGCCCGTCCGGCCCACCTCCAGCTCGCAGACCTTGGTCACGGCGGTGCCGATCACGCCGGTGAACGTGGCGTACCCGCCACCGATGTTGATCCCGGCCACCCGGCCCTGCTTGTTGGCGTGCGTGCCCAGCGGCACGTGCACCGGCAACCCGCTGACCCGGTGCAGCGTCTCCACGCAGTCGCCGGCCGCCCAGACCCCGGGCAGGCCCGGCACCCGCATCCGCCGGTCCACCCGGATCCCGCCGGTCGGGCCGAGCGGCAGCCCGCCCGCCTCGGCGAGCGCGGTGTTGGGGCGTACCCCCAGACCCAGGACCACGACGTCGGTGGGGATCGGCCCCTCGGCCGTGACGACCGCGGACACCCGGCCGTCGCGCTGTTCCAGGTCGGTAACCGCGAGGCCGGTACGGATGTGGATGCCCAGCCCCTTCATGGCGTCGGCGACCAGCTCGGCCATGTCAGCGTCCACCGTCGACATGGGCTGGTCGGCCTGCTCGATGAGGGTGACGGAGAGGCCGCGTTGGATCAGCGCCTCGGCGATCTCGACCCCGATGTAGCCGCCGCCGACCACCACGGCCCGATGCGGCCGTGGCTCGGCCACCAGCCAGTCGCGCAGCGCCGCCCCGTCGTCGAGGGTCTGCATGCCGAACACGCCGTCGGCGTCGGTGTGCGCCCACTGCGGCTTCACCGGCACCGCGCCGGCGGCGTACATCAGCTCGTCGAAGCGCTCGCGGACCTCGCCGCCGCCCTCCAGGTCCCGGGCGACCACCTCGCGGCGTTCCAGGTCGATGGCGGTCACCTCGTGCCGCATCCGCACGTCGATGGCGTACTCGCTGCGGAACGTCTCGGGCTCGCGGGCGATGAGCTGCTCGGGTTCGGGCACCAGGCCGCTGATCCAGTACGGGATGCCGCAGGCCGAGTAGGAGGTGAAGTGCCCGCGTTCGAAGGCGACGATGTCCAGATCGTCGCGACCCCGCCGGCGTCGGGCCTGGGACGCCGTCGACATGCCGGCGGCGTCTCCACCGATGACGATCAGTCGTTGCGCCACGGCATCATCCTGTCACGCGGTGATCAGCCGCGGGTCTGTCGCGCCACGTCCTGCACCACGTCGGCGAGCCGACCGGTGCGGGCGAACACCGCGCGTTGCCGCGCGGCGCCGGTGCCGTGCCGGCGCAGCCCGCCGAGCAGGTCGGTCACCTCGGCCCAGTCGCCGTGCTGCTCCAGCGCCGGCCGCAGCCGGTCGACGAACTCGTCCAGCAGCTCCCAGGTCGGGCGCAGTTCGCCGGTGGTCACGTCCACGCCGTCGCCCTCCAGGCCGTCGTGCGCGGCCCGCCAGTGTGCGCCGACCAGCAGGTGGTGGTCGGTCCGCAGGGCCGGACGGCCGGCGCGAACCTCGTCCATCGCGGTGGCCACCAAAGCCCGGACCAGGGCGGCGACCAGCACCGCGTCGTCCACCGACGGGCAGACGTCGCCGATCCGCAGCTCCACCGTCGGGTACTTCGCCGACAGGCGGGCGTACCAGTAGAGCATCCCCTCGTCGAGCATCACCCCGCTGGCGATGAGCTGGCGGATCAGCCGCTGGTAGTGCTCGTGCGACTCCAGCCACGGCGTCGGCGCCACCGACGGCCAGCGCTCCCACTCGACCGAGCGCCAACTGGCGTAGCCGGTGTCCTCACCCCGGGCGAACGGGGAGTTGGTGGTCACCGCGTGCAGCAGTGGCAGCCAGGGCCGGACGTGGTTGAGCACCTGCACTCCGGTCTCCGGGTCGGGCACCCCGACGTGCACGTGCATGCCGTTGTTGCCCGGACCGGGCACCAGCAGCCGGAACCGCTCGACCATCCGGTCGAAGCGCGGCTTGTCCACCACCGGCGGAACCGGACCGTCCACCGGGCCGGTGCCGATGGCGAGCAGCCGTACGCCGGCCCGCTCGGCCGCGTCGGCGAGCGCGGTGCGCAGCACGCCGAGGGAGTGCCGGATCGAGGAGAGTTCCAGGCCGGGTGGGCTGCCGATCTCGATCTGGCTGGTCTGGAACTCCCGTTCCACCTGCCCGCGCAGCTCGGCCGGCACCTGCTCCAGGACCAGGTCGACGGCGGGTACCGCGGCCCCGGTGTGCGGGTCGACGAGGAGGAACTCCTCCTCGACACCCACCGTGAGCAGGTCCACCGCCTCGGCCGTACCGCTGGGGGCCTCCGCCACCTGGCCGGTCATCGCCACCACCGTCCGTTCCTGCCGGTCGCGGGCCATCCGCGCCGGTCGGTCGCCTGGTTACCCACAGTGGCGATGGCGGGAAACGTGGCACCGGCGCGTCGGCCCGCGTGTCGCCCGGCCACCGCGCGCCGCCCTCGGCGCGCCTCGCGATCTCGCCGCGCCGGTCGTACCCGGGCATCGCGGGCCGCCGGATCCGGGTCGGTCGCCGCGATCGGGCCGGCCGGCGTGACACCGGGTCCTAGGCTGACCCCGTGCAGGTACCGCTGGGGTTCGTCTGGGGCGCGTGGGCGTACGCGCTCGCCCAGCTCACCCTGCTCTCCGAGCGCCCGGCCGACCTGCTCGCCGGCGCGGCGCTGACCGCCCTGCTTCTGCTCACCGCGCTGCTCGCCGCGCGGGTGGTCGCCCACTCGGGCGGGCCGGGCGCCGCCCGGCGCTGGGCCGGGCTGCGGGCACGGGCCCGCAGCCGTCGGGTACCCCGGCAGGTCGACCCGGACGCCGCCGGGCGGCCCCGCCCGCGTGCGCCCGGGCACCCCTCGGCCGCGTAGCGCCGCGCCGCCACGCGGCCGATCCCGTCGTCATCGGTCCCACCCGGCGTGTGCCGCCGGAGGGAGGACCGCACCGGAATCGGACCGAGGGGTCACCCATGCTCGCCTTCGCACCACTGCACGACGCGGTCGGCGCCGCCGGCACCGCGCTCTCCTGGCTCACCACCCTGCTCGAACCGCTGACCGGCGGCGCCGCGACGGCCGCCGCCATCGTGCTGCTCACCGTCGCCGTCCGGCTGCTGATCTCGCCGCTCACCGTCGCCCAGGTGCGCGGGGAACGGCGCCGCGCGGCGCTCGCCCCGCAGGTGCGTGAGCTTCAGCGGCAGCACGCCGACGACCCGGCGAAGCTCCAGAGCGAGATTTTCGCGCTGTACCGCTTCGCCGGCGCCAACCCGGTCACCGGCTGCCTGCCGCTGCTGATCCAGGCGCCGTTCCTGCTGGTGCTGTACCGGCTCTTCAGCACCGACGAGGGCGGCACCGGGCTGCTCGACGAGCGGCTGGCCGGAGTGCCGCTGGGACACCATCTCGCCGACGGGCTGACCGGGATGGCCGGCCCGCTCTTCGCTGTCCTGCTGGCCGTGCTGCTGGTGCTGGCCTGGTGGTCCTCGCGGCGGGCCCGTCGGGCGTCGACCGCGGTCGGCACGGTGGCCGGTACGCCCACCGAGGGTCCGGGCGCCGCCACCCTCGGCCGGCTGCTGCCGCTCCTGCCGTACACGACGGTGCTGGTGGCGCTGGTGCTGCCGCTGGCCGCGGTGATCTACCTGGTGGCCGCGACCGCCTGGTCGGCGCTGGAGCAGGCGGTGCTGCGCCGGCCGCAGGCGGCACCGGCGAGCACCGGCTAGATCGACAGGTCCGCCTGTCGGGCCCCCGTCGCGCGCTCCGCGCGGCGGGGGCCCATTCATGTGCGTCGACCCCTGGACAGAAACAGTTAACTGTCTTAATAATTAGCGGCAACGTTGACGTCCATGGATGCCCATCCGGGTGTGGAGGGTCGCATGAAGCGTTCCAGAGCCCTTGTCCTGTCCCTGGTCGCCGCCCTCGCCGCGACGCTCGGCGCGGCCTGGGTGGCACTGCCGGCCTTCGCCGCCGGGGCCACGGCGAGCTTCGTCAAGACCTCCGACTGGGGTTCCGGCTGGGAGGGGAAGTACACGATCACCAACGGAGGCGGCTACACCATCAACGGCTGGAGCCTCTCCTTCGACCTGCCGGCCGGCAGCACCCTCGGCAGCTACTGGGACGCGCTGCTCAGCTCCTCCGGCCAGCGGCACACCTTCACCAACCGGTCCTGGAACGGCAGCATCGCCCCCGGCGCCTCGGTCTCCTTCGGCTTCCTGGCCAGCGGCTCCGGCTCGCCGACCGGCTGCCAGCTCAACGGCGCGCCCTGCGGCGGCGGCACCACCCCGACCACCCCGCCGCCGACCACCCCGCCCCCCACCACTCCGCCACCGACGAACCCGCCGCCCACCGGAGGGCTGCCGAAGCACCTGCTCACCGGCTACTGGCACAACTTCGACAACCCTGCCGTCGAGCTACGACTGCGCGACGTCCCCGCCGAGTACGACGTGGTGGCGGTCGCCTTCGCCGAGGCCACGGCGACGCCCGGTGCGCTCACCTTCGGCGTCGACCCCGGGCTGGCCGCCGCGTTGGGCGGCTACACCGATGCGGACTTCACCGCCGACGTACGGACCCTGCACGGCCGGGGCAAGAAGGTGATCCTCTCCGTCGGTGGCGAGGCCGGCCGGGTCGCCGTCAACGACGCCGCCAGCGCCACCGCCTTCACCGACACGGCCGCCGCGCTGATCGCGCGTTACGGCTTCGACGGGATCGACATCGACCTGGAGAACGGGCTCAACCCGACGTACATGGCGCAGGCGCTGCGCGCGCTACGGGCCAGGGTCGGCGCGGGCCTGATCATCGCGATGGCGCCCCAGACCATCGACATGCAGTCGCCGACCAGCGGCTACTTCAAGCTGGCCCTGGACATCAAGGACATCCTCACCGTCGTCAACACCCAGTACTACAACTCCGGCGCGATGCTCGGCTGCGACCAGAACGCCGCGTACGCCCAGGGCACGGTGAACTTCATCGTCGCGCTGGCCTGCATCCAACTGGAGGCCGGTCTCCGTCCCGACCAGGTCGGCCTCGGCCTGCCCGCCGGCCCGGGCGCGGCCGGCGGCGGCATCGTCGCGCCCAGCGTGGTCACCGCCGCGCTGGACTGCCTGGCCGGGGGCACCAACTGCGGCAGCTTCCGGCCGCCGCGCACCTACCCGGGCATCCGGGGCGCGATGACCTGGTCGGTGAACTGGGACGTCAGCAACGGCAACGGCTTCGCCCGCACCCTCGCCCCGCACCTGGACACCCTGCCCTGACCCCGGTGCCCGCCGGGCGCCGGCATTCCCCGTCCGCGCGGCGCCCCCGCGCCGCGCGGACGGAATCCCCCACCACACCGGTCCCTGGAGGCCACCCGTGAAACTCCGCTCCCCCCGCGCGGCCACGTTCGCCGTCGCGCTGGCCGCCGCCCTGGTCGCGGCCACCCTCGTGGCGCCGCCAGCCGCGTCCGCCGCCACCGCCGCCTTCGTCCGCACCTCCAGCTGGAGCAGCGGGTACGAGGCCAGGTTCACCGTCACCAACGACACCGCCTCGACGATCACCTCGTGGAACGTCCAGTTCGACCTGCCGGCCGGCAGCACGGTCGGCTCGGCCTGGGACGCGCTGGTCAGCTCCGCCGGGCAGCACGTCACCGCCCGCAACCAGTCGTGGAACGGCACGCTCGCGGCGGGGGCGAGCACCTCGTTCGGCTTCATCGTCAGCGGCACCGGTGACCCGACCGGCTGCACCGTCAACGGCGCGCCCTGCGCCGGCGGCCCGACCACCCCGCCGGGCGCTCCGGCCACCCCGGGCGGCCTGCGGGTCACCGGCAGCACCACGTCGGCGGTCTCACTGGCCTGGAACGCGGTCGGTGGCACCGTGACCGGCTACCGGGTGTACGAGGGCTCCACCGTGCGGGCCACCGTGACCGGCACCTCGGCCACCATCTCCGGGCTGGCCGCCTGCTCGGCGCACAGCTACACCGTCGCCGCGTACAACTCGGCCGGCGAGTCGGCACGCTCGGCCGCGGTCCCGGCCAGCACCACCGGCTGCACCGGTGGTGGCGGCTCGATGGCGGTGGCGCCCTACCTCTACCCGGGCTGGGGTGACCCGCCGGCGCCCGGAACCGTCATGTCGGCGACCGGGGTCAAGTGGTTCACCATCGCGTTCCTGCTCTCCGGCGGCGGCTGCACCCCGGCCTGGGACGGCTCCGGCCCGCTCACCGGCGGCGCGCACGCCAGCACCATCGCGGCGATCCGGGCGGCCGGCGGCGACGTGATCCCGTCCATCGGCGGCTGGAGCGGCAACAAGCTCGGGCCGAACTGCTCCTCGGCGAGTGCCCTCGCGGGCGCCTACCAGCAGGTGATCGACGCGTTCGGGCTGAAGGCGATCGACATCGACATCGAGAACAGCGACGAGTTCGAGAACGAGGTGGTCCAGGACCGGATCCTCGGCGCGCTGAAGATCGTCAAGCAGAACAACCCGGGGCTGAAGACCATCGTCACCTTCGGGACCTCGACCACCGGACCGAACTACTGGGGCACCCGGCTGATCAACCAGGCCGCCGCCCTCGGCGCGAACATCGACACGTTCACCATCATGCCGTTCGACTTCGGCGGCGGCGCGAACATGTACCAGAGCACGGTCAACGCGGCGGAGGGGCTGAAGAACGCGCTGAAGACCGCCTTCGGCTGGTCCGACGCGACGGCGTACGCGCACATGGGGATCTCCGGGATGAACGGTCTCTCCGACCAGCAGGAGCTGACCTCGCCGGCCACCTGGACCCAGATCCGGGACTGGGCCAGGGCCCGCAACCTGTCCCGCTTCACCTTCTGGTCGGTCAACCGGGACCGGCCCTGCCCGGGCGGTGGCGTGGTCTCCAACTGCTCCGGCATCGCGCAGAACACCTGGGAGTTCACCTCGATCACCGCGCAGTACTGAAAGGAAGGGCCCCCTGTTAACGCCTACGGTAGAGAAGGGAACCCCTCTCACCCGTACCTCTGCCGCGGGTCAGCGGCCGGCGGTCACCGACTGCCGGTCGCGCCGCGCGCGGCGTTTCCGGACCTTCTTGACCACCCAGCTCACGATCATGAAGGCGAAGATCGCGAAGATCGCGTAGTTGAACCAGCTGCTGTACCGATCGACCTCCTGCCACCGTGAACCGAGGGCGAAGCCGAGCCCGACGATGACGGTGTTCCACACGCCGCTGCCCAGCGTGGTGAGCAGCACGAACTCGCCCAGCGGCATCCGGTTCGCCCCGGCCGGCACCGACACCAGGCTGCGTACCACCGGCACCACCCGGCCGATCAGCACCGCCCACCGGCCGTGGCGCTCGAACCAGCGGTCGGCCTTCTCCAGGTCGCTCCGGTCGACCAGCGGGATGTGGTCCAGCCAGCGCTTGAGCCGCTCCTCGCCGAGCGCCGCGCCCAGCCAGTAGAGCACCAGGGCGCCGACCAGCGAGCCGACGGTCGCGGCGAGCACGACGAGCACCACGTTGAACCGGCCCTCGGCGGAGAGGTAGCCGGCCATCGCCAGCACGACCTCGCTGGGGATCGGCGGGATGATGCTCTCCAACGCCACCAGCAGCGCCACGCCGAGCGGCCCCATCGCCTCGATGACGTCCGCCACCCAGCCGGTCAACCCGGTGAACTGCGACGGGTCGACGTTCTGGGCGAGCGCCATTGGTCGTCCTTTCACAGGTGCCGGGGATCCAACGGTGATACCCCGGAACGCCCGACCCACACCTGCGGGTGAGCCGGGCCACGCTGATCCGGCGGTCAGTGGTCCGGATGCACCGCGGTGTCGGCCGGCCCCTGCCGCCAGCCGCTGAACCGGACGGCGAGCCCGGCCCGCAGCGGCGCGCAGCAGAACGGGCCGGCCGTGGCCTCGGCCTGCGGGTCCAGCGGGGCGAGGCGGACCAGCCGCCACGGCTCGTCGTCCACCCGGGCCCGGACGGTCAGCGCGTCCCCGGCCCGGCTGACCCGCACGGTCACCTCCCGCCCCGCCCACTGCGGGACCGGCGCCAGCGACCAGTCGGAGAACTCCCGGGTCACCACCGCGCCGAGTGAGAGCTCACCGTCGCTTAGCTCGACGCCGGTCTTCACCCAGGTGCGCTCGTCCACCCGGACCAGTACGCCGGCCTGGTCGAACTGCCCGGTGAGGTCGAGGGTGAAGCTCACCTCCATGGCGGTGCCGACCGGCAACGGCGCGAGCAGGGCCGGGCCGTTGTCGTGCACGAAGCCGTAGCTTGTCCGCCGCCAGAAGTCGCTCTCCGCCGCCGGCTCGACCACCAGCTCGCCCGTCGGCCCCTCCTCGGCGCGCACCGGCGGGTGCAGCCAGACGCCCCGGGCCCAGTCCAACGGTTCACTCGGGGGCACCAGTCCGTTTTCCATGATCGGCACCGTACCCCCGGATGGGCCCGGCCGTGCGTCGCCCGGGTTTGCCATGGTGATCGACCGGAGATGTTCCTTCGACATGGGTGAGCGTTGGTACTCCGAAGCCGTTGTCTACTGCCTCGACGTCGACACGTACGCCGACTCCGACGGCGACGGGATCGGTGACTTCCGTGGTCTGATCGGGCGGCTGGACTATCTGGCGCGGCTGGGGGTGACCTGCCTCTGGCTGAACCCGATCCACCCGTCGCCCAACAAGGACGACGGGTACGACGCGACCGACTTCTACGCCGTCGATCCGCGACTCGGGACCCTCGGCGACTTCGCCGAGCTGCTGCACCAGGCGCAGAACCGGGGCATCCGGGTGATCATCGACCTGGTGGTGAACCACACCTCCGACCAGCACCCCTGGTTCCAGTCGGCCCGCTCCTCGCCGGACTCGCCGTACCGCGACTGGTACGTCTGGTCCGACACCGAGCCGGACGACCGGCACCAGGGCATGGTCTTCCCGGGTGAGCAGCACGAGACGTGGAGCTACGACCGGACCGCCAAGGCCTGGTACTACCACCGCTTCTACCGGTTCCAGCCGGACCTCAACGTGAACAACCCGAAGGTCCGCGAGGAGATCAAGAAGATCACCTCGTTCTGGCTCCAGCTCGGCGTCTCCGGCTTCCGGATGGACGCGGTGCCGTTCATCATCGAGCAGACCGAACCGGGCAACCCGAACTCGCCGAAGGACTTCGAGTTCCTCACCGAGCTGCGCCAGCACGTGCAGTGGCGCCGCGGCGACGCCGTCCTGCTGGCCGAGGCGAACGTCGAGCCGGACCAGCTACCGGTCTACTTCGGCGACGGCGGCGGGTCGAGCAACCGCATCCACATGCTCTTCGACTTCATGCTCAACGGCCGGCTCATGCTCGCCCTCGCCCGGGAGGACCCGGAGGCGATCATCGACGCGCTGCGGGACACCCCGAAGCTGCCCGCGGGCGCCCAGTGGGCGACCTTCCTGCGCAACCACGACGAGATCGACCTCTCCCGGCTCACCGTCGACCAGCGCAACGACGTGCTGGCGAAGTTCGGCCCGAGCGAGGAGATGCAGCTCTACGGTCGGGGCATCCGTCGTCGACTCGCCCCCATGCTGGGCAACGACCGCCGGCACATCGAGCTGGCGTACGCCCTGCAGTTCTCGCTGCGCGGCACGCCGGTGATGCGCTACGGCGAGGAGATCGGCATGGGCGAGGATCTGTCGCTGCGGGGGCGCGACGCCATCCGTACCCCGATGCAGTGGTCGTACCAGCCCAACGGCGGCTTCTCCACCGCGGAGCCGGAGAAGCTGGTACGGCCGGTCATCGACAAGGGCGAGTTCGGCTACGACCGGGTCAACGTGACCGCCCAGCGCAAGGACCCACGGTCCCTGCTCGGCTGGTTCGAGCGGATGATCCGCACGCTGCGGGAGGCACCGGAGATCGGCTCCGGCACGACCGTCCACATCGACGTGCCGATGCCGCCCGGGGTGCTCGCCCACCGGGCCGACGGTCCCACCGGCACGATGGTCTTCCTGCACAACCTGGGCACCGAGGACGTCGAGGTGGACCTGAGCACCCTCGAAGCGGAGGCCGACCTGCCGATCGACGTGCTCACCGACCGGGGCTACGACGAGGTGGGCAAACTGGACCGGCTCAAGCTCTCCGGTCACGGCTACCGCTGGATCCGTCTCTGCCGGGCACCGGCAGTCTGACCACCGCCCGTGCGGTTCTTCGCCGCACGCGTGTCGTCCGGCCGACCCGAGGCCGGCCGGACGACACGCGGTCACGCAACGATCATCAGCGCACGCCGAAGGCGCGGATCACGGTCTGCTCGACGGAGTTGCCCGAGCGGTCCGTGGCGCTGGCGCGCAGCGACACGTACGCCGCGCCCTTCGGTGCCCGCAGGTGCGCCGTCCCGGAGCCGACCTGCGCCCCGTCCAGCGTCTGCCTCTGCCAGTGCGCGCCGTCGTCGTACGAGACCTCCAACGTGACCGGCCCGAGCCGGCCGGCACCGGCCGCCCCGGGGAGCTGTGCGGCCGAGACGGTCAGGTCGGTACGGCCCTTCGCGGTGCCGGCAGCGTCGGTGTCGACCGCGTAGTCGAGCTGGAGCAGCGGCAGCACACTCGACTCGACACCGGCGGCCGGTGCCGTCGACCGGAACCGCCACTGCGTCTCGGTGCGGGTGGAGTACCGGCCGGCGGCCGGGTCCTGCCTGGTCGCGACGACCAGCCGGTACGGCAGATCCCCCGTGCCCGGCGCGGTGCCGCTCACCCACGTGCTGCTGCTCTGGCCGAGCAGCTTGTCGCCCTGGTAGAGCTGGTTGGTCTGCTCGGCCCCGTTCAGCGCCATGCCGACGTGGTCGTCCCCGCCCCAACCGGGTACGTCCAGGTTGAGGTTGTCACCGGAGCGGGTGGGCAGCTTGAAGTTGTTGTTCAGGTGCGGCCGTTCGATCGGCTCGAAGAACTGCTCCGTGCCTCCGCTGCCGGCCCGGTAGCTGGTCCGGGTGTCGATCTGGTACGTGCCGGATTCGAGGTACGCCTCCTGGCCCCACTGGTACAGGTCGCCGGTGGACACCCAGTCGGTGCGGACCGGGGCGAGCGGCCGGTTGCTGGTCCGGCCGATGCCCCAGTCCGAGTACGACGGCCAGTCGAACCGGAACTCACCACCCCGGGTCTGCGGGGTGGGGACGCCGAAGCCCACGTCGATCCGGGCCAGCGTCGTGCGGGTCTCGGTCCGGGTCAGCTCGCGCGGAATCCGGTTGTGGTAGCCCTGGGCCAGGTCGTACGCGTAGTCGGCGACCGGCTGGGACGCCACCTCGACGCTCGTCGGGCCGCGCTGGATCCGCTGGATCAGCGCCTCGCCCTCGTCCGTGCTGAGCAGCGCCACCTCGATCGGCGTGGGGGTGAAGAAGTCGACCCCGTAGTCGCGCACCTCGCGCCACGGGTTGTCGTTCACCACCACCATCAGCCTGGCCCCGGCGGCGGTCGCCGCCGCGGCCTGCTCGGAGTCGCCGACCGCCTCGTTGTGCCGGACCACGACCACCTTGCCGCGGGCGTCCAGCTTGGCGTAGTCGCTCGCCGCGCCGTTGCCGGCGTACACGGCGGGCAGCGTCCACCGGCCCTTCGGCAGTTGGGTGGTGCCCTGCTGCCGCACCACGTCGTCGAAGTCGACGGTCGCGGTGCCGACGCTGAGCTCCGGCTGCTCCCGGCGCCACCGCGCACCGACATAGAAGTCGCCGTGCGTGACGTCGTGACTGGTCGGCTGGGCCCAGAAGCTGTCGTAGAACACGGCGCCCTCGATGAACGAGCGCCAGCGGCCGGCCCCCTCGGACCGGTAGTAGTCCAGCCGGGCGAACGTGTCGGCGGTCGGCTGCGGCACCAGCGACTGGATCCGCCGGGCCGCCGTGCCGTCCAGCCGGACGGTGGTGTCCGCGCGCAGGTCGATGTCCGGGTCGCCGAGCAGGGCCAGGCCCAGCGAGTTCGGCCCGTGGCTGCCGGTGACGTTGAGGAAGCTCATCGCCGAGTAGACGCCTTCGGGCAGGTTCAGCTGCACCGTGCCGTCGGAGTCGGTGTTGATGAAGGCCGGCTCGGAGCTGCCCGGCTGACCCAGCTCGATGAGGCCCGGGGCCGGCTTGCCGGCCCGGTCGGTCAGTTCCAGCCGGAGCGCGTGGTACGGGGTGTAGGTGCCCACGCCGATCGCGGTGCGGGTCAGCACGGCCCGGTCGGCTCCGGTGGCGACGAGCTGGCCGGTGTACCGGCTGCCGGCGCTGGCCCGGGAGGTGTCCGTGGTCAGGGTGACGGCGGCGGTGCCGTGCGCGGGTACGGTCAGCCGCGTCGCGGACAGGCTGAACAGCCCGGCCGGTGCGGTCGGGGCGTCCACCGCCACGTCCAGCGTGATCGGCTGGCCGGTCGTGTTGGTGTACGTCACCGGGTGCGTGCTGCCGCCCGCCTTCGCGGTCTCGTACCGCACGCTGGTGGAGACGGCGCCGGTGGCGACGACCGGGGCGCGTACGGCCGCGGCGACGTCGACCCGGCCGGTGCCGGCCTGGTACGCGTCGTACTGCGGGGTCGCCCTGGTCGTGCTGACCAGCGCGTCCTTGAGCTGCTGGCCGGTCCAGTCCGGGTGCTTCGCGGCGAGCAGGGCGGCGGCGCCGGCCACGTGTGGCGCGGCCATCGAGGTGCCGTCGTGCCGCTCGTAGAAGCCCTCGCCGGGCGAGTACTGCGACCGGGCTGCCAGCACGCCGACGCCCGGCGCGGTCAGCTCCGGCTTGATCGCCTCGTCGCTGATCCGTGGCCCCTGGCTGGAGAAGTAGGCGAGCTGGTCGTCGGCGTCGACCGCGCCGACGGTCAACGCGGCGTCCGCCGCGCCCGGGGCGGTCACGGTGCCCGGCGCGCCGAGGTTGCCCGCGGAGACGACGAACAGGGCGCCGGTCTCCGCGCTGAGCGTGTTGACCGCCTGGCTGATCGGGTCGGTCCCGTCGGTGGGCTGGTTCGAGCCCAGGCTCATGTTGATGACGGTGGCGTCGGCCTCCCGGGCCGCCCACTCCATGCCGGCGAGGATCCAGGAGTCGTACCCGAACCCTTCGTCGCTGAGCACCTTGCCGATGGCGAGCCGGGCGTCCGGGGCGACGCCCTTCTCGCGCCCGGCGGAGGCGGCGCCGGTGCCGGCGATCGTGGAGGCGACGTGGGTGCCGTGTCCGACCCGGTCGGTGAGTTCCTCGCCGGGTACGAACACGGCCGACTCGGCGATGCGGTCGGCCAGGTCGGGGTGGCCGGCGTCGATGCCGGTGTCCAGCACGCCGACGCGTACGCCCGCGCCGGTGTCACCGCCGGCCCACACCTCGGGGGCGCCGATCTGCGCGGTGGTGTCGGCGAGGTCGGCGTGTACGCGCCCGTCCAGCCAGATCTTCGCGATCCCGCCGCCGAAGCGTCCCGTGCCGCCGGAGGCCCCGGCGGGCGACTTCGCCGCGGGGGTGATCGCGGCCCAGAATTCGTCCGCCCGGTCGCGGTCCTCGTGCAGAGCGGCACCCTTGATGCTGCTCAGGGCGCGGGTGCGGGTCGCTCCGGTCGGCACGGCGCCGGTCCGGAGCCCGGCCGCCGCATCGGTGTACGACACGATCAGCGGCAGGTGATCGACCTTGGCGTCGGCGTACCCGTCGGCGATCAGCCCGGTGACGTTGAACAGCCGCTTGTCCAGGGTGCCGGCGGCCAGGTACGGGAGCACGGACTGCGGGTAGACGTACAGGTCGGTGCCGGATTCCACCACCCGCACCTGGGTGGGGGTGCCGTCCGGACGCCGCGCGTCGACGGTGCCGCCGTTCGCGCCGCGCCGGGTGGTGATCACGTCACCGGTGATCAGGGTGACCGAGTGGGTGCCGGGTGGGGTGGGCAGGTCGTGCGCCGCGGGGGCCGCGGCTTTCCGGTCGGGCTGAGCCGCCGGGTCGGGAGCGGCGGCCAGGGCTGGTGAGCCTCCGGTCACCGCCAGAACCGCGGAGACCACGGCGGCGAGCCGGGCTCCACGGGGACGGGGGAACTTCACGGGTTGTCGTCCTTGCCTCGTCTACTGCTCCAGTCGCCGCCTGAGGGGACGGCGACGCCTCCGGATGCACTCGCCGAGATGGTTGTCGCCGGGCAAGGGCATCGATCGGAGGACCGGACGAGACCGTACGCCGACAAGATCCTTTCGTATAGGAGAACTTCCTGAGTGCGGGTTAAGCTCCTTCGATCGAGCTCAAGTTACCGGGAGGTAATCATGTCGGAGGAGCCCCGCGTCGCCATCGTCACCGGAGCCGCACGCGGCATCGGCGCGGCCACCGCCCGCCGGCTGGCCGCCGACGGGATGGCCGTGGCCGTGGTCGACATCGAGGAGTCGGCGACCAAGGAGACGGTGGATGCCATCGCCGCCGCCGGTGGCCGCGCCCTCGGGGTCGGCGCCGACGTGTCCGACCGGCCCCAGGTCGAGGCGGCCGTCGAGCGGGTCGCCGCCGAGTTGGGCGCGCCCACCGTGCTGGTCAACAACGCCGGCGTGCTCCGCGACAACCTGCTGTTCAAGATGACCGACGGCGACTGGGACACCGTGCTGGGCGTGCACCTGCGCGGCGCGTTCCTGTTCAGCCAGGCCACCCAGAAGCACATGGTGGAGCGCAGGTGGGGGCGGGTCGTCAACCTCTCCAGCACCTCCGCGCTGGGCAACCGGGGCCAGGCGAACTACTCCGCCGCCAAGGCCGGCCTCCAGGGCTTCACCAAGACGCTCGCCATCGAGCTGGGGCCGTTCGGGGTGACCGTCAACGCGGTCGCGCCCGGCTTCATCGTCACCGACATGACCGCCGCGACCGCCGCGCGGATGAAGGTGGACTTCGACGACCTGCAGAAGCACGCCGCCGCCGAGATCCCGGTACGCCGGCCGGGCCGCCCGGAGGACGTCGCCCACACCATCTCGTTCCTGGTCAGCGAGGGCGCGTCCTTCGTGTCCGGCCAGGTCATCTACGTCGCCGGCGGCCCGCGCGACTGACCGCACCTCGACGGCCGCCCTTCCCACCGCAAGGGCGGCCGTCCGGTCGTCCCGGGCCGGCGGGTACGGCGCCGTCGGCGCTCAGGCCGGGTCGCGGCGGGTACGCCAGAGCCAGAACAGGCCGAGCACCGGCAGCACCAGCGGGATGTACCCGTAGCCGCTGCCGAACTGCGACCAGACCGTCTCGTCGGGGAAGAGTTCCCGGTCGACCAGGCTGAGGATGCCCACCGCGACCACACCGACCAGTTCCACCGAGCAGCAGAGCAGCGCGATCCGGCGCCCGGTGTGCCCGGCGCGGGCCAGCCCCACGGCGGCCACGATGTAGATCAGCGCGGCGACCGCGGAGAGCAGGTACGCCACCGGCGCCTCGTCGAACTTGGTGGCGATCTGCAGCCCGGCGCGGCTGGTGGCGGCGATCGCGAAGAGCAGGTAGACCGCGATCAGCAGTCGCCCCGGCCCGGTGTTGGTGGCGCGTCGCGGCGCCGACGTCTCAACCACCGAGCACCTCCCAGGTCTGCTGCAACCGGACCACGACCACCGGGGTGACCAGGCAGACCGCGCAGACGATGCCGGAGCCCCAGCGGGTGGGTTCCATCCGGGCCAGCACCGCGGCCAGCGGCGGCAGGCAGACCACCGTCACCAGATATCCGGCGAACGCCCCCGGCTCGCCCGGACGCTCGCCGCCCCCGAGGGCGACCAGCGCCACCACGGTCAGCGCGAGCAGCGCCAACTCCAGCACGGCCAGGCCGATGAACTGCGTCCGGTCCGGCGGCCGGTTGCGCAGCGCAGCCACCAGCGCCCACACCGCGAGGGCGAGCGACAGCACGATCGATGCCGTCGCCAGGACCCCGTCCACCGGCGAGTCGGCGGCTGCGGCTGCCGCTGCGCTGGTCATCGGGCTCCACCCGGTCGTTGCCTCGGTCACCGGCACAGCCTACTAACCGCCGTAGTAACCGCAGCCGCCCCGTCGACCGTCGTGTTGTCCGAGCAGTGCGGGATGGTTGCTCGGCGTCCAGCCGCTCGCTGTCGAGCTGCCCCGGATATGGGGCAGCTCGACAGGCGCGCATCGGGGGTGTCCTCAGCATTCGCGGCGCTCGTCGCTGGTGGATCCGGCCGCCGGTGAGGTTGCCGGTTGGTCGACCCGCCGCCTGCGCCCCCGACGGGGCGACTAGCGTGGATCACGTCCGTGGCGTCGCCGCGGCGAGGGTGAGAACGGTGGAGGTACTCGTGCTGCGGTTCGGCTTGTTCGGCACCGGTCACTGGGCGATCGAGACGCACGGCAAGGCGCTGCACGCACACCCGGACGCGGAACTCGTCGGCGTGTGGGGGCGCAACCCGGAGCGGGCCGCCTTCCTGGCCGAGCGGTACGGGGTGCCGGCGTACGCCGACGTGGACGCGCTGATCGACGCGTGCGAGGCGATCGCCGTCGCGCTGCCACCGGACATCCAGGCGGACATCGCCGCGCGGGCGGCCGCCGCCGGCCGGCACCTGCTGTTGGACAAGCCGTTGGCGCTCACCGTCGCCGACGCGGACCGGGTGGTCGCCGCCGCCGAGGCGTCCGGCGTGGCCTCGGTCATCTTCTTCACCCAGCGGTTCCAGCCGAACGTGACCGCGTTCCTCGCCGCGACCGCCGCCGTCGGAGGCTGGCAGCACGGCCGGACCACCGCGTTCGCCTCGATCTTCCAGGAGGGCAGCCCGTACGGCGGTTCGCTGTGGCGCCGCGAGCACGGCGCCCTCTGGGACATCGGCCCGCACGCGCTCTCGATCATCCTGCCGGTGCTGGGCCGGGTGACCCGGGTGGCCGCGATGGACGGCCTGAGCGGGACCGTGCACCTGCTGCTCACGCACGAGGGGGGCGCCACCAGCAGCGCCGCCCTGAGCCTGGACGCCCCGACCGAGGCGATGACCCGGGAGTTCGTGTTCTACGGCGAGAACGGCATCGAAACCGTGCCGAACGGCGACAGCGAACCGGCGACGGCGTTCGGCGTGGCGATCGACCAACTGATCGAGCAGGTACGCACCGGCACCCGGGACCACCAGTGCGACGTCCGCTTCGGCCGCGACGTCGTCGCCATCCTCGCCGCCGCCGAGACCGCCCGCACCGAGTCCCGCACCGTAACCCTCCCCGCCTGACCTCACGATCGAGCGGCGTGGCGGGCCGCCCGGATCCGGCTGCTCTCCGCCGGTGACCGCCGCGTCGGAAGGGACCACCCGGTCCCTTCCGACGCCGGTCAGGCGAGGGTCTTCAGCGCCTCGCTCAGCTCGGCCGGCGAATCGAACTGCTCCGCCGGCAGCGCGTGGAGCATCTGCAACATCGCCGTGCTGGCCCCGTTCTCCTGGCCCCAGCGGACCAGGTCCTCGCGGGAGACCGGGTAGTCGAGCCCGGCCAGGTACTCCTGCAACTGAACCCCGGTGACGGTCATGCCGGCCGGCTACCCACTCCACGCGCCGACACACCGGCTCCGACGGCGTGTCGGCCCGCGGCACGCCGACGGTTTGTCGCAGCGGACGTCGGGTAGCCGGCCGCCATGCTGGTTCAGCGGCTCGGCGCGCCGAGCGACTTCGACCCCTTGCTGGAGCGCGTCCGGGATGCCCGGGTGGTGATGATCGGCGAGTCGACCCATGGCACCTACGACTACTACCGGCTGCGGGAGCAGCTCACCCGACGGCTGATCGCCGAGTGCGGTTTCTCGTTCGTGGCGGTGGAGGGCGACTGGCCGGACTGCGACCAGGTGAACCGTTCGGTCACCGCCACCGCGGGTGGGATCGTCGAGCCGCAGAGCGCGCTGGAGCGGTTCGAGCGGTGGCCGACCTGGATGTGGGCGAACGCCGAGGTGTCCCGGTTCAGTCGGTGGCTGCGGGCGTGGAACCTGGAGCGGCCGGCGGACCGGCGAGCCGGATTCCACGGGCTGGACGTGTACAGCCTCTGGGAGTCGATGCAGGCGATCTTCGACTACCTGGGGGAGGAGGATCCCAGCTCGCTCGAGGCGGCGCAGGACGCGTACCGGTGCTTCGAGCCGTACGGCAAACGGGTGGAGGAGTACGGCGCGGCCAGCCGGTTCGTCTCGGCCCGGTGCGAGGAGGAGGTGGTCCGACTGCTGGCGCGGACCCGGGAACAGGCCCTCTCGGACGGCCCGGACCGCTTCTCGGCCTGGCAGAACGCGGAGGTGGTGGCCGGTGCGGAGCGCTACTACCGGGCGATGGTGGCCGGTGGTCCGGATTCCTGGAACATCCGCGACACCCACATGCAGGACACCCTGGACCGGCTGCTGGACCGGTACGGTCCGGGCGCCCGGGGGATCGTCTGGGCGCACAACACGCACGTCGGGGATGCCCGGGCCACCGACATGGCCGCGGACGGGATGATCAACATTGGTCAGCTGGCCCGGGAGCGGCACGGCGACGAGGCGGTGGCGCTGGTCGGCTTCGGCAGCTACCGGGGCACGGTGATCGCCGCACCGCGCTGGGGCTCGCCGCCCGAGGCGATGGTGGTGCCACCGGCCCGCCCGGGTTCCGTGGAGCGGCGGCTGCACGAGCTGATGCCGGAGCGGGCGGTGCTGGTCTTCGGCGGCGACGACCAGCCCGGCTGGGTCACCGGTACGGCGGACCACCGGGCGATCGGTGTCGTCTACGACCCGTCCTTCGAGTCCTGGGGCAACTACGTGCCCACCCGGCTCGGCGAACGCTACGACGCCTTCATCTGGTGCGACGAGACCACCGCCCTGCACCCGCTGCCCTCCCCGGCCACCCCCGGCGAGCTGGAGACCTATCCCGCCGGGGTGTGACCGGGCGGCGTCAGACCCGGGCCGGGGCGCGGTCGTCGAGGTGCTCGCGCAGGCCCTCGCCCTCGATGTCCACGTTGGGCAGGACGCGGGACAGCCAACGGGGCAACCACCAGGCCCGGTCGCCCAGCAGCGACATCACCGCGGGGACGATGGTCATCCGTACCACGAACGCGTCGATGGCCACGCCGACGGCGAGCGCGAAGCCCATCGACTTGATCACCGGGTCGTCGAGGAACACGAAGCCGCCGAAGACCGAAATCATGATCAGTGCGGCGGCGGTGACCACCCGTGCGCCGTGGCCCATGCCGCTGATCGTGGCCTCCCGGGCGGTGTCGCCGTGCACGAAGTCCTCCCGCATCCGGGAGACCAGGAACACCTCGTAGTCCATCGCCAGCCCGAACAGGATCCCGATCAGCAGGATCGGCAGGAAGCTGATCAGCGGGGCGGGCGTGTCCAGGCCGACCAGGTCGGCGAGGTGACCCTGCTGGAAGACCGCCACCGTGATGCCGAACGTGGCGGCCACGGTGAGCAGGAAGCCCAGCGCCGCCTTGACCGGCACCAGCAGCGAGCGGAACACCAGCATCAGCAGCAGCACCGAGAGCCCGACGACCAGCAGCAGGTAGACCGGCAGCGCGTCGGAGAGCTTCTCGGAGACGTCGATGCCGATCGCCGTGACGCCGGTGAGCAGCACCTCCGTGCCGCTGATCCCGCGCACCGAGTCGCGGATGTCGTGCACCAGCGTCTCGGTGGCCTCGTCGGTCGGGCCGGTCTTCGGCACCACGCCGAGCAGCGCGGTCCGGCCGTCCGGGCTCAGCTGCGGGGGCGCCACCGCGAGCACGTTGTCGGTGCGCTGGAGCAGCGCGGTGACCTGCGGCAGCGCCGCCGTGGTGGCCTGCGCGTCGGTGCCGGCCACGACCACCGCGAGCCGGCCGGTGAACCCGGGCCCGAAGCCCTCGGTGATCAGGTCGTTGGACACCCGGGCGGGCGAGCCCACCGTCGCCGTGCTGGCGTCCGGCAGGGCCAGCCGCATGTCCGGCGTGGGCAGCGCGAGCAACCCGAGGCCGAGCAGCCCGACCAGGATGACCGGTACCCGGAAGCGGGTGACCAGCCGCGCCCAGCGGAAGCCGAACCCGGACCGGTCCTCGGCCGCCGCCGGACGGTCGGCCGCCGCCAGCGCGCTGGCGTCCGCGGTGACGGCGGAACGCAGCCGGCGGGGGAGCACCCGGCGGCCGGCGAAGCCGAGCAGCGCCGGCTGGAGCGTGATCGCGACGAGCACGGCCACGGTGACCGTGCCGGCGGCGGCGAGACCCATGACGGTGAGGAACGGGATGTCCACCACGGCCAGCCCGGCCAGCGCGATGACCACGGTGGCGCCCGCGAACACCACGGCGGAGCCCGCGGTGCCCACGGCGCGTCCGACCGCCTCCTCCGGGGGCAGGCCCTCCAGCAGGTTCTGCCGGTGCCGGGAGGTGATGAACAGCGAGTAGTCGATGCCCACCGCGAGGCCGAGCATCAGCGCCAGGATCGGCGCGGTGCTGGTCAACTGGATGGTGCCGCTGAGCGCGTACAGGCCGGCCATGCCGACGCCCACGCCGATCAGCGCGTTGAGCATGGTCATCCCGGCGGCCACCAGTGAGCCGAACGTGATGATCAGGACGATCGCCGCGACCAGCACGCCGAGGGCCTCGGTCGAGCCGATCTCCGGCTCGCCGCCCAGCACCTCGCCGCCGGGGGCGACCTGCCAGCCCTGTGCCTCGGCGGAGGCGCCGACCTTCTCGTACGCGGTGCGCTGCGCGTCGGTCACCTCGTCGGCGCCGGTGGCGAACTGCACCTGGACCAGCGCGTACCGGCCGTTCGGCGAGACCGCGCCGGCCTGGAACGGGTCGACCGCGCCGACCACGCCGGGCAGGCTTCCGGCCTGCTCCACGATCTCCTGCACCACGGCCCTGCCCTGCGGGGTGGCCAGTTGGCCGTCGCCGGGCGCCTTCACGGCGATGGTGCCGGTCGCGCCGCTGGCCGCGGGGAACTGCTCGGCGAGCAGGTCGAGCGCGCGCTGACTCTCGGTGCCGGGCATGGTGAAGTTGCTCGCCGTCGGGCCGCGCAGCACGGCGGCGGCCAGGCCGGCGCCGACGAGTACGACGAGCCAGAGCGCGACGACGAGCCGCCGCCGGCGCAGCGCGCCCCGGCCGAGCCGGTAGAGCAGGGTGGCCATCAGGGTTCCTTGTCCTCGGTCGTGGGTGGAGGGGTCTCCTCGACGGGTTCGAGGGCCCGTCGGATGAGGGTGAGCAGGGCGGGGCGCAACTCGTCGTCGGGTACGTCGACGAACTCGGCGCACGCCTCGGGGATGCCGGCGAGCAGCACCAGCGCGCTGATCTGGGCGGCCGGTCGGTCGGAGTGGCCGGCGAAGGCGTCGCGCAGCCGCTCGGAGATCCGCTGGATGTGCGCGAACGCGGGCTGCGCCAGCAGTTCGGGGAACTCGCCACGCAGCAGCGCGATCTCCCGCCGGAACCGGACCGCGAGGTCGACGAAGCCCTCCGCGGCGGTCCGCTGTGCGGCAACGCCGGTCAACCCGGTGAGCCGGTCGTCGAGGGCACGCAGCACCGCGATGGCCGGGGCCATCAGCTCGGCGAGCAGGGCTTCCTTGTTGGCGAAGTGGTAGAGCACGGTGGCCTTGGAGCACCCCACCTCGCCGGCGATGTCCTGGAGCGAGGTGCCCCGGTAGCCGGTCACCGCGAAGCGGCGCGCCGCCGCGGCCAGGATCTCGCCGTGCGTCTCGGACACCGCTCGGGCCATCGGTCCACCTCCCGCGGACCAGCATGCCTGACCGATCGGTCAGACGCTGACCGATCGGTCAGGTGACTGCGGTGGCATTCGCCACAGACACGTGAGGTTTGACCGGACGGAGAGCCGGTCGTCGCAGGTCAGGCGGTGCCGTGTGCCCGGTCGTACGCGCCGCGCGCGTCGGCGATGGCCCGGCGGTGCCGCTCGGCCCAGCTGGTGAGGGCGACCAGCGACTCGTACAGCTCCAGCGCCATCGGGGTGGCGGTGTACTCCACCCGGGGTGGCACGGTCGGATAGACCTTGCGGTGCAGCAGGCCGTCGCGCTCCAGGTTGCGCAGGGTCAGCGTGAGCATGCGGCGGCTGATCCCCTCGATGTGCCGTTCCAGCTCGGTGAAGCGCACCGGGCCCTGGGAGGCGGCCACCAGGATGCCGATGCTCCACTTGCCGCCGACCCGGTCGAGCACCTCGCGGACGGTGCACGCCTTGGCCTGACCCGGGGTGAACGGCACGTCTGCGGCCGCGCACGCCAGCTCGCTCGCGGCCGGCTCGGGCACATCGCTGTTCCTCTGGGACATGACAGTGCCTCCTTCCGCTCGGGTTCATGGTCACAGACGATGACGTCGGTAACAAACCATGCACCAAAGAGGTCCGGTTGACCGCCGGCGCGCGGGCCGGGAGGGTGATCCGATGAGCGAGGCTGACGAGACGCGCGACGGGGTGGCCCTTACCAACCTGGACCAGCCGCTGTCCGACGTCGCGGAGGGGACCAAGCGGGACCTGGTCGACTATCTGGACGCCGTGGCGGACCGGATCCTGCCCGGGCTGCGCGACCGGCCGCTGTCGGTGATCCGGGTACGCCCCGGGCAGCCCCCGTTCATGCAGAAGAACCTCCCGAAGTACACCCCGGACTGGGTACGCCGGATGCCGGTCTGGGCGGAGGCCTCGCACCGGGAGGTCTCCTACGCCCTCTGCGACGACCGGCGCACCCTGCTCTGGTTCGCCAACCAGCGGGCGGTGGAGTACCACCCGACGCTGGCCACGGCGCGGGACCTGCACCGGCCGACCCATCTGGTGCTCGACCTGGACCCGCCCGAGGGGGACTCGTTCGGCGCGGCGGTCGGCGCGGCGCTGCTGGTCCGTCAGGCGCTCGCCGACGCCGGCCTGGCCGGCGCGGTCAAGACCAGCGGCGCCAAGGGCGTGCACGTCTTCGTACCGGTGGCCGAGGGGCCGACGGCGGAGGACCTGGCCGCGGCCACCCGGGCCGTCGCGGCCCGCGCCGAACGGCTGGACCCGGCGCTGGCGACCACGGCGTTCATCCGGGAGGACCGGGGCGGCCGGGTCTTCGTCGACGCCACCCGGGCCGGTGGGGCGACCGTGGTGGCCGCGTACAGCCCGCGGTTGCGGCCCGGCCTGCCGGTCTCCTTCCCGGTCGACTGGGCCGACCTGGGTGCGGTGACGCCGGCCGACTTCACCATCCGGACCGTCCCGCCGCTGCTCGCCGGGGGCGACCCGTGGGCCGCGCTGATGCCGGCGCCGCAGCCGCTCCCCGACGACCTGGTGGCCGAGGGACGGACCATCCCGGTGGCGCGGGTGCAGGCCATGCACGAGGGCAAGCGCCGCGCCCGCGCCCGCCGCGAAGCCGGCTGACGATGCGCGGGTTTGGATGCGACGAAGCCCGGGCCAACGGCCCGGGCTTCGGTGTCTGGTGGTGCCCCCGGCAGGATTCGAACCTGCGCCCCCGCCTCCGGAGGGCGGTGCTCTATCCCCTGAGCTACGGGGGCTCAGCGACTGGAGAAGACTAGCAAACCTCCTCCGTGAACGCCGAATCGGTATCCGTTGACCCGATCGTGTCGTCGACCCCGGTCCGGTGGTCAGGCCGCGACCGCCCGGCCGCAGCTGGGCAGCGGGTGCAGCACGATGCGGCGGGGGAGTCGGCGGGGCCACTCGTTGCGCGGCCAGGAGCCGTCCACGATCAGGTGCACCGTGCGCTGCTCGGCGCCGCTGAGCCGCAGCACGAAGTCGCGGGGGAGCGGCGGGTCCACCGTCGGCGTGGTGATCATGAAGCGCACCCGACCGCGGGAGGAGACGGCGGAGATCACGTCCGCCGCCGGCATGGTGCCGCGCAGCCGGATCCGGCCGATCCAGTAGACCTCCGCGAGATGCTCCTGCGCGGCCCGGGTGATCGCCGGGTACTCGCTGCGTACCCAGCGCTCAACCGCGCCGACGCAGAGCCCGCAGGCGCGCTCGCGCGGCTCCCGCGGACCCAACCCCCAGGCCCGCAGGTACGCCCCGACGGCGCCCGGGTCGAGCGGTAGCTCGAACCGGCGCTGGATGAACGTGGTGAGGCTCTGCCGCGTCCACAGCTCCTCGTCCAGCCCCAACTCGTCGGGGTGGACCCCCCGCAGCCCGTCGATCAGTTCGAGTTCCTGTTCGCGGCTGAGCATTCCCGGCTCGCCCTGCCGCTGTCCGCGACGGACGGCTGCCACCGCCCCGTCACCGCCGATGGTGTGGCGTCGGCACCAACTGGTGACCGAACGCCGTGCGTCTCTGAGTGCAACCCCCACGTCTTGGGCAACGAGCCCGAATCGCAACTGGTCACGATATGTGCGGAGAAAAGTCTCTAAGCAACGTAATCGGTCGGACCGATCAAAACGCCCATAGTGGGACGGCGGCCTTGCAACCGTGACGACGCGGGCCCGCGTACCGCCTGCTCATGGCGGTGACGCGGGCCCGGAAGCGCCGGTCGCGGGCTCAGCCCTTGGCCTGCTGCTGGAGTTGACGGAGGTTGTTCAGCTCGTTCTGCTGGGTGGCCTTCATGGTCCGCGCCACCCGGAGCACCTCGGCGTCGTCGGTCTCGTCGAGCACCCCGTCGATCATGTGGATGCCGCCCAGGTGATGGTTGATCATCAGAGCCAGGAACTGCCGGTCGACCTCGATGCCCCGGGCGTCACGCAGCGCGGCCATCTGCTGCGGGGTGGCCATCCCCGGCATCAGGCCGTCCTTGACCAGGCCGGACCCGTCCGACATCCAGGACATCGGGGGCTGCGAGCCGGTCGGGCTCAGCCCCCACTCCCGCAGCCAGGTCTGCATGGCGCCGATCTCACCCTGCTGCCCCGTGGCGATGTCGACGGCCATCTGCCGCACCCCGGGCAGCGTCGCCGACCGGTAGGCGGTGAGACTCATCTCCACCGCCTGGGTGTGGTGCGACGTCATGTCCCGCGCGAAGCCCGCCTCGACCGAGGCGTCACCGGGTCGGGCCAGCCGCGGCGTCAGCAGGCCGCCGGCGTAGCCGAGCAGCAGGCCGACCACCAGCATGACGGCCAGCACCAGCACGCCGTAGCGCCGGGCCGGGGCCCGCCCGCTCTCGTCCGGGGCGGCCGGGACCTCGGGGCGCTCGCTGTCCGTCGTCGCGGGAGCAGTCATCGCCGTCCTTACTGGGTGGGCTGCTGGAGGTCGTCACGCGGGGTGGTGCCGGTGGCGGTCACGCCCTGGTTGCACAGCGCGGTCGGACCCTCGACGGAGGCGTTCACCCGCAGGTCCTTGATGAAGTCGTCGATCCGCTTGTCGTCGGCGTTGTCGACCTTGAGCTGGTAACCCCACGCCTGGAGCGAGATCGGCTTGTCCAGGCCCTCGTACGGGCTCATCATCATCTTCTCGACACCGCGGACCTTGCCGGCGAGCTTGTCGATCTGGTCCTGCGGCAGGCCCGGCTTGTAGGTGATCCAGACCGCGCCGTGCTCCAGGCTGTGCACCGCGTGCTCGCTGGCGATCGGGGCGTCGTACACGTCGCCCATGCAGTTCTGCCAGGCGGCGTTGTGCACGCCGCCGACCGGCGGCGAGTACTTGTAGGTCAGCGGACCGGCCTTGTGCGCCTCGTACTTCAGGCTGTCGGGATCCGATTTGCGGTAGTTGGCGATGCCGTCGATGGCGTTGGCCCGCTTGTCCCACGGCTTCGAGCCCTGGAACGACGCCCAGGCGCCGTACCCGATGATGCCGGCCGCGAGCACGCCCACGGCCACGAAGAGCGCGATCGGCCCCCAGGCCCGCCCCTGGCTCACCTTGACCGGCGTGATCGGCTTGCGGGGGCCCTTGCCACCACCGGCCCGCGGGGTGCCCGCCGGCTTGCCGGACCCGGCCTTGGCGCCGGACGCCGGGCGGCCGGCCGCCGGCTTCTTGCCGGTGCTGACCACGGTCGGACGGCGCTCAGGGCCGCCCGGGGTGCTGATGCTCATGGTGCCTCGTCAGGTCGGTCGGTCAGGGGAGGTGGCGGGCCGGATGACGCGCAGGGTCGCCGCCGAAGGCCCGAGTCTACCCCCGATAACATGGTTCGGTGACTCCTGCAGAACTCGCCTCGGTCGTCCTCACCGCTGCCCACGCCGTCTTCGACGAGCGTGGCCTGGACCGCGCCGCGCTGCCGGAGAGCACGGCGGTGGAGCGACCCCGCAACCCGGAGCACGGCGACTACGCCTCGACGCTCGCCCTGCAACTGAGCAAGAAGGTCGGGGTGCCCCCGCGTGAGCTGGCCGCCGCCCTCGCCGACCAGTTGGGCCGGGCGCCCGGCATCAAGTCGGTGGAGATCGCCGGGCCGGGCTTCCTCAACATCCGGCTCGACGCGGCCGCCGCCGGTCAGCTCGCCCGGGTGATCGTCGAGGCGGGTCCGGAGTACGGCCGCAGCGACCGGTTCGCCGGCGAGAAGATCAACCTGGAGTTCGTCTCGGCCAACCCCACCGGGCCGGTGCACATCGGCGGGGTCCGCTGGGCCGCCGTCGGTGACGCGCTGAGCCGACTGCTGCGGGCCACCGGCGCCGAGGTGGGCACGGAGTACTACTTCAACGACGCCGGTTCGCAGATCGACCGGTACGCCCGGTCGCTGCTCGCCGCCGCCAAGGGCCAGCCCGCGCCGGAGGACGGCTACGGCGGGGCGTACATCGGCGAGATCGCCGCTGAGGTGCAGGCGCGCCGGCCGGAGGTGCTGACCCTCGACGACGCCGCCGCCCAGGAGGTGTTCCGGGTCGAGGGCGTCGCGCTGATGTTCGACGAGATCCGCAGCTCGCTGCGGGACTTCGGGGTCGAGTTCGACACCTACTTCAACGAGAAGGACCTGCACGACCGGGGCGAGCTGGACCTCGCCCTGACCCGGCTGCGTGAGCAGGGCCACCTCTACGAGTCCGAGGGCGCCACCTGGCTGCGTACCACCGACTTCGGTGACGACAAGGACCGGGTGCTGCGCAAGTCCAACGGCGAGTGGACGTACTTCGCCGCCGACTGCGCCTACTACCTGGACAAGCGGGAGCGCGGCTTCGAGCGGGTCGTGATCATGCTGGGCGCCGACCACCACGGCTACATCGGCCGGATGAAGGCGATGGCCGCCTGCTTCGGCGACGACCCCGAGCGCAACCTGGAGATCCTCATCGGGCAGCTGGTCAGCCTGCTGCGCGACGGCGCGCCGCTGCGGATGAGCAAGCGGGCCGGCACCGTGGTTACCCTTGAGGACCTGGTCGACGCGATCGGCGTGGACGCCTCCCGGTACGCGCTGGCCCGCTACTCCAGCGACTCGCCGATCGACATCGACGTGGAGCTGTGGACCCGGGCCACCCGGGACAACCCGGTCTACTACGTGCAGTACGTGGCCGCCCGGACGGCGAGCGTGGCCCGCAACGCCGCCGAGGTCGGGCTGACCCGGGGTGACGCCGACGCCTTCCGCGCCGAGCTGCTCGCCCACGAGAAGGAGAACGAGCTGCTCAAGGCGCTCGCCGAGTTCCCCGACGTGGTCGCCACGGCGGCCGAGCTGCGGGGGCCGCACCGGGTGGCGCGCTACCTGGAGGAGCTGTCCGGGGCGTACCACCGGTTCTACGACAACTGCCGGATCCTGCCGCGCGGTGACGAGGAGGTCACCGACCTGCACCGGGCCCGGTTGTGGCTCAACGACGCCACCCGCACGGTGATCGCCAACGGGTTGTACCTGCTCGGCGTCTCCGCACCCGAGAGGATGTAGTACCCATGCGCGCTCACGAGGCCGGTGCCCTGCACGGCGACATCGGCAGCCGGCCGGCCTGGCTGCGTACCCCCGGCGACGTCAACGCCCTGGTGCCGCAGCTGTGGCCGCGCAACGTCACCCGGGCGGCCGACGGCGCGCTCGCCGTCGCCGGCCTCGGGGTGCGTGAGCTGGCCGCCGAGTTCGGCACCCCGGTGTACGTCCTCGACGAGGACGACCTGCGCTCGCGCTGCCGGGACTTCCGGGCCGCCTTCCCGACCGAGGACGTCTACTACGCGGGCAAGGCGTTCCTCTGCCGCGCGGTGGTCCGCATGATCGCCGAGGAGGGCATGCACCTCGACGTGTGCAGCGGGGGCGAGCTGGCCACCGCGTTGTCGGCCGGGATGCCTCCGGAGCGGATCGGCTTCCACGGCAACAACAAGTCGTTGGCCGAGCTGACCCGGGCGCTGGACGCCGGGGTGGGGCGGATCATCGTTGACTCGTTCACCGAGATCGACCGGCTGACCGCGCTGGCCCGGGAGCGCGGCGTGCGCCCCCGGGTGCTGGTCCGGGTCACCGTCGGCGTCGAGGCGCACACCCACGAGTTCATCGCCACCGCGCACGAGGACCAGAAGTTCGGCTTCTCGCTGGCCGGCGGCGCGGCCGCCGCGGCCGCCCTCAAGATCCTCGACGAGGGCGTCCTGGAGCTGCGCGGGCTGCACTCGCACATCGGCTCGCAGATCTTCGACGCCAACGGCTTCGAGGTCTCCGCCCGACGGGTGCTCGCCCTGCAGGCGCAGATCCGCGACGCGCGCGGGGTCGAGCTGCCCGAGCTGGACCTGGGCGGCGGCTTCGGCATCGCGTACACCACCCAGGACGACCCGTCCACGCCGCAGGACCTGGCCAAGCGGCTGCGCAAGATCGTCGACTCCGAGTGCGCGGCCGAGCGGCTGGCCGTGCCGCACCTGTCGATCGAGCCGGGCCGGGCGATCGTCGGCCCGGCGATGTTCACCCTCTACGAGGTGGGCACCGTCAAGGACGTCGACGGCATCCGGACGTACGTCAGCGTCGACGGTGGGATGAGCGACAACATCCGCACCGCGCTCTACGACGCGTCCTACTCGGCGACGGTGGCCTCCCGGGCCTCGACCGCCGAGCCGATGCTCGCCCGCGTGGTGGGAAAGCACTGTGAGTCCGGGGACATCGTGGTGAAGGATGAATTCCTGCCCGCCGACGTGCAGCCCGGAGATCTTGTCGCGGTGCCCGGCACCGGTGCCTACTGCCGGAGCATGGCCAGCAACTACAACCACGTGCCGCGCCCCCCGGTGGTCGCGGTGCGGGACGGCCAGGCGCGTCTGATCGTCCGGCGGGAAACCGAAGAGGACCTGCTGGCTTTGGATGTGGGATGACGTCACCTGTGCGCTTGGCGCTGCTCGGCTGTGGCACGGTCGGCCAGGAGGTGGTCCGGCTGCTGCACGCGCAGTCGGCAGACCTGGCCGCCCGGATCGGCGCTCCGGTCGAGATCGCCGGCATCGCCGTACGCCGGGCCGGCCGGGACCGCGGTGACCTGCCGATCGACCCGGCGCTGTTCACCACCGACGCGCTCGGCCTGATCAAGTCCGACGACGTGGACGTGGTGGTCGAGGTGGTCGGCGGCATCGAGCCGGCCCGCGGCTGGCTGGTCGAGGCGCTGCGCGCGGGCAAGAGCGTGGTCACGGCCAACAAGGCGCTGCTCGCCGAGGACGGCGCGGCCCTGCACGACGCGGCGGCCGAGGGCGGCGGCGACCTCTACTACGAGGCGTCCGTTGCCGGGGCGATCCCGCTGTTGCGCCCGCTGCGCGAGTCGCTGCACGGGGACCGGATCAACCGGGTCACCGGCATCGTCAACGGCACCACCAACTTCATCCTCTCCGCGATGGACGCCACCGGCGCCGGCTTCGCCGAGGCGCTCGAAGAGGCCACCGAGCTGGGGTACGCGGAGGCCGACCCGACCGCCGACGTCGAGGGCTTCGACGCGGCGGCCAAGGCGGCGATCCTCGCCTCGCTGGCGTTCCACACCCGGGTCGGCGCGGCCGACGTGCACCGCGAGGGCATCACCGAGGTGACCGCCGCGGACGTGGCCAGCGCCAAGGCGATGGGCTGCACGATCAAGCTGCTCTGCATCGCCGCCCGGGGCGCCGACGGCAGCGGCCGGGAGACGGTCAGCGTGCGGGTGCACCCGGCGATGATCCCGCTGAGCCACCCCCTGGCGAGCGTCGGCGACGCGTTCAACGCGGTCTTCGTCGAGGCGGACGCGGCCGGGCAGCTGATGTTCTACGGCCGGGGGGCCGGTGGCGCGCCGACCGCGAGCGCGGTCCTCGGCGACGTGGTGGCGGTGGCCCGCAACCGGCTCGCCGGTGTGCGCGCACCCAGCGAGAGCGCGTACGCCGACCTCGCGGTGCGGCCGATGGGGGAGGCGCTGACCCGCTACCACATCAGCCTGGACGTGGCCGACCGTCCCGGTGTGCTGGCCGCGGTGGCGGGCGTCTTCGCCCGCCACGACGTCTCGATCGCCACCGTGCGGCAGGGCTCGGCGGGTGGCGCGTCCGGCGCCGTCGGCCGGGGCGACGACGCCGAGCTGGTGATCGTCACGCACGTGGCACGCGACTCCGCGCTCGCCGCCACCGTCGAGGAGCTGCGCGGGCTGGACATCGTCCGGTCGGTGGCGAGCGTGCTGCGGGTCGAGGGCGGGCTGTGAGTCGTTGGTCCGGGCAGGGCGGGTCCGGGGTGGCCCCCGCGTCCCGCCAGGTGGGTAACCGTGGGTGCGCCACCGGTCGCTCCGGCACGCTGGTCCAGGCTGGCCGGGTCCCCTGGTCGGCGCGGCGGTAGAGGCGAGGAGAGCGAGATGTGGCGGGGTCTGATCGAGGCGTACCGGGATCGGCTGCCCGTCACCGACGCCACGCCCGTCGTCACCCTGCACGAGGGGAACACCCCGCTGTTGCCCGCGCCGGTGCTCTCCGCCCGGCTCGGCTGTGACGTGCACCTGAAGGTGGAGGGCGCCAACCCGACCGGCTCGTTCAAGGACCGGGGGATGACCCTCGCCGTCTCCAAGGCGGTGGAGGCCGGCAACAAGGCGATCATCTGCGCCTCCACCGGCAACACCAGCGCCTCGGCCGCCGCGTACGCGGCCCGGGCCGGGCTGACCTGCGCGGTGCTGGTGCCGCAGGGCAAGATCGCGCTCGGCAAGCTGGCTCAGGCGCTGGTGCACGGCGCGAAGCTGCTCCAGGTCAGCGGCAACTTCGACGACTGCCTGTCACTCGCGGCCAAGCTGGCCCAGGACTACCCGGTGGCGCTGGTCAACTCGGTCAACATCGACCGGCTGCACGGGCAGAAGACCGCCGCCTTCGAGATCGTCGAGGCGCTCGGCGACGCACCGGACATCCACTGCCTGCCGGTCGGCAACGCCGGCAACATCTCCGCCTACTGGATGGGGTACGCCGAGGAACTGGCCGACGGCGCCGCCACCCGGGCCCCGAGGATGTACGGCTTCCAGGCCTCCGGCGCCGCGCCGATCGTCAACGGCCAGGCGGTCCGGGAGCCGTCGACGATCGCCACCGCCATCCGCATCGGTAACCCGGCGAGCTGGACGAAGGCGCTGGACGCCCGCGACTCCTCCGGTGGCCTGATCGCCGCGGTGACCGACCGGGAGATCCTCTCCGCGTACCGGCTGCTCGCCCGCGAGGTCGGGGTCTTCGTCGAGCTGGGCAGCGCGGCCAGCGTGGCCGGCCTGCTCCAGCAGGCCGCGGCGGGCGCGGTGCCGCCCGGGTCGACGGTGGTCTGCACGGTCACCGGCCACGGTCTGAAGGACCCGGAGTGGGCCATCTCCACCGCGCCGGCCCCCCTCACCATCGCCAACGACCCGCTGGCCGCGGCCCGCTCGCTCGACCTCGTCTGAGCGACGAGCGGGGCGGGTCCCGTCGCCGGGACCCGCCTGGGGGGCACCGGAAATCGGGATGATCGGGTCGGGCACACTTTCGGTACCCCCGCCCGCATCCTCTCTTCAGGAGTGAGCCAGCCCGATGTCGCTGCTCGCCAGGTTCAGCCTCGCCAACCGGGGGCTCGTCGCCCTCATCGCGGTGGTGATTACGGCGTTCGGAGCGTTCGCCGTGCCGTCGCTGAAGCAGCAACTGCTGCCGTCGCTCGAGTTCCCGGCCGCGTTCATCGTGGCCCCCTACCCCGGCGCCGGCCCCGAGATCGTCGAGTCGCAGGTGACCGAGCCCATCGAGAACGCCCTGCAGGGCATTCCGGGGCTGGACAAGGTCACCTCCACCTCCCGTGAGGGATCGGCCACCGTCCAGGTGCAGTACGAGTTCGGCACCGACCTGGACGACGTGGTCAACAAGATGCAGACCGCGCTGAGCCGGATCGACGCCCAGCTGCCGGAGAACGTCGACCCGCAGGTCATCGCGGGCAGCACCGACGACCTGCCGGCGGTCGTGCTGGCCGCGGCCGGCGGGGGCGACGAGCGGGCGCTCGCCGAGAAGCTGCGCGCCACGGTGGTCCCGGAGCTGGAGGGCATCGAGGGGGTACGCGCGGTCGAGGTGACCGGCACCCGCGACGACGTCGTGGTGGTCACGCCGGACCTGACCAAGCTGGCCGCGGCGAAGCTGCAGCCCACGGCGATCGGCACCGCGCTGAAGACCAACGGTGTGGCGGTGCCCGCCGGCGTGGTGGCCGACGGCACCCAGGCGCTCCCGGTGCAGGTCGGCACCCCGATCGCGACCCTGGACGACCTGCGCGGCATCGTGGTGGCCCCGGGTGTCGCCCCGGTCCGCCTCGGTGACGTGGCGACCGTCGAGCAGGGGCTCGCTCCGGCCACCGCGCTGACCCGCACCAACGGCAAGGAGAGCCTCGGCGTCGCCGTCACCGCCGCGCCGGACGGCAACGCGGTGGAGATCTCGCACGAGATCCGGGACCGGCTGGCCGACCTGAAGGACGCCTCCGGCGCCGAGCTGACCGTCGTCTTCGACCAGGCTCCGTTCGTCGAGAAGTCGATCGAGTCGTTGACCACCGAGGGCCTGCTGGGCCTGCTGATGGCGGTCATCGTCATCCTGGTCTTCCTGCTCTCGATCCGTTCCACCGTGGTCACCGCGGTCTCCATCCCGCTCTCCGTGGTGGTGGCGCTGCTCGCCCTGTGGATCGGCGACTACTCGCTCAACCTGCTCACCCTCGGCGCGCTCACCATCGCCGTGGGCCGGGTGGTGGACGACTCGATCGTGGTGCTGGAGAACATCAAACGGCACCTGGAGTACGGCGAGGAGAAGCGGCACGCGATCCTCACCGGCGTACGCGAGGTGGCCGGCGCGGTGACCGCGTCCACCCTCACCACGGTGGCGGTCTTCGCACCGATCGCGCTGGTCGGCGGGTTCGTCGGGCAGCTCTTCGCGCCGTTCGCGATCACCGTGACGGTGGCTCTGCTGGCCTCCCTGCTGGTGTCGCTGACCGTGATCCCGGTGCTGGCGTACTGGTTCCTCAAGCCGCGCGGCGGCACTCCGGACGACGAGGCGGTGCGCCGGGCCGCGGAGTCCAAGGAGCTGCGCAGCCCGTTGCAGCGCGCGTACCTGCCGGTCATCGGTTTCGCCACCCGCAAGCGGTCCACCCGCTGGATCACCGTCGGCCTCGGCCTGCTGGTGCTCTTCGGCACCTTCGGCCTGGCGCAGAAGCTGGAGACCAACTTCCTGGACGACTCCGGCCAGGACACCCTCAACTTCAGCCAGGAGCTGCCGGCCGGCAGCAGCCTGGCGGCCACCGACGCGGCGGCCCGGCAGATCGAGGCCGTCCTCGGCCGCACCGACGGGGTCGAGACGTACCAGGTGACGGCCGGCAGCGGGGACAACCCGTGGGCGGGTGGCGGCGGTAACAACGCGGCCAGCTGGTCGCTCGCGCTCGACGGTGACACGGATGCGAAGCGGATGCGCGAGCTGCTGCGCACGGAGTTCGACAAGCTCGGCACCGGGGTTGGCGAGATCAGCTTCGGCGGTGGGCAGGACGCCTCCACCAGCCAGCTCGAGGTGGTCGTCCAGGCCAGTGACCCGGAGGTGCTGACCCGCGCCGCCGAGGCGGCGCGGGGCGCGATGGCCGGGGTGCCGGACGTCGCCGACGTCTCGACCAGCCTGGCCGAGCGGGTGCCGCGGGTCGACGTGACCGTCGACCGGGTCGCCGCGGGCCGGGTGGGGCTCACCGAGGCGGCGGTGGGTCAGCTGGTGTCCCAGGCCTTCCGGGGTGCGCCGCTGGGTCAGGTGGCGCTGGACGGCCGGCAGCAGAACGTGGTTCTGCGGCTGAGCGCGAAGCCGCCGGTGTCGGTGGAGGAGCTGCGGGCGCTGCCGGTGGGTCCGGTGAAGCTGGACGACGTCGCGGACGTCACCCAGGGCGAGGGGCCGCAGCAGGTCACCCGGATCGACGGTGAGCGCAGCGTCTCGGTGACCGGCACGGCCACCGGCTCGAACCTGGGGGCGACCAGCAAGGAACTGCAGAAGCGGCTGGACGCCATCGACGTGCCGGGGGCGAGCTTCACCATCGGCGGGGTCAGCGCGGAACAGGCGGACGCCTTCGGCGACCTGGGCCTGGCGGTGCTGGCGGCGATCGCGATCGTCTTTCTGATCATGGTGGCCACGTTCCGCAGCCTCACCCAGGCGCTGATCCTGCTGATCTCCATCCCGTTCGCGGCGACCGGCGCGATCGGCCTGCTGCTGGCCACCGGTACGCCGCTGGGCGTGCCGGCGCTGATCGGCGTACTCATGCTGGTCGGCATCGTGGTCACCAACGCGATCGTGCTGCTGGATCTGATCAACCAGTACCGGGCCCAGGGCCGGGGGGTTCGGGAGGCGGTGGTCGAGGGTGGCCGGCGCCGGCTGCGCCCGATCCTGATGACCGCCGTGGCGACGATCTTCGCGCTGCTGCCGATGGCTCTCGGGCTGACCGGCGAGGGCGGCTTCATCTCCCAGCCGCTGGCGGTGGTGGTGATCGGTGGACTGCTCAGCTCCACGTTGCTGACGCTGATCCTGGTGCCGACGCTCTACACGATGGTGGAGAACACCAAGGAGTCGCTGCGCGAGCGGCGCCGTCGGCGGCGCTCGGGCGAGCCGGCGGTGACCGAGCCGACCGAGCCGGAGACCGGTGACCCGGTCACCGCGAACCAGATCGCGGTGCCGGCCGGCGCGCCGGCGCGGGCCGAGGGCGCGCAGGCGCCGGCGGAGCGTCCGGCCCCGTCGGCCGCGCTGGTGGACGGCACGGACCAGTTCGAGGTGCTGCGGCTGCCCAGGAGCCGCACCTCGCCGCTGCCGCCGGCCGAGCCCACCGAATAGGTACGCAGGTACGACGAACGCCCCCGGCGGGTTCCGACCCGCCGGGGGCGTTCCGGCTCTCCGGGCGGCTCGCGCAGGCTATCGACCGGCATCTGGCGGGTAGGGTCCTGCTCCGTGGCGTCCACCCGCGAGGTCCTCACCCGCAACCGGAGCTTCCGCAACCTCTTCCTCGCCGAACTGGTGGTCTTCGGTGCCGACTGGTTCGTCATGGTGCCGTTGCTGGTGCTGCTGCCGAAGCTGACTGGCAGCGGCGTCTGGGGGGCGCTGGTGCTGGCGGTCGACACCGGCATCGTGGCGTTGCTATTGCCGTACACCGGCACCATCGCCGACCGGTTCGACCGCCGGAAGATCATGATGGGCGCGAACGTCGCCGCGTTGGCCGGCGTGCTGCTGCTGCTCGGGGTGCGCGGCGCCGGTACGGCGTGGCTGGCGCTGGTGGCCATCGGGGTGGTCGCCGTGGCCAAGGCCTTCTACTCGCCGGCCGCGCAGGCCGCGCTGCCCAACGTGCTGGAACCCGACGAGCTGGCGGCCGGGAACGCGGTGGCCGGTTCGGCCTGGGGCACGATGACCGTGGTCGGCGCGTCGCTCGGTGGCGTGCTCAGTTCGAGCGTGGGCCCGTACGCCTGCTTCTGGGTGGCCGCGGTCGGCCTGGCGCTGGCGGCCGGCCTGGCCGCGTCGATCCGCAGGCCGTTGCAGGCGCCCCGGGAGCCGGACCGGCCGGTCCAGCGGACCTGGGCGGCGGTGCGCGAGGCCCTCGGCTACATCGGGCACCGGCCCCGGGTGCTGGCGCTGGTCACGGTCAAGTCGGCGGTTGGGTTGGGCAACGGCGTGTTGACGGTGTTCCCGCTGCTCGCCGGCGTCTACGGGGTCGGCCCGCTGGGCGCCGGTCTGCTCTTCGCGGTACGCGGGGCGGGGGCGCTGGTGGGGCCGATCCTGATGCGTCGGGTGCTGACCAACCGGTCCTGGCTGCTGCCCGGGTTGGCGCTGTCGATGTCGCTGTACGGGCTGTCCTACCTGGGCGCCTCGGCGGTCCGCTGGTTCCCGCTGGTGCTGGTGCTGGTGTTCCTCGCGCACTTCGCCGGTGGCAGCAACTGGGTGATGTCGAACTTCGCCCTGCAGGGGGAGGTGCCGGACCGGCTGCGCGGGCGGGTCTTCGCCACCGACATGATGCTCGCGACGCTGGCCATCTCGGTGAGCCAACTGGTCGTGGCGCTGGTGGTGGACACCGTGGACGAGCGGGTGGTGCTGGCCGGCTGCGGACTGGTCACCGTCGTCTACGCGGTGGGCTGGCGGATCGCCACCCGCCGCCTCTCCCTCACCGACCCGGCCGGCGACCCGGTCCCCGACCCGGCCCGCTGAAACCGCCCGGTCCCACGCTGCGGGCGTGCGGCCGGAGGTGTCGGTGCCGGGCCCTAGCATGAGCGCGTGTCGACGAACTTCACGGCCGGTCCGGTCCGGGTCCGGGTCCCGGCCACCAGCGCCAACCTCGGGCCGGGCTTCGACGCGCTCGGGCTCGCCCTGTCGCTGCACGACGACCTGGCCGCTGAGGTCGCACCGGCCGGGGTGCGGGTCACGGTGACCGGGCAGGGCGCCGGGGAGTTGCCCGACGACGACCGGCACCTCGTGGTGCGGGCCATGCGGGCCGCCTTCGACGCGCTCGGCGGTCAGCCCAGCGGGCTGCGCGTCGATTGTGTCAACCGGATCCCCCAGGCGCGCGGGCTGGGCTCGTCGTCCGCGGCGATCGTCGCCGGCGTGCTGCTGGCCCGGGCCCTGGTCGTCGACGGCGAGCGCCGGCTGGACGAGGCGGCCGTGCTCCGGCTGGCCGCGGAGATCGAGGGCCATCCGGACAACGTGGCGCCCTGTCTGCTCGGCGGCTTCACGCTGGCCTGGTCCGAGCCGACCGGCGCCCGGGCGGTGTCCCTGCCGGTCGCCGACGGCGTGCGGCCCACGGTGTTCGTGCCGGCGCAGCGCGGCCTGACCGCCACCGCCCGGGCCGCGCTGCCGGCCACCGTGCCGCACGGCGATGCCGCCCTGGCCGCCGGGCGGGCCGCGCTGCTGGTGCACGCGCTGACCGCCGACCCGGCGCTGCTGCTGCCAGCCACCGTCGACCGGCTCCATCAGGACTACCGCGCGGCCGGGATGCCGGGCACCGCGGCCCTGGTCAGTGCGTTGCGAGCGGCCGGTGTGGCTGCCGTGGTCAGTGGGGCGGGGCCGACCGTGCTGGCGCTGACCGGGGTGCCCGAGGGCTTCTCTCCGGGAAGAGATTGGGAGATCTGGCGGTTACCGATAGACGTCAGCGGAGCCCGGGTCGCCCGGGGTAGACTGGGACACGCCGAGCGGGACCCTGTTGCCGCAGGTCGGAAGAGTTGATTACGCTCTAGACCTAGCACAGCCGCGAAGCACGCGATCTCCTGCGGGTCGGCGCACCCCCGAAGCTCTCGGCGGTCAGCCCGTCACCCCTGCCAAGGCCCACGCCGCACCGCAGTTTCCACAGGTCGCCGCAGACGGCGAGACCTGCTCACCGACTTTGGTGAGTCGGGATACCGACCGGCTGCTGTGTCACAGACTCCCGCGACGCGTCCTTGCGAGGCGGGTGCACCGAGGCCGCCCGGCCACCTGAGTTCCGACTCCGGGCAGTCCCGGCCTATCGAGGGAAGGAATCCATTGAGCGACACCACCGACGTGACGTCGGATGTTTCCAACGTCGCTGGCGATGCCACCACCGCCGCCCCCGCCCGTCGTCGGCGTAGCGGCACCGGTCTGTCGGCGATGCTGCTGCCAGAGCTGCAGAGCCTGGCCGCGTCGCTCGGCATCTCCGGCACGGCTCGCATGCGTAAGGGCGAGCTGATCGCCGCGATCTCCGAGCGGCAGGGCGGCGCCGCCGCCGGGACCCCTCGACCGCGGGCCGAGGTCGCGGCCGCGGCCGCTCCCGCTCGCGAGGAGGTGCACGCCGAGGTGCGGGAGACGGCCGAGCGGCCGGTAGCCGAGCGGCGGACCACCGACCAGGCGCCGGCCGAGCCGGCCGCGGAGACCACGGGCCGGGGTCGTACCCGGCGGACCCGGGCGGCCACCACCGAGGCGCGTACCACCGAGGCTCCGGCCGTCGAGGCGCGTGCCACCGAGGCCCGCACCGAGGCCGAGGCCGGCGAGCGTACGGATCGGGCCGAGAACCGGCGGGACCGTGCCGAGCGTCCGGAGCGTGCCGAGCGCACCGACCGTGCCGAGCGCACCGACCGTGCTGAGCGCACCGACCGGGCCGAGCGCACCGAGCGCACTGAGCGCACTGAGCGCACTGAGCGCACCGACCGGGGCGAGCGTGCCGACCGGGGCGAGCGCAACGAGCGTTCCGAGCGGGGCGAGCGTGCCGAGCGGGGCGACCGCAACGAGCGTGGCGACCGGGGTGAGCGCAACGATCGGGGCGACCGCAACGACCGTGGTCAGCGTGCCGAGCGGGACAACGACGGCGACGACGACGGTGAGGGCGGTGGCCGGCGGGGCCGGCGCAGCCGCTTCCGGGACCGTCGCCGCGGCCGTGGCGACCGCCCGGAGACCGGTGGCGACACCGGCGGGCGCGAGCGCGAGCCGCAGGTCAGCGAGGACGACGTGCTCGTCCCGGTGGCCGGCATCATCGACGTGCTCGACAACTACGCCTTCGTCCGGACGACCGGCTACCTGGCCGGCCCGAACGACGTCTACGTCTCGATGTCCCAGATCAAGAAGTACGGCCTGCGCCGCGGTGACGCGATCACCGGTGCGGTGCGGGCGGGGGCACGCGAGGGCAGCGGCGACCAGCGGCGGGACAAGTACAACCCGCTGATGCGTCTGGACACCATCAACGGGATGGAGCCGGAGGAGGCGCGGCGTCGGCCGGAGTTCTACAAGCTGACTCCGCTGTACCCGCAGGAGCGTCTGCGGCTGGAGACCGAGCCGCACATCCTCACCACCCGGGTCATCGACCTGGTCATGCCGATCGGCAAGGGCCAGCGGGCGCTCATCGTGTCCCCGCCGAAGGCGGGTAAGACGATGGTGCTGCAGGCGATCGCCAACGCGATCACCCGCAACAACCCGGAGTGCCACCTGATGGTGGTGCTGGTGGACGAGCGGCCCGAAGAGGTCACCGACATGCAGCGCTCGGTCAAGGGCGAGGTCATCGCGGCCACGTTCGACCGTCCGCCGCAGGACCACACCACGGTGGCGGAGCTGGCGATCGAGCGGGCGAAGCGCCTGGTGGAGCTGGGGCACGACGTGGTCGTGCTGCTCGACTCGGTGACGCGGCTCGGTCGGTCGTACAACCTGGCGGCGCCGGCCAGCGGCCGGATCATGTCGGGTGGTATCGACTCCACCGCGCTCTACCCGCCGAAGCGCTTCCTCGGCGCGGCCCGCAACATCGAGAACGGCGGGTCGCTGACCATCCTCGCCACCGCGCTGGTGGAGACCGGGTCCATGGCGGACACGGTCATCTTCGAGGAGTTCAAGGGCACCGGTAACGCGGAGTTGAAGCTGGACCGGAAGATCGCCGACAAGCGGACCTTCCCGGCCATCGACATCAACCCGTCCGGCACCCGCAAGGAGGAGGTCCTGCTCGCACCCGAGGAGCTGGCCATCATCCACAAGCTCCGCAAGGTGCTGCACTCGCTGGACTCGCAGGCCGCACTGGACCTGCTGCTCGACCGGCTCAAGCAGTCCCGCACCAACATCGAGTTCCTGATGCAGATCGCGAAGTCGACCCCGGGGGAGTAACGCCTCCCGAGTGACCGACGACGAAGGGGCACGGCCAGGCGGCCGTGCCCCTTCGTCATGCCCACCCTCACACCCCGGCACGTCACCGCCTTTGCTCTGCTCACACCCACGCAACAGTCCGGGCCGCTTCCCGTTGCGTCCGTTGAAGCAGAGCAAAGGCGGTGACGTGGGGCAGGCCGGGCCGAGGGGGGCGTGCGCGGCGGTGAAGTTTTCCTTCGGTTCAATGGACGCGTCTTGAAACTTCTATTCAGTGTCGGGTTGACTGTCGTCCATGCGTACCCGCAGACGATCCGCCCGTCGCACCGGCGTCCTGATGTTGACGCCGCTGCTCATCCTGGCCGGCCCGGTGCCGGCGACAGCCGCGGCGCCGGCACCGCCCGTCGCCGCGTCCACCGTGGTCCCCTCGACCGTCGCCGACGGCGGCGTGGAGCCGGCCGACGGCCTGGAGACCACGAAGGCCACCCGCCCGGTCGCGCCGGGTGTGCAGCTGACCTCCTTCGACCGGTACGACGCCGAAGGCTGGCTGCGCGCCGACGCGCTGACCACCGATCTCACCGGCGGTGCCACCGTCGACTACGTCAACTCCGGAGCGGTCAGCAGGGCCGAACCTCTGCGCACCGCGGTGGACACCTCCCGCGCGGTCGCCGCCGTGAACGGCGACTTCTTCGACATCAACAACTCCGGCGCGGCGCAGGGGGTCGGCATCCGCGACGGCGAACTCGTGCAGTCGGCGATCAGCGGGCACCGCAACGCGGTGGCGATCACCGCCGACGGGCTCGGTCGCGTGATCGAGGTGAACTTCGACGGCACCGCCACGCTGCCCACCGGCCCGGTGTCGGTGACTCAGTTCAACAACATGGTGCAGACCGGCGGCATCGGCGTGTTCACCGCGCTCTGGGGGACGTACCCCCGGCAGCGGGCGGTGGACGGCGCGGCCCGCGTCGCGGAGGTCACCGTGGTCGACGGCCGGGTGGCCGCCGTGGCCGGTGCCGCCGGCAGCGGACCGATCGCGGCCGGCACCACCGTGCTGCTCGGTCGGGACGCCGGCGCGGACGCCCTCGCCGGGCTGCGCCCCGGTGACCCGGTGACGGTCGCCTGGCAGCCGAAGCCGTCCGACGGCAGCACCCTGCACGCGGCGGTCGGCGGCGGCAACGTCCTGGTCCGCGACGGCGTGGTGCAGAGCATCGCCGACCCGACGCTGGCGCCGCGGACCGCGGTCGGCTTCACGGCGGACGGTCGCAAAATGATCATGTTGACGGTGGACGGTCGGCAGGTCGACAGCCGAGGGGTGACCCAGACCGAGATGGGTCGGATGATGGCCGAGTTGGGCGCGCACCACGCGCTCAACCTGGATGGCGGCGGCTCGTCCACGCTGTTGGCCCGGGAGCCGGGCGCGGCGGCCGTGCAGGTGGAGAACGCCCCCTCCGACGGCACCGAACGCGCCGTCCCGAACGGCCTCGCCGTGTACGCGCCCAAGGGTAGTGGCCGGCTCGCCGGCTACTGGGTGGAGACCGCCAGCGACCCCACCGTCGCCCCCGGTGTCTCGCCGGTGCGTGGCGGACGACCGGACCGGGTCTTCCCCGGCCTGACCCGTACCCTCACCGCCGCCGGCTACGACGAGACGTACGGCCCGGCGGCCGGTGCGCCGACCTGGCGGGTGACCGCGGCGGCGCACGGTCGCGTCGACCACGCCGGGGTGTTCCACGCGCTGCGGCCCGGGACCACCACGGTCACCGCGGCGCGCGGAGCGGCGACCGGTTCGCTGGACCTCACCGTGCTCGGCCCGCTGGCCCGGATCGGTTCCACCGTGGAGCGGGTCGGGCTGACCGGCAGGGACGGCACGGCACTGCTCGGTGTGGTCGGCTACGACGCCGAGGGCGACACCGCGCCGATCGAGCCGGCCAACCTGGCCCTCGACTACGACCGGGACCTGCTGCGCATCACCCCCACCGCGGACGGCAACCTGACCGTCGACGCGCTGCGCGACAACGGCTCGGCGCTGGTCACCATCCACGTCGGAGCGACCAGCACGGTCGTTCCGGTCACCATCGGCCTGACCGACGTGCCGGTGGCCGGCTTCGACGACGCCGCGTCCTGGCGGTTCAGCCAGGCCCGGGCCAGTGGCTCGGTCGCCCCGGCGTCCGGGCACACCGGCACCGGCCTGCGGATGACGTACGACTTCAGCCAGTCCACCGGCACCCGGGCCGCGTACGCCGACCCGCCCGCTTGGATCGAGGTGCCCGGGCAGCCGCAGGCGTTCGGCATGTGGATCCACGGCAACGGCACGGGGGAGTGGCCCAGCCTGCACCTGCACGACGCGCAGGACACCCAGCACGTGCTCCGTGGCCCGCTGATCACCTGGACCGGATGGCGGTACGTCGAGTTCGCGGTCCCGGCCGGAGTGCAGTACCCGGTACGGGTCCGTCGGTTCTACGTCGCCGAGACCAACCCCGCCGCGCGGTACACCAGCGAGGTGATCATCGACGACCTGGTGGCCAAGGTGCCGCCGGCCGTGGACGTACCGGCGCAGGCGCCGCGCACCGACCGGGTGGTGGTCCGCGACGGAACGGTGGACGGTGCGCCGTGGCGGTTCGCGGTGCTCTCCGACGCCCAGTTCGTCGCCACCGATCCCGACAGCGACCTGGTCGCCCAGGCCCGCCGGACGCTGCGCGAGGTGAAGGCGGCCCGGCCAGACTTCCTGCTGATCAACGGCGACTTCGTGGACACCGCCTACCCGGCCGACTTCGCGCTGGCCAAGCGGATCCTCGACGAGGAACTGGGCGACGCGCTGCCCTGGTACTACGTGCCGGGCAACCACGAGATCATGGGCGCGCCGATCAGCAACTTCCAGTCCGTGTTCGGTGCCACCTCCCGGGTGTTCGACCACGCCGGCACCCGGTTCGTCACGCTGAACTCGTCGACCGGGACGCTGCGCGGCGGCGGCTTCGACCAGGTACGGATGCTGCGCGAGACGCTGGACGCCGCGGCCACCGACCCCGGCGTCGGCTCGGTCGTCGTGCTGCACCACCACCCGGCGCGCGACCCGAGCCCGGCGCAGGCCAGCCAGCTCGGCGACCGCAAGGAGGCGGCGCTGCTGGAACAGTGGCTGGCCGACTTCCAGCACCGCACCGGCAAGGGCGCGCTCTTCGTCGGCGGGCACGTCGGCACGTTCCACGCCGACCGGGTGGACGGTGTGCCGTACGTGATCAACGGCAACTCGGGCAAGGCGCCGTCCACCCCGGCCGACCGGGGCGGCTTCACCGGCTGGACCGAGTTCGGCGTGGACCCGGTCACCCCGGCCGAGGCCGACCGGGCCCGGCGCGACCCGCTCGCCGAGGGGCCGCGCTGGGTGGACGCGGAGTTCCACGCGCACGTCGACCGGTTGGCGCTGACCGCACCGGCCAGCGTCGCGGTGGGTGCCCCGGCGCGCGTGACCGCCACGCTGACCCAGCCGGGTGGGCGTACCGTGCCGGTCGCCGCCCCGGTGAGCGCGGACTGGTCCGCCCCGCCGAGCGTGCACATCGGCTCGGCGGCGGGGGTGCGTCCCTGGCACGTGGCCCGCTTCGACCCGGCCACCGGCACGCTCACCGCGCTGCGTCCGGGCTCGGTGCTGCTGGCGGTCGCGGTCAACGGCGTCCGCGCCGAGGCGACCGTCACCCTCACCCCCTGAGTGAAAGGAGGGGCCCCTTGTTATCGCCTCGTGCATAGGAAGGGGCCCCTCCTGACAGCTCAGAAGTCGCCGTCGGCCACCTGGAAGACCGTCAGGCCGAGGGCGCGCCACATCTGGACCACCTGGGCCCGGTCGTCGAAGACACCGACCACCCGGTAGCGGTCCCGGATCTCCCGGTCGTAGATCTCCCGCTTGACGATCGAGTCCTTGCGGGAGTCGCCGAGCGCCCGCAGGTGCAGGCCGAGGTAGGGCACCCGGACGTGCTGGGCCAGCCACGTCTCGGTGGCGGCCCGGGCCGAGGCGTCGCGGCCGGAGCAGAAGACCACCCCGTACCCGGCCGAGTGCATCGCCCGGACCGCCGCGATCACCGCCGGGTTGGGCCGGTCCTCGCCGACCCGGGTCATGTCGTACGGGCTGCGCGAGACGTTCAGCGCCACCGTCCCGTCGATGTCGACCAGGACGATCTCCGGCGGCTCGTCCGACGGCGGGTGCACCGCGGCCGGCCGCCCGGTGCGGGCCTGCGGCACCGGCAGCGGCAGCTCCCGCCGGGCCAGGTACCGCTCGTGCAGGCGGCAGATCACGTCCGCGCCGACCCGGTCGGTCTCCGGGCGGGCGGCGTCGCGGCGCAGGCACTCCTCCAGCGGCACGTCGGTGAAGTCGTGCACCTCGAACCGCGCGCCGTACCGGGCGGCCAGGTCCGCCCAGTCCCGCAGGGTCCGCGAGCGCAGGTTGGTGTCGTCCACGCAGACGTCCGCCCGGGCCCGCAGCAGCGCCTCCACCTGGGCCCGCTGCACGGCGGTCACCTGCGCCTCGGCCCACTGGGTGAAGAGCCGTTCCCCGTGCAGCATCCGGCGCAGGTCGTCCCGGTTGACCCGGACCACGGAGGGCTGGAGGGTGCGGGCGAAAGTGGTCTTGCCCGAGGCGGGCAGGCCCCGGGTGGCGATCAGGCGGGTCATCGGCTCACCTCCTTCGGGCCCGACGACGTACCCCCGACGGGGTACCCGGCGACGGGCCGCCGGGTGGGTGAATGCCCGGCCGGGCGGCGGGAATGCGGACGGGGAGACACATGTTGACGATGCCGGAAGAGGTGTGCGGCCCGCTTGCCGGGTCGGCGTCAGCCCATGGCACACTGGTCAATCGGCCACCGGTTCCGGTTCACGCCCGAGCCCGGCGCGCACGGCGCGACGGGCGGTGACGGCGACCCGGCGACCACCAACGAGAGGACCGAGGCGAGATGAAGTCAGGCATCCACCCGGAGTACACGACCACCGAGGTCAGCTGCTCCTGCGGCAACACCTTCACCACCCGCAGCACCGCCAAGGGCGGGGCGATCCACGTCGAGACCTGCAGCGCCTGCCACCCGTTCTACACCGGTAAGCAGCGCGTTCTCGACACCGCCGGCCGGGTCGCGAAGTTCCAGCAGAAGTACGCCAAGGTTCAGGCCAAGAAGGCCAAGTAACTCCACGTTCGGCGCCCGCGTCCGGTTCTCCACCGGGCGCGGGCGCCGTCCGCATTCCGCCCGTTTCCGTCCGGCGCACCGGCGTACCGACCGGCCCCGGGCCGGCGCCGTCCGTCGAAGGAGCATCCGCAGCATGAGCAGCGAGCGTCTGGCCGCCCTCCTCGACGAGTACGCGGAGCTGGAGAAGCGGCTGGCTGACCCGGCCATCCACGCCGACCAGGCCACCGCGCGCCGGGTCGGTCGCCGGTACGCCGAGCTGGTGCCGCTGCACAAGGCGGCCGGCGAACTGGAGCAGGCGCGCGCCGACCTGGCCGCGGCCCGCGAGCTCGCCGCCGAGGACCCCTCCTTCGCCGCCGAGACGGAGTCGATCGCGGCGTCCCTGCCGGCCCTGGAGGAGCGCCTCGCCGAGCTGCTCATCCCGCGTGACCCGCACGACGCCAAGGACGTGATCGTCGAGATCAAGGCCGGCGAGGGCGGCGAGGAGTCGGCGCTGTTCGCCGGCGACCTGCTGCGGATGTACACCCGCTACGCCGAGCGCCACGGCTGGATCACCGAGGTGATCGACGCACAGGACTCCGACCTCGGCGGGGTGAAGGACGTCTCGCTGTCGATCAAGACCAGGGGCGTACCGGAGGGCGGCAACGGCGTCTGGTCGCGACTCAAGTGGGAGGGCGGCGTGCACCGGGTGCAGCGTGTCCCGGTCACCGAGTCGCAGGGCCGGATCCACACCAGCGCCGCCGGCGTGCTGGTGCTGCCGGAGGCCGAGGACGTCGACGTCACCATCGACCCCAACGACCTGCGCATCGACGTCTTCCGCTCGTCCGGTCCGGGCGGCCAGTCCGTGAACACCACCGACTCGGCGGTGCGGATCACCCACCTGCCGACCGGCATCGTCGTCTCCTGCCAGAACGAGAAGTCGCAGTTGCAGAACCGGGAGCAGGCGATGCGCATCCTGCGGGCCCGGCTGCTCGCCGCCGCCCAGGAGCAGGCCGACGCCGCCGCCTCGGACGCCCGCAAGGCGCAGGTCCGCACGGTGGACCGCTCCGAGCGGATCCGCACCTACAACTTCCCGCAGAACCGGATCACGGACCACCGGATCGGCTACACCGCGTACAACCTGGACCTGGCGCTCGGCGGCGAGTTGGACGGGGTGCTGGACGCCCTGACCGAGGCCGACCGCGCCGCCCGGCTGGCCGGCGACACCGAGCTGACCCGCCGCTGACCCGGCGCCCGACGGTCGCGCGGCGGCCGGTGGCGGGCCGGGTCAGCTGGCCCGCGGGCGGGACTTGGCGCGCAGCATCTCCCGGTCGGCCTGCTCGAAGGCGACGCTGAGCGCGTCGCGCAACCCCGAGCCGCCGGAGACCTCGGCGAAGCCGATGCTCACCCCGACCGGGGTGCCCGGCACCAGCGACTCCCAGTCCTCAGCGCGTACCGCCGCCTCGATCCGGCGGGCCACCTCGGCGGCCTCGACCATCCCGGTGTCCGGCAGCACCACCACGAACTCGTCGCCGCCGTAGCGGGCCACGAAGTCGCCCCGGCGCATCACCCGGTTGATCACTCCGGCGACGCGCTGGAGCACCAGGTCGCCGGAGTGGTGCCCGTGCCGGGTGTTGACCGCCTTGAAGCCGTCCAGGTCGCAGACGCCGATCACCACCCGGTCGCCGCGCGCGACCACCGCGGTGATGTACCGCTCCAGCCGCCGCCGGTTGGGCAGCCCGGTGAGCGGGTCGGTCAGCGCCTCACCCTCGAACCGCGCCGCCTCCCGGCGCATCTCCTCATGGTCGATCCGGGCCGCGATGCCGTCGATGTAGACGTCGCGCAGCCGGTCGTTGCGCTGCGCGGCGAGCCGGAACGCCAGCCGGTCGGCCCGGTGCGCGGCCGCGTGGTCGCCGGCCCGGGTCAGCGCGATGCTGCGCAGCCGGGCCGGCTCGGCCGCGCCGAGCGTCTCGGTGGAGACCCGGATCGTGTCGAGCCGGGTGACCGCCTCGATCGGCCGCCCGTCCGCGACGGCCAGGCAGACCTGCCCGAGCTGGCGCATGTCGCGGGCCCGGGCGCTGTCGCCGCCGTGGCCAAGCAGCCGGGCCGGGTCGGCGTCGCCGCCGGTCTCCACCCGGTCGCCGAGCGCACCCTGGCGGGCCGCCGCGTAGCCGTACGCGGCCAGGCTGCTGGGGCGCAGCCGCCCGGCGCGCCCGCTGCGGACGAACCGGCTCAGGTCGGTGGCGACGTCGCGCAGTACCCGCAGGCAGCCGTCGCTGTCGCCGTTGTGGTCCAGGGCGACCGCGTTGCGCAGCCGGATGCCGGGGGCGGCGAAGGTCTCCTCCGGTATCCCGGCGGCCACCCCGAGCTGCCGGGCCCGCTCGATCGCGCCCAGGGCGTAGCCGTGGAAGCTGAGGTAGGAGTAGGCCATCGCGAGGTCGTGCCAGCCCCAGGCGGTGTCCCGGTCCGGGTCCTCCACCGCGCCCAGCGCCCGGGCGGCCTTGACCAGGTGGGTGACGCAGCGGTCCAGCGCGCCCTGGTGGTGCGCGGCGAGCGCGGCGAGCGCGTTGAGGTGCCCGTGCAGGTAGGGCTCGGCGAGGTCGCGGACGGCCGCCGACGCCTCCTCGATGGCCCGGGTGAACTCCGCCGTCCGACCGAGATTGATCAGTGCGGAGAGGCGCTGCACCAGGGCGTCGGCCCGGGCCGCCGGATCCTTGGTGGTGCGGATCACCCGCTCCAGCAGCGCGTACGACTCGGCGGAGCGGCTGGCCTCCTGCAAGGCGCGGGCGTGCGTGAGGGCGTCAACCTGGTCCTCGACCCGGTCGAGCCAGCCCACCCGCAACCTCCCGTCGTGTGCGCCTCGGCGCACCCGTTCGTCGCGCCAACCGCGACGCATCATGATTATGCGGTGACCACTCTGCCGCAACACCCCCCCGAAGGGACAGGGCGGCTCCGTCCGTCCGCCGCGGTGGCCCGCGCGGCCCGGGTCCTCGGCGCCGCCGGGGTCGAGCCGGCCCGCGTCGAGGCGGAGCTGCTCGCGGCGCACGTGCTGGGGGTGCCTCGGGGGCGGCTCGCGCTGGCCGACGGCTTCGACACTGGTCAGCTGGCCCGCCTCGACGCGCTGGTGCGCCGGCGCGCGGACCGGGAGCCGTTGCAGCACCTGACCGGAACCGCCGGCTTCCGGCACCTGGAGCTGGCGGTCGGTCCGGGCGTCTTCGTGCCGCGGCCGGAGACCGAGTTGCTGGCCGGCTGGGGGGTCGAGCGGGGCCGGGGGCACGCGCCGCTGGTGGTGGACCTGTGCAGCGGCTCCGGCGCGATCGCGCTGGCGGTGGCCCAGGAACTGCCCGACGCCAGGGTGGTGGCGGTGGAGCGGTCACCGGCGGCGTTGCGCTGGTTGCGCCGCAACGCGGCGGAGCGGGCCACGGCGGGGGACCGGCCGATCGAGGTGGTCGAGGCCGACGTCACCGACCCGGACCTGCTGGCCGAACTGGTCGGCCGGGTGGACGTGCTGCTTTGCAACCCGCCGTACGTGCCGGACGACGTCGTGGTGCCGCCGGAGGTGGCCGGGCACGACCCGGCGGAGGCGGTCTTCGGCGGCGCGGACGGTCTGGCGGTGATCCGGCCGGTGCTGCGCCGGTCGGCGGAGCTGCTGCGTCCCGGCGGCGTGCTGGGCGTGGAGCACGACGACACGCACGGCGCGGCGGTGCCCGGGCTGCTCGCGGCCGACGGCCGGTTCACCGCCGTCGAGGAGCACCGCGACCTGACCGGCCGGCCCCGGTACGCCACCGCGTCCCGACGGGCGGACGGCGAACACGCCTCCGGCGCGGCGGCGTGGCAGACTGACTCCTCGTGATGCTCTACGACTGCCGCTCACCCGCGGATCGGGACCGCGGCATCGCTGCGGCCATCGAGGCGGTCAAGAACGGCGAGCTGGTCGTCCTGCCGACGGACACCGTCTACGGCATCGGCGCGGACGCGTTCACGCCGTACGCGGTGAAGGCGCTGCTGGACGCGAAGGGCCGGGGCCGGCAGATGCCGCCGCCGGTGCTGATCGGTTCCCGCCACACCCTCGACGGCCTGGTGTTCTCGCTGCCCAAGGCCGCGCGTGACCTGGTCGAGGCGTTCTGGCCGGGCGCGCTGACCATCGTGGTCGAGCACTCGCCGAGCCTCCAGTGGGACCTGGGCGACAAGACCGGCACGGTGGCGGTGCGGATGCCGCTGCACCCGGTGGCCCTGGAGGTGCTGCGCGAGACCGGCCCGATGGCGGTCTCCTCGGCCAACAAGACCGGTCAGCCGGCCGCGGTGACCGCGGAGGAGGCGCGCGACCAGCTCGGCTACTCGGTCCGCGCCTACCTCGAGGCCGGGCCCTGCCCGGACCCGGTGCCGAGCACGATCGTCGACCTGACCGGCGAGGTGCCGCAGCTGCTGCGGGCCGGCGCGATCCCGCTGGAGAAGCTGCGCGACGTGGTGCCCGACCTCGTCGACGGCCAGGGGGTCTGAGTGCCGCCGTTCACCGTCCTGCACGTCTGCATGGGCAACATCTGCCGCTCGCCGATGGCCGAGCGGCTGCTCGCCCTGGCGGTGCGGGAGCGGCTGGGCCGGCGCGGGCAGGATCCGGCGGGCGCCGACGAGCTGCTGCACAGCCACAGCGCGGGCACCGGCGGCTGGCACGCCGGCGAGGAGATGAACCCGCCGGCGGCGCGGCAGGTCACCGCCCGGGGTGGGGACGTCGAGGGGTTCGCAGCCCGCAAGCTGCGCTCGGAGCACATCGACGCCGCCGACCTGGTCCTCACCGCCACCGCCGACCAGCACGAGTACGTGGTGGCGCTGCGCCCGGACGCGGCGGCGCGCACCTTCGTGCTGGGTGAGTTCGGTCGGTTGCTGGCCGCGGTGGACACCGCCGGGCTGCCGCCGTCCGGGGTCACCCCGCAGGAGGTGTACGACCGGGGCGTGGCCCTGGTGGCCGCGGCGCACGCCGCCCGGCACGGCACGTCGACGCTGCCCACCGACGACCTCGACGATCCGTGGGGTCGTGGCGACCAGTGCTTCGGCCGGGTCGCCGACGAGATCGAGGAGACGGTCCACCCGCTCGCCACCGCACTGCTTCCCTGACCGTGGTGCGAGTTTCCTCCGGGTTTGTGGAAAACCCGGGGCGAAAGGGGCGTTCCGGGTCATTCTGAACGGGTCCTAGCGTGACCGGCTCCTGCGGGGAGAGCTGATGATCCGGGCCCATCTCGACAAACTGCTGACCGTGGTGATCGCCGGTGTGCTGGCCGGGTTGGTGCTGGCGGCGGCCGCCCTGCCGGCAGCCCTGGTCTTCGGGATCGGCTTCACCGCCCTGTCCACGCCCTACTCGGAGCTGCCGAACACGCTGCGTACGCCGCCCACCGCCCAGCGCTCCAACCTCTACGCCAAGGACGGCACCACCCTGATCACCTCCTTCTACCAGGAGGACCGGGTGGACGTGCCGCTGCACGAGGTGGCCCCGGTGATGCGGCAGGCGATCGTGGCGGCCGAGGACGTCCGGTTCTACCAGCACAGCGGCGTGGACCTGCGCGGCGTGGTCCGCGCGTTCACCGTGAACAAGCGCGACGGCCGCACCCGGCAGGGCGCCTCCACGCTGACCATGCAGTACGTCCGCAACGTGCTGAGCAGCGATCCCCGGCTGACCGAGCGGCAGCGCCGGGCGGCCACCGAGATCACCACGGCCCGCAAGATCCAGGAGATGCGGTACGCGCTCGCGCTGGAGCGGGAGATGAGCAAGGAGCAGATCCTCACCCGCTACCTCAACATCGCCTACTTCGGCGCCGGGGCGTACGGCATCGCGGCGGCCAGCACGCGGTACTTCTCCCGCTCGCCGGCCGAGCTGACCCTGGCCCAGGCCGCCCTGCTGGCCGGCCTCGTGCAGTCGCCGGACAACGACGACCCGATCAACGGTGACGCCGACAGCGCGCTGCGCCGACGCACGTACGTGCTGGACCGGATGGTGGAGTCGGGGCAGGTGCCGCCGCAGACGGCCGCCGCCGCCGGAGCCGAGCCGCTGGACCTGCGGCCCAGCGAGACCCCGAACGACTGCACCTCGGTACCCGACGGGCACAACGACTGGGGCTTCTTCTGCGACTGGTTCACCCGCTGGTGGAGCAACCAGTCGGCGTTCGGAGCGAGTGCTGACGAGCGGCAGCGCACGCTGCGCCGCGGCGGGTTCTCCATCGTCTCGTCGCTGGACCCGGCGGTGCAACGGGCCACCACCGAGCAGGTGCTGCGGATCTACCAGCCGACCGAGGCCCGGGCCCTGCCGACCGCGGTGGTGCAGCCGGGCACCGGCCGGGTGCTGGCCATGGCGGTCAACCGCAACTACAGCGTGGCGGACAACCCGGTCGGGCAGAAGAACCACCCGAACACGGTGAACCAGCTGGTCGCCGGCGGCGGGGCGATCGACGGGTACCAGGGTGGGTCCACGTTCAAGCTGTTCGCCATGCTGGCCGCGCTCGAGTCCGGCCTGCCGCTGTCGACCACCTTCAGCGCGCCGACCCGGCTGGTCACCAACTTCCCGGTGACCGGGGAGGCGAGCTGCGACGGTCGCTGGTGCCCGGAGAACGCCAGCCCGTCGTCGATGAACGGCCCGCGCACCATGTGGAGCGCGTTCGGCCGCTCGGTGAACACGTACTTCGCCTGGCTCACCGAGCGGGTCGGCGCGGACCGGGTGGTGGAGATGGCCGAGCGGCTGGGCATCGTCCTGCGCGCCGACTCCGACGCCCGGCTGGCCCGGTACGGGGCGAAGAACTGGGGTCCGTTCACCCTGGGCGTGGCCGCGACCACCCCGCTGGACCTGGCCGGCGCGTACGCGACGGTGGCGGCCGAGGGGATCTGGTGTGCGCCGCTGCCGGTGGTCTCGATCAGCGACTCCGCCGGCCGGCCGGTGGACGCCGCGAAGCCGGACTGCCGACAGGTGATCGACACCGACGTGGCCCGGGCCGCCACGGACGCGGCCCGCTGCCCGGTGGGCGACCAGTCGATGTACGGGCGCTGCGACGGCGGCACGGCGCGGGGGCTGCGGGCGAAGCTGGGCCGGCCGGTGGCCGGCAAGACCGGCAGCTCGGACCGGTACGGGACGGAGTCCGTGGTGGCGTTCACCCCGCAACTCGCGGTGGCCTCGATGGCGGCGAACCCGGACGATCCCCGCGACGCGGTCGGTCAGGCGGTGCAGGCCCGGATGGTGGACGCGGTCGGCGAGGTGCTCGCCTTCGGCCTGCGCGACCAGCCGGTGCGCGACTTCGTGCCGCCCAGCGAACGGACCGCCTTCCAGGTGACCGGGGCCCGCACCGGCGACTGAGCCACCCCACCTGCTCGTGGGTCAGCGCGGGGCGGTGGTCTGCTCCGCGCCGCGGGCGATGTTGCGGGCCATCCCGCCGAAGACCACCGCGTGGAACGGCGCCACCGAGCCCCAGTACGCGTGCCCGGCCAGCCCGCGCGGCAGGAAGACCGCCCGCTGCTGGTAACGGCTGCGCCCGCCGTCGCCCGGCAGCACCCGCATCTCCAGCCAGGCCCGACCGGGCAGCCGCATCTCGGCGCGCAGCCGCAGCAGCTCACCCGGGACGATCTCCTCCACCCGCCAGAAGTCCAGCGCCTCGCCGACCTGGAGCCGGTGTGGGTCGCGCCGGCCGCGGCGCAGCCCCACCCCGCCGATCAGCCGGTCCAGCCACCCGCGCACCGACCAGGCGAGCGGGAACGAGTACCAGCCGTGCTCGCCCCCGACCCCCTCGATGACCCGCCAGAGCGCCTCCGGTGGCGCGTCCACGGTCCGCTCCCGCATGTCGGTGTACACGCTGCCGCCGGACCACTTCGGGTCGGTGGGCAGCGGTTCCGCCGGCGCGTCCGGGCCACTGGCGGTCGACCAGCGGGTCTCCACCTGGGCGTCGCGTACCTTGGCCAGCGCCAACGCCACCGCCTGGTCGAAGCCGGTCAGCCCGTCCGGCGGGTCGGGGACGTGGCGGGCGATGTCGTGTTCGCGCGCGACCGCCTCGTGGATCAGGCTCTCCACCAGCGGCCGGGCGATGGCGTTCGGTACCGGGGTGACCAGCCCGACCCAGTGCGAGGAGAGCGACGGGGTCAGCGGCCGGACCGGCACGATGATCCGCCGGCGCAGACCCGCCACCTGGGCGTAGCGCTGCATCATCTCCAGGAAGGTGAGGATGTCCGGTCCGCCGATGTCGAAGCCGCGGTTCACCTCCGGCGGCAGCGCCGCGCAGCCGGCCAGGTAGTGCAGCACGTCGCGGACGGCGATCGGCTGGATGCGGTTGCTTACCCAGCGCGGGGTGACCATCGCGGGCAGCCGCTCGGTCAGGTAGCGCAGCATCTCGAACGAGGCGGAACCCGACCCGATGATCACCGCGGCCCGGAGCACCGCCGTGGGCACCCCGCTGGACAGCAGGATCCGGCCCACCTCGGCGCGGGACCGCAGGTGCGGCGAGGGGATCTCCTGGTCGGAGGCCGGCTCGGGCCCGCCCAGGTAGACGATCCGGCGTACGCCGGCGCTCCGGGCCGCCGCCGCGAAGTTGGTCGCCGCCTCGCGGTCGGCCTCCTCGAAGTCCGGCCGGCCCAGCGAGTGCACCAGGAAGTAGGCGACGTCCACGTCGGCGAAGGCGGCCGGCAGCGTCTCGGGCCGGCTCAGGTCGCCCTGGACGATCTCCGCCGCCGACGCCCAGGGCACGTCGCGCAGCCGGCCGGCCTTGCGGGCCAGGCAGCGCACCGTGTGGTCGTCGGTGAGCAGGCGCGGCGCGAGGCGTCCGCCGATATAACCCGTGGCTCCGGTGACGAGGCATCTCACGGTTTCCAGTGTGCGGCCCCCTAGACTCCTTCGCTGTGGACACCGAGACGAGCACCTTCTGGGGGCCGGATTTCGCCCAGCTACGGGCCACCGATCCGGAGATCGCCGGCGTGGTGCTGGGTGAGCTGGACCGGCTGCGCGGCGGCCTTCAGCTGATCGCCAGCGAGAACCTGACGTCGCCGGCGGTGCTGGCCGCGCTCGGCTCGACGCTGACCAACAAGTACGCGGAGGGCTATCCGGGCCGGCGCTACTACGGCGGCTGCGCCGAGGTGGACCGGGCCGAGGAGATCGGCATCGCCCGGGCGAAGGAACTCTTCGACGCCGAGCACGCCAACCTCCAGCCGCACTCCGGGGCGAGCGCCAACCTGGCCGCGTACGCCGCGCTGTTGCAGCCGGGGGACACGGTGCTGGCCATGGACCTGCCGCACGGCGGGCACCTGACCCACGGCAGCCGGGTGAACTTCTCCGGCCGGTGGTTCGCGACGGTGGGCTACACGGTGCGGCCGGACACCGAGCTGATCGACTACGACGAGGTACGCGACCTGGCCCGGGCGCACCGACCCAAGATGATCATCTGCGGCGCGACGGCCTATCCGCGACTGATCGACTTCGCCGCGTTCCGGGAGATCGCCGACGAGGTCGGGGCGTACCTGATGGTGGACGCGGCGCACTTCATCGGGCTGGTCGCCGGCAAGGCGATTCCCTCCCCGGTGCCGTACGCCGACGTGGTCTGCGCCACCACCCACAAGGTGCTGCGCGGCCCGCGCGGCGGCATGATCCTCTGCCGGGAGTCGCTGGCCCAGCGCGTCGACAAGGCGGTCTTCCCGTTCACCCAGGGCGGCCCGCTGATGCACGCGGTGGCGGCCAAGGCCGTGGCACTGCGCGAGGCCGCGCAGCCGGAGTTCCAGGGCTACGCCGCCCAGGTGGTCCGCAACGCGCAGGCGCTCGCCGCCGGGCTGGCCGCGGAGGGGATGCGCCCGGTCTCCGGCGGCACCGACACCCATCTCGCCCTGGTCGACCTGCGCGAGGTGGGGGTGACCGGCGCGGAGGCCGAGGCGCGCTGCGACGCGGCGGCGATCACGCTGAACAAGAACGCCATCCCGTACGACCCGCAGAAGCCGATGGTCGCCTCCGGCATCCGGGTCGGTACGCCCAGCGTCACCACCCAGGGCATGCGCGAGGGGGAGCTGCGGCAGGTGGCGACCCTGATCGCCCGGGCGGTACGGGCCGATCCCGGCGCGCCGGGTGGCACGGACGAACTGGCCCGGGTCGGCGCCGAGGTGGCCGAGCTGGTCGCCGCGTTTCCGGCGTACCCCCGTGGCTGAGCCGAGGGTGGCCGCGACCGCCACCGACGGGCGTTGGCGGCTGCGACACCTGCCGGTGCTGCTGGCCGCGTCGGCGGCGCTGGCGGCGGCGGCCGCGGTGCTGGGCGGGGTGACCCGCGGCGCGGACGGCGCGCTCGGCGCGGCGGTCGGGGTGGGGATCACCGTGGCCAGCTACACCCTCACCACCGTGGTGCTGGCCCGCGCCGACCAGATCAACCCGCAGCTGCTGCTCCCGCTGGGGCTCGGCCTGTACGCGCTCAAGTTCACCCTGCTGGGTGTGGTGATGGTGGCGGTGGCCTCGACCGGCTGGCCCGGGTTGATCCCGCTCTGCCTCGGGATCGTCGCCGGGGTGGCAGTGTGGACGGCGGTGCACATCTGGTGGCTGAGCACCGTGCACGCCCGCCGGCCGAGCGACTGACCTGGCGGTCGACCGGTCGTCCCATCTGTCGAAACGCGCGGCGACGTGTCGGCCACCGGTCATTTTCCCGTGGCCGGAAGGGGAGTAGCGTGCCCACAGACGACGCAGCCCGCGAGACACCCACACAACCACGGTTGTGCGGGGGGTGAGGCACAGCCTCGTCTTCCCGGCTGATATCGTTCGCCCCGTCATGGCTGGTGACCAAACCCCCCGTCCCGCCGGTGAACCGGACGACTCTCCGTCCGGCGCCGGTCAGGGCTGGACCGCGCTCAGCTACCTCATCGGAGGCATGCTCGTGTGGGGTTTCATCGGCTGGCTGGTCGACCAGTGGCTCGACACCGGTGGCGTCGCCACCGGGATCGGCGTCGTGCTCGGCATGGCCGGGGGAATCATCCTGGTCGTCCGCCGACTCGGCACGCCTACTTAGGAAGGGACGCGGTGTTCGGACAGGCGAACGTCCTGGCAGCGGGCCAGGCGAATTTCCCACCTAGCGTGGAGGACTTCTACCTGCCCAGCATCCTGCCCTGGGGTGCGCACGACTCGTACTGGTTCACCAAGATCACGGCAATGGTCTGGATCGCCGTCGGCGTCCTGATCATCTTCTTCCTGGCGACCTACCGGAAGCCCCAGCTCGTGCCGACCAAGAAGCAGTGGCTCGCCGAGTCGATCTACGGCTTCGTGCGGAACAACATCGCGGTCGACATGATCGGGCACCAGGGCGTGCGGTTCGCGCCGTACTTCACCACGCTGTTCTGCTTCGTGCTGCTGACGAACGCGTTCGCGATCATTCCGTTCTTCCAGATCTCGCCGAACTCGCACATCGCCTTCCCGGCGTTCCTCGCGGTGATCAGCTACGTGCTGTTCAACTACATCGGCATCCGGCACCACGGTTTCGCCAAGTACTTCAAGAACTCTCTGGTTCCGCCGGCGCCCTGGTACATCCTGCCGCTGCTGATCCCGATCGAGCTCTTCTCGACCTTCATCGTCCGGCCGTTCTCGCTGGCCGTCCGTCTCTTCGCGAACATGTTCGCGGGTCACATGCTCCTGCTGGTCTTCACGCTCGGCGGCTTCGCGATGCTGAGCGCCAACGCCTGGCTGGCGCCGGTCTCGGTGCTCTCCTGGGTGATGACCATCGCGCTCACCTTCCTCGAGTTCCTGGTGATCTGCCTGCAGGCATACGTCTTCACCGTCCTGACCGCCAGCTACGTGCAGGGCGCGCTCGCCGAAGAGCACTGATCCACCGCACCATCCGTTGTCGTCCCGCGTGAGAGTCACGCGTGATAACCAGGAGGAACCACACCAATGGACGCTAGCGTTCTCGCCGAGGTCACCGGTAGCACCGCTGCCATCGGCTACGGTCTCGCCGCCATCGGCCCGGGCATCGGCGTCGGCCTGGTCTTCGCCGCCTACATCCAGTCGACCGCCCGTCAGCCGGAGTCGTCGCGGATGACCCTGCCGTACGTCTGGATCGGCTTCGCCGTCATCGAGGCGCTGGCGCTGCTCGGCATCGCCTTCGGCTTCATCTGGGCCGGCACCGCAGCCTGATCCAGCCCCTTTGACCGGGAGGTCTTCCATGTACTTCCTCGCCGCTGAGGGTGGTGAGTCGACCCACAACCCGATCATCCCGCTCTGGCAGGAGATCGTGGTCGGCAGCATCGCCTTCGCCGTCCTCTGCTTCGTGCTGATGAAGTTCGTCTTCCCCCGCATGGAGCAGACGTTCCAGGCCCGGGTCGACGCGATCGAGGGTGGCATCAAGCGCGCCGAGGCCGCCCAGGCCGAGGCGAACCAGCTGCTCGAGCAGTACCGTGCCCAGCTCGCCGAGGCGCGGACCGACGCTGCCAAGATCCGGGACGACGCCCGGGCCGACGCCGAGGGCATCCGGCAGGACATCCTCGCCAAGGCGCGGGAGGAGTCCGACCGGATCATCGCGGCGGGCAAGGACCAGCTGGCCGCCGAGCGGGCCACCATCGTGCGCGAGCTGCGTACCGAGGTCGGCACCATCGCGGTGGACCTGGCCAGCAAGATCGTCGGTGAGTCGCTGGCCGACGAGGCGCGGCGCAAGGGCACCGTCGACCGGTTCCTGAGCGGTCTCGAGAGCGCGGGGGCCCGCTGATGCAGGCCGCTAGCCGGGAGTCGTACAAGGTCGCGGTCGAGCGCCTCGACATGTACGTCCGCGGTTCGGAGCCGTCGGCGGTGACCGCCGCCGCCGACGACCTCCTCTCCGTCGCCGCGCTGCTGCGGCGCGAGCCGCGGCTGCGCCGGGCGCTCTCCGAGCCGTCGCGTGCGGCCGCGGACCGCGCCGGCCTGCTCGGCGACATGCTGCGCGACCGGATCCACGCCGGAGCGCTGGACCTGCTCGCGACGCTGGTCTCCGGCCGTTGGTCGGCGCCGTCGGAACTGCTCGACGGCACCGAGCGCCTCGGCGTGGAGGCGCTGCTCGCCAGCGCCGACACGGCCGGCGAGCTGGGCGAGGTCGAGGACGAGCTGTTCCGCTTCGGCCAGGTCGTGGCCGGTCAGCCGGAGCTGTCCAACCTGCTGGCCGATCCGGCCGCCCCGGTCGAGCAGCGGGCCACCCTGGCCCGTGAGCTGCTCGCCGGCAAGGCCCGCCCGGTCACCGTCCGCCTTGTCGAGGTGGCGCTGGGCGGGTTCGGGGGACGCTCCTTCACCGGGGCGCTCACCCGGCTGGTCGAGCTCGCCGCCGAACGGCGGGACCGGCAGGTGGCGTACGTGACCGTCGCTGCTCCGTTGAGTGACGCGGACGAGCGCCGACTGGGCGCGAGCCTGGCCGCGATATACGGTCGGGAGGTGTCCGTCAAGCAGACGGTCAACCCCGACGTTCTGGGTGGCGTGAGTGTGCGGGTCGGCTCCGACCTGTACGACGGCACCATCCTGCGCCGCCTCAACGAGACCCGCAACGCGCTCGCGAAGCGCTGAGCGGCCCCGCCGCGCAGCGGCTGAGGCAGCTCTGCCCGCAGCACCCGCGCATGACAGACGCCATTCGGACCGGTCGGTACTAGGTATCCCGGGCCCCTGAATTTTAAGGAAGCAGAGGATGGCCGAGCTGACCATCTCGACGGAGGAGATCCGCGGCGCCCTGGAGCGCTACGTCTCCTCCTACTCGTCCGACGTCTCCCGCGAGGAGGTCGGCACCGTCGCCGACACCGGCGATGGCATCGCCCACGTCGAGGGCCTGCCCTCGACCATGACCAACGAGCTCCTGGAGTTCGAGGACGGCACGCTCGGCGTGGCGCTGAACCTCGACGTCCGGGAGATCGGCGTCGTCGTTCTCGGTGACGCCGCCAAGCTCGAGGAGGGGCAGCGCGTCAAGCGCACCGGCCGGGTGCTCTCCGTGCCGGTCGGCGACGCCTTCCTCGGCCGCGTGGTCGACGCGCTCGGCCAGCCGATCGACGGTCTCGGTGACATCGCCAACGAGGGCTTCCGCGAGCTGGAGCTGCAGGCTCCGAACGTGATGTCCCGCCAGTCGGTGTCCGAGCCGCTGCAGACGGGCATCAAGGCGATCGACGCCATGACCCCGATCGGTCGGGGCCAGCGGCAGCTGATCATCGGCGACCGGAAGACCGGCAAGACCACGGTCGCGCTGGACGCCATCCTCAACCAGCGGGACAACTGGCGCACCGGCGACCCGAAGAAGCAGGTCCGCTGCATCTACGTCGGCATCGGCCAGAAGGCCTCCACGATCGCCTCGATCAAGGGCCAGCTGGAGGAGGCCGGCGCGATGGAGTACACCACCATCGTCGCCTCCCCGGCGTCCGACCCGGCCGGCTTCAAGTACCTCGCCCCGTACACCGGCTCGTCCATCGGGCAGCACTGGATGTACGGCGGCAAGCACGTCCTGATCGTCTTCGACGACCTGAGCAAGCAGGCCGAGGCGTACCGGGCCGTGTCGCTGCTGCTGCGTCGCCCGCCGGGCCGCGAGGCGTACCCGGGTGACGTCTTCTACCTGCACTCCCGCCTGCTGGAGCGCTGCGCGAAGCTCTCCGACGAGCTGGGTGGCGGCTCGATGACCGGTCTGCCGATCATCGAGACGAAGGCCAACGACATCTCGGCCTTCATCCCGACCAACGTCATCTCGATCACCGACGGCCAGATCTTCCTCGAGACGGACCTGTTCAACCAGGGCGTCCGGCCGGCGATCAACGTCGGCACCTCGGTCTCCCGGGTCGGTGGCGCCGCGCAGGTGAAGCCGATGCGCAAGGTCGCCGGTTCGCTGCGGCTCAACCTGGCCCAGTACCGCGAGCTGGAGGCGTTCGCCGCCTTCGCCTCGGACCTGGACAAGGCCTCCCGGGCCCAGCTGGACCGCGGTGTCCGGCTGGTCGAGCTGCTCAAGCAGCCGAACTACTCGCCGTTCCCGGTGCAGGAAGAGGTCGTCACGGTCTGGGCCGGCACCGAGGGCAAGCTGGACGACGTCCCGGTGGGTGACATCCGGCGCTTCGAGGCGGAGTTCCTGCAGTACCTGCGGCACAAGCACGAGGGCGTGCTGGCCGGCATCGCCGACAACCAGTGGAACGACGACATCACCTCCTCGCTGGACGCGGCGATCGCCGAGTTCAAGCAGGTCTTCCTCGGCAAGGGCGAGGAGCGCCGGGTCAACGACGCGCCGGCCGCGCCGCTGGAGGGCGAGGAGAACCGCGAGACGGTGACGCGCTTCCGCGACGGCACGACCGACCGCCCGGCCGAGAGCTGATCCCATGGCGGCCCAGGTACGCGTTCTTCGTCAACGGATCCGCTCGGCGAAGTCGATGAAGAAGATCACCAAGGCGATGGAGCTCGTGGCGACGAGCCGGATCGCCAAGGCCCAGGCCCGGGTGGAGGCGTCCCTGCCGTACGCCCAGGCCATCACCGGCGTGCTCACGGCGCTGGCGTCCAACGCGCGCATCGACCACCCGCTGCTCACCCCGCGTGAGCGGGTGCGGCGGGCGGGCGTGCTGCTGGTCACCAGCGACCGTGGCCTGGCCGGTGGTTACAGCTCCAACGCGATCCGGACGGCGGAGTCGCTGATCGCCCGGCTGCGGGCCGACGGTAAGGAGCCGGTGCTCTACGTCATCGGGCGTAAGGGCGTCGGGTTCTACCGGTTCCGCAACCGGGAGATGGCGGCGAACTGGACGGGCTTCAGCGAGCAGCCCTCCTTCGACGACGCCCGCACCGTGGGCGAGACGCTGATCAAGGCGTTCTCGGCCGGCGCGGACGACGCCGACGGCAATGCGGGGGCGGACGGCGTGCTCGGCATCGACGAGTTGCACATCGTCTTCACCGAGTTCCACTCGCTGATGACCCAGACCCCGGTTGCCAAGATCATCGGGCCGATGCAGGTCGAGGACCGGCCCCGGTCCGAGGGGCTGCTGCCGGCGTACGAGTTCGAGCCGGAGGCGGAGGCGCTGCTCGACGCGCTGCTGCCGAGATACATCAACACGCGGATCTACGCGGCGTTGATCGAGTCGGCGGCGAGCGAGTCGGCGGCTCGGCGGCGGGCGATGAAGAGCGCCACCGACAATGCCGAAGAAATGATCGAGAAGTACACGCGTGAGATGAACTCGGCCCGTCAGGCCGGCATCACCCAGGAGATCAGCGAGATCGTCGGCGGCGCCAACGCGCTGGCCGCGTCGGGAAGTGAAGTGTGATGACTGCCCCAGTAGAGACCAAGACGGCCACGGGTCGCGTGGTCCGGGTCATCGGCCCGGTCGTCGACGCCGAGTTCCCGCGCGACGCCATGCCGGCCCTGTTCAACGCCCTGCACGTGCACGTGACCCTGTCCGGCGGTGAGAAGAAGCTGACCCTCGAGGTCGCCCAGCACCTGGGTGACAACGTGGTCCGCGCCATCTCGATGCAACCGACCGACGGCCTGGTCCGCGGCTCCGAGGTGCGCGACACCGGCTCGCCGATCACCGTTCCGGTGGGTGACGCGGTCAAGGGCCACGTGTTCAACGCGATCGGCGAGGTCCTCAACCTCACCGAGGGCGAGACGCTCACCCCGGACGACCACTGGGGCATCCACCGCAAGGCCCCGGCCTTCGCGGACCTGGAGCCGAAGACGGAGATGCTGGAGACCGGCATCAAGGTCATCGACCTGCTCGCCCCGTACGTCAAGGGCGGCAAGATCGGTCTGTTCGGCGGCGCGGGTGTGGGCAAGACGGTGCTCATCCAGGAGATGATCACCCGAGTGGCCCGCAACTTCGGTGGTACCTCGGTCTTCGCCGGCGTGGGTGAGCGCACCCGTGAGGGCAACGACCTCATCGCCGAGATGACCGAGTCCGGCGTCATCGACAAGACCGCGCTGGTCTACGGCCAGATGGACGAGCCGCCGGGCACCCGGCTGCGGGTCGCCCTCTCCGCGCTGACCATGGCGGAGTACTTCCGCGACGTGAAGAAGCAGGAGGTGCTGCTCTTCATCGACAACATCTTCCGCTTCACCCAGGCCGGCTCCGAGGTCTCCACCCTGCTCGGCCGGATGCCGAGCGCGGTGGGTTACCAGCCGACCCTGGCCGACGAGATGGGCGAGCTCCAGGAGCGGATCACCTCCGTCCGGGGCCAGGCCATCACCTCGATGCAGGCGATCTACGTGCCGGCGGACGACTACACCGACCCCGCCCCGGCCACCACGTTCGCCCACCTCGACGCGACCACCAACCTGGAGCGGTCGATCTCCGACAAGGGCATCTACCCGGCCGTGGACCCGCTGGCGTCCTCGTCCCGGATCCTCGCCCCGGAGTTCGTCGGCCAGGAGCACTTCCAGGTGGCCACCGAGGTGAAGCGGATCCTGCAGCGCTACCGCGACCTGCAGGACATCATCGCCATCCTCGGCATCGAGGAGCTCTCCGAGGAAGACAAGATCACCGTGGCCCGGGCCCGGCGGATCGAGCGCTTCCTGTCGCAGAACACCTACGCGGCGGAGCAGTTCACCGGCGTGCCGGGCTCGACGGTCCCGATCAAGGAGACCATCGAGGCGTTCCGCAAGATCAGCGAGGGCGAGTACGACCACTTCCCCGAGCAGGCGTTCTTCATGTGCGGCGGTCTCGAGGACCTCGAGGCCAAGGCCAAGGAGCTGATGAAGGGCTGACAGCCCTGATCGGACCCGAACGACAAAGACTGCCCCGGCATCGCCGGGGCAGTCTTTCGTTCATTCAGCCCCCAACATCTCCGCCGTTCGCTTCTGTCCGGTCGTCGTTTGCGAGCAACCCGAGATACGGTCGTTTCGCGCGCTCACCCCGATGAGCGTTGATCTTTGCAACCTTTCGGCTGCGTGCGCCCGTCTCCTATTCGTGGGCGTGACGAACGGAGATGCTCGTGGGTAAGGCCGGCAAACGTGGCCGCAGGTCGTCCATCTGGCGGGGCGTGCCGCGATGGGCCCGGATCTGCACGGTGTTCGGCACGGTGCTGACCATGCTCAGCGGGGCGGTGCTGGTCGGCACCGAGGTGCTGATGGCCCGCTACGAGGGCGCCGTCGGCAAGGCCGACCTCTTCGGCGACCAGTCCGCCGGGGCGGCGCAACCGCGCAAGAGCGACATCAAGGGTCCGCTCAACATCCTGCTGGTCGGCATCGACCCGCGGACCCCGACCGCGGTGCCGCTGGCGGACTCGATCATGGTGCTGCACGTGCCGGCCGACATGGACCGCGCGTACCTCTTCTCGCTGCCGCGCGACCTGGTGGTCGACATTCCCGAGTTCACTCCCGCCAACTTCGACGGCCGCACCGACAAGCTCAACGCGGCCATGTCGCACGGCAGCCGGATACCCGGCGAGAACCCGAACGCCGCCCGCGGCTTCGAGTTGCTCGCCACCACCGTGCAGAACGTGACCGGGATCAAGCGGTTCGACGCCGGCGCGATCATCAACTTCACCGGCTTCCAGAAGATCGTCGACGCGATGGGCGGCGTCGACATGTACGTCGAGCGGGACGTGAAGTCCGAACACAAGAAGCCGGATGGCACCGCACGGCCGGGCAACCCGGGCGGCGAGGGCTACATCGGCCCCCAGGCTGTCTACCCGAAGGGCAACCATCACCTCAGCGGGTGGCAGGCGTTGGACTACGTCCGGCAGCGCTACCCGAAGAACGGTGTCCCGGACGCCGACTACGGCCGGCAGCGCCACCAGCAGCAGTTCGTCAAGGCCATGGTCGGCCAGGCGTTCAGCGCCGACGTGGTGGCCAACCCGCTCAAGCTGGACAAGGTGCTCCGCGCGGCCGGCCAGTCGCTGATCTTCAGCGGCCGGGGCCACAGTGTGGTGGACTTCGGTATCGCGCTGAAGAACATCCGGCCCGACACCATTCAGATGGTGAAGCTGGCGGGTGGCCCGATCTACAACGGGTCGAGGTACAAGGGTGAACAGTTCCAGCCGGGGGTGACGGACTTCTTCACCGCCCTGCACAACGAGCAACTGGACCCGTTCCTGCTGGAGCATCCGGAATTCGTCAACAAGTCCAAGTAGTCGTGGCGCAGCTCTCCCCACCCGCGTTGGGGTCGGGTGGGCGCCGGGACTAGACTTTCGGCAATCCGCAGCCGCAGCAAGGAGACAGCGTGGCACAGCAGCTTCACGTCGAGCTCGTCGCCGTCGAGGAGAAGGTCTGGTCCGGTGAGGCCGAGATGGTCGTCGCCCGAACGACCGAGGGTGAGCTCGGCGTGCTGCCGGGGCACGCTCCGCTGCTCGGCCAGCTCGCCGAGCCCGGCCAGGTACGCATCAAGCTCCCCGGTGGCGAGCAGGTCACGTACGACGTGGACGGCGGGTTCCTGTCGGTGAGCGCCGAGGGCGTCACCGTCCTGGCCGAGAGCGCCACCCCGGCCTCCGCCGCGCAGAGCCGCTGAGCCCGTACCGCGGATGGAGATCGTCGAGGGGATCGGGATCGCGGTCGCGCTCATTCTCTGCGCACTGCTGATCCTCTTCGTCCGGCGGGCCCTCGTCACCCGCAGCGGTGGCATCATCCGGCTCAGCGTCCGGGTCTCCACGATGCTCGACGGCCGGGGCTGGTCGCCCGGCTTCGGCCGGTTCGCCGGCGACGAACTCCGCTGGTACCGGATGTTCAGCTTCGCCCTGCGACCCAAGCGGGTGCTCTCCCGCAAGGGGCTCGCGGTCGAGCGACGGCGGTTGCCCGAAGGGCAGGAGCGGCTCTCCATGCCCGCCGACTGGGTGATCCTCCGCTGTACCAGTCACCACGCACCGGTGGAGATCGCCATGGCGCGATCGACCGTCACCGGTTTTCTCTCCTGGCTCGAGGCCGCCCCTCCGGGGGCGGTCTCGCCGCGTCTGGCCTCTCAGGACTGGCCGGCTGCCTGAGGCCGCCTTTGGTCACTGTCGGGGTTTCCGGGGAGCCCGCCCGGCTCCGGGCGGTCAGGCTTGATCCCTCCGCCGGGCGGGCTCCCCGGAAACCCTCGTGGGCACTGGGCGTCGTTCCGGTGCGGTTCTTGTCGACTGCCGTTACCGGTTAGCGATCAGCTCTGCCCCTGTCGTCACCGGTCCGGGGTGGCGACCAGTTCGACCTCGTACCCCTGATTGTCGGTGAGGTAGGCGGCGTAGGTCTGGGGGCCGCCGGCGTGTGGGTGCCGGTCGCCGAAGAGCAGCGACCAGCCGTGTGCCGGCGCCTCCGTGACCAGCCGGTCCACGGCGGCCGGGGGGCCGGCGTGGAACGCCAGGTGGTTGAGGCCGGGGGCGAGCCGGTCGTGCGCCCGCCCGGACAGCGCTGGTGACTGCTCCAGGACCAGGTAGGTCGGGCCGAGGCGCCAGGAGCGCCCGGCCGGCCAGTCCTGGAAGGTGGTCCAACCCAGCTCGCCGAGGAGCCAACCCCAGCTGCGGATGGCCGCGCCCAAATCGGGCACCCAGACCTCGACGTGGTGCAGTGCGCCGACGGTCAGCGGTCCCCGCCCGGCACCCATAGCACATCTCCGGCCGGATTTGCCGTTCTTGACAGGATAAAGAGCAGATCGGAAAGCCTGTTGAGATACTTTGCCGGGAGCGGGCTCGTCCGCTCCGGGTCGTGGCTGACCAGCGCCCACGCCGCTCGTTCGGCGCGTCGGGCGATGGTCCGGGCCACGTGCAGCAGCGCCGCACCCGCGGTGCCGCCGGGGAGGATGAAGGAGTCGAGCTTGCTCAGGCGTGCGTTGTACTCGTCGCACCAGCCCTCGAGGCGCTCGACGTACGCCTCCGTCACCCGCAGCGGCGGGTACTTCGGCTCCGGCTCGACCGGCGTGGACAGGTCGGCGCCCACGTCGAACAGGTCGTTCTGCACCGACCCCAGCACCGCCCGCAGCTCCTCGTCGAGCTGTCCCAGGGCGAGTGCGACGCCGATCGCCGCGTTGCACTCGTCGACGTCGGCGTACGCGGCGATCCGTGGATCGGTCTTCGGCACCTGCTCGTTGTTGCTCAGCCTGGTCATGCCGGCATCGCCGGCCTTGGTGTAGATGCGCGTGAGGTGGACGGCCATGACGCACAGCCTACGGATACCGGAACTGACGATCCCGGCGCGGCCGGACACCGCCGCCGGCTGGCCACCCGTGGCGGGTCGCGGCGAATCCTGCGACCCGGCGGTCAACGACGTCGACGTCATCCGGGTACGCGGTGACGCCCGGTTGGCCGGCGCGGTGCACGTGGTCGGCGCGAAGAACTCGGCGTTGAAGTTGATGGCCGCCGCGCTGCTCGCCCCCGGCCGCAGCGTGATCACCAACGTTCCCCGGATCACCGACATCGCCATCATGGGCGAGGTGCTGCGCCGGTTGGGTTGCGACGTCCGCTTCGACGCGGACGACCCGGTCGACCTGATGGTCGCCCGTGGCGGGGTGGCCCGCTCCCGGTCGGTCACGATCGACGTGCCGGAGCAGCCGGGCGCGGACGCCGACTACGACCTGGTCCGTCGGCTGCGCGCGTCGATCTGCGTGCTCGGTCCGCTGCTGGCCCGCCGGGGGTACGTGCGGGTCGCCCACCCGGGCGGCGACGCGATCGGCTCGCGCGGGCTGGACATGCACATCTCCGGGCTGACCCGGATGGGCGCGGACATCTCCGGTGAGCACGGATTCGTGATCGCGTCCGCGCCGCACGGACTGCGCGGCGCGGAGATCGTGCTGGACTTCCCCAGCGTGGGTGCGACCGAGAACCTGGTGATGGCGGCGGTGCTGGCCCAGGGCACCACGGTGATCGACAACGCGGCCCGGGAGCCGGAGATCGTCGACATCTGCACGATGCTCACCCGGATGGGCGCCCGGATCTCCGGCGCCGGCACCTCCACCCTGCGCATCGTCGGGGTGCCCTCGCTGCACCCGGTGCGGCACGCCACGGTGGGGGACCGGATCGTCGCGGGCACCTGGGCCTTCGGCGCGGCGATGACCCGTGGGGACGTTACGGTGACCGGCCTGGACCCGGCCTTCCTGGAGGTCGCGCTGGACAAGGTGGTCGCGGCCGGCGGTCTCGTGGAGACCCGGGCGGAAGCCTTCCGGGTCCGGATGGACGACCGTCCCCGGGCGGTGGACGTGGTCACGCTGCCGTATCCGGGCTTCGCCACCGACCTGCTGCCGATGGCGATCGGGCTGGCCGCGGTCAGCGACGGGGCCTCACTGATCACCGAGAACATCTTCGACGGCCGGTTCATGTTCGCCAACGAGATGGTCCGCCTCGGCGCGGACATCAAGACCGACGGGCACCACGCGGTGGTCCGGGGCCGGGACCGGCTCTCCGGAGCGCCGGTGCGGGCCACCGACATCCGCGCCGGTGCCGGGCTGATCATCGCCGGGCTCTGCGCGGACGGGATAACCGAGGTCTCGCACGTGCACCACGTCGACCGCGGCTACCCCGACTTCGTGGCCGACCTACGGGCGCTCGGGGTGACCGTCGAGCGGGACACCACCCCGGAGGAGCCGGCCCTGGAGATCTGACGGCACACTCCCTTAGCGGTCGTTCAGGCCCGCCGACTAGGGTGCAGGCAGGCACTCAAACAGGCGAGGGAGAAGCAGATGGCGGGTCGACTCGCGGTCGTCGGGGCCGGGCTGATGGGTTCCGGCATCGCCCAGGTGGCGGCGCAGGCGGGCTGGCAGGTGACGCTGCGGGACCTGGACGACGCCGCCACCACGCGCGGCATCGACGGCATCCGGAAATCGCTCACTAAGTTCGCCGAGAAGGGCAGGATCGAGGCGTCCGACGTCGAGGCGACGCTCGGCCGGATCACCCCGACCACCGACCTGGAGGCGGCGGCCGACGCGGACATCGTGGTCGAGGCGGTCTTCGAGCGGCTGGAGATCAAGCACGAGGTCTTCCGCGCGCTCGACAAGATCTGCAAGTCCGACGCGGTGCTCGCCACCAACACCTCGGCCATCCCGGTCACCCAGATCGCCGCGGTGACCGAGCGCCCCGAATCGGTCGTCGGCACCCACTTCTTCTCGCCGGTGCCGATGATGCAGCTCTGCGAGCTGGTCCGCGGCTACAAGACCAGCGACGCCACGCTGGCCACCGCGCGTACCTTCGCCGAGGAGATCGGCAAGACCGTGGTGGTGGTCAACCGGGACATCGCCGGCTTCGTCACCACGCGGCTGATCTCCGCTCTGGTGGTCGAGGCGGTCAAGCTGGTCGAGTCCGGCGTGGTGTCGGCGGAGGACCTGGACACCGCGTGCCGGCTGGGCTTCGGCCACGCCATGGGCCCGCTGGCCACCACCGACCTCACCGGTGTGGACGTGCTGCTGCACGCCTCGAAGAACATCTACACCGACACGGCGGACGAGAAGTTCTTCCCGCCGGAGCTGCTCCAGCGCATGGTCACCGCCGGTGACCTGGGTCGCAAGACCGGCAAGGGCTTCTACTCGTACTGAGTCCCGGCATGCGAAAGGGGGCGGGCGCACAGCGCCCGCCCCCTTTCTTCGGCTGTTCAGCCGTCGCGCTTGGTGGTCCAGCGGAAGGTGGTCAGGCAGAGCGCCAGACCGATCACGCACCACAGGGCCAGCACCAGGGCGACCCGGCCCAGCTCGAACGAGCCGCCCGGCTCCTGGGCGCCGAAGCTCTCCGGCAGGAAGACCGCCCGCAGCCCCTGGCACATCCACTTGAGCGGGAAGAGCGCGGCCACCTGCTGCATCCAGTTGGGCAGCTCGGTGAAGACGAAGAACACCCCGGAGATGAACTGGAGCACCAGGGCCACCGGGGTGACCACGGCGGAGCCACTGCGTGCGGTGCGGGCCAGCGACGAGATGGCGATGCCGCACAGGGTGCAAGCGGTCACGCCGAGCACCGAGACCCAGCCGAAGGTGAACCACTTCCCGGCGGTGCCGGGCAGCTTCAGGTCGAACAGGGCCACCGCGACGGCCAGCAGCAGCGCGGTCTCGGCGATGCCGATCGCCACCACCATGAGCACCTTGCCGGCGAACCACACCCACTTGGGCATCGGCGTACCCCGGTAGCGTTTGAGCACGCCCCGGTCCCGCTCGATCGGGATCCAGATGCCGAGGTTCTGGAAGCTGACCGTCATCAGCCCGGTCGCGATCATGCCGGTGATGAAGTACTGGGTGAACTTGACCCCGCCGCCGATCTCCCCGCTGAAGATCGACGCGAAGATCAGGATCATGATGATCGGGAAGCCCATGGTGAAGACCACGGACTCCCGGCTGCGCAGGAACTGGGTGATCTCCAGTCGGCCCTGACGCAGGGCGAGGGCACCTGGGCCCAGCCGTCGGGCCGGGCGCGCGGCGACCGGGGTCGCCGCCTTCGTCGTCGCGGTCATGAGTGTCCGATCATCGAGAGGTAGACGTCCTCCAGGGTCGGCCGGGTCACGGTGAGGCCGGGGACCTCACCGGAGAACCGCGCGGCCAAGTCCGCCACCAGGGCCGTCGGCGTGGCGCTCTGCGCGGTCTCCAACGACCCGTCGGGGGTACGCCAGGAAACCGTGGCCAGGGCCTCCTGCCGGTTGCCCAGCCGGTTCGGCGCCGCGACCTCGACCAGCCGGCCGCCGGCGATCACACCGACCCGGTCCGCGAGGGCCTCGGCCTCGTCCAGGTAGTGCGTGGTGAGCACGATCGTGGTGCCCGCGGCGGCGAGGTCGCGGATCAGCTCCCAGAACTCGCGGCGCGCCTCCGGGTCGAAGCCGGTGGTCGGCTCGTCGAGGAAGAGCAGCTCCGGGCGGCCGATGATGCCCAGCGCCACGTCGAGGCGGCGCTTCTGCCCCCCGGAGAGGGTGTGCGTGCGCGCCTTCGCCTTGCCAGCCAGCCCGACCCGCTCGATCACCTTGTCCGGGTCGTCGGCGTCCGGGTAGAAACCGGAGAAGTGCCGGATCACCTCGGCCACGGTCAGCTCGTCGAACTCGCCGGTGCCCTGGAGCACGATGCCCACCCGGGATCGCCAACCGGGGTCTGGATGAGCCGGGTCCGCGCCGAGCACGGTGACCTCGCCGGCGTCGCGGCGCCGGTAGCCCTCCAGGATCTCCACCGTCGTGGTCTTGCCCGCCCCGTTCGGGCCGAGCAACGCGAACACCTCGCCCCGGCGGACGTCGAGGTCCACGCCGCCCACCGCGACGTTGTCGCCGTACGCCTTGCGCAGCCCCCGTACGGAGATGGCCAGCTCGTCATCCATGCCGTCAAGTGTGCGTCCTGGCGGCGGCGGCACGCCGCCCGGGGTGTGGCGGTCCGCGCCACTGCGCACGCTTCGCACCCGGACGTCCGCGACATGGACCTGTGTGGTTTTCCACAGCTCCTTTTACTGAACGGTAACTTAGACTCCGGCCATGGACGAGAAGGCTTCCCCGGGACGGTTGCCGGAGCGCGACCGGCCATGGGTGATGCGCACCTACGCCGGGCACAGCTCGGCCGCCGCGACCAACGCGCTCTTCCGCCGCAACCTGGCGAAGGGGCAGACCGGCCTCTCGGTCGCCTTCGACCTGCCCACCCAGACCGGGTACGACCCGGACCACGAACTGGCCAGCGGCGAGGTGGGCCGGGTCGGCGTGCCCGTCGCGCACCTGGGTGACATGCGGGCGCTCTTCGACGGCATCCCGCTGGCCGACATGAACACCTCGATGACCATCAACGCCCCCGCGATGTGGCTGCTCGCCCTCTACGGCACCGTCGGCGTCGAGCAGGGCGCCGAACTGGCCCGCTGCGCCGGGACGACGCAGAACGACATCATCAAGGAGTACCTGTCCCGGGGGACGTACATCTTCCCTCCGGCGGCGTCGCTGCGGCTGACCGCGGACGTCATCGCGTACACGCTGCGCGAGATGCCCCGCTGGAACCCGGTCAACATCTGCTCGTACCACCTCCAGGAGGCCGGCGCGACGCCCGTGCAGGAGGTCGGCTTCGCGCTGGCCACCGCGGTCGCCGTGCTCGACGCGGTATGCGACTCCGGCCAGGTGCCCGCCGAGCGGATGGGCGACGTGGTCCAGCGGATCTCGTTCTTCGTCAACGCCGGGGTGCGCTTCGTCGAGGAGATCGCCAAGATGCGCGCGTTCGGCGCGCTCTGGGACGAGATCACCCGCGACCGGTACGGCGTCTCCGAGGCCCGGCAGCGCCGGTTCCGGTACGGCGTGCAGGTCAACTCGCTCGGCCTGACCGAGGCGCAGCCGGAGAACAACATCCAGCGCATCGTGCTGGAGATGCTCGGCGTGACCCTGTCCCGCGACGCCCGCGCCCGCGCGGTGCAACTGCCCGCCTGGAACGAGGCGCTGGGCCTGCCCCGCCCTTGGGACCAGCAGTGGTCGCTGCGCATGCAGCAGGTCCTGGCGTACGAGTCGGACCTGCTCGAATACCCGGACCTCTTCGCCGGCTCGCACGTGATGACCGCACTGGTCGACGAGATCGTCACCGGCGCCCGCATCGAGTTGGACAAGGTGCTGGAGATGGGCGGCGTGGTCGCCGCCGTGGAGACCGGCTACCTCAAGAGCGCTCTGGTGGCCTCGCTCGCCGAGCGCCGCCGCCGGATGGAGTCCGGCGCCGACGTGGTGGTCGGCGTCAACCGGTTCACCGAAACCGAGCCCTCCCCGCTGACCGCGGCCGGCGCGGAGGCGGTGGAACAGGTCGACCCGGCCGTCGAGGCGGCGGCTGTCACCTCCGTACGCGAGTGGCGGGCCGGCCGGGACAGCGCTTCGGTCGACGCGGCCCTGGCCCGGCTCCGCGCCGACGCCGCCACCAGCGCCAACCTTATGACGGCGACGCTGGAGTGCGTCCGGGCAGGGGTGACCACCGGGGAGTGGGCTGGCGCGCTGCGCCAGGTCTTCGGCGAGTACCGCGCGCCGACCGGGCTCACCGGCGGGGCCGGCACGGGCGGCGACCCGGGGCTGGCCGCCGTCCGCGAGCGGGTCACCGCCACCGCCCGCGAGCTGGGCAGCGGCCGGCTACGGCTGCTGGTCGGCAAGCCCGGCCTGGACGGGCACTCCAACGGCGCCGAGCAGATCGCGGTACGCGCCCGCGACGCCGGCTTCGAGGTCGTCTACCAGGGCATCCGGCTGACCGCCGGGCAGATCGTCGCCGCCGCGGTCGAGGAGGACGTCGACCTGGTCGGGCTCTCCGTGCTCTCCGGCTCGCACCTGGCCGCGGTGCCGGCGGTGCTCGACGGCCTGCGCGCCGCCGGCCGGGCGGACCTGCCGGTGGTGGTCGGCGGCATCATCCCGGCCGGTGACGCGGAGACGCTGCGGGCAGCCGGCGTGGCCCGGGTCTTCACCCCGAAGGACTTCGCCCTCACCGGCATCATCGACGACCTGGTGACCGTCATTCGCGAGGCCAACGACCTACCCTGACCCGCGCCACCTCCCGGCGTGTGTCAGCGGTGGTCGTAGGTGATGCAGTCGGCCATGTCGTTGTCCGGGCCGACCTTGATGGCGGGCGCGTGGCACTCCAACTGCTCGTTGTGCCGGCAGTCGGCCCGCTGGCAGGCGCCCACCTGCGCCGTCAGGTTCTGCACGCCGGCGTGCACCCCCGGTGACTCAATGAAGGTGTGGCAGTGCGCATGATCCATGCTGCCGATCGTGATGGCGAAGGCATGGCAGTCACCGGTGTGGTTGTACGCGCAGGCGGCGACCACACACTCCTGGACCCGGGGCATCTCCATCGCTGCGGTCATGCCAACCTCCCATAGGCTCTTGCCCCGATCCTAGGCTTTTGCCGGGTTCGGTGAGGGTGATCCACTCCGTATCGCCGATGTCGGGCTATCCCGTTCGCCAGGATGCCCCGATATCCCCGATACCGAGTGGATCTCCAGCGAAGACTGCGCCGCCCGCGAGGTTTGGGCGATTCGTCCCACACGAGTCGGCGAGGTCAATGCCCCCGGGGCCGGACATGTGCCGTCTGGACCGGTCCGCGGTGTGACCGGCGGCATCCGTGCGACGGAATCGGGACCGGCCGGCCGTCGTTACATACCCTGACGATCGCAGCACCGCCGGTCCCCAAGCCGGCCCGCCGCTCACCGGCCCGGCCGGAATGCCGGCCACCGCTCGGTCGTTTCACATCCCCGAACGACCGCACCAGCGCCCGCCTCACCGGGTGTTCGCGGATCGGCCCGCCCCCCGGAATGACCCCGGCCCGAGCGTCGTTACACCACCCCGAACGACCGCACCAGCACCCGCTTCCCAGGGGTGTTCGCGGATGGGTCCGGTCTCGGAATGACCCTGGTCCGACGGTCGTTACACACCCGGCGCCACGAGCCTGCGCCCGTGAAGTCGCCGAACCCCAAGACTTTCCCCTTGTGTGAGGCGCCCGACGAGGTGCTGACACCGCGGCCGTTCCCCCGGCCATGGTGTTTCCTACCCCCGAAGGAGCTACCCCCATGAACACGATCATCCGTAAGAGCATGCTGTCCGTTGCTGGTCTCGCCTTCGCCGGTGGCATCTTCGCCGGGCCCGTCGCCGCCCACGCCGCCACCCCGGTGGCGGACGCCAAGCCCGTCGCGATGGTGCAGGCCGACAAGTCCGACAAGCCCGATGCCGGCAAGCTGATCCCGCACGGTGTGCAGGGTAAGCAGTCGCGCATCGACCTGAACGATGAGCAGACGGCCAATGTCAAGGCGATCATCGCGGCGACGAAGAAGGCCGGCCTGCCCGAGCGCGCCGCGGTCATCTCGATCGCCACCAGTTTGCAGGAGTCGAAGCTGGAGAACCTCGGTCACCTCGGCGATGCCAATGACCACGACTCGCTGGGCCTGTTCCAGCAGCGCCCGAGCTCGGGTTGGGGCACGCC
>NZ_JBHSBO010000064.1:0-31943 GCF_042650685.1 Micromonospora sp. GCM10011542
TGCCGGCACTCTCGCCGTGCCGGCACTCTCGCCGTGCCGGCACTCTCGCCGTGCCGGCACTCCCGCCGTGCCGGCACTCCCGCCGTGCCGGCGTTCCGCCGTGCCGGCACTCCCGCCGTGCCGGCACTCCCGCCGTGCCGGCACTCCCGCCGTGCCGGCGTTCCGCCGTGCGGCGCATCTGTTCGCGACGCACCTTCGGCGGGCGAGGCTGGCCCCCGTAGTCCCTGTTGAGCTGCCCCATATCTGAGACCGCCCCGGATCAACTCCATAGCCCCGACCTGGCGGTATCCCCGCACGCCAGACGGCGCGGCAGCGTGCCCCAGATGCGGGGCAGCTCGGCACGGGGCACGGGGCATGGGGCACGGAATGCGGGACGGGCTGGGCCCTGGCACATAGCCCGCAGGCCGAGCGAACGTTGCCGAGTGGATGACTCCCACGAGCGGTATGACTCAGAGGCATAAATAAATATGCCTCTGAGTCATACCGCTCGTCGTGACACCTGCCTCCGCTGCGGGCTCCGGACCCGCTGCGGGCTAGGGGCCCGTCGCGGGCTAGGGGCCCGTCGTGCGCTACGGACCCGTCGCGGGTTCCGGACCCGCTTCGGCACCCGTCGCGGGCCAGGGACTCGTCGCGGGAGCTGGCCGCGGTGGCCGGGTACGGTCGGGTTAGCGCAGGCCGGCGGCGGCGAGCAGGTTGCCGTCGGGGAGGGTGGGCAGGGCGCGTCCCCGCGACATCCGCTGCTCGGCCCGCTCCGCGGTGAATGCGGCGTCCGTCGCGATGGCGGCGGCGTAGCTGGCCGCGGTGCGCTGGGCGATCGCCGACCAGCCGTACTGCTCGTGCACCATCGAGCGGGCCCGACGGGCGAGGGTGCGGGCGCGGTCGCGGTCGGAGAGCAGTGCGTGCACCGCCTCGGTCAGCCCGTCCGGGTCGTGCGGGCGGAAGGTCATGCCGGTCACGCCCGGCTCGACGATCTCGGCGAGGCCGCCAGTGGCCGCCACCGCGAGGGGCGCGCCGGCCGCGGCGCCCTCCAGGGCGACCATGCCGAACGGCTCGTAGATGCTCGGCACCACGAAGCAATCCGAGGCGGCCATCACGGCCGGCAGGTCGCTGCCGCCCAGGAAGCCGGGCATGCTGACCGCGTCGGCCACGCCGTGCCGGTGCACCTCGGCCTCCAGTTCCGCCCGGTACGGCCCGTCGCCGACGATCACCGCACGCAGACCGGGGTGCCGCTCGCGCAGCCGGGGCAGGCCGGCGATCAGGTGCTGCACGCCCTTCTCGTAGACCAGCCGGCCGGCGAAGGTGACCAGCGGACCGTCTCCGGCGAACCGGGTGCGCGCGGCGGCCACCGCGCGGGCCGGTACCCGCCAGCGGTGCGGCTCGACGCCGTTGGCCACCACGTCGACGCGGCTGCCCGGCACGCCGAACAGCCCGGACACCTCGTCGCGCATGTAGCCGGAGCAGACGATGACCCGGCCGGACTCGGTGCTCAGCCACTGCTCGACGCCGTGGATGGTGCGGTTCATCTCCTCGGGCAGCCAGCCCTGGTGCCGCCCGGCCTCGGTGGCGTGGATCGTGCTGACCAGCGGGATGTCCAGGTGCTCGCGCAGCGTCATCGCGGTGTGCGCAACCAGCCAGTCGTGCGCGTGGATGACGTCGTACGAGCCGGACTCGGTGGCACGCAGCGCGGCCCGGGTCAGCGTGTGGTTGAACGCCATGGTCCAGGCCAGCAGGGAGCCGGTGGCCAGCGGGAAGGTCACCGGGTCCTCGGCCGCGCGGACGATGCGGACGCCGTCGGCGTACTCCTCGAAGGGCGCGCCCTCGGCGTGGCGGGTGACGACGGTGACTTCGTGGCCGGCGGCGGCCAGCGCCACCGACAGCGCGTGCACGTGCCGGCCGAGTCCGCCGACCAGCACCGGTGGGTACTCCCAGGAGAGCATGAGGATGCGGCGGGTCTGCGGGGGGATCCCCGGCCCGGGCTGCGCCGGGACCTGGGGCCGGGAGGTCAGGGTGGGCCGGTGGACCCGGTCCGCGGCGGTGGCGAGCTGCTCGCCGACCCGCAGGGTCGTCACATCAATCTCCGTCCATGCATGGTGGTACGCGCCGGCGTCGGTGGCGGCGAAGCGTGAGGTGGCGGGGTGGCCGAGGGCCGAGTGGGGTACGCGCGGACGCGCCCCCGACAAGCAAAGGGCATCGAGCGCCGTCGCGCATCTCGAAAGGGCCCAAGGTGACGGAAGACACCCGAAGGTTTAGCTCGCCTCAGACGGGTGGATTTCGGTCATGGGCTGAAAGGATGGATTGCGGCGGCGGACCGTGGGGCAATACCGGGCGTGCACGCGGGCGTCCGCCGCGCCGTGCGCTCATGACGCGATGCGCTCATGATCATGTACCGAAGGAGCGACATGCAGGTCTGGCCGGGTGAGCGGTATCCGCTGGGTGCCACCTACGACGGGATGGGCACGAACTTCGCCATCTTCTCCGAGCTCGCCGAGCGGATCGAGCTCTGCCTCTTCGACGAGTGGGACACCGGCGCCGAGCGGCGGATCGAGCTGCGTGAGGTGGACGCCTACGTCTGGCACGCGTACCTCCCGGGGATCGAGCCGGGGCAGCGTTACGGCTACCGGGTGCACGGCCCGTACGACCCGGCCAACGGCCTGCGCTGCAACCCGCACAAACTGCTGCTCGACCCGTACGCCAAGGCGATCGACGGCGACGTGGAGTGGGACCCGGCGGTCTACGACTACGACCTGGAGCACCCGGAGCGGATGAGTGAGGCCGACTCGGCGCCGTTCATGCCGAAGTCGGTGGTGGTCAACCCGTACTTCGACTGGGGCAACGACAAGCCGCCACGCACCCCGTACCACCACTCGGTGATCTACGAGGCGCACGTCCGCGGGCTGACCATGCGCCACCCGGACATCCCCGAGGAACTGCGCGGCACGTACGCCGCGATCGCCTCCCCGCCGATGATCGAGTACCTGACCCGACTCGGGGTGACGGCCATCGAACTGATGCCGGTGCACCAGTTCGTGCACGACCACCGGCTGGTCGACCTGGGCCTGCGCAACTACTGGGGCTACAACACCATCGGCTTCTTCGCCCCGCACCACGGCTACTCCGCGCTGGGCCGACTGGGCCAGCAGGTGCAGGAGTTCCGGGGCATGGTCAAGGCGCTGCACGCCGCCGGCATCGAGGTCATCCTCGACGTGGTCTACAACCACACCGCCGAGGGCAACCACCTAGGGCCGACGCTGAGCTTCAAGGGCGTGGACGCGCCCAGCTACTACCGGCTCAGTGAGGAGGACCGCCGCTACTTCGTCGACTACACCGGCACCGGCAACAGCCTCAACGTGCGCAGCCCGCACTCGCTCCAGCTGATCATGGATTCGCTGCGCTACTGGGTGCAGGAGATGCACGTCGACGGCTTCCGTTTCGACCTGGCCGCCACCCTGGCCCGGGAGTTCTACGAGGTCGACCGGCTCTCCACCTTCTTCGAGGTGGTCCAGCAGGACCCGGTGGTCAGCCAGGTGAAGCTCATCGCCGAGCCGTGGGACGTGGGCCCGGGCGGCTACCAGGTGGGCAACTTCCCGCCGGTGTGGACGGAGTGGAACGGCAAGTACCGCGACACGGTGCGCGACTTCTGGCGCGGCGAGCCGGCGACCCTGGCCGAGTTCGCCTCCCGGATCTCCGGCTCCGCCGACCTCTACCAGGACGACGGGCGCCGTCCGTTCCACAGCATCAACTTCGTCACCTGTCACGACGGGTTCACCCTCAACGACCTCGTGTCGTACAACGACAAGCACAACGAGGCCAACGGCGAGGAGAACCGGGACGGGGAGAGCCACAACCGGTCCTGGAACTGCGGCGTGGAGGGCGACACCGACGACGAGGCGGTGCTCGCGCTGCGCGCCAAGCAGCGGCGCAACTTCCTGGCCACCCTGGTGCTGTCCCAGGGCGTACCGATGATCGGCCACGGCGACGAGCTGGGGCGCACCCAGCGCGGCAACAACAACGCGTACTGCCAGGACAGCGAGCTGGCCTGGGTGGACTGGGAGAACGCCGACTCGCACCTGCTGGAGTTCGTCCGGACGCTCATCGCGTTCCGTGGCCGGCACCAGGTGTTCCGCCGCCGCCGGTTCTTCACCGGCCTGCCGGTGGGCGGGCGCGGGATCGACGAGCCCCTGCCGGACCTGGCCTGGTACACCCCCGACGGGCGGGAGATGACCGGCGAGGACTGGGGCAACGACTTCGGCCGCTCGGTGGCGCTCTTCGTCAACGGCGAGGGCATCCGTGAGCGCGGCCAGTACGGCCAGCGCCACCACGACGCCTCGTTCCTGCTCTGCTTCAACGCCCACGACGCGCCGCTGGACTTCACCATGCCCGGAAGCGAGTACGGCCAGAAGTGGGAACGGGTGATCAGCACCGCCGAACCCGAGCCGGACGACGCGACGGTGATCAGCGCGGGCGGCACCATCCGGGTGCCGGACCGGTCGCTGGTGGTCCTGGAGAGGACGATCTGACATGGCGGGAACCCCTCACCCCGACCAGCGGAAGACGACAGCCACCTACCGGGTGCAGGTCCGCCCCGGCTTCGACCTGGACGCCACCGCCGGTCTCGCCGACTACCTGGCCGACCTGGGCGTCAGCCACCTCTACAGCGCGCCGCTGCTGGCCGCCAGCCCCGGCTCCGCGCACGGCTACGACGTGGTCGACCACCGGGCGGTCAACCCGGAGCTGGGCGGCGAGGCGGGCCGCCAGCGGTTGCTGCGCGCGCTGCGCGCCGCCGGGCTGGGCCTGGTCGTCGACATCGTGCCCAACCACGCCGGCGTGGCCGTGCCGGCGGCCAACCCGGCCTGGTGGGACGTGCTGCGCCGGGGCCGGTCCTCGGCGTACGCCGACTGGTTCGACATCGACTGGGACCGGGGCCGGCTGCTGCTGCCGGTGCTGGCCGACTCCCCGGACGCCCTCGACGACCTGAAGCTGGTCGACGGCGAGCTGCGCTACTTCGAGCACCGCTTCCCGATCGCCGACGGCACCGGCGACGGCACGCCCCGCGAGGTGCACGACCGGCAGCACTACGAGCTGATTTCCTGGCGACGGGGCGACGCCGAACTGACGTACCGCCGGTTCTTCGCCATCGCGGACCTGGCCGGGCTGCGGGTGGAGGACCCGGCGGTGTTCGCCGCCACCCACGAGCTGATCCTGCGCTGGGCCGCCGCCGGCGAGGTCGACGGCATCCGGGTCGATCACCCCGACGGGCTGCGCGACCCGGGCGGCTACCTGACCCGGCTGCGGGCCGCCGCCCCGGCGGCCTGGATCGTGGTCGAGAAGATCCTGGAGTACGGCGAGGAGCTGCCGGACTGGCCGGTCGACGGCACCACCGGCTACGACGCTCTCGCCGCGGTCGGCGGGCTCTTCGTCGACACCGATGCCGAGGGCGACTTCACGGCCCTGGACACCCGGCTCGTCGGGCACCACACCAGCTGGGAGGACCTCACCCACGCCACCAAGCTGGCCGCCGCCACCCGGCTGCTCGCCGCCGAGCTGGCCCGACTGGCCGCGCTCGCCCCCGAGGTGTCCACCGAGCAGGCCCGGGCGGCCCTGGCCGAGCTGGCCGCCGCGTTCGACGTGTACCGCGGCTACCCGCCCCACGGCGCGCGCCACCTGGCCGCCGCCCGCTCCGAGGCCGGCCGGCGCCGCCCCGACCTGGTCGCCGCATTGGACGGGATCACCCGCCGGCTGCGCGACCCCGAGGACGAACTGGCCCGCCGCTTCCCCCAGCTCACCGGCGCCGTCATGGCCAAGGGCGTGGAGGACACCGCCTTCTACCGGTGGACCCGGTTCGTGGCGCTCAACGAGGTCGGCGGCAGCCCGGCCCACTTCGGGGTGCCGCCGGCGGAGTTCCACCGCTTCGCCGCCGCCCGGCAGGTGCGCTGGCCGGCCAGCATGACCACCGTCTCCACGCACGACACGAAGCGCGGCGAGGACGTCCGCGCCCGCCTCGCGGTGCTCAGCGAACTGCCGGGCCGTTGGTCCGAGCAGGTGACCGGCTGGATGCAACGGGCACCGCTGCCCGACCCGTCGTTCGCGCACCTGCTGTGGCAGACCGCCGTCGGCGCCTGGCCGATCGAGCGGGAGCGGCTGCACGCGTACGCCGAGAAGGCTGCCCGGGAGGCCGCGGCCTCGACCAGTTGGGCGGACCCAGACGCGGACTTCGAGCGGGCGATGCACGCGGTCATCGACGCCATGTACGACGACGAGCGGCTGCACGCCGAGTTGACCGAGTTCGCCGCGGAGATCACCCTGGCCGGCTGGTGCAACTCCCTCGGGCAGAAGCTCATCCAGCTCACCATGCCCGGCGTGCCGGACACCTACCAGGGCACCGAGCTGTGGGACAACTCCCTGGTCGACCCGGACAACCGGCGGCCGGTCGACTTCACCGTACGCCGGGAACTGCTGGCCCGCCTCGACGGCGGCTGGCGCCCCCCGGTGGACGACTCCGGGGCGGCGAAGCTGCTCGTCGTCTCCCGGACCCTGCGGCTGCGCCGCGCGCACCCGGAGCTGTTCACCGGCTACCGGCCGGTGCCCGCGCACGGGCCGGCCGGGCGGCACGCGGTGGCCTTCGACCGGGGCGGCGCCATCGCGGTGGCCACCCGGCTGCCACTGGGCCTGGACCGCGCCGGTGGCTGGCGTGACACGATCCTGTCGCTTCCCGTTAACGAGGTGACCGACCTGTTCACCGGTCGGGTCTACAGTGGCGGAGAGACCTCCCTGGCCGATCTGCTGGCCGACTATCCCGTCGCACTGCTGGCTCCTTCCACCGCTTCCGTGGAGGCTGCGTGATGACCGAGTTCACCGTGTGGGCGCCCGACGCGCAGCGGGTCCGGCTGCACCTGCCCGGCGCCGCCGACCACGAGATGCGCGCCGGCCCCGACGGCTGGTGGCGGGTCGAGGTGCCTGGCGCCGGCCCCGACTACTCCTTCCTGCTCGACGACGACGAGACCCCGCTGCCCGACCCGCGCTCAGCGTGGCAGCCCGCGGGCGTGCACGGGCCCAGCCGCCTCTACGACCACAGCGCCTTCGACTGGACCGACGACTCCTGGACCGGCCGGCAACTGCCCGGCAGCGTCCTCTACGAGCTGCACATCGGCACCTTCACCCCGGAGGGCACCTTCGACGCGGCCATCGACCGTCTCGACCACCTGGTGTCCCTCGGCGTCGATTTGATCGAACTGCTCCCGGTCAACGCCTTCAACGGCGAACACAACTGGGGGTACGACGGGGTCTGCTGGTACGCCCCACACCAGCCCTACGGCGGCCCCGACGGGCTGAAACGACTGGTCGACGCCGCCCACGCCAAGGGCCTGGGGGTGATCCTCGACGTCGTCTACAACCATTTCGGGCCCTCCGGGGCCTACGCACCACGGTTCGGGCCCTACCTGGCCGAGCAGAGCAACAGCTGGGGACGCTCGATCAACCTGGACGGCCCGCACTCCGACGAGGTACGCCGTTACATCATCGACAGCGTGCTGATGTGGCTGCGCGACTACCACGTCGACGGCCTGCGGCTCGACGCCGTGCACGCGCTGCCCGACACCCGGGCGGTGACGCTGCTCGAAGAGCTGGCCGTCGAGGTCGAATCGCTCTCCACCCACCTGGGCCGGCCGCTGTCGCTGATCGCCGAATCCGACCTCAACGACCCCCGGCTCATCACACCCCGGGAGGCCGGCGGGTACGGGCTGCACGCCCAGTGGAACGACGACGCCCACCACGCCCTGCACACCCTGCTGACCGGGGAGCGGCAGGGCTACTACGGCGACTTCGGCTCCCTGGAGACGCTCGCCGACGTGCTCACCGGCGGGTTCTTCCACGCCGGCACCTGGTCCAGCTTCCGCAACCGGCACCACGGGCGACCCCTGGACTCCCGCGTGCCGGGCCACCGGCTGGTGGCGTACCTGCAGAACCACGACCAGATCGGCAACCGCGCGACGGGGGATCGGATCTCGGCTTCGCTGTCGCCGTCGCTGCTGCGCGTGGGTGCCGTCCTGCTGATGACGGCGCCGTTCACCCCGATGCTGTTCATGGGGGAGGAGTGGGCGGCGTCCACGCCGTGGCAGTTCTTCACCTCGCATCCGGAGCCGGAGCTGGCCGTTGCCGTCGCGACCGGTCGGAAGCGGGAGTTCGCCGAGCACGGCTGGACCGCGGCCGAGGTTCCGGACCCGCAGGATCCGCAGACGTACCTGCGGTCGCGGCTGGACTGGGCCGAGCTGGACAAGCCGGAGCACCGGGAGATGTTGGAGTTCTACCGGCGGTTGATCGCGCTGCGGAAGTCGCGTTCTGACCTCTCGGATCCTCAACTGTCGGAGGTTTCCGTGCAGCACGGGGATCAGTTCCTGGTGATGCGGCGGGGGGAGACGCTCGTCGTGGCGAACCTGGCGGGGCGAGGTCAGGGGATCTCGTTGCCGGGGGTGGCGCGGCGGGTGCTGCTGGCGACCAGTGACGGGGTGACGGTGATGCGGGACCGGATCGAGTTGCCGGCGGAGACGGCGGCGATCGTGGCGCTTTGAGGTCTGGTCGACCTATGGCCCGGCCAGCCCGCCTACCGATCCCACCCCTTCAAGGAGCAGCAGCACGACGACGGCGGAGACGGCGGTGCCAGGCAGAAGGTCGCCCGCTCCGAGCGACACGCCGGGTCGGCCGGAGCGGGCGAATCTGTGGGAGTTGTCAGTAGCGCAGGGCGCGGAGGTTCGCGTAGCTGTCGCAGGCGGACGAGACGCCGTCCGGGCGGGGGCTGTCGTTCTCGGTCAGGTAGAAGCCGACGCCGCTCATCTGGCTGTAGGCGAAGATGCGGGCGAAGTCGATGGTCCCCTCGCCCACGTCGGCGAAGGAACCGTCGGCGGCCATGTCCTTGACGTGGAACAGCGAAAACCGGCCCGGGTACTGCTTGATCAGCTCCACCGGATCGACGCCGACGCTGGCCGCCCAGTAGAGGTCGAGTTCCATCGCCACCAGATTCGGGTCGGTCTCGCGGACCAGCACGTCGTAGCCGCGTACGCCGTTCTGGGCGGTGAACTCGAAGCCGTGGTTGTGGTACGCGACGGTGATGCCGGCCTGCTTGAGCGTGGCGCCGACGGTGTTGAGGGTCGCGGCCACCCTGGAGTAGTCGGCGAGGGTCCAGGAGCCCGATCCGGAGATGCGGACGTACTTCGCGCCGAACGTCTTGGCGTTGGCGATGACGCCGTCGAGGTTGTTCTGGAGGTCGCCGAGGCCGATCCCGATGGACGGGACGGACAGTCCGGCGTCGGCCACCAGGGGCGCGAGCGCGGTGGCCGTCCTGCCGTAGAAGTTGTTGACCGCTCCCGAGGGTTCCGCGTTGCGGAAGCCGCAGGCGGCGAGCGCGCCGAGGGTGGCTTCAGGTGTGCTCGACATGGTGGCCCGGACCGTGTAGAGGACGAGGCCGATGCGGTCGTCGGGTAGCGCGCGGGTCCCCGGTGCCGGCTGCGGTGTGCCGATCTCGGAGCCGGCCGCCGCTCGTACGATGCTCGCGCTCTCCTCCGGTGTGATGACGTCGTCCTGCCGGAGCGTGTTGGTCAGGCCGCTGACGGTGCTCACGAAGCTGCCGTGGTCGGCAAACGGGGCCTTCGCCCAGACGGCGTCCAGGATGGTGCACCCGTTGCCGAGGTCGCGGTTGGGTACGCCTGAGTCGGCGCCGGCAGGGCCGAAGAAGACCGTGGACGAGGTGGTGTAGCCCCACGGGCAGAGGTCGGCGGCGACCTGTTCCGCGGCGGCCGTGTCGGGTTCGGCGGCCGACGCCGGAGCCGCGGTGAGCGGCAGGAGTGTCGCCGCGAGCGCCACGGCGAGGTGACGGGCTCGCGGTCGATGGTGGGACGGGCGGGCGGAGCTGGAGTTCATCGTTTATCTCCCGGAAGTCGGAGGGGCAGGTGGTCAGGGCACCGAGGGCAGCGCCACGGACGGCGGTTGCCGGAGGCTGTCGGGACCGCGCCGGGTCGGTGGTGGCGGGGCGACGTTCCGCCCCGCCACCCGTGACCTCAGCTCACCGCTACGACCACGATCGAGGACGTCGTCGCCCCGACGCTGTCGGTGACGGTCAGTCGTGCCGTGTACGTGCCTCGGCGGGCGTACGTGTGACTGGCCGACGCCCCGTGCACGACGGCCGAGTTGTCGCCGAAGTCCCACGCGTGATCCGTGATGGTGCGCCCGGCCGCCGGCGAGGCTGTCCCGGCGAAGGCGACCGCCAGCGGCGCGGTGCCGGTGGTGGGCGTGGCCGAGGCCGAGATGGTGGCGTCGGTCTGTTCGCGTACCCCGGCGCCGTTGAAGCGCAGCCAGTCCAGCGCCATCAGGTCGGGGGTGCCACCCGTCTGGTTCGGGTTGAGGAAGACGAGGTAGAGGGTGGTCGTGCGGCCCGGATCGGTCAGCTCGACGGTGGGCGAGACGACGTTGTCCCAGCCGCCGGTGCTGCCGATGGTGGCCCGGCCGAGGATCTGGCCGGTGGGGGAGTCGGCCCTGACCTCGATGTCGCCGCCGCTGCTGCCCGAGGCGACTCCGAAGGTGACCGAGTCGATGTTGCGGAGGTTGACCGGGCCGAAGTTAATCCATTCTCCGTTGTCGATGTCGCCGATCCGCTTGCCGGCGCTGGCTGTCGCGCGGTCGAGGACCTGGATGCCGCTCTGGCCGTCGAAGTGCTCGGCCTCCTTGCTCTTGGTCTGCAGCTCGGCCCGGGTCGAGCCGACCAGTTCCGGTGCCCCGTTCGCCCCGCCGTCGGTGTACTGCGCGGAGAGCAGCGTGTAGAGGTTCTGTCCCGGGCCGTGCCCGTCGCCGCCGTTGCTCTCGGTCACTGCAACCCCGGCGCACCCGACGTAGTTGTCCAGCGGGTGGGCGTGTGAGTCGTGGCCGAGCTGGGTCTGCACGACCACCTTGGAACAGTTGATGCTGCCCTCCTCCGGGTCGGTGACCGTCACCGTGTACGGGATGCGGTCACCGAAATCGAAGAAGGCCCCGTCGGGGACGCTGAGAGTCACCGTCGGGCGCGTGTTGCCAGCCGTGATCTCCTGTACGGCGACGGCGGTCTGCGCGTTGGTGGCGGTGACGGTGAGCCGGGCGGTGAAGCGCCCCGGTGTGCTGTAGGTGTGGCTGGGGTTGGCGGCGGTGGAGTCGACGCTGCCGTTGCCGTCGAAGTCCCAGGCGTAGGTGATCGCGGTGCCGTCCGGCCCGCTGGAGCCGGCACTGGAGAAGGCGACGGTCAGCGGCGCCGGTCCGCTGTCCTTGTCGACGGCCAGCTTCGCCACCGGCGGCCGGCTGTTGGCGACGTAGTCGATGCGGTAGATGCCGGCGCCCTCGTTGCTGCCGCCCCGACCGCTGCCGCTGCCCTCGCCGAAGTCGATGACGTAGAGGGAGCCGTCTGGCCCGAACTCCGCCTCGAACGGCTGGATCCACGACATGTTGCCGAGGATCCCGTTGATGGACTGCAGGTCACCGGGGTTGGTGGGGCCGAAGCGAGGACCGCTGAAGGTCTGGGCGGTCTCGTGGATCGACATCGTCTTGAACCACCGGCGGGTCAGCTCGTAGACGAACCACTTGCCCTCGTAGTACTGGGGGAACTTGGTCAGCCGCTTGTTGGACGGGTCGTAGTCGTAGACGGGCCCGCTCATGGGGCCACCGCCGCCCGTGCCCAGCTCCGGGAACTGCGGGGAGGCCGAGTAGGCGTACGAGACCAGGGCCGGTCGGGTTGCCGGGAGGTTGGTCAGGCCGGTGTTGTTCGGGGAGTCGTTGACCGGCGCGCCGCAGTCGAACTTCGGCCTCGAGGTGGCGGTGGCGAAGTCGTAGTCGTTGAACGGGATGTTGTTGCCGATGCAGTAGGGCCAGCCGTAGTTGCCGGCGCTGGTGATCCGGTTGAACTCGACCGTGCCCTCCGGCCCGCGGGCCGGGTTGGCGGACCGGGCGTCGGGGCCGTAGTCGGCGACGAGAAGCGCGTTCGACTTGGAGTCGACGGTGATGCGGAACGGGTTCCGCATACCCATCGCATAGATCTCGGGCTTGGTGCGGGCCGTGCCCGGGGCGAACAGGTTGCCGTCGGGAATGGCGTACTTGCCGTTGGGCAGGGGCTTGATCCGCAGGATCTTGCCGCGCAGGTCGTTGGTGTTGCCGGCGGTGCCCTGGGCGTCGTAAGCGCGACGGCCGGTCCGCTCGTCGATCGGGGTGAAGCCGCTGGACTCGAAGGGGTCGGTGTTGTCACCGATCGCGGCGTACAGGTTGCCCTGCTGGTCCATCGTCACCGAGCCGCCCATGTGCGAGTTGGCGCGAGCCTCACCGCGCCAGGTCGGGATTGTGAGCAGTCGCTTCTCCGAGGCGAGGCTGACGCTGTCGCCGTCGACGGTGAAGCGGGACAGGTTCAGCTGCTTCTCTACTCGGTCGGACCAGAGCAGATAGAGCCAGTTGTTGTCGGTGAAGTGTCGGTCCAGAGTCATGCCGAGCAGGCCGTCGGACTGACTGGTCTGCGCCGGCGTGTAGGCGAAGTCCAGCAGCGTGGTGACCGCGAGGGTGTCCTGGTTGACGACCTTCAGCGCGCCGGTGCGCTCGATGTAGAAGACCCGGCGGTCCGGCGCCACCGCCAGTTCGAACGGGTCGGAGAGGTCCTGGTTGACCAGGGGGATCCGCTCGAAGTTGGTGGTCCTGGTGGCGCCGCAGTCACCGGGGGCGGCACCGGCGGCCCACTTGATGCCGCCCAGCAGGTGCGTGAGGAAGGCCGGCTCCTGGAACGACGAGGAGCTGTGCCCGCCGGCGGTGAACCAGGAGCGCCCGCCGTCGTAGTTCTGGCACCACGAGTATGCATGGTCAGTGCCCTCGTCGAGCCCGGGGATGCCGTCGCGCACCTTGATCTGGGCGAGCGTGTGGACCTTGCCGGTGGGGTTGGTCCGCCAGTTGTACCACTCCTCGCTGCGCTCCCAGAGCTCCGGCAGGTCCTTCGTGGACGGGTGGGCGTGGTCGAGGACCTTGATTCGGCCCGGGAAGGTGCCGCCGTTGGCGGAGAAGTCCGGGTGCTGGTCAAAGATGGTCCCGACCAGTCCCTCGTACCAGGTCCAGCTCCGCTCGCTCGCCGACGCGGCGTGCAGGCCGACCCAGCCACCGCCGTTACGGATGAACCTCTGCAGCGCGGCCCGCTGCTCGGCGTCGAGGAGGTCGCCGGACGCCGGGGTGGAGTTGGTGTTGTTGAACACGAGAGCGTCGAAGCGGGCGAGGTTGGCGTCGGTGAACGCGCCGGAGTCGGTGGTCGCCTCGACGGCGAATCCCTGTTGGTCGCCGAGCTGCCGGATGGCGGCGACCCCGGCCGGGATGGAGTCGTGGTAGAAGTTCGTGACCTTGGAGAAGACCAGAACCCGGAAATCCGCGGCGGTGGTGGGTTCGGCAGCGGTCGCCGGCGCGGCCGGCAACAGGAGTGTGACGGCCGCGAGCAGGGCGAACAGTAGCGTGCGTTGGCGTCTCATACACGCGCTCCTTGCTGGGGGACGGTGGTAAGAAAGCGCTTTCCACGTTCCCTGCACCCTACGATCTGCATTTTGCCAGGTCAATATCAAGCGACGGTTTCATTCCCGACGGTAACCGCGCTGACCTGCTGCTTCTACCACGCCGATAACCACTCTCTCCCAGGGGAGGAGTGGTTATCTGTCGACATTCAACTAGCGTTCGGGCACCAGGGCCGGCTATTTTGTCGGACGCCGGCCCTGGTGCCCGTCAGCTTTCCTCTCGACGGTTTCTCAGAAGCGCAGCTTGCGCAGGTAGCGGTAGCCGATCTCGGCCGTCTGCTGCGGTGTCACGTCGGGGGTGTCGTTCTCGACGATGTATTCCAGGACCGAGTGCTCCCGGAAGATACGGGCGAAGTCGACGGTTCCGGTACCCAGGTCGGCCATGTCGCCGGTGATCTTGTCCCGGTCCTTGACGTGGTACTGCAGGACGCGCTGCGGCGCGGAGCGGATCACGTCGAGGGTGAAGCCCTCGGGGTCCGTGACGCCGTCGCCGGAGTTGATGCCGCCGGTGACCGCCCAGTAGAGGTCGACCTCCAGGTGCACGAGTTTCGGGTCGAGTTCGGCGGTCAGCACGTCCCACGGCCGCTTGCCGCCGCCGAGGTCGATGGTGAACTCGTGCGCGTGGTTGTGGTAGCCGTAGCGCAGGCCGGCTGCCCGTGCCGCGGCGGCCTCGACGTTCATCTGCTCCGCCCAGCGCTTCCAGTCGTCCGTGCTCTCGGAGTACAGGTAGGGCACCACCATGAACTGCTGGCCCAGGGTCACCGCGTTCTGGACCTTCTGCTCCAGCTCCGCGGCAGTACCGCTGATTCCGTCGTGGCTGGAGCTGGCCCTGATGCCGATGCCGTCCAGGAACTGGCGCAGCTGGGCGGCGGTCCGACCGAAGTAGCCGAGCGCCAGCTCCACGCGCGGATATCCGATCCGGGCCAGGTGGGTGAGGGTGGCGTCGTAGCCGGGCGCACCCCACAGGGCGTCGCGCACGGTCCACAGCTGGATGCTGATCAGACCCGGGGGTACGTGGTGCCGTCCGGTCCGGTGGGCGGTGGCCGACGCGGCCGTCGCGCCGAGGCCGGACGAGGCGAGCCCGACGCCGGCGGCGGCGGCCAGTGTGCCGCGCAGCAGGCTGCGCCGGTCGACGGAGCGCCGCAGCGCGGCCATCCCGTCATGTCCGTAACACATGGTCTCTTCCTCTCGAACGTTATGCGCTGGGGACGAGGACGACCTCGTCGGTGCCGGTCAGGGACGGCAGGCCGTCTCCGCCGGGATCGGTGTAGGACGCGACGAACACCCCGGTCAGGTGGTCGGTCGCCGGGTCGTGACCGGACGGCACCGTCGTTCGGATCGAGCCGGTGCAGCCGTTCGCGGTGGTCTGCGGGTGTCCGTGGGTCTCGTGGCCGAGGATGTACGTGACGCTGACCCGGGAGCAGTCCACCGGCTGGTCGTCGGTCACCCGTACCTCGAACTGCACGGTATCGCCGAAGGCGAAGGGCTGGCCCGCGACCGGCTTGACGAGCTCCACCACCGGCGGGGCGTTACCGACCACCACCCGCACCGACGCGGCGGCCGATAGCCCACCCGGGTCGGTCACCCGCAGGGTGGCGTTGTAGAGCCCATTGTCTCGGTACGTGAACGTCGGGTTCGCCGCGCGCGAGTCGACCTTGCCGTCGTTGTCGAAGTCCCACGCATACTTCAGCCGGTCACCGTCGTAGTCCGTGGTGCCGTCGCTGGAGAACGTGACGGTCAGCGGCGCGAGCCCGGCGGTGGGCGTGGCCGAGACCTGCGGCGCCGGAGTGTGGTTGCCCGTCCAGCCCGTGTAGTCGATCCGGGCCAGCTGCGCGTCCGGGTTCTCACTGAAGTAGCCGTCGCCGTACTCCAGCACGTAGAGCGCCCCGTCCGGACCGAACTCCAGGTCCATCGGGTTGTCGAACGTGATCGACGGCAGCACCGGTTCGATTCCGGTCAGGTCGCCGCTGGCGTCCAGCCGCAGGCCCTTCACGTAGTCGCGGGTCCACTCGGCCAGGAGCGGGACGCCGTCGTAGTAGGCCGGCCACGCCACCGGCGCGTGTCCCTGCGTCTCTCGCCGGCTGAACTGGTAAGCCGGACCGGCCATCGGACCGATGCCGCCGGTGCCCAGCTCGGGGAACTGCGCCGACTGGCCGTAGCTGTACCACACCTGCGGCTGCGCCACCGGCGGTAGTTCCCGCAGCCCGGTGTTGTGCGGCGACTCGTTGACCGGCGCGGAGCAGTTGAACGGCGCCCCGGACACGCCCGTCGCGAAGTCGTAGTCGGTGTACGGCAGCGCCGCGGTGGCGCAGTAGGGCCACCCGTAGTTGCCGGCCTCGCGGGCGGCGAGCCACTTGCCGTGCCCGGCCGGCCCGCGCAGCGGGTCCGCTTGGCGCGCGTCCGGCGAGTAGTCGGCGACGTACAGGTCGCCGGTTTCGCGGTTCAGCTCGATCCGGAACGGGTTGCGCAGGCCCATCAGGTAGATCTCCGGACGGGTGCGAGCCGTGCCCTGCGGGAACAGGTTCCCGTCCGGGATGCTGTACCCGCCGTTGGCGCCGACCTTGATGCGCAGGATCTTGCCGCGCAGGTCGTTGGTGTTGGCCGAGGTGCGCTGCGCGTCGTACGCCGGGTTGCGGCCCGGGCGCTCGTCCAGCGGCGCGTAGCCACCGGACTCGAAGGGGTTGGTGTCGTCGCCGGTGGACAGGTACAGGTTGCCCTCGGCGTCGAAGCCGATGTCGCCGCCGACGTGGCAGCAGATGCCCCGGTCGACTGGTACGTCGAGGATCTGCTGCTCGGTGGTCAGGTCCAGCTTGTCCTTGACCAGCCGGAAGCGGGACAGCCGCAGGGCACCCGTGAACTTCGCGAAGTCCGCGGCGGTGCCCCAGGCCGGAGCGTCGCCCTCGTTGACGTTCGGTGTCGACGGGTCGTCGACCGGGGTGTTCATGGGCGGGGAGTAGTACAGGTAGACCCAGTTGTTGCCGGCCTTGCCGAAGTTCGGGTCGATCGCGACGTTCTGCAGGCCCTCCTCGTCGTGCCGATAGACGTCCAGGGTCGCGGCGATCGTGTTGCGGCCGGTGTCCGGGTCGTGCAGCCGGACCTCACCGGCGCGGGTCACGTGCAGCACCCGGCGGTCGGGCAGCACCGCGAGGTCCATCGGCTCGCCCGGGTTGTCGTTCAGGGTGACCTTCTGGAAGTCGCTATCGGGCGGCGGGCTGGTCGGCGCCGCCGTCGCGACGGTGGGGGTGGCGACGAGCGCGATGGTCGTCAGACCCGCTACTGCGAGCGCGAATCGTCTCTTCATCTGCCTCTCCTTGCTCGGGACTGGTCGGGGCAGGTCGAGGAAGCCAGCAACTCCTTGATGGACCTGTGCGGGCGTGGCTGAGTCGCCCGTGGCGACGCACGCCGCCACCGCGGCGTCGAGCAGGTTGCCGACGGCCTCGCGGCTGGTGGTCGGGAACGGGCGGAGGACAGGGGTAGGGGACAGGTGGCGGTCAGATGGCGGCCGGCAGCCAGGGCCGCCAACGTGGCGGTTAACCGCGACGAAACACCATCGACTTGGCCGACGCTACAAAAGACATGCCCATGTGTCTATAACTTTTCTTCGGCCCAACCGAACTTTCGTCCGAGACGGACGAAAGTAGCTCTTCGTGTGCGGTTGCCGATGGAGTCGGTAACGTCGACCCGTTGCCTGGCCGGGCGCAACCCCGAAGACAGCCGCGGGCCCCGGTCATCGAATGGCCGGAAGACGATGCCGAGTGGCTGTGGAGCGACCGGTTGGGCGAGGGCACGCCGCAGGAGATCTTCGACTTCCTGTACGCGCAGCCGCTGGACGCCAGCTACTGGAGTCCAACAGCCGGAGGGCGGAGCACGCCACTCACGCCTCGGGCAGCCAGCCACGCTCCCGGGCACGCCAGCCCAACTGCAGGCGCGACTGCGCTCCCGCCGTCTCCATCAGGTGCTGCACCCGGCGAACGATGGTGCGCCGGCTCATCCCGAGGCGCGCACCCGCCGTCTCGTCGGTCATCCCGGCAACCAGCAGCGACAGCAACTTGCGGTCCTCATCCGAGATCTCGCCCCGCGCGGTAACCCCACCGGCGCCCGACAGGCCCAAGGGACTCGCTGTCGACCACACGCCCTCGAAGAGTGCGACGAGCGCGTCGAGCAGCGCGCACGGGTGGACGAGCACCGCCGCGTCCTGCGCCGCATCCGTCAATACCAGAGGGAGCAGGGCCAGCGTGCGATCTGCGACGGCGAGCTTTGTCGGCACGCTCGGCGCGAGGCGCGCTATCTCGCCATTGCGGACGTGCTTCCCGGCCGCCGCCAGGGTGGCCGGATCGGCGAGCGCGTTGATGGTGTAGACGACGCGGTAGGTGATTTCCCGCCCGCGCTCCATCTGTACGCCGTTGACCTGCTCGGCCGCGGCGTACGGCGGCGCGACGAGCATCCGCATCGTTGCCTTCGCGACACGCTGTACCCGGTCGAAGGCACGCTGCACGCTTGCTTGCCCTTGGACGATCTCGATGAGTTCACCGGTACGCCGTCCGGCGGTACGGTCGCGGGTCTGGGCCGCCAGCGCGTGCGCCGCCTCGCGGACCCGGTCCAGCTCGGTGTGCTGGCGCTGGATCAACTGCTCGATCGCCTCGTCTGGCGGAACCGGCACGACCAGGCCGTGCGGCGGTGGCGTGCGGTGCACCATTCCTTTGCGGTGCAGGCCGGCCACCGCCCGGCTGATCTGCGTGGTGGGCCGTCCGGTGCGTCTGGCCAGTTGATCCACGGTGGCGCTGCCCTGCCGCAGCAGCCCAAGGTAGGCCGACTCCTCGGCGGTGGTGAGTCCGGCGGGCTCGAGCATGCGTGGCCTCCCATCGAGCGGCGGTGTGGAACGGGACCGGTGGCGAGGCCGGCGGTTCCGGGACGTGTGATCGGCGGTGGCGCACCTGAGTCACGACTCATCTGCGCCCCTGAATGATCTAGCCCCGGGTGGTGCCAAGTGTGACACTCGGCCGAGCTCGATTCCACGATCATCCGGGAGACCCGCGGTCGGGAGGAGGGCCCTGTCGTGAGGTCGCTACAGGGTCAAGAGCGGCCAGTTGAAGAAAGGGTCCATGTCTGTGCATCCTTCCCGGCCACACCGGCGTACTGCCCTGATGGCGGTATCCGGTGCCCTCATGGTGGGGCTCGCGGCTCTGGCGGCCGTGCCTCCGCCACCGGCGCTCGCCTCGCCGCAACCTGCCACCGAGCCTGGCCCCGCGCAGCAGCGCGCCGAACACCACACGATCACCCTTGTCACCGGCGATACAGTGGCCGTCACTCGTGGACCGAAGGGCATCATTTCGTACAGCGTCACCCCGGGCCCTGGCCGCCAGGACGTGACGTTCCTGACCCGATCGGCCAGCGACGGCGCCGTCTCGGTAATCCCCTCCGACGCGCTGAACCTGCTGTCCGCCGACCAACTGGACCCCCAACTGTTCGACCTGGGCGCGCTGATCGACAGCGCGCCCGACGACGGTGGCGAACTGCCGCTGATCGCCCAGTACGCCAAGGCGACCACGGCCGGGCCCTCCAACCGGGTGCGGGGCGTGCTCGCCGACGGTGCCCGGACCACTCTCGTCCTGCCCCGGCTCGGGCTGAACGCGGTGCGCGTCCCCCCGAGCAACACCGGACGCATGTGGCGCGCAGTCACCGGTGGACAGAAAGCTGCCCAGCGTCTGCGCGGTGGCCTCGGCAAGCTCTGGCTGGACCGCAGGATGAAGGTCTCGCTGGAGCGCAGTGTGCCCCAGATCGGCGCCCCGACTGCCTGGCAGGCGGGGCTCACCGGGACCGGTGTCACCGTGGCCGTTCTTGACACTGGCTACGACATCGACCACCCCGACCTCAAGGACGTGGTCGTCGCGTCCGCCGACTTCGTCGGCGAGGGCACGGTAGATGACCACGTCGGGCACGGCACTCACGTGTCCTCGACCATCGCGGGCAGCGGAGTGGCCTCGAACGGGCTGCGCAAGGGCGTGGCGCCCGGCGCGAAGCTGGCCGAGGGCAAAGTTTGTTCCGAAGAAGGCTGCCCCTGGTCGGCGATCCTCGCCGGGATGCACTGGGCGGCCAACGAGGTGCATGCGAAGGTCATCAACATGAGCCTCGGCGGGCTCGACTCCGCTGGTATCGACCCGCTCGAGGCCGCGGTGAACGACCTGTCGGCTCAGACCGGAGCCCTCTTCGTCATTTCGGCGGGCAACAACGGCTGCAGGTACGGCGCCCGCCCGGTCGGCTCGCCCAGCACCGCTGACGCGGCGCTGAGCGTGGCCGCGGTCGACCGGACCGACTTCATCGCCGACTTCTCCAGCTGCGGTCCACGCATGCTCGACAACGCGCTGAAGCCGGAGATCAGTGCGCCAGGAGTGGGCATCGTCGCAGCGGTCCCCGGCGGGGGCTACGGGACTTACAGCGGCACGTCGATGGCCGCCCCGCACGTCACCGGCGCGGCGGCGATCCTGGCCCAGCAGCATCCGGACTGGACCGGAGAGCAGCTGAAGGCCGGCCTGATGAGCAGCGCCTCCGAGCCCCGCTGGGAGAGCATGCCATCGCCCCGGTACGGGACCGGCCGTGTCGACGTGGCGCGGGCGGTCGCCGCTCAGGTCACGCCGAGCGCCGGTGGTCTGAACATCAACCAGCCCTGGCCGCGGCCCACAGCTGGCGTCACCCGTACGGTCAGCTATCGCAACGTCGGGACTGAGCCGGTCGTCCTCGACCTGGCCGTCTCGTCGATCCCGGCCGCACTGGTCACGCTGAGCACCCAGCGGTTGACGGTGCCCGCCGGAGGCAGCGCCTCGGTGACGCTCACCGTCGGCAGCGAAGGCGAGGCAGAGGCGTACCACCTCGGCGCCCTCACCGCCACCGTCGACGGCGCCCCGGTGGCCCGGACCGCGCTGACCTACCACCAGGACGCGCGGTACGACGTGTCGGTGGAGCTGGTCAACCGGCTCGGCGCGCCCGCCGAGGGCAGTGTGGCCGCGGTGAACGGTGACACCGGCGCGGTGACGTACTTGACGGTCGATGGGGGCACGGCACGGGGGATGCTTCCCACCGGCCGGCACTACCTGCTGACCACGGTGTTCCCGGGCGGGCCGGAGGACATCGCCTTCACCTACGGGATCGTGCCGGTCACGGTCACCGACGATACGGCCGTCCTGCCGGTACGGGTCGACGCCCGCCGCGGCAGGCAGGTCCGGCTCGAGGTCTCCGACCGCTCGGCAGAGCATGTCGTCACGTCCGTGGACCTGACCCTCGACGTGGCCGGCACCCGGCTGGCTCACGGCGGCTCCTTCGGCGTGCAGGGCGCGAGCTACGTGCTCCCGGTCGAGGATCCGGCCGTCACCTATGGCGCCCGGGCGGTCTTCGACAAGAAGGGTTCGAGCGAGCAGTCGCCGAGCCCCTACCACTACCGGATCGCCGACACCCGCGCCGGCATCCCCACCGACCCGGTACGCACCGTGGCCAGGGAGGACCTCGCCCGGGTCGTCATGGACTTCAAGGCTCCCGGCGTCGCCTCCAGCGGATCCTCCGCCGTCGGCATGATCACCGACGACAGCCTTCCCACGCTCACCATCGAAGGGCCGGTCGACTTCCCGTCGAAGGTGATCGACTACCGGACGGCGGGGCGGTACGAGAGCGAGATCCGCATCGGCGACAACTGGATCACGGCACCGGCCCGAACCGTCAGCCTGGCCGAACCCGGCCGGGAGACCTGGAACAACGCGCTCCTCGGGCCGACGCTGGACAGCACCACCGGGCTGAACGGAGACGGCTTCATGTCGATCCCCGACATCCCGTGGTTCGTCGACGCCGAGACGCACGACTTCGCGTACACCCCCGCGTCCGGCACCCTGACGCTGAAGCGGGAGGGGGAGCAGGTCGCGCAGTGGCAGGCCGGCCAGTGGGGCTACGCCTACGGGCTGCCCGTGGAGAAGGCCACGTACACCCTGCAGGCGAGCGTCACCCGGTCGGTGCCGTTCTCCACCCTGTCCAGCCGGATCGACGCCGAGTGGCGGTTCACCACGGCAGGCACCACGGAGTGGGTTGCCAATCCGCTCATGGTGCCCCGCCTGGCAGCCGTCGGCCTCGACGAGTACAACCGGGCCGCCGGCAAGGCACCCACCGAGGTGCTGATCGGCGTCAGCGGCCAGCCCGCCGGCGGCGTCCCGGCCACCCGGGTCACCCGGGTGGAGGCGTCCTTCGACGAGGGCCGCACCTGGAAGTCGCTGAAGGTCACCGCTGGGCCGGACGGGACGCCGGGCAAGGTGATGGTCCCCAACCCGCCCGCAGCGGGCCACGTCGCGCTGCGGGTCACGCTGGCGGACCGGGACGGCAACCAGGTCACGCAGACCGTCCACCGCGCCTACGAGGTGCGGCCCCGGTAACCGAGCGAGGCCGGGCCCGAGCGGCTGTGCAGCCGCTCGGGCCCGGTCTTTTTCCGATCCTTTCAGATTGGGCGGCCACACCGAACGTGCGTGCCTGCGGCAGATGCGGCCGACCCCCCAACCCCGGGAGCGAAATGCCCAGACGAATTCGGTGGCTGTTGGCGACCACCACAGTGGTTGCGACGCTGCTAGCGGTGCCGGGAACCCCGGCGCTGGCCGACCCGACCCCAGACCTCACCAAACCGAACCCCGCCACCGCGGCCCCGGCCGGCAGCGGTGAGACGCACACCGTCACGCTGCTCACCGGCGACGTGGTGACCGTCGAGGCCACCGGGTCCGGCTGCCCCCGGGTCCGCGTGCAGCCCGTCGACCCGGCCGGTGTGATCCGGCGCAGCTGCGGTGCCGACGGGCACCTGAAGGTCATCCCGGCGAAGGTGGCGGCCCAGGTCGGCACCGTGCTCGACCCGGACCTGTTCGACGTGACCACGCTGGTCGCGGAGGGCTACGACGACGAAGGCACCAGCGAGCTGCCGGTGATCGTGCAGCCCGCCGAGAACCAGCGGACGACGGCGCTCGCCGGCCTCCGGCCATTGTCGAGTATCGGCGCGGTCGCCGGCGCCGTTCCCAAGCGGTCCGCGGCCAACGCCAGGGCAGCCACCACCAGCCTGCTCACCGGTGCGCGAAAGGTCTGGCTCGACCGGAAGGTGCACGCGACCGGGATCACCGCCGGCAACCACGGCGGCGGGCAGCCCGCTCAACTCGATCCCAACATCAGCCAGGTCTCCGCGCCCCAGGCGTGGCAGGCCGGCTACACCGGCAAGGGCGCCCGGGTGGCCGTGCTCGACACCGGCGCCGACTTCAGCCACCCCGACCTGGCCGGCCAGGTCGTCGACCGCGCCGACTTCGTCACCCCGGGCGGCGACGCGGTCGACCACAACGGGCACGGCACCCACGTCGCGACCACCATCGCCGGCACCGGGGCCGCCTCGCACGGCCAGCGTCGCGGCATCGCGCCGGACGCGCGCCTGGTCATCGGGAAGGTCCTCGACGACTTCGGCTCCGGGTTCGACTCCGACATCATCAGCGGCATGGAGTGGGCCGCGGCCCGGGCCGACGTGATCAACATGAGCCTGGGCGGCGCCATGCCGGACGACGGCACCGACCCGATGGCGGTCGCCGTCGACAACCTGACGGAGCAGACCGGTGCCCTCTTCGTCATCGCCGCCGGCAACAGCGGCGGCGCGATCGCGTCCCCCGGCTCGGCCGGGCGCGCGCTGACCGTCGGCGCGGTCGACTCCGACGACGAGCGGGCCGACTTCTCCAGCCGGGGACCGCTGATCAACACCTGGGCGGCGAAGCCGGAGCTGGTCGCCCCGGGTGTCGACATCGTCGCCGGCCGCGCCGCCGGGACGACGCTCGGCACGCCGTTCGACGAGTACCACACCACGCTCTCCGGCACCTCCATGGCAGCCCCGCACGCCGCGGGGGCCGCCGCGCTGCTCGCCCAGCGCCACCCCGACTGGACCGCGGACCGGCTCAAGGCCGGGCTCGTCGGCGCCGCCGACCCGCTGCCCGGCGCCGAGCCGTACACCGTCGGCGCCGGCCGGCTCAACGCGGTGCGGGCGCTCACCGGTCCGGTGAGCGACCAGCCGGTGGTCAACCTCGGCACCTTCAGCTACCCGCAGTCCGGCACCCACGAGGTGCGGCTGAGCTGGACCGGCGACCGGACCCCGGCGACCGTCCCGCTCGACCTCGCGGTCACGGTCGTCAACCACGACGGGACCATCGCGCCCCGCCGGGCCGCGAAGCTGTCGGCCACCCGGGTGACGCTCAAGGGCGGCGTGCCCGGCACGGCGACGCTGCGGCTCGACCGCGCGGCGCTGGCCGGCTCGCCCGGTTACTACCTCGCCACGGTCACCGCCCGAACGCCGAACCACGCGCTGGTGGCGACCACGCCGGTCGCCTTCTACGTGGAGCCGCGCAGCTACGACCTGACGATCCAGACCCGTCCCGTGCCGGGCGCCCCGGTGAACGGGTACAGCGCCGTCGGGGTGGAGGTGACCAACCTCGCCGACCCGCTGCTCTACGCCGGCGGAGTGTTCTTCACCCCCGGCAAGTCGGCCACGCTGCGGGTCCCGGCCGGCCGCTACCAGGTCACCGCCGGGTTCAGCACCTACGACGACGAGACCGGGGCGCAGACGGGCGCGTTCGTCGGGGACAGCGACCTCGCCGTCGACGGCACCCGGACGGTCGTCCTCGACCCGACGCAGGTCAAGCCGATGGCCGCGACCGTGCCCGGGAAGCCCACCCAGGCCCTCGCGAGCGACTTCCTGTACGTGCAGACGGCCGTAAACGGTCTCTCCTGGTGGCAGGGCATCGCCGCGTGGGGTGACTCGGCCACCGTCGCGGTGGGCCCGGTGACGCTACCCAGCGTCGGGTCGCTGCGGATGTACGGCGGCTGGGGGCTGGACTCGCCGGCGGGCACGGCCGCGCCGTACCACTACGACCTGGCTCACGAGTACACCGAGGGAGTGCCGGCCGACCCCACCTACCGGGTCACCGCCGCCGAGCAGGCCCGGCTCGCCCGGATCGACCAGCGGTTCAACCAGCTGGACCTGGCCGGGATGGTGACTTCGATGCGCCGCGCCGGCTTCACCCTCGACGGGCACTACCTGACTCAGAACCCCACCTACGATCTGCCGCCGACGCGTACCGACTACGTATCGCCGGGGGTCCTCTGGCAGGACACGGGGACCTACGGCGGCCTCCCGGCCCAGGAGGCGCCCCGGGACTACGCCCCGGGTAGCCGGCAGACCAAGATCTGGGCGCGGCAGCCGCTGCGCTCCGACTGGTTCGACGACCCGGCCGGTGGGCAGTACAGCTGCGCCGGCGCGCCGTGGCGGACCAGCGGCAACCTGCACGTCGACCTGGCCATGCTCGTCGATCAGCACCAGCGGGCCGACTGCCTGCAGCCCGGCGCGGTTGCCATCACGCGAACGCTGGCGCTGTACCGGGACGGCCAGCTCGTCGATGAGCGCAATGCCGCCCGGACCGACTTCAGCGTGCCGGCGAAGGCGGCGGACTACCGGCTCACCTTCGACGTCGACACCAGCCGGATCCTGCCGTTCTCGACCCACGTCAACACCGCGTGGACCTTCCGGTCGGCCGGACCGGCCGGCACGGCGCGCAGCGCCCTGCCGCTCCTGTCGGTCGACTACGCCCTGCCACTGGACGCGGCGAACCATCCCACCGGTGGTCCGGCCACGTTCACGGTCCGGCAGGCCCAGGGGGCGCCGGCCCAGCGGGTGACGACGTTCCAGGTCTGGACCTCGACCGACGACGGCGTGACCTGGCAGCCGACCACGGTCGATCGGGACCGGGACGGCTACCTCGCCGCGCTGCCGACCGTGCCGGGCGGGCAGGCGGTCTCGTTGCGGGTGAAGGCCACCGCCGACGGCGGCAGCGGCATCGAGCAGACGATCATCCGGGCGTACCGCGCCGGCTGAGCGTCCCGATCCGCCGTACCTCCACCGAGGCGCGGCCCGGTGCCGACCGGGTCGCGCCTCGGCGTGTTTCAGGCGGCTGGCTCAGGACGAGAGGGCCGCGTCGGCGAGGAACTCCCTCGCGGTCCGGGTAATCCGCTGCAACCGCTGACCCTCGGCCATCGACACCTGCCGGATGCGTCCTCAGAACCGACGGATTACACGATCAACGTTCAAAGACGAGGCACTAGTTCAGGTCTACGTGGTCGGCTGGGCGGTGCCAGGCAGATCCTCACTGCGTTGAGCGGTGACGGCCGCGGCGCCCAGGAGCGCCGCGGCCGTCCCTACTTTCCGTGATTCGTCAGCTGGTCGGCAGGACCGCCTGGCCCTTGCGGTAGTTCTTGCCGCTGCCGTCCGGGGTGTAGTTGTTCTCGACGTTGCCGGCCGAGTCGACCGAGAACCAGTTGATCCGGGTGCCGGCCGGGATCGTCAGGGTCTCCCCGCCCTCGCGGATGCCCGCCGAGCCGTAGAGCGTCGACGAGTACGTCGGCGTAGCGCCGTCGAGGGTGTAGAAGACCGAGGCGGGCTCGGAGACGCCGAAGGTCACGTTCACCATGCCCGGTGTCGAGCTGGGGGCGACCGTGAGGGTGCTCTCCGGGCGGGTCCGGTCCTTGGCGAAGTCCCGGGCCACCCGCATCAGCTCGACCAGGCCATTGGAGAACTCCATCGCCTCGGAGTGCGCCTCCTCCCAGTCCGGTTGGAAGGACGTGCCGACCTCGAAGTTCCAGGCGTAGATGCCGTACTTGTACCAGAGCATGTCGCCGGAGTTGCCCGCCGCCGAGTAGAGCACGTCGGAGATCGGGCCCGTGCGGGCCGGGGTGACCGCCATGTTCCGGTGCTGCTTGATGGCGGTCAGGATCCGCGAGGACGCGCCCCAGAAGGCCGACTCCTCGGCCAGCGTCGGCCGCGGCGCCGAGGTCCGGTCCGGCAGGGCGTACGCGCCCGGCGACCACATGAAGTAGTTCCCGGAGGAGTGCAGGTTCATCGAAAACTTGATGTTGGGGCGGGCAGCCAGCCAGTCGATATTGCGGTTCTCCGGCTCGGAGAGCTCGCTCGGCCCGGCGTAGGTGCCGCTGGTGCAGCTGCTCGACGCGCCCGAGTACCCGTCGAAGAGGCTGTACTCGGTGTAGTTGCGGTTGTTGTCAACGCCCCACGAGTCCCGGCCGAGGAAGTCCGCGGCCCCGGTCGACGGGCAGTGGTTGGTCATGTTCTTGCGCTGCGAGTTGAAGTCGTAGAAGGAGTAGTGGCCGCCGTCCGGGTTGACCGACGGGGCGATCCAGATGTCCAGGTTGTTCAGCAGCTGCTTGGTCTGCCCGTCGTGCGCGTAGTTGCGCAGCAACCGCTCGGCGGTCTCGACGGCGACCAGCGGCGGCACCCACTCCCGCGCGTGCTCCTGCGCGTAGGCGAGCACCCCCGGCTTCGAACCGTCCCTAACCTTGCCGATCCGGATCGCGTACACCGGTTGCGGATCGCGGGAGACGGAGGCCGGCGCAGTCAGGTCGTCGGTGAGCCCGGTCCGCGCCGCCGGCGCGACCACGCCGTTGCCCGGGCTGCCGCGATAGGTGTACGCCTTGACCAGCGACCCGGCCGCGGCGTTGAGCGCCGCGACGACCTGGGCGGCGGTGCTGGTCACCGCACCCGCGCCATCGGTACCGAGGGCCACCCGGATGGCCTTACCGCTCACGGTCACCGCCAGCGCCGCGTTGCCGGCGCCCGGGTTCACCAGCTCCACCGAGATGTCGTTGCCACCCTGGTGCCCCCAGGCCAGGGAGTCCACCGCGACCCGGCTGGCGTTGGCGCTGCCGAGGACGGCCTGGGCGTGCCGCCGGTAGCCGTTGGTCTTGTACGGCAGTTCGACGATCTCAGCCAGGTTGGGGAACTCGGCGGCGAGCTGGTGGATCCGGGCGTACAGCTCGGTCGGGGTGAGGTAGCTGGTGACGAAGTCCTTCTGGTAGCCCGGTCCCTCCGGGCTGGTCTCCGGGGTGGGCAGCCACTCCTGCACCTTGACCTCGGCCACGTCCCCGGTGGGGCTGGTGATCCGGATACGGTCCGGCCGGCTGGTCACCGCCGAGGCGCCACGGTGGTAGAGGTAGACGCCGGCGTCGACGAAGCGCGAGATGGTCTGCGTGCCGCCGGAGCCGATCGCGGTGCCCGGCCCACTGTCCCGCTCGACGGTGAGCGTGTTGCTGGCCGTCTGGCCCCGCGCCCACTTCGCCTCGACGGAGAGGACCTGGCTGGTCCCGGAGGTGTAGTAGTCCGCACGGATGATCTTGACGTCGGAGACGTCCGGAGCGGTCGGGTCGGCCGCGGCGGCGGCGAACTCCCGGTTCTCGGCGAGGTGCGCGGCGATGGTCGATTCGCGCTCCTCGACGCGGGCCCGGGCGTCCTCGGGGCGATGCAGCACGTCGCCGAGGGTGAAGCCGGCCGCGGTCAGCCGGGCGGCTTCGCTCGGCGTGAGCACCGCGTGCGCGACCACGCCGTTCTCCGAGCGTTCGACATGGTGGTCGAGGTCCACTCCGGTGGCGACCAGCGCGTCCAGCTCCGCGGTGCCGGCGAGCAGCACCTCCACGACGTTCGCCGGCTCACCGGCGACCGGGCCGGAATCGGCCGGTGCGGCGGCGTCCGGCGCGGTCGCCGAGGCCGGACTGACCAGCAGCACGACGGCCATGGCGGCGGCCAGCGCCGCCGGGACCGGGAGGCGGCGTCGCCACCGCGCGGGTGGGGATTTCGGCATGGTGATGTCTGCCCTTCTGGCTACTCGGCCTGATGGCCGTAGGAGATGGCCGAGGGGCACGCCCGGGGTACGCGGCTCCATCCGTTGGGTCGCGTGTGGTCGTTGCGGCAACCGAGCGCGCGACACGCTGAGAAAGGGAAGGTGATGTCGTCCGGCTCCGTCGCCTCGACAGGACCCGCATCGTCGAATTTCGGGGCGTCGAACGATGGTGACGGAGGCTCTCCGGTGACAGTTGGTTGACTGAGGCAATCCTCAGCTGTCACAGCGTGATCTGTCAATCCTCTGCTGGGCCCGTTGGCTCTCGGACCGTGGTCCTCACCGAACACGCCGAAGAGGTGGGGTAGGTGGGGCAGGTCCCGCGCCAAGCCTTCCTGAGCCCAGAAGGCGTCGACGGACCGCCTGCTGCCTCGGGTCAGGTCACCGCCGAGCGGACGCCGAGGCCGATGAGAACGGCGCCGGTGAGCCGGTCGAGGGTACGGCGCACGCGTGGGGTGCGCAGCAGCCGTGCGGCTGTGCCGGCGACCGCGGTCCGGCCGGCCAGCCAGAACGTGTGCAGCAGGGCGTGTGCGGTGGCGAGCACCAACATGGGGGCCAGCACCGGTCTGCGAGCTCCGACCGACGACCGCAACGTCCCACTCCCACCCCAAGCGACCGCATGCATCGCCGCAGACGCCTCGGAAGCCTCCCCAACGAGCGCCAGGCCACCACATGAAACCCCAGCTCAACACCGACCGAGTCTCGACCAGGACCGTCACTCGTCCCGCCCCGCGAGGGAGCCCATGGCCCGGTCCGTGACAGTTGCGTACATCGATGTAAATGGTCGCTCAAACCGCTTCTGGTGGATAGATGTTGCCCTCTTGACGAGGCACTTCTGTCGCAGTCTAATTGGTGATCATGTAGGGAGGCCACGCGTGGGAGAGCTCCAGTTCGCCAGTTCTGGCGTGGCAGGGTTCCTTATTTTGTCTCGACCAGCGCGTGTAGATCATGGGGCTGGGACGCAACGGGCCGTTAGAGATATCGACCCATCGGGAAGGAGCCGGAGATGAGCATGAGGTCCACGAGTCGGCGGCAGTTCCTGCGGCGACTGGGAGGCACCCTTGCTGCCGGAGTAGGCATCGCGTTTTTTCCGGCCGGGTTCGCCTCGGCATCGTCCAAGACCGGTCCGACATGGGCCCCTGGCCATACGGGCGGCGGGCCGGCGTACCCGGGAGACCCCGGCTTTGTCGCCACGAGTCCAGGGGAACTAGAGGCCGCCAAAGCCAGCTGGGAAACGCCGGAATATGGTTATTATACCGGCCATAATCCTTCTACTCCTGGCACAGCGGTCAATTCCCCATGGCAGCTCGTCGCGGTAAACGCGTCCACCGCCTACGCCCTAGGGTACCGCGGTCAGGGGGTCACGCTGGGCATGATGGATTCGGGCTACAGGACTACACACGAAGCATTTCAGACCGGGCTGATCGTTTCGGTGAGAGCCGAGGGTGTCTACGGCACGTCCGGCTACGGGTATCGTGGCGCGACCCCGGCGAACCCGTTTACTGCGGGCGAACCGTTCACTGTGGCCGGTGATGAGGCGAGAACAAGTGACTACTCGCACGGGACCGGCATGCTTGGGGTTACCTCCGGCATCCGCGATGGTAAAGACCAGCACGGCATCGCCTTTGGATCGAAGATGTATGTCGCCAAGACCGGCGGTTCCGATACCCAGTCCCACGGCCCCTTCCACGATTACGTGTACTGGCACACAGCCAATAAGGCCCTGGTCGACGCAGGCGCCCAGGTCATCAACAGCAGTTGGGGCTCTTATGTCCAAACTATTGACAGAGCCCGCTTTGACGGCTTAGGAAACGACCTTGGAGTCAATGGCAACCTCGCCAACGCCTACCAACTGCGTGGCAAGGACAGCGCCAGCGCCACGGCAATGGCTACCATTATCCCCAACGAGTACCTGAAAGATCTGGAGTACCAGTATTTCCTCTTCAAGAAGAGCTATTCGGAAGGCGGCATTCAATACAATCCGAACTACCCCGGACGCTCCTTCATGGATGCCATCTGGGACGCTATCAAGGACAGCGGCACCGTCAACGTAAGGTCGGCCGGCAACAACGACTGGAGCAACCCGTATTTCCGCCCCGCGTATCCCTTCTTCAATCCCTTGGCGGAAAAGCAGTGGGTATCCGTCGGCGGGGTGCAACCGCCCACTGCGGCCAATCCCGAATACATGAAGCAGTCCGGGTACAACGAGGCGGGGCTCGCCAAATGGTGGACCGTGTCCACCCCTTCAAACAGTGTTCGGACCACGAACAGCGGTGGTGACACTAACTATTCAAACTCGAGCGGCACGTCACCGGCAACGCCCGTTGCGACAGCGGTGATGGGGGTTCTGCTCTCCCGCTATCCGAACATGGACGCCAAGCAGGTGCGTGAGCTGATGTTCACCACGGCGAACAACAAGATGTCCGACGGTGTGAGATTCCTCGGCACCGGGCAAACCTCCCCCTCCGGGGCGTCCATCGCCTGGACCGCTCCCGACGGTCTTCCGGACGAACGCTGGGGCTGGGGGATTCCCGATCTGGCCAAAGGCATGTACGGCCCCGGCCAGCTCCTGAGCCCCATGACCTACAACATGGATAAAGCGCCACTGGACGTCTGGTCGAACGACATCAGCCAGATCGCGATCAAGGAAAGGGAAAGGGAAGACCTGGAGTGGCTGGCGGGCTACAAGGAGCAAGGCATTGCCTACGCCGGTGAATTCAGCCCCAACGTACTGAACCCGGACGGCACGCTCAACGAACAGGCCTTCATGCTTCAGGGCATTTTGGCTGATCCTTACATCCAAGCTATCACTAACGGCCATCCCGAGTTGTACGACAAGATCACCCATGAGGACGCCGTCAAGTGGCGCAAGGAATGGATGGACGAGCGCGCGGCCTACATTCAGAACAACATCGACAACAACCTCTACACGGCTTCTCTGACCAAGCAAGGCTCCGGGACGCTGATCATGACGGGCGACGACACCTACGAGGGCGGCACGACGATTGAAGGCGGTAAGCTTTCGATCACCGGCTCGCACGCAAGCTCGATCGACGTCAAGGGCGGCACGCTCGGCGGCACCGGTTTCGTGGCAGGCACCATCGACGTCGACAACGGCGTGCTGCAGCCCGGTCTGTCGTCCGGGGAAGCGGCGTCCGCGGCGTCCATCACCCTCACCGACGTCACGCCCGGCAACGTCCTGAACGTCGGCGGCGACGTGACCGTCAGCCGAGCGGGTCGCCTCGCCATTACCATCTCCGGCGACCACGACTACACGAGCGTGCGGGCCGCGGGTGACCTGGTGCTGGACGGCGAACTCACCCTGGACATTCGCGCGCCCCTCACTCCGGGCACGGTACTGACGATCATGAGCGGCGACTCGATCAAGGGCAACTTCCGCTCCCTGCCGGAACGGCGGATCCTGAACACGGGCCACCACATGTTCAGGGTGTCCTACCAGGACGGCGAAGTGACGCTGACCGTCGTGCGGACGCTGCCCAGGGCAGGGTCCGGCGGCGTCTAGCCGCACGCGGCCTGGCCAGCCAGGCTCAGGTTCGCCTGAGCCTGGCTGGCCAGGCCTTCGCCCAGGTTCAGCCGCCCTGACCGCCACGGTCGACAAACCGGCTAGTGCTCTGACCACGAACGTTCACGGTGTTGGGGTCAGGCTGCGCGGGCGGCGGGTTGG
>NZ_JBHSBO010000065.1:0-1273 GCF_042650685.1 Micromonospora sp. GCM10011542
AGACCGACAGGCCGGACGGCGTGTCAACCAACACCGTGAACGTTCGTGGTCACGGCACTAGCCCATCGACTATCTTCCCTGGCGGTCGAGGCAGGCGGTCAGGGTCTTGCGAGGCGGACCAGGAAGACCGTGGCGGCGATGAGGATTAACAGGGTCGGCCCCGTATGTCACCTGTACAACCTCGCCCATGCTGGTCAAAGGCGGAGGGCCCGGAAGTAAACAAGTTGTCCGCCATAGGTTGATCATGTCACTGCCGGTATCGACGAACCATCCGCTCATCGGCAGGATCGGACGCCAGCACCGGCGCTGACCTCTCCTCCGGTTACGAGCGCCTCGCGGCAGATCCGGACGGATCAGCCTGTGGCCGTCATTGCGTCCTGCAGGTGCTTCCGGCCTTCTTCGTCTAATGCGACGAGTCGTACCCGTTGAACGTTCGTCGATGCAGACCTGATCGCTGCTACGGCGATCCGGGCGGCCTGGTCGGGAGGGAAGCCGTACACGCCGGTCGCGATCGCCGGGAAGGCCGGGGTTCGGGCGTCGAGTTCATCGGCGATCTCCAGGCTCCTGCGGTAGCAGGAGGCCAGGACATCCGCTTGATTTGGCCTCGAACCGACCCGGGCCGGCTGATCAGTAGTGGGCGAGGATCTGCGTGACGGGGTGGCCAAGGAGGGTGGCCACGTCGACGAGTTCCTGGGCATCAAGTTCGTACTTTGCGCGAGTCGGGTTCATGGCGCATACCTCGAATCGCGCGAAGCCGACCGGCCAGTCGTAGTGGAGCGTGTCCAGTGAGACGAGCGCACCGCAGCACGGCACCGTCGCATCTAGGTTGTCGAAGCTCTCGCCGCTCTCCTCGATCAGATCGTAGAACCACTCCATGTCGATTTCCCCAGCGCAGCGCGAGCACGTGATCCGAGTGGTGTTCTCGCCGGCGTCGACGAGAGTGACCTGGTCGTAGAACTCGTGGTCGACATGCTCGACGTCGTCGTCGGGACCGGAAAAGAGCCGAGCGACGTAGGCCACGGCCTCGGCGGCGGCTTCGGGGGTGGGCTGCCAATTCAGGTCCGTCGGGATCAGGCGGATGTACCCATCACTCACAGCGCTCAGGATGCCTGATGCCCTCATCGACGCCAGGCTCGGGCTCGCACTGTCCAAGACCTGCATGTTCGGGTTGTGGACGCCGTGAGCTGCGACCGGTCGCCGTCTGCGACACGCGGTCGGCGGCAGAAGCGGATGCCTGCGGGGTTCAGCCGCGGCTGGCGTACAGGTACACGGT
>NZ_JBHSBO010000066.1:0-16229 GCF_042650685.1 Micromonospora sp. GCM10011542
CACCAACCCGTGAAACCGCTCCACCGCAACAAACGCCACCGAACCTAACAAAGCACTACTAGGAGCCGGTCGCGTGCTCGCCCCGCGGGCGGGCCTCGTGCCCCGGCCGGCCCCGGCTGCGGCGGCGCTCCTTCATCTCGGCCTCGTAGAGGTGCCGCCGCCCGCCGACGAGTTCCTCGCGGGCCTGCCGGTCGAGGTCACGGAAGAGCGCGTAGTAGCCGTCGTCGAAGTCCTCGACGATCTGGAACGTCCACCGCCCGGCGATGACGTTGCGCCCGAGCAGCTCGGTGTCGATCCGGTCGGCCAGGTGCGGATGTCCGGCGGCCCGGAACTGCCGCACCGCGTCGTCCAACATCAGGTCCGCGTGCCCGACCAGCTGGTGCAGCGAATAGAGATGCCCACGAACCCGCTCGACGCACTCCAGCGCCTCACTGAGCTTGCCGAGGGCCGCCACGGTCTCGTCGCTCACCCCGGCCGGCCGGCGGTGCTGCTCGTCCGGCCCGTCCGCCCGCTGTCCCATCCGTGCCTCCGTGTCGGGTGCCGTCACCTGCGGATGGTTCTCCTGCTGCCCCGTCTGTGCCGGATCAACCCCCACGGCCGGCACCGGTCGCCCGGTGGCCCAGCCGACACCCCCCGAGTGGCCGAGGTCGACCCCGCCGGCGTTCGGTTAGCCTCGGTCCCCATGCGTGTGCCGTTCAACCGGGTCGCCCCCCGTACCGCCGTCGACTCGGCGCGGTCCTCCCTCGCCGCCCTCACCGTCTCCGTGGGTACCGCGGGGCTCGCCGCGGCCGCCCAGCGCCCCGGGCTGCTCGCCCAGGTCGACCAGCACGCGGCGGCGGTCCGCGACAGCCTCGACGGCGACCGTCGCCCGCTGACCGCCGCGGCGCTCGCCGGCTACGCCGACGGGGTCCGCGCGGCCGCCGCCGAGCACGGCTGGGCGCCGCCCACCGGCCCGGTGGACTGGAGCGAGCCGCAGTGGCTGCTCACCCGGCTGGTCGCGGTCTGCGCGCTGGCCCGCTCGCTCGACCGCGCCTGACGCCCCGGGCAGCGCGCGGGGAGGGCGCCCGCGCGCTCGCGCGGACCCCTCCCCCCGTACGTGCGTGTGCCGTTCCGTCGCGTTACGGCCGGTACGGCCGGGTCTCCTCGGTCGCACCGGGCGGCTGGTACCCGGCCATCGTCGGCTGGTCGTCGACCCGGGGCATGGCCTGGGTCCGCTCGCCGCCGCGGTCGGCCATCTGCCGTTCCACGTCGCCGCGCCCGGCCGTGCTGGCCCGTCGGGTCTCCTGCACCGCCCGTGCCTCCTCGGCCGCCCGGTCCAGCCAGCCGTCCCACCGTTTCTGCATGGGCCGCACCAGACCACCGCCGACACCGACGATCAGGATGCCGGCCACCGTGGCCAGGACCGCGATCAGCACCGGTGTGGTCACCGTGGTGGCGATGCCCACCTGGTTCAGCGCGGCGATCACGCCGAGCGCGATGATGAAGATCGCCGTCAGGTCGGCCAGGACCTTGCCGTACGAGAGCCCGCCCAACGCCCCGGAGACCAGATCCCGGACGGCGTTTGCGATCGCGGCCGCCACCACCACGATGATGATCGCCACGAACGCGCGCGGCAGCCAGGCCACCACGCCGCGGATCAGATCGCTGATCGCGTTGGGTCCCCAGACCCCGAAGGCGAACTGCAGCGTGAACAGCAGTACCGCGTAGTACGCCAGTCTCGCCAGGATGTCACTGGCGTCGTACTTCGTGCGTTCCAGCGCCCGTTTGATGCCGCCGCGTTCGACCGCCCGGTCGAAGTTCACCCGTTCCAGCACCGTGTCCACGATCTTCAGGACGGCTCTGGCGATGAGCCAGCCGACCACGAGGATCACGATGAAGGCCACTGCCTTCGGGATGAAGAGCAGCACCGACCTCCAGGTGTCGGCGATGGCGTCACCGATGTCGGCCTGCCCGACCGCGAGGGTTTTCAGCATGATGTCCCTCCTGTCGCATGGACTGCGCCGGGCGCATACCCGGCCACCGGACCGGCAGTCCGCGAAGCTCGCCGCGTTTTTTGCGACAGATCGCCGAACAGTGGCCGTGATCTGCCCGAACGGCCCCCTCGGCGCGGGTCGGCCGACGCGCGGGGCGGGTCGCCATCATGATCGAAAACCGGTCCGGGACGCGCGGGTTAGGCTGCGGACATGCCAGGAACGGTCGGGCGGGTCCCCACGCCAGCAGCCCCGGTCTCGGGAGTGCCCGGCGTGGCCGCCGCCGTGCGCGACCACGACTGGGCCGCCACCTCCCTCGGCCCAGCCGCGGGGTGGGACCCGGCGGTGCGGGCCGTGGTCGAGCTGATCCTCGCCTCGCCGATGCCGATGGCGCTGGCCTACGGCGACGACCACGTGCTGCTCTACAACGAGGGCTACGCCGAGCTGCTCGGGACCAAGCACCCGGGTGCCCTCGGCCGCCCCGCCGCCGAGGTCTTCGCCGAGATCTGGGCGCTGCCCGGCGTCGGCGAGGTCATCGAGCGCACCTACCGCGACGGCGTGCCGTTCCTGGAGAAGGAGACCACCCTCCCCCTGCTGCGCGGCCGCTCCGGCGTGGTCGAGCAGGCCGTCTTCACCCGCGGCTACTCCCCCGTCCGCGACAGCGCCGGGCACATCGTCGGGATGCTCACGGTCGCCGCCGAGACCACCCACGTCACCAAGCAGTTGCAGAGCCTCAGCGAGGTCGCCGCCGCGCTCGCCGGCACACTCACCCTCGACGACGTGGCCCGGGTGGCGCTGCGGCACGCGATCACCACGTTCGACGCCGACCGGGTGTCGTTCGCGGTGGACGAGGGCGGTGGCGGCTGGCGGATGGTGCGCCGGATACGGGGCGAGCTGATGGACGAGGCCGACGAGCGGCTTCCCCCGCTCTGGCGGCGTACGCCGCCGGACTGGTCGGCGCCGGTGGTGCAGGCGGCCCGCTCCGGCACGCCGTCGTTCACGACCGACGGGCAGCCCATGCGGGACACCGCGGTGGACCGCCACGACCAGAAGATCCGCTCGATGGCCGCCCTGCCGCTGGGCACGTCGGTGGTCCGCGGCGGGCTGGCGGTCGGCTTCCAGGAGCCGCACACCTGGTCGCCGGCGGAGCGGGCGCTGCTGGCCGCCTCGGCGGAGTTGATCGGCCAGGCCGCCGAGCGGGCCCGCCGGTTCGAGACCCAGCACGGCACCGCCCAACTGCTGCAGCGCAGCATGCTCCCGGAGCACCTGCCGGACCTGCCGCGGCTGCGCATCGCCGCCCGCTACGACCCAGGGGTCGACGGCAACGCCGCCGGCGGGGACTTCTACGACGCCTTCCTGCTGCCCACCGGCGGGCTCGGCATCGTGCTCGGTGACGTGGCGGGGCACGACGTGCAGGCCGCCGCCCGGATGGGGCAGGTACGGGCGGCGCTGCGCGCGCTGGCTCTGGCCGACCCGGCCCCGGACGCCGTGCTCGCCGGGCTGGACCGGCTGGTGACCAGCCTGGGAGCGGAGGCCGGCACGCACGAACTGTTCGTCACCGTGGTGTTCGGGGTGATCGACGCGGAGCGGCAGGAGTTGACCCTGGCCAGCGCCGGTCATCCGGCCCCGCTGATCCGGCGCTGCGACGCGGACGGCCGTCCGCGCGCCGAGTACCTGGACGTTCCTGCGGGTCCCCCGCTGGGCCTGGGCTGCCATCCGACGACCACCACCGTCCGGTTCGCGCCCGGCGACACGCTGCTGCTGTACAGCGACGGCGTGGTGGAGCGCCGCCGGCAGAGCCTCTCCTCCGGCCTGGACGCGCTAGGTGACGCGGTGGCCAAGGCCGGCAGCGGCGATCCCCGGGCGCTCTGCGCGGTGGCCACCGCCGCGGTGTCCGGCAGCACCGAGGACGACGTGGCGGTGCTGGCGGTCGAGCACGCCCTCAAGCCGAGCCGCTCGGCCAGCATGGAGGTGCCGGCGGAGCCGACCGCGCCCAGCCGGGTCCGACACTGGATGACGGGGCAGCTCACCGAGTGGCAGGTGCCCGAGTCGGTGATCGGGGCGGCGGTGCTCTGCACCAGCGAGCTGACCACCAACGCGCTCCTGCACGCCGGCACGGCCGCCCGGGTGGACATCGACCTGAGCCCGGAGCGCCTGCTGGTCTCGGTCGCCGATTCCGGCACCCGGGGCACGGTGACCAGGACGCGTACCGACACGTTGAGCAGTCGGGGGCGCGGGCTCGGCCTGATCGAGCAGCTCAGCGACGCCTGGGGTACGGACCCGACGGTCCGCGGCTCCACGGTCTGGTTCGAGATCCTCGTCCCGGCAGGTTGAGCGGGGTGGGTCAGCCGTCCCCGTACGGGGTAGGAGGACGTCCATGCGCACCGACAGCCCCGCCGGGGTCCTCTTCGACGTCGACGGCACCCTCGTCGACACCACCTACCTGCACACCGTGAGCTGGTGGGAGGCGCTGCGCCAGACCGACCAGCCGGTGCCGATGGCGACCGTGCACCGGTCGATCGGGATGGGCTCGGACAAGCTCCTGGACCACCTGCTGGGCCCTGAACGGGACCGGGACGCCGACCAGAAGCTGCGCGACGCGCACGACACCCTCTACGGCGAGTACTGGGAACGGCTCACCCCGCTGCCCCGGGCGGCCGACCTGCTGCGCGCCTGCGCCGAACGGGGGCTGCGGGTGGTGCTCGCCACCTCGGCCTCCGAGCAGGAGGTGGGCGCCCTACGCCGGGCGCTGGGCGCGGACGAGGTCATCGACACCGTCACCTCCTCGGCCGACGCCCAGCAGAGCAAGCCGGCGCCGGACATCCTGGTCGCCGCGCTGGAGCAGTCCGGGCTGCCCGCCGAGCGGGTGGTCTTCGTCGGCGACTCGGTGTGGGACGTCGCGGCGGCCGGCAAGCTGGACATCCCCTGCGTCGGGCTGACCTGCGGCGGCACCAGCCGGGGCGAGCTGGCCGGCGCCGGCGCGGTGGCGGTCTACGACGACCCGGCCGCGCTGCTGGCGACCCTGGACGACTCGCCGGTCACCCGGGCGAGGTGAGGCTCGCCCCGGGTTGACCGTCGTGCGGACGCATACGCGCGGGGGTTGCGGGGCACAGTTTGTCACCACCTGCCCGCGCGTCGCGGGTGCGGCCGGAGGGTGGTGCGGTGGAGCCGATAGACGTGGCGTTCGCGCTGGTGGGCCTGGGCGCCCTGTTGGCGGGCATCCTGCCCCGCGTGCTGGAGCGGCGCCCGCTGTCGATGCCGATCGCCTTCCTCGCCCTGGGCATGCTGGTCTTCCTGCTGCCGGTCGGGCTGCCGACGCCGGACCCGCTGGCGCACCCGGAACTGGCCACCCACCTGACGGAGATCGGGGTGATCGTCGCCCTGATGGGCGCCGGCCTCAAGATCGATCGACCGTTGAGCTGGGCCCGGTGGTCGTCCACCTGGCGGCTGCTGGTCGTCGCGATGCCGCTGTGCATCGCGGCGGTGGCGCTGCTCGGCTGGTGGTGGGCCGGGCTCGTGCCGGCCGCCGCGCTGCTGCTGGGCGCCGCGCTTGCCCCGACCGACCCGGTGCTCGCCGCGGACGTGCAGGTCGGCGAGCCGACCGACGTGGAGGACTCGGAGGACGAGGTCCGCTTCGCGCTGACCTCCGAGGCGGGCCTGAACGACGGGCTGGCCTTCCCGTTCGTGTACGCGGCCATCGCGATCGCCAGCACCAGCCTCGCGCCGGGCGACTGGCTGGCCCGCTGGCTGACGGTGGACGTGCTCTGGAAGGTCGGCGTCGGCGTGGGCGGTGGGCTGCTCATCGGTTGGCTGCTCGGCAAGCTGTTCTTTCGGGCGCCCCGCACGCTGCGGCTGGCCCGGCACGCCGAGGGCTTCCTGGCGCTGGCCGCCACCTTCCTGACGTACGGGCTGGTGGAGGTGGCCGGCGGGTACGGCTTCCTGGCGGTGTTCGTGGCCGCCCGGGCGATCCGGTCGGCGGAGCGTACCCACGAGTTCCACTCGGTGCTGCACGACTTCGCCGAGCAGATCGAACGGCTGCTCACCCTGGTGCTGCTGCTGTTGCTGGGCGGCGCGATCGTCGGGGGCCTCCTCACGCCGCTCACCTGGCCGGCGGCGGCGGTCGGGCTGGCGCTGGTGTTCCTGGTCCGGCCGCTGGTCGGCTGGCTGTCGCTGCGCGGCGCGCCGGGCCGCCCGGCCGAGCACTGGGTGATCTCGCTGTTCGGCATCCGGGGAGTGGGCTCGTTCTACTACCTCGCGTACGCCACCACGAAGGCCGACTTCCCGCAGGCGGAGCTGCTCTGGGCCACCGTCGGCCTGGTGGTGCTGGTCTCGGTGGTGGTGCACGGCGTCGCGGCGACCCCGGTGATGCAGTTGCTGGACCGGGAGGGCGAGCGCACCAGCGACCCGGCCGAACGCGAACGCGCCGACGAGCCCGTCACGACCGGCTGAGTCCTCGCCCCACTACCCGGGAGTCACGTGCACGAGCCGACCGCCCGCGCGGTCAGCTCACCCGGGCGACCAGGGCACGGCCGAGGTCCCGCCCGGAGCGCCAGGCGCTCTGCACCCGTGGCTTGCCGAAGGCGTCGCCGGCCAGGCCGATGCCGTCCGAGTCGAGGTGATGGGTGCCGGCGGAGCCGGCGGTCGGCTTCGCGTACGTCCAGCGGTGCACATGCACCTGCCGCGCCGGCTCGGGCAGCCCCAGCAGGTCGCGGACCGCATCCTCGATGGCCGGCCCGGCGTCGGCAGGCTGGGCCAGATGGCCGGCGGCGAACTCCGGCCCGGTGTGCGCGACCAGCACCGGCGCGGCGTCGCCCCGACGGTCGCCGTCGTCGCAGACCAGGTTCAGCACGGGGTGGTCGTTGACGAACGCGCCCCGGAAGTCGGGCCAGCGTCGGGCCGGAAAGTCCAGCACCGCGGCCAGCGCGGGCGCCCAGTGCTGCGCCTGCGCGACCCCGGTGGCCTCGGCCAGCGCCGGATCGAGCAGCAGGGCCGCCTGCGGGCCCGGCATGGCCAGGGCGACGGCGGCGCACTGCTGGCCGTCCACGGCCGGCCCGGGTTCGACGGTCAGCACCGGCCGGTCGACGGTGACCGGCAGCTCCCGGGCCAGGTGTTCCACCAGTGAGCGCAGCCCGCGCGGCGCGGCCCAGCGCACCGGGCCCGGCACGTCGCGGCGCCCGTCCCGGTCGTACGCCACGAAGGTGTCGGTCCACTCGCGGACCAGGCCGCCGGCCCGCCACTGCTCGACCACGGCGGCGAAGTCGGGGTCGCTGACGGTGAAGTACGCGGCCCCGGTGTCCGCCGGACGGCCCTCGAAGCGCTTGCTGGCCATCCGACCACCGGCCACGTGCCCCCGCTCCCGGACCTGCACCGCGACCCCGGCCCGCAGCAGCTCCACCGCACAGGCCACCCCGGCGATGCCGGCTCCGACCACCACCACGCCCGACCGGTCCACGTCCACCCGGTGATCGTATGCGCTCGTCGTGGCGTCGGCGGTGCATGAACCGGCGATGCTCCGGGTACTGGCACACCTGTTCGAAGAGAGGGTGATGACCATGACGGACCGAAGCAACGACCAGGCCGACCCGCGCGGCGCGATCAAGGACCCGGACGAGTGGGTCACCGGCGACGAGCCACCGACCGCGGCCCAGGAGTCCTACCTGGCCACGTTGGCCCGGGAGGCCGACGCCGAGGTGCCGGACGACCTGACCAAGGCGGAGGCGTCCAAGCGGATCGACGAACTCCAGGAGGAGACCGGGCGCGGGGTCAGCGGCGCGGGAGGCGGTGCAGGTCCACGCGGTCGAGGCGGCTCGCCGTCACCTCGGCGGTGAGGTACGTGGCGTACGGCTGGGCCCGTCGGTCGGTGGGCGAGCCGGGGTTGAGCAGTCGTAGGCCACCCGGGGCCACGGTGTCCCACGGGATGTGCGAGTGACCGAAGACCAGCAGGTCGACGTCGGGGAAGCGGGCGGCACAGCGCTCCTCCCGGCGGGTCCGCTGCCCGGTCTCGTGCACCACGGCGATCCGCAGGCCGTCGAGGTCGACGCGGGCGATCTCCGGCAGCCGGGCGCGCAGCGCCGGCCCGTCGTTGTTGCCGTACACCCCGACCAGCCGGCGGGACCGGGTGGTCATCGCGTCGAGCAGCGACTCGTCCACCCAGTCGCCGGCGTGCAGCACGACGTCCGCCGCCTCGATCGCGGTCCAGAGCGGTCCGGGCAGGTCCCGGGCCCGCTTCGGCACGTGGGTGTCCGCCGTGATCACCAGCCGCATGGCATCATTCTGCGTCACCGCCGGCCCGCTGGACGGTTAGGAAGGGCCCCTTATACAACGCCATGCGTTAACAAGGGGCCCTTCCTTACGGTCAGGGCAGGGTCCACTTCTGGGCGCCGGTGCCGTTGCAGTCGTAGATCTGCAACTGTCGCCCGTCGGTCGTGTCCGAGCCCGGAATGTCCAGGCACCGACCGGACTGCGGGTTCTTCAGACTCCCGTCGGGCTGCCCCGCCCACTGCTGGGCGCCGCTGCCGTTGCAGGTCCAGAGCTGCACCAGGGTGCCGTTGGCGGTGCCGCTGCTCTTCACGTCCAGGCACTTGTTCAGCCCTCGGACCGTCCCGTCGCCGGGCAGGGTCCACCGCTGGGCGCCAGTCCCGTTGCAGGTCCAGGTCTGCACCTTCGTCCCGTCGGCGGTCTGGCTGGCGGCGATGTCCGCGCACTTGCCCAGGGCCTTGATCTCCCCGGTACGGGCCCCGCCGGTGCCGATCCCCGCACCGGTGAACGTGTAGCTGTCCAGGTCCAGCAGGGCGCCGCTGCCGCCGGTGAAGACCACGTACAGGTCGTGGGTGCCGTCGTCCGGCTTGCTCACCGTGGCGCTGAGTTCGGTGTAGTTGTCCCAACCTCCGGTGCTGGGCACCGCGATCCGCGCCACCTCGGTGCCGGCGGGTGAGTCGTACCGGAAGGAGACGGTGCCGCCAGGGCCGCCGGAGGAGACCCGGGCCTTGACCCCGGTGATGCCCTTGAGGCTCACCGCGTGGTGGCGCACGTTCTCCCCGTTCTGGATGTCACCCAGTCGCTTGCCGCCCTCGGCCGCCGCCTGGTCGATCACCTTCGGCCCGTTGAGCTGGACATGGTGCTCGGCCTGCCACTGCTTCGGGTAGAGGCTCAGCTCCTTCTCCCCGGTCAACGCCACCGAGCCGGCCGCCCCCTTGTCGGTGTAGCTGCCCCGGAGCACGAAGAAGAGCACCGAGTCCGGTCCCGCGTGCACCGGGCCGGTGTTGAAGGTGGCGCCGCAGCCGGTCCCCTCCCCCTCCTCGTGGGCGTGCTCCTGGTGCCCGAGGGCGGCCCGAACCACCACGGCCGAGCAGGCGGGCGTGCCGTCCTGCGGGTCGCTGGCCGAGGCGGCGACCGACACGTCCTGGCCCCAGTCGAAGAGGCCGCCGGCCGGTACGCCGCCGAGGGTGACCGTGGGCCGGTTGTTGCCGACCACGATCGGCACCAGTGTGGTCGCGCTGCGGCCGGTGCCGTCGTTGACCGTCAGCCGGGCGTTGTAGCTGCCGTTGGCGGTGTACGTGAACGACGGGTTCGCCGCGGTCGAGTCGGTGCTGCCGTTGTCGGTGAAGTCCCAGGCGTAGGTCAGCGGGTCGCCGTCCGGGTCGGAGCTGCCGGCGCTGGAGAAGGTCACCGCGAGCGGCGCCAGGCCGTTGTCCTTGTTGACGCCGGCCTTGGCCACCGGCGACCGACCGCCCTGGACGTAGTTGATTTTGTACAGGCCGGCGTCGGCGGCGCCGGAGAAGTAGCCGCTGCCGTACTCCAGCAGGTAGAGCGAGCCGTCCGGGCCGAACTGCCAGTCGATCGGGTGGACGAACCTCATGCCGGCGGGCGAGCCGCAGCCGCCCGGGTTGTCCAGCGCCGGCCAGTCGTCGCTGCCGCCGTGCTGCTCCCAGACCAGCGCCGGCTTCGTCGGGGGAAGCTGCGTCAGGCCGGTGTTGCGGGGAGAGTTGTTGACCGGGCCGTTCGACCCGCCACAGGGGAACCAGCCGCGCGGCGCGTTGGCGCGAAGTCCCAGTCGTTGTATGCCACGTTCGGGCCGCCGCAGTACGGCCAGCCGTAGTTGCCTGGCCCGGTGGCCCGGTTGAACTCGTCGTACACCGCGGGGCCGCGGTTGGCGAGGTCCGCGCCGGCGTCTGGGCCGACCTCTCCCCAGTAGAGGGTGTTGCCGGCCTTGCGGTCCACCCAGATCCGGTACGGGTTGCGCACGCCCATCACGTAGATCTCCGGACGCGTCTTCGCGGTGCCGGCGGAGAACAGGTTGCCCGACGGGATCGTGTAGCTGCCGTCGTTCTCCGGATGGATCCGGTTGATCTTCCCGCGCAGGTCGTTGGTGTTGCCGGAGGTGCGCTGCGCGTCGTACTGCGGATTGCGGCTGGTCCGCTCGTCGATCGGCGCCATCCCGGCGGAGTCGCCGCCGGAGTTGGTGTTGTCGCCGACGGCGAAGTAGAGGTTGCCTGCCGTGTCCCAGCTCATCGAGCCGGCCGAGTGGCAGCACAGGTCCCGTTCGGTGGGCCACTCGATGAGCACGTCCTCGCTGGTTGGGTCGAGCAGCAGCGTGGACGGGTTGAAGGTGAACCGGGAGATCCGGTTGACCAACGGGGTGACCTTCGGTGAGTAGAAGAGATAGACCCACCGGTTGGTGGCGAATCCGGGATGCAGCGTGATGCCGATGAGCCCGTCCTCGAACCGGGCGTCCAGGGCCAGGGTCAGCGCGACCGTGGTGGACTTCGTCGCCGGGTTGTAGAGGCGGACCTGGCCGCCGCCGTTGCTGGTGCCCCGGTTGATGTAGAAGACCTTGCCGTCTGCGGCGACGGCGAGTTCGATCGGCTCGCCCATGGAGAGTCCGCCATCGAGGGCGACCTTCTCGAAGCCGTTGGTGGCCGGGGGTGCGAGGGCCGCGGCCTGGGCCGCGGCGGCGGCCGGCGCGGCGGCGACGGGGCGCTCGGCGGTGGGACGGGCGGCCGCCGACGGCGCGAAACCGACGGTGGCCAGGACGGTGAGCAGGGTGGTGGCGACGACCAGACGTCGACGCGGAGTGCGTGACACGAGACCTCCAGGTGTCCGGGCGATCTCGGTGCCGCTCCCGCCGACTGGAGGAGCACCGCGGTGTGCCCAGGACATTAACTCCTTTCACTGGACTGCGACAGAACTTCGGTTCCGCGGATCGAAAGCAGTCGACCCGGGGTGCGAAAGGTCAGCTCCGCACGCCGCGCGCGTGGCCGTGCCGGTCCAGGTCGGTCAGTCCGCCGGCCGCGTTGATCAGGCCGATGTGCGAGAACGCCTGCGCAAAGTTGCCCAGTTGCTCACCGGTCGTCGGGTCGATCTGCTCGGCGAACAGACCGAGATCGTTGACCTGACCCGCCAACTGCTGGAACAGCTCGTGCGCCTCGTCCCGCTCACCGCACAACGCCAGGCAGCCCACCAGCCAGAACGAGCAGATGACGAACCCCGCCGGGTCGCCGTCCCAGCGCCGCAGCAGTCCGCCGTCGGACAGCCGGCGCTGCACCACGGAGACGGTCGAGCGCATCCGCGGGTGATCGGCCGGCAGGAAACCGACCAGCGGCATCAGCAGCACCGAGGCGTCCAGGTCGTCGGTGTCCAGCGCCCCGGTGTACGCCCCCAGCCGCTCGCTCCAGCCCCGCTCCAGCACCATCGCCCGGACCTCGTCCCGGGCCCGCGCCCAGCGGGCCACGTCGTCCGGACCGCCGAGCCGGTCACCGAAGCGCACCGCCCGATCCAACGCCACCCAGCACTGCACCTTCGACGACACGTGGTGCCGCTCGATCCCCCGCTCCTCCCACATGCCGGCGTCCGGCAGTCGCCAGTTGAGCACCGCCTGATCGGCGAGCGCCCGCAGCAGGTGCCGAACCTCCGGGCCCATTGGGTCCAGGTGGTCGCGCAGCCACCAGGCGGCGTCCAGCGCCTCGCCGAAGATGTCGGTCTGCCGCTGCCGCCACGCGTCGTTACCGATCAGCACCGGCCGGCTGTCGTCGTACCCGGCGAGGTGGTTGAGCCGGTGCTCGGTGAGATCACGTTCCCCCTGCACCCCGTACATGATCGGTACCGGCTCCTCGCCGATCCGGCCCATCGCTCGGCCCACCCAGGCGAACTGCTGCTGCACCTCCACCTCGCAGGCGGCCGCCTCCAGCGCCCGCAGGGTGAAGCTGAAGTCGCGCATCCAGACGTAGCGGTAGTCGTAGTTGCGGTCGCCGCCGAGCTGCTCCGGCAGCGACGTGGTCGCCGAGGCCACCACCGCGCCGCTGGGTCGGTACGTCATGCCCTGCACCACGAGCCCGCTGCGCCGGACCTGCTCCGGGTACAAGCCGTCGTATTGGTGCTCGTCCACCCAGGACCGCCAGCCGGCCACCGTGTCGGCGACCGCCCGGTCGGCGTCCGGCACCTCCGGTGGTGGGGCGTCGTAGGTCGGGGCGTACCCGAGGGTGAAGTGGTGCGCCGAACCGGTACGCGCGGTGAAGGTGCCGCTGGCCTCGCCGTCGCCGCAGCGCAGCGGCTCCGTGCCACGCAGGGTGAGCCGGGCGGCCCCGGCGGTGGCCTCCAGCGTGCCGTCCCGCTCCACCAGGTACGCGACGACCCGCCCGTACTCGAAACGGGGCCGATAGTGCACCCGCATCGGCACCCCGCCGGAGAGGCCCTGCACCGTGCGGACCAGCACCTGCGGCGAGCGCAGCCCGATGTCGTGGCCGCGCGCGCCCGCCTCCAACGCCAGCGCGTCGGTCACCGCCACCACTCCGTCGGAGGTGGTGAAGACGGTCCGCAGCACCAGCGTGTCGTCCAGGTAGGCGCGGCTGACCGTGAACTCGCCGTCGGGTCGGATCGACCAGTGGCCGGCCCCGTCGTCGAGCAGCCGCGCGAAGACCGACGGGGCGTCGAACCGGCCCGGACACCACCAGTTGACCGCGCCGGTCCGGTCGACCAGCGCCGCGCTGCGCCCGTCGGCGAGGAAACCGTGGTCGCTGATCCGTACGCTCTGCACCCGGCTGGCTACCCGGACGCCCCGGCGGCATTCCTCGGCCCGGACCGGAGATGGTCCCGCATCCGTCCCGGGCGTCGGCGTTACCGGACGGCACGGAGGGGAACCCGGGCGGCTGACGAGGGAGGATGCTCATGACGTCAGCTTCGGGTCCGACCGCCGCCTGGCGGCCCGGCGCGTCCGGTGGTGACCTGCTCCCGTCCGGGCCGGCCGGCCGGCCGTCGGCGCCCAGCGGTGACGGGCACGGGCCGGAGACCGGCCCGCCCACCGTGACCATCGGCTCTTATCCGGACTATCCGTCCGCCCAGCGGGTCGTCGACTATCTGGCCGACAACCGGTTCCCGGTGGAACACAGCGCCATCGTCGGCACCAACCTCACCCTGGTGGAGACCGTGCTGGGCCGGATGACGACCGGCCGCGCGGCACTGCTGGGCGCCAGCACCGGGGCCTGGTTCGGGCTCTTCATCGGCCTGCTCTTCGGCATCTTCACCGTCGGCAACTGGCTGGCGGTGATCGTGGTCGGGCTGGTGATCGGCGCGATCTGGGGTGCGGTGTTCGGCGCGGTGGCGCACGCCATGACCGGTGGCAAGCGGGACTTCACCTCGGCCAGCTCGTTGCGCGCCGGCCAGTACGCGGTCATCGTCGACGCGCAGCTCGCCGACCAGGCCCGGCAGCTGGTGGGCCGGATGCACGTGGCCGGGACGGGCGCGCAGACCCACTGAACCATCGGCCTGACGCCCGTCCCGCTCCCGGGACGGGCGTCAGACGTGGTACGCCAGCTCGCCGGCCCGCAGCGGCACGTCGACCCGGTTCTCTGGCGGCGCGAGCGGGCAGGCCCAGCGGTCGTCGTACGCGCAGGACGGGTTGTAGAGGTAGTTGGCGTCGAGCCGGACCCGGTCGCCGGGCAGCAGCTCGACGCCCCGGCCGAAGGTGCCCTTCACGGTGTCGGTGAGGTACCGGCCGCCGCCGTAGCTGTCCCGCCCGCAGGTGCCGTCGCGCAGCGGCACGAACAGCCCACCCCCGTACGCCTCGATCCACCACAGGGTCAGTGGGCCCCACGGTGTCTCGGCCACCGCCACCCGTCGGTAGGCGACCACACCGTCCGGGCCGCCGGTGTCGATGCGCAGCTCGCCGCTGGCCGGCCGCAGGGGCGCCTCGACCACCGCCTCCGGGTCGGGCGGGAAGTAGCGCAGCCCGGAGAAGCCGGACCGGTCGGCCGGCGGGACCGGGCTCTGCGGATGCTCGGCGAAGAGCCGGTCCCGAGCGGCCCGGAAGCCGTCGAGGTCGACCTCGGACAGGTAGAGCCGGGCCACCCGCTCCCGCCAGTCGGCCAACTCCAGATCGTCCACGCCGTCGAGCCTAGTGCCGGCCCGGGCGGCGGGTCGGGCGACCACGGAGGTGGTCGGTCGAGCCGGGGCCGCGGGCGGCAGAACGCGCGAACTCCGGCGGACCGCCGCGGAGCCGGCCGACAATGCGGGAGTCAGGATCGCTGCCACCCCCGTCGCCCGACGGCGGTGGGCGGGCCGAACGGTCGGATCAGGGGGCAGTCGGCGGATGGCCATCATGCACGCTGTCAGAGCGCACACCAGGGGCGGCCCGGAGCGGCTCACCTACGAGGAGGCGCCGCGGCCGGAGGCGGGGCCCGGCGAGGTGCTGGTGGCCGTGAAGGCCACCTCCCTCACCCCGCACGAACTCACCTGGCCGTCGACCTGGACGCACCGGTCGGACGGGACCGGCCCGGACCGCACGCCGATCATCCCGGCGCACGAGTTCTCCGGAGTCGTCGTCGCGTGCGGCAGCGGGGTGCGGGGTCCCGCCGAGGGGGACGCGGTGTACGGGATCGTCCCGTTCGACCGTGATGGCGCGGCTGCGGAGTACGTCACCGTGCCCGCGGACGTCGTGGCCCCGAAGCCCGAGACGGTCGACCACGACCACGCCGCCGCGGTTCCCATAGCCGCGGTCAGCGCGTGGCAGGCCCTGCTGGACCACGCGGACCTCCAGGCGGACCAGCACGTGCTGGTGCACGGCGGAGCCGGTGGCGTGGGCGCCTACGCGGTACAGCTCGCGGCCAGCCTGGGTGCCGAGGTGAGCGCGACAGCGGCGGGCAAGGACCTGGACTTCGTCCGGGACCTGGGCGCCGATCAGGTCGTCGACTACCGGCAGGACCGCTTCGAGGAGCACGTCCGGGACGTGGACGTCGTCGTCGATCTCGTCGGTGGGTCCACGCAGTCGCGTTCCTGGTCGGTGCTGAAGCCGGGCGGCGTCCTGGTCAGCCTCCCGGCGCCGCCCGATCAGCAGGAGGCGGCACGACACGGCGTACGTGGCGTCTACTTCGTCGTGCAGCCGGACCGGGAGAGCCTCCGTTCCATCGCCGACCTCGTCGACCACGGCCATCTGACGCCCGTGCTGGACCGTGTGCTGCCGTTGCGCGAGACGCGTGCCGGCTACGAGGCGCTGGAGCAGGGTGGTCGCCGCGGCAAGATCGTCATCCACGTCGCCGATTAGGAACGCTCTCGGCGTAGACCAGGTCCATCGTGTCGGTGCGCCCCGACCAGCGGAGTTCGAGGTGCCAGCAGCCCGCCGTCGGCAGGTCGATGATCGACGGACCCGGGCCGCCGCTGACCTCCCGGGTCACCCGCGTGTCGGTGCCGTCCAGCGTGGCGGTGATGGCCAGGGCGTCCGGCGACGTGGTGACCGACGGCGTCGCGGCGGGACGCGGGACCCAGAGGATCTTGTTGGCGGAGCCGTCGGTCCTGACCCGGGCCAGCGGGTGTGCGAACAGCACCGCCACGATGTCGCCCTTCGCGCCGAAGACGTGCGGGGCCCGGGCGTCCCCGCTGAACCCCCCGGCCGCCCAGCCGGGCAGGGGCCCCGTCTCGACCCGCGAGCCGCAGCCTGTCGCCGCGCTCGCCGCCGGAGTGGCCCCAGCCGTGGTGGCCGTGGCCCCCTTGGTGGTTGTGGTGACCGGAGCGCCGACCGGGTCGGCCGACCCGCCCGTGGTCGTGCACCCCGTCAGCAGGACCACCGCCACCACCGACACCCTGCCCCAGGCACCCATCTCGCCCCCTCCGGATAGTCCCGTCGCGCCGACCACTCGGATCGCGCGCATCGCACCATCAGGACACCGCCCGGGCCCCGCGGGTTCCCGCGGGTGCTCTGCGGTGGAGGCCTAGACGAGTAAGTCCTAATCCTGGTTAGTGGTCGTAGGCGATCAGGGACCGGGTGATGGG
>NZ_JBHSBO010000067.1:0-334147 GCF_042650685.1 Micromonospora sp. GCM10011542
CACCAACCCGTGAAACCGCTCCACCGCAACAAACGCCACCGAACCTAACAAAGCACTACTAGTTGTCGTACCACCCGATCCGTCGCCCTCGCCGCCACCCTCATCCTCGCCGCCGCCCTCGTCCCCGCGGCCATGCCCGTCCCCGCCACCCCCGCCGCCCCGGTCACCCTCACCGCCGCCACCGCGGGCGGCGACCGGTGGAGCGCCGACCTCTCCACGCTCGACCGCGACGACGTCAACGTCCGCCGTACCGCCGCCGGTCTGCGCCTGCGCGACGCCCGCTCCGCCGCAGGCAGCCCGCGCAGTCCGCACAGCGCGCACGCCGAGGGGATGCTGCTGACCGTCCCGCGTACCCTCCGCCGCCCGGCCACCCGGGTCACCGCCGAGATCACCGCCCAGGTCCCCGCGGGCGCCACCGTGGAGGCCCACGTCCGCGGCTGGCGCGGCAGCGGCTGGACCGAGTGGCGGGCCGCGACCGCCGGCGCGGTCTTCGACCGGCCGGTCACCCGGGTGCAGGCCCGGGTGGTGCTGACCGCCCGCGCGTCTGGCGTTACCCCGACGGTACGCGGCGTCCAGCTCACCGCCGACGCCGTCGCCGCCGTCTCCGCCGCCACCCCGGGCCTCACCTACCGGGTGTACGCCACCCGGATCGGGCTGGTCGGCGAGGTGACCGCCAACGGCCGCACCGTGCAGCCGCGCGACCACTTCGCGGCGCTGCCGTCGCGGCGCGGCCTCAGCCCGCTGGGCAGCGGCGACTACACCGTGCGGGTCTGCACGACCAGCGGTGCCCGCTGCGAGTACGCCCCGGTCTGGGACGTCGGGCCGTGGAACACCCGCGACGACTACTGGAACCCGAGCGCCGTCCGGGAGAACTGGAAGAACCTGCCGCAGGGCCGACCCGAGGCGCAGGCCGCCTACCAGTCCGGCTACAACGGCGGACGTGACCAGTTCGGCCGGACCGTGCTCAACCCGGCCGGCATCGACCTCGCCGACGGCACCTTCTGGGACGGGTTACGGCTCACCACGAACGCCTGGGTGGACGTCGCGTACCTGTGGACCGGCGGCGGGCCGCGCGGCGTGGTCGGCGACGGACCGCTGAACATCCGCACCGGCGCGAGCACCGCGTACCCGACCCGCGGCCTCGCCGCCCGCTTCGCCAACGTGCCGATCCAGTGCTACGTGACGGGCCAGTCGGTGGCCGGCCCCTACCGCACCACCACCCGGTGGAACCGCCTGGCCAGTGGGCAGTACGTCAGCCACGCGTACATCTCCGCCGTCTACGGCGGCACCGTGCCGGTCTGCTGACGGGCCCGCTGCCCGGATTGGGCGGCGGGCGGTTGGTGAGCGTCCGGCGCGTATGCCGCGCGGCCGGTCGCTGCCTCGTCAGGGGCGCTCGTGGGGCAGGGCCGGGCGCACGGTCTCCTGGTAGCGCGGGTGACTGGCCCCGTAGACGGCGTAGTTGAGCCGGGCGTGCGTCAGGCTCAGGTCGCCATTGGGCCCGCCGCGCACCATGTCGGCGTCGGTGTCGGACTGACCGTCGTCGGTCCAGAAGCAGACCGGGCACGTCCCGCCACCGGTCCGGGAGGCGCAGCAGGGACAGGCCACGGGAACCACGTGTTCACCCACCCGGGAAGCATTCCACAGTCGAATATCAGGCGGCGACCCGCAGCAGGTCGCCGGGGGACACCCCGAGCAGGTCCGCCGCGCGCCCACCGTTGACCGCCACCGCGACCAGCCCGGCGGAGTCCACGTACACCACCAGCGCGCCGACCGGGACGTCGCCGAAGGTCCGCCCGCGCCTGGCCACCCACCCGCCGTCCGGCCCCCCGGCAACCGGCTCCCGGGGAGCGTCGGTCGGCCGGTCCGGCGCCGTGGCTCGGGCCGGGTCCGTCGGTCCGGTCGGGTCCGTCGGTCTGGTCGGGCCGGTCGGGTGTACCCGGAGCGTTCCGGGCAGCGGGTCGAGCCGGTCGGCCGGGGCGGCGAGCTGCACGTTGCCGAAGTGGTCCACGGTCAGCACCTGCGCGGTGAAGCCGTCGGCGTCCACATCCAGCACCGGTGCGGGCAGCCGGACCAGGCCCGCCGGGTCGACCGGCGTGCCCGCCTCGGCCAGCCGCGCACCGAGCGCCAGCCGGGCCGCCACCGGGGCGAAGACATCCCTGCCGTGGAACGTGCCGGAGACCCGTTCCGCCAGCCAGCGCGGCTCGGTCAGCTCCACCGCCGCCGTCACCCCGCCCAGCGCGTCGGCGGCTTCCGGCAGCAGCCCGTTGTCCGGCCCCACGAGCAGCCCGGCCGGGGTGGCCAGCGCCACGCCGCGCCGGGCGGTGCCGACCCCCGGGTCGACCACAGCGACGTGCACCCCCACCGGCAGGTACGGCACCGTCTGCGCCAACACGGCGGCACCCCGGCGGACGTCGGCCGGCGGCACCAGATGGGTCACGTCGATGACCCGGGCCGTCGGTGCGATCCGGGCGATCACCCCGTGGCAGGCGGCCACGAAGCCGTCGGTGAGACCGTAGTCGGTGGTCAGCGAGATCCAGGGCACGGCGGACATGTCCGCAGGCTAACCCCGGTCGCCGGTGTCCCGCCCCGACGTCGCGCCCGAGTGCGGCGTTCCAGCGGCGATGCGGCAGCTCCAGCTCGTCGTGCAGCGGGAAACGAGAAGATCCTCGCCGACCTCCGCTGACCCACCCGCCCCGCCGGCCGTCCCGTCCCGGCGGGCCGGCCGCCGCCCATGATCGACTCGGTTTGCAGGATGTCGCGGTATCCGAGAGCGCGGGACACCCCGATTTGCAGGATCCCGAGTGGACCTTGCCCGGTGGCCCGGTGGCCCGGTGGCCCGGTGGCCCGGTGGCCCGGTGGCCCGGTGGCCCGTGGCCGGGTGGCCCCGGTGGCCCCGGTGGCCCGTGGTCCCGGTGTTCCCGGCGGTCCCGGTGGTCCGGGGGTCGGGTCGCTCGCGTTGCGTGCGGGGCGTCGCGTCGGCCCGGGCTAGTGGCAGGTCAGCCGCGTAGGCGCAGGCCACGTGGGGTGGCCCGGAAGCCGGCGGCGGTCAGCGCGTCGCGCAGCGGAGATGAGTGCACCGCCTCGCCGTCGGCCCGCTCCACCGACATCGCACCCAACGCTCCGGAGTGGACGGCATCGGCGAGCGCCTTGCCTGCGCCGGCCAGCGCGTCGGCGTCGTCGACGAAGGAGAGCAGCGTGCGGCCACCGCGTTCCACGTAGAGCACCAGATCGCCGTTGACCAGCACCACCAGGGCGCCCGCCTTGCGCCCGGCCCGGTGCCCGGTCGCCGGGGCGGCACCGTCGCCCGAGTCGACCACCCGCTCTGGCCAGGGCAGTGCCGCGCCGTACGGGTTGGCCGGGTCGGTGGCGGCGAGCACCAGGGTCGGCCCGCCACGGCTGCGCGCCCCGTCGGCCGGCTCGGCCAGCGCCCGCAGCCGGTCGACCGCGCCCGGCACCGCGAACTGTGCGGCGCCCAGCCCCTCCACGAAGTAGCCCCGCCGGGCCGCGCCGCGCTCCTCCAGCGCCGACAGCACCGGGTAGACCGCGGCGAAGCCGCCGACGACCTGCTCGGCCATCACCGCGCCGCGGGTGACCACGCCGTGTCGTTCGAGCAGCACGTCGGCCAGGGCGGCGGCGCGCCGGGTGGGGTCGAGATCCCGTTCGGGAAGCCGCGACCAGCGGCCGGCCACGGTCGGCGGGCCGCCGCGGGTGGGCAGCGCCACCCGGCCCGGGCGCCGGTAGCGGGTGCGCGGCGCGGACGGGCGGGAGCGGTGCGCCCCGCCGGCGCCGAGCACCGCGCGCAGCGGAGCCAGGGTGTCGTTGGTGAGGTGACCGGCCCAGACCAGGTCCCAGATCACCGCGGTCAGCGCGGCGTCGTCGGTCGAGCCGACCCGGTCGGCCAGCGGTCGGAAGAAGAGCGCCTGCCCGTCGCCGAGCGCGTCGAGCACCGCGTCGTGCAGCGGGGTACGGGTCAGCGCCTCGTCCGGCGGTGGCAGCAGCAGCGGCGCGGTGTCGGCGTACGCGAGGGTGACCCAGCCGTCGCCGCCGGAGATCGCCCCGGAACCGGCCCAGAGCACCTCGCCGCTGGCGCAGAGCTCGTCGAGCTGGGCGGGGGAGTAGTCGGCCACCCGGCCGGGCAGCACCAGCCGTTCCAGCGCGGACGCCGGCACCGCCGCGCCCTGCAACTGCTCGACGGTCGCGGCGAGCGCCTCCACTCCCCGGGCGGAGGAGCCGACCTGCTGCCAGCGGGGCAGGAACGCGGCCAGCGCCCGGGGCGGCACCGGCTCGATCTCCCGGCGTAGTGCCGCGAGCGAGCGGCGGCGCAGCAGCCGCAGCACCTCCGCGTCGCACCACTGGGCGCCGGTCGAGTCGGGGGTGAACTCGCCGGAGACCACCCGGCCGGTGGCGGCCAGCCGGCGCAGCGTCTGCTCGACCACGAACACGCCGAGCCCGAACCGGGCCGCGCAGCTTGCGGCGGTGAACGGCCCGTGGGTACGGGCGTAGCGGGCGACCAGGTCGCCGAGTGGGTCGGCCACCGGGGCCAGGTACGCCTCGGCAACTCCGACGGGCAGCGCCACGCCGAGCGCGTCGCGCAGCCGCGCCGCGTCCTCGACGCCCACCCATCGTTCCTCGCCGGCGACCCGGACCCGCAGCACCCGCCGGGCCGCCTCCAGGTCGGTCAGCCAGGTCTCCGGCACGCCCCGCTCGGTCAGCTCGGTCGCGCTCAGGTCGCCGACCACCCGCAGCAGCTCGACCACGTCCTCCGCGTCGCGGGCGCGGCGCTGCTCGGTCAGCCAGCGCAGTTGCCGGTCGGTCTCGGAGAGCACCGCCGGGTCGAGCAGTTCGCGCAGGTCGACCCGGCCGAGCAGCTCCCCGAGGAGCGTGGAGTCGAGGGCAAGCGCGGCGGCGCGCCGCTCGGCGAGGGGGGCGTCGCCCTCGTACAGGAACGAGCCGACGTAGCCGAAGAGCAGTGACCGGGCGAACGGGGAGGGCTGGCTGGTCTCCACCTCGACCAGCCGGACCTTGCGGGCGGCCAGGTCCCGCATCAACCCAGCCAGCGCCGGCTGGTCGAACACGTCCTGGAGGCACTCCCGGGCGGCCTCCAGGGTGACCGGGAAGTCGGCGTACTCGCGGGCCACGTCGAGCAGTTGCGCGGCGCGCTGGCGCTGCTGCCAGAGCGGCTGCCGACGGCGCGGGTCGCGGCGGGGCAGCAGCAGGGACCGGGCGGCGCACTCGCGGAACCGGGCGGCGAAGAGCGCGGAGGTGCCGACCGACTCCTCGACCAGCTGGGCGATCTCGTCGGGCTCGAAGACGACCACGTCGGCGCCGGGCGGCTCCTCGGCCGTGTCCGGAAGGCGCACCACGATGCCGTCGTCGGAGGGCATCACCTGGGCGTCCACCCCGTACCGCTCGGCCAGCCGGCGGCCGACCGCCAGGGCCCACGGCCCGTTGACCCGGGCGCCCAGCACGCTGTGCACGGCCAACCGCCAGTCGCCCAGCTCGTCGCGGAAGCGCTCGACGACGATCGTGCGGTCGTCGGGCAGCGAGCGGGTGGCCTCCCGCTGCTCGCGCAGGTACGCCATGAGGTTGCCGGCGGCCCAGTCGTCCAGCCCGCCGTCGCGCAGCGCGGCCAGCGCCGCCTCGTCGGTCTGCTTGAGCAGGGCCCGGACCCGGGCGCCGATGGCCCGGCCCAGCTCCACCGGCCGGCCCAACTGGTCGCCCTTCCAGAACGGCATCCGGGCGGCCTGCCCCGGGGCCGGTGACACCAGCACCCGGTCGGGGGTGATCTCCTCGATGCGCCAGGAGGAGGAGCCGAGCAGGAAGACGTCCCCGACCCGTGACTCGTAGACCATCTCCTCGTCCAGCTCGCCGACCCGGGCGGCCCGCTCGGCGCCGGCCAGGAAGACGCCGAACAGACCGCGGTCGGGGATGGTGCCGCCGCTGGTGACCGCCAGGCGTTGCGCGCCGGGGCGGCCGGTGAGCACGTCGGTGGCCCGGTCCCAGACGAGCCGGGGGCGCAGCTCGGCGAACGCGGTGGACGGGTAGCGGCCGGAGAGCATGTCGAGCACGGCGTGCAGCGCGGAGTCGGGCAGCTCCGCGAAGGGCGCGGCCCGGCGGACCAGCACGGCCAGATCGCCGACCGGCCACGGCTCCAGCGCGACCATCGCGACGATCTGCTGGGCCAGCACGTCCAGTGGGTTGCGCGGGTAGTGCAGCTCCTCGATGGCGCCCTCGGTCATGCGCTCGGCGACCACCGCGCAGGAGAGCAGGTCGCCGCGGTGCTTGGGGAAGACCACGCCCCGGGAAACCGCGCCCACCTGGTGCCCGGCCCGGCCGACGCGCTGCAGGCCGGCGGCCACGCTCGGCGGCGCCTCGATCTGCACCACCAGGTCGACCGCGCCCATGTCAATGCCCAGCTCCAGGCTGGAGGTGGCCACGACGGCCGGAAGCTGGCCGGACTTGAGCGCCTCTTCGATGTGCTTGCGCTCCTCGCGGGAGACGCTGCCGTGGTGGGCCCGGGCGATCACCGGCGCCGCTCCGGTGGCGGCACCGGACTGCGCCATCACCTCCGCCGGCGGACGGTTGCCCCGGCCCGGCCCGGCCGGACCGCCCCACCGCTGCGCGCCGCCCGCCGCGCCGTCGTCCGCCGGCGACCCCTCGGGTACGCCGGCCGCCTCCTCGGCGGCCAACTCGTTGAGCCGGGCGCAGAGCCGTTCGGCGCTGCGTCGGGAGTTGGTAAAGACGATGGTCGAGCGGTGCGCGCCGATGAGCTGGAAGACGCGCTCCTCCACCGCCGGCCAGATCGAGGCGCGGCGCGGCCCGGGGCCGCCGAGGTCGTCCTCCGGTGGTTGCTCGTGCTCGTCGAGGCGGGTCATGTCCTCCACCGGCACCTGGACGCTGACCTCGATGGTCTTCGGGGTGGCCGGCTGCACCACGTCGACCGGTCGGGCACCGCCGAGGAACCGGGCGCAGGCGTCGATCGGTCGGACCGTCGCGGAGAGGCCGATCCGCTGCGCCGGGGTGGGCAGCAGCTCGTCGAGGCGCTCCAGCGAGAGGGCGAGGTGGGCGCCGCGCTTGCTGCCGGCCACCGCGTGCACCTCGTCGACAATCACCGTCTGCACGCCGCGCAGCGAATCCCGTGCGGCGGAGGTGAGCAGCAGGAAAAGCGACTCGGGTGTGGTGATGAGGATGTCGGGCGGGGTGCGGGCGAAGGCCCGGCGCTCGTCGGCGGGGGTGTCGCCGGTGCGCATGCCGACGGTGATGTCGGGCGGGGCGACGCCGAGCCGGGTGGCGGCCTGCCGGATCCCGGCCAGGGGGGCGCGCAGGTTGCGCTCCACGTCGACGGCGAGCGCCTTGAGCGGGCTGACGTAGAGCACCCGGCAGCGCTGCCGGGCGTCGGCCGGGGCGGGCTCGCGGCCCAGCCGGTCCAGCGACCAGAGGAAGGCCGCGAGGGTCTTGCCGGAGCCGGTGGGGGCCACGACGAGGGCGTTGCGGCCGGCGGCGACCGAGCGCCAGGCGCCGGCCTGTGCGGCGGTGGGTGCGGCGAATGCGGCGTCGAACCAGGCCCGGGTCGCCGGGCCGAACCCGGCAAGCACCTCGCCGTCGTCGCCCCGCTTGCCCGCATCCGTCACGCGTCCAATAGTGCCCCGCAGGTACGACAACCACGACCGCCCGCAGGTGGATCATGTCCGGGTGTGACTCTTAAGCGTCGGATGCGCGCTTAACGCGTTAAGTCTCACTTAACTGCTTGCTTCTGAGGAGCAACGTAAAGTAACTTCACTCGCAACGCGAATCAGGGGTGGGGGGATCGGATGGCCGTCGAGGAGCGGAACGTCGAACCCGGCACCGACGTCCTGATCCGCAAGGTCGACGGTCACCTCGCCGCGCTCCGCGCGGGCCTGCACGGCCCCGAGTTGGAGCTCGCCGAACGCCTCGCCCGCTGCCTGCGGGAGCTGGTCGTCTCCACCGCCCAGGCCAGCGCCGCCGACCGGGGGCAGGTGCGGGCGGCCGTGCACTACTTCGTGCTGCGTCGCGAGAGCCGCGGTCGGCTGCTGTCGGTCCGCTCGCTGGCCGCCGCCGAGCGGGTGGTCGGCCGGGTCGCACGCCAGCTCGGCCGGGGCGACCTGCTGGCCGACCTCCGCCGCGACCGCCCGGCCCCCGACGACGCGCTGCCCATCGGCGACGCCGCCCTCCGCTGACCCGCCCCGGCCCCGCCGTCAGCACCGGCCCCGCCGTCAGCACCGGCCCCGCCGTCAGCACCGGCCCCGCCGTCAGCACCGGCCCCGACGTCAGCCCCGGCCGCCGCCCCTGGATCCCGGGCCGGCCACCCCAACCGGAACCCACCGAGGCCGACTCGGCGGCCATTTCCGGCAAAACGCCCCGCAGTGCGACGAACTGGCGTCTGATCGCTCGTAGACGCCACGGCAGGACCGGCGTCGGCCACCTCGACCGGGAGCGCGGGTGCTGGTACTGCTCATCCTCCACCTCGTGGCGGCCCTCGTCGCGCCGCTGCTGGTCGGGCGGTGGGGTCCGCGTGCGTGTTATCCGCTGGCGCTGGCCCCGGCCGCCGCGTTCGTTTGGGCGCTGGCCCGCACCCCCGCCGTGCGGGACGGCGGGGCGGTGGTGGAGACGTACCCGTGGATCCGGCAGCTCGGGCTGGACGTCGCGCTGCGGCTCACGACGCTCTCCTGGCTGATGACCCTGCTGGTCGGCGGCGTCGGCGCCCTGGTGCTGGTCTACTCCGCCCGGTACTTCAGCGCCGGCTCGGTCGGCCTGGCCCGGTTCGCCGGGGTGCTGGTCGCCTTCGCCGGCGCGATGCTCGTCCTGGTCCTCGCCGACGACCTGCTGCTGCTCTACGTCGGCTGGGAGCTGACCACGATCTTCTCGTACCTGCTGATCGGGCACAGCACCGAGCGGCGGTCCAGCCGGTGGGCGGCGGCCCAGGCGTTGACCGTCACCACGCTGGGCGGGCTGGCCATGCTGGTCGGGTTCATCCTGCTCGGCGAGCACGCCGACACCTACCGCTGGTCCGAGATCGCCGCCCGACCGCTGCCCGCCGGCGGCTACCTGGTGACCGCGGTGCTGCTGATCCTCGTCGGGGCGCTGTCCAAGTCGGCGGTGCTGCCGTTCAGCTCGTGGCTGCCGGTGGCGATGGCGGCACCCACCCCGGTCAGCGCGTACCTGCACGCCGCCGCCATGGTCAAGGCCGGCGTCTACCTGGTGGGGCTGCTCGCGCCGGTGCTCGCCACGGTGGGGCCGTGGCGCCCGGTGGTGCAGGTCGCCGGCCTGGCCACCATGCTGGTCGGCGGCTGGGCGGCGCTGCGGCAGACGGACCTCAAGCTGCTGCTGGCGTACGGCACGGTCAGCCAGCTCGGCCTGCTGGTCGCGGTGACCGGGGCGGGCACTCCGGACGCCGCTCTCGCCGGGGCCGCCATGCTGCTGGCGCACGCGCTGTTCAAGGCGGCGCTCTTCCTGGTCGTCGGCGTGATCGACCACGGCGCCGGCACCCGCGACCTGCGGGAACTCTCCGGCCTGCGGCACTGGTCCCGGCCGCTGTTCCTGGTCGCGTTGCTGGCCGCGGCGTCCATGGCCGGCGTACCGCCGCTGGTCGGCTTCGTCGCCAAGGAGGCGGTGTTCGCGGCGTTCACCGACCACCCCGTCGTCCTCACCGGGCTGGTGGCCGGCACCGTGCTGACCGTCGCGTACAGCGCCCGCTTCCTCTGGGGCGCGTTCGCCGACCGGCCGGGCGTTTCGCCGGTCCGGGCGGGCCGGATCGCCGCGCCGATGCTGGTCCCCCCGGCGCTGCTGGCCGGCGTCGGGCTGCTCGCCGGACCGGCCGCCGGCGTGCTGGACAGCGTGCTGCGTCCGTACCCCGGCCTGTTCGGGAAGGTCGACGCGCACCTGGCGCTCTGGCCGGGACCCACCCCGGCGGTCGGCCTGTCGGTGGTGGCGCTGGTGGGCGGCGGCCTGCTCTTCGCGCTGCGCGGGCCGCTCGCCCCGGCGCTGGCCCGGCTCCGTGCGCCGGTCGGCGGCAACCAGGGGTACGAGTGGGTCGTCGGCCGGTTCGACCGGCTGGCCATCGAGGTCACCGGCGCGACCCAGCGCGGGTCCCTGCCGCAGTACCTCGGCACCATCCTGGTCGTCCTGGTGCTGCTGCCCGGCGGTGCGATGCTCGCCGCCGGACCGTGGCGGGCCCGGATCCCCCTCTGGGACACCCCACTGCAACCGGTGCTCGGGCTGGTGATCGGCGTCGCGGCGGTGCTGGCGGTCGGCGCCCGACGCCGGCTGACCGCGATGCTGCTGGTGGGCACGACCGGTTACGGCACGGCGATGCTCTTCCTGCTGCACGGCGCGCCCGATCTGGCGCTGACCCAGTTTTTGGTCGAGACCGCGACGATCGCGGTCTTCGTGCTGGTCCTGCGTCGGCTGCCCGAGCGGTTCTCGGCCCGTCCGCTGCGTCGCAGCCGGTGGGCCCGCCGGGTGATCGGGGTGGCGGTGGGGGTGGTGACGGCCGGGCTGGCCCTGACCGCCGCCGCTGCCCGTCGGGCACCGGAGATCTCCGCGGTCTTTCCCGACCTGGCGGTGGCCCAGGGGTACGGCCGCAATGTCGTCAACGTGACCCTGGTCGACATCCGGGCCTGGGACACCATGGGCGAGCTGGCGGTGCTCGTGGTGGCCGCGACGGGGGTGGCGAGCCTGGTCTTCGAGCGCTCCCGCACCGGGCCGCGACCCCGCAGACCGGAACCGTCCAGGCAGGCGGACGAGCCGGACCGGTCGCTCTGGCTGCGCGGCGGACCCACCCTGCAGGAGGGTCGCCGCTCGATCGTCCTGGAGGTGGTGACCCGGCTGATCTTCCACACGGTGGTGCTGTTCTCCCTCTTCCTGCTCCTCTCCGGGCACAACGCGCCGGGTGGCGGCTTCGCCGGCGGGCTGGTCGCCAGCCTCGCCCTGGTGGTGCGCTACCTGGCCGGCGGCCGGTACGAGCTGGCCGAGGCGGCGCCGATCGGTGCGGGCGCCGTCCTGGGCGCGGGTCTGGCGATCTCGGTGGGCACCGGGGTGGTGGCGCTGCTGACCGGCGGGTCGGTGCTGGAGAGCGCCCGGGTCGACCTCTCGCTGCCGGTGATCGGCGACTTCTACCTGGTGACGTCGCTCTTCTTCGACGTCGGGGTGTACCTGGTCGTGGTCGGGCTGATGCTCGACATCCTGCGCAGCCTGGGAGCCGAGGTGGACCGGCACATCGAGGCCAGCGGCACCACCGTGGGCGGGCTCGCCGTCGACAAGGGCAGGCGGGCATGACCTCCGGCGGCGCGGGGCCGACGCTGGTGCTGGTGCTCACCGTCGGGGTGCTGGTCGGCTGCGGGGTGACCCTGCTGCTGGAGCGCAGCCTGACCCGGATCCTGCTCGGCGTCGTGCTGACCGGCAACGGGGTCAACCTGCTGATCCTGCTGGGTGGCCGGTCCGGCGGGGCGCCGATCGTCGGCACCGCGCCGGCGGACGGGATGAGCGATCCACTGCCGCAGGCCATGGTGCTGACCGCCATCGTGATCACCTTCGGGCTGACCGCGTTCCTGCTCGCCGTCGCGTACCGCAGCTGGTATCTCACCGGGGACGACGAGGTCCCCGACGACCTGGAGGACCGGCAGATCGCCCGCCGGGCCGAGCGCAACGAGGTGGGCACCGCCGACCTCGGAGGGGAGGGCCCGGACGGCGACCCGGAGCAGGTCGACCCGGAGCCGGCGCGGCACCGGCCGCCGCGCGGGGACGGCGTGGAATGACCGGGCCCGCCCGACCCGGCCCCGATCGGGGTACGCGATGAGCGCCCTGCTGCCGCTGCCGGTGGTGGTGCCGCTGCTCGGCGCGGCGCTGACCCTGCTGCTGGCCGGCCGCCCGCTGTGGCAGCGGTCGGTCAGCGTGCTCTGCCTGACCACCACCCTCACCGTGGCGGTGCTGCTGCTGGTGCAGGCGTACCGGCACGGGCCGGTGGTGCTGGCGGTCGGCGCCTGGCCCGCTCCGGTCGGCATCGTGCTGGTCGCCGACCAGCTCGCCGCGCTGATGCTGGTGGTCTCCTCGGCGGTCACGCTCTGCGTGCTGCTCTACTCGATCGGCCAGGGCCGGGGGGAGACCGGCGAGAGCACGCCAGTGACCATCTTCCACCCGACCTACCTGGTGCTGACCGCCGGCGTCACCAACGCGTTCCTCGCCGGGGACCTGTTCAACCTGTTCGTCGGTTTCGAGATCCTGCTGGCGGCGAGCTTCGTGCTGATCACCCTGAACGGCACCGAGACCCGGATCCGGACCGGCTCGATGTACGTGGTGGTCAGCATCCTGTCGTCGATGATCTTCCTGGCCGCGGTGGGCCTGGTGTACGCGGCCACCGGGACCCTCAACCTGGCCCAGCTGGCCGGGCGTCTGGACGACCTGCCGGACGGCGTCCGGCTGGCCCTGCAACTGATGCTGCTGGTCGCCTTCGGCATCAAGGCCGCGGCCTTTCCGCTGTCGGCGTGGCTGCCGGACAGCTATCCCACCGCGCCCGCCCCGGTCACCGCCGTCTTCGCCGGGCTGCTCACCAAGGTGGGTGTCTACGCGATCATCCGGACCGAGACGCTGCTCTTCCCCGGCGGGCAGGTCGGGGGGCTGCTCATGGTGGTGGCCGGGCTGACCATGGTGATCGGCATCCTCGGCGCGGTCGCCCAGTCGGACCTGAAGCGGATCTTCTCCTTCACCCTGGTCAGCCACATCGGCTACATGATCTTCGGAGTGGCGTTGAGCACCGTCGCCGGCCTCTCCGGCGCGATCTTCTACGTGGTGCACCACATCACCATCCAGACCACGCTGTTCCTGGTCGCCGGGCTGGTCGAGCTGCGTGCCGGCAGCACCGACCTGCGCCGCGTCGGCGGGCTGGCCCGGGTGGCGCCGCTGCTGGCCGTGCTGTTCTTCGTTCCGGCGATGAACCTCGCCGGAGTGCCGCCGTTCTCCGGCTTCCTGGGCAAGCTCGGCCTGCTCCAGGCCGGCGTCGCCTCCGGCGGGGTGCTGCCCGCGGTGCTGGTCGGGGCGGGAGCGCTGACCAGCCTGCTCACCCTGTACGTCGCCTCCCGGGTGTGGAACATCGCGTTCTGGCGTGCACCCCGGCTGGCCACCGGTGAACCGGCCGTCCGGCTGCCCACGCTGATGGTCGGGGCGACCGTCGCGCTGGTCGTGTTCGGGCTGGTGCTCACCGTGCTGGCCGGTCCGCTCTTCGACGTCACCGTCGACGCGGCCACCGACCTGCGCTCGCGTACCCCGTACCTGCGGGCCGTGCTGCCGGACGGCCCACCGTGAGCCGGCCCGACGGGCCGGAGCCCGGGCCGGGCGTCGCCGCCGACCCGCCGCCGCGCCGCCGGGCCGGACGCTGGCGGGACCAGGCGCTGGCGCTCGGCTGGCTGGTGCTGGTGTGGAACCTGCTCTGGGGCGAGGTCAGCTGGGGCAACCTGGTCGGCGGGCTGGTCGTCGGCGGCGCGGTGCTGCTGTTCTTCCCACTGCCGCCGGTCACCTTCGGTGGCCGGTTGCGCCCCCGGGCGCTGCTCGCGTTCGCGCTCCGGTTCGCCGGCGAGCTGGTCGACGCCAGCCTGCGGGTGGCCTGGATCGCCGTGCGGCCCGGCTACCGGCCGCGCGGGGCGATCCTCGGGGTGCGGCTGCGGGTGCCGACCGACCTGAACCTGGCGCTCACCGCGGAGGCGATCTCGCTGGTGCCCGGCACGCTCATCGTCGAGGTGGACCGGGAGAGCGGCACCCTCTACCTGCACGTGCTGAACGTGCGGGGGCCGGCGGACCTGACCAGCGCCCGGGCCCGGACCCTCGCCGTCGAACGGCGGATCGTCCGGGCGGTGGGCTCCGCCGCCGAGGTACGCCGCCTGCACACCGAACCCGTCGAGAAGGGAAACCGACCGTGACCACGTTCCTCGCCGCCGTGCTGACCACTCTGTTCTCGGTGACCGCGCTGCTCGTGCTGGTCCGGCTCTACCGGGGGCCGTCGCTGCTGGACCGGGTGATCGCCGCCGACATGCTGCTGGCCACCATGGTCGGCGCGGTGGGCGCCGAGGCCGCGGTCAACCGGCACGCCACGACCCTGCCGGTGCTCGTGGTGCTCTCCCTGCTGGGCTTCGTCGGCTCGGTGTCGCTGGTCCGCTTCGCCGTCCGGGAACGGGTGTGACCGGGATGACCGCCGCAGCGGTCGCGGACTGGCTGGGCGGCGTCTGCCTGGTGGCCGGCGCGCTGCTCAGCCTGGCCGCCGGCGTCGGCGTCCTGCGCCTGCCCGACGTGCTGGCCCGGATGCACGCGGCCACCAAGCCGCAGGTGCTCGGCGTGCTGCTGCTGCTGATCGGCGTCGCGCTGCGGCTGCGCAGCCCGGTCGACGTGGGCATGATCGCCCTGGTGGCGCTCTTCCAACTGACCACCGCGCCGGTCGCCGCGCAGTTGATCGGGCGAGCCGCGTACCGTTCGGGCCAGATCGACCGCGACCTGCTCGACGTCGACGAGTTGGCGGGCCGGTGACCGGGCCGGCGGCGGCCGCGGCGTGGGGCGAACGGGACAAGCGGGAGGCTTCAGCCCACCCTCAGCGAGCTTCCAGCCAGGGCCGATAAAATGGCGGGATGATCGACTCTTCTGCCCAGGAGGGCAGCAGTAGCGAGCCGGGTCGTGCCCGGCATCTTTCCGACCCGACGACCCCGGGAGCCCTGAGCGACCCGTGTTGACCGTCGTTGGTCTCCTTCTGATCATCGTGCTCACCGCCGCCACCGGTTACTTCGTGGCCCAGGAGTTCGGTTACGTCGCCGTGGACCGGGGGAGGCTCCGGCAGCTCGCCGACGACGGCGACGAGGCCGCCGCGCGGGCCCTTGAGGTCACCGGGCGGCTCTCGTTCATGCTCTCCGGCGCCCAGCTCGGCATCACCGTCACCGCCCTGCTGGTCGGTTACGCCGCCGAGCCGTACCTCGGTGCGGGGCTGGCCGAACTGCTCGGCGGTGCCGGCGTGTCCGAGGCGGTCAGCCTGCCCCTGTCGGTGGTGCTCGCCCTGGTCATCGCCACCGCGGTGCAGATGGTCCTCGGTGAGCTGGCCCCCAAGAACCTGGCCATCGCCCGGGCCGTGCCGCTGGCCCGGGCGCTGAGCCGCTCCACCCTGCTGTACCTGGCGATCGCCGGGCCGGTGATCCGGCTCTTCGACCGGGCGTCGGTACGACTGCTGCGCCGGATCGGCATCGAGCCGATCGAGGAACTGCCCAGCGGCGCGACCCCGGAGGACCTGGAACAGATCATCGCCGAGTCCCGCGAGGAGGGCAGCCTGGACGCCGAGATGTCCACGCTGCTCGACCGCGGGCTGGACTTCCGCGAGCTGACCGCCGGCGAGGCCATGGTGCCCCGCGTCGACGTGCACACCGTACGGGCGCACGAGCCGGTGAGCCGGGTGGTCGAGCTGCTGGACACCGGCCACTCCCGCTTCCCCGTGCGCGGTACGGAGGGCGTCGACGACCTGATCGGCGTGGTCGGCATCGCCGACGTGCTCGGGGTGCCACCGCGGGAGCGGGCCACCACCCCGGTGAGCGCGGTGGCCGGCCCGCCGCTGCTGGTGCCGGAGACCCTGCCGCTGCCCACGGTGCTCGACCGGCTGCGTTCCGGGCACCGGCAGATGGCCTGCGTGGTCGACGAGTACGGCGGCTTCGCCGGCGTGATCACGCTGGAGGACATCGCCGAGGAGCTGGTCGGCCCGATCCGGGACGAGGACGACCCGCCCGAGCGGGCCCCGGCCCGCCAGGACGACGGCTCCTGGGTGGTGCCGGCCCGCTGGCGGATCGACGAGGTCGCCGACAGCACCGGCATCTCGCTGCCCGAGGCCCCGGAGTACGACACCCTCTCCGGTCTGGTGATGCGCGAGCTGGGCCGGGTGCCGGAGGTCGGCGACCGGCTGGAGATCAGCCTGCGGCCCGAGGGCACGGAGGCGGAGGACGGCGAGGTGGAGCCCCGGGCACTGGTCGAGGTGCTGGCCGTGGACCGGCACGTGGCCGACTCGGTGCGGCTGCGGCTCAGCGAGGGGCAGCTCCGATGAGCGCGAGGAGTGAGCTTGCGAGCCCCGCAGTCGCGAATGAAAGGCAGCTCCGATGAGCCCGGGGATCGCGCTGTTCAGCTCTGTCGTCCTGCTGGCGCTGAACGGGTTCTTCGTGGCCGCCGAGTTTGCCCTGGTGGCCAGCAAGCGCTACCGCCTGGAGCAGGCGGCGGCGGCTGGCGGACGGGCGGCCCGGGCGGCGCTGGACGGCGTACGCGAGCTGTCGCTGATGCTCGCCGGCGCGCAGCTCGGCATCACGCTCTGCACGCTGGGTCTCGGCGCGCTGGCCGAGCCGGCGATCGAGCACCTGCTCAGCCCGCTGCTGCACGCCGTGGGGCTGCCGGACGCGGCGAGCCACGCCGTCGCCCTGGTCTTCGCCCTGGCGGTGGTGACCTTCCTGCACCTGGTGGTCGGCGAGATGGCGCCGAAGTCGTGGGCGATCACCGACGCCGAGCGCTCGGCGACGCTGTTGGCGTTGCCGTTCCGCGCCTTCGCGCGGGTCGCCCGGCCGGTGCTGTCCGCGCTGAACGCGTTGGCGAACGCGGTATTGCGGCTGTTCGGGGTCAACCAGCAGGACCAGCTGGCCCAGGTGCACGGCCCGGACGAGCTGCGCATCCTGCTGGAGCAGTCACGCGAGCACGGCCTGCTCGGCGCCGAACAGCACCAGCTGCTGACCAGCATGCTGGAGTTGCAGGGCACGTCGGTGGCGCAGGTGATGGAGCCGTTCACCACCATGGTCACCGTCCGCTGCGACGACCGGGCCGAGCGGATCGAACAGGTCAGCCGCGACAGCGGCCGGTCCCGGCTGGCGGTGCTGGACCCGGCCGGTGACGTCTGCGGCCTGGTGCACGTCCGCGAGGCGGTGCGTGCCGTCACCACCGGTCGGGCGGCCACCGCCGGCGAGTTGATGACGTCCGCGTTCACCCTGCCGGCGACGGCCTCGGTGACCGAGGCGGTGGGCGCCATGCGGGCCCGGCAGTCCCAGTTGGCGCTGGTACGCAACGGCGGCGGCCCGACCCGGCCGATCGGTTTCGTGGCTCTGGAGGACCTGCTGGAGGAGGTCATCGGCGAGTTCGACGACGAGACCGATCCCGTGCCGCGCGGACGGCGGCTTCGATGAACCGGAGGGGTGGCCTCTCTTCGCCGAAGTCGAGGTGACCACGCGCCGGGTCCGCGACAGTTGGTGGCGGGGAGCCTGGCGGAGGGGGCGCGGTGCGGCTGACGGGGGTGTCGTCGGAGTCCGGCTGGACCGGGCTGTCCGTGCAGACCACGCTGACCAACCCCAGTACGCGTCCGGGCCTGCGGCTGCCGGGGCGGGTGACGGTGGCCGCCGGGCCGGGGGAGGTGCTGGTGCGGCACATCCGCCTCGGCCTCGTCACCACCGCGGAGCCGGACGACCCTTCCGCGCCTCGGCGCCTTGTCCAGTTCCACCAGGTGCCGATCGCCGGCCGGTTCGTCGTCCCGGCGGGCCGGCGCCGCGCGGTCGACTTCGCGCTGCCGCTGCCCTGGGAGACCCCGGTGACGATCTACAAGGGGGTGCCGCTGCTGAGTCTGCGGATGGGGCTGCGCACCGAGGTGTCGGTCGACCCGGATCTGGACCAGGGCGCGATGGTGCCGGTCTTCGTGCACCCGATCCCCACTCAGGAGCACGTGCTGACGGCGCTGGGCACACTGGGTTTCACGATCCGACAGGCCGGGCTGGTGCAGGGCGGGCTGCCCGGGGTGGCGCAGACCCTGCCGCTGCACCAGCGGTGGGGCTACTGGGTGGCGCCGCTCTACGCCGGGCCGATCACCGAGCTGGAGCTGATCTTCGTGACCACCTCGGCGGGGCTGGAGGTGATCCTCTGGATGGACCGCCGGCTGGCACTGGCCGGGATCACCCACCAGAGCATCAGCCGCTTCCGGGTCTGGCACGCGGACGCCGAGCGACGGGACTGGGTCGCCACCGTGGACGGCTGGCTGCGGTCGGCGATCAACCGGCACGCGGCGGCGGCCGCGCACGCCGACTGGTCCGCGCAGATCACCGAGTCGGCCCACGTCAGCCGCCACCCGGACGAGCCGGTCGCGCCCGGCTACGGCCTGGGCGGCACGGCTGGCGGCGGCGGCGTCGGGGGCGGTGGAGGCGGCGGCGACGGCACCTGACGGGAGCCGTGCCCGTGGGCGGCGTCGACAGGGGCCCCCGCCTCTACCTCAGGCGTTGACAGGCCGCTCCTCCTCACACCGAGGCGGTGGCGAGCTTGAGGCTGAAGCCGAGGAAGACCATCGCGACGCCGGTGGTCGCGCCCGCGGCCAGCCGGCGGCGCTGCCGGAACTGGGCGGCCAGGAACGTGCCGGCGAAGATCAGCGCGGTGAGGTAGAGCGCACTGGTCACCTGGGCGATCAGGCCGAGCAGCAGGAACGACAGCGCCGGCCAGGCGTAGCCGGGGTCGACGAACTGGATGAAGAACGAGATGAAGAACAGGATCGCCTTGGGGTTGAGCAGGCTGATCACCAGCGCCTTGCGGAACGGGCTGCGCATCGCCGCCGGCTCCGCGGCGTCGATGAGCCGCGGCGTGCTCGGGTCGTTGCGGTCGCGCCAGCGCCGCCAGGCGCCGCGCAGCATGGTCAACCCCACATAACCGAGGTACGCGGCACCGGCGTACTTGATCACCAGGAACAACGGTGGGTACGCCTTGAGCAGCGACGCCACCCCGGCGGCCGAGAGGAACATCAGCACCCCGTCGCCGACGAACACCCCGCCCGCGGCCCGGTAGCCGGCGGGCACGCCCCGTTTGGCCGCGGTGGAGAGCACGAAAAGCGAGTTCGGCCCGGGCAGCAGAACGATGGCCACGGTGCCCAGCACGTACGTCCAGATGTCGGTGATCCCCAGCACGCCCGCCATCATCACGCCACCGGTGCCGTCCGGCGAAGCCTTTCCCGCAGGCTGGCCTGTGCGTTCGGCCACTCGTCGACGGTCATCGAGTACTGCACGGTGTCCCGCCAGGAGCCGTCCGAACGCTGCCGGTGCATCCGCAGGACCCCCTCCCGGCTCGCGCCGAGCCGTTCGATCGCCGCCTGGGAGCGGGTGTTGCGGATGTCGGTGTGCCAGGCCACCCGCAGCGCGCCCAGCTCCTCGAAGGCCCGGGTGAGCAGCAGCAGCTTCGCCTCGGTGTTGATCCCGGTGCGCCACCACGGTCGTCCGAGCCAGGTGTAGCCGATGGCGAGGGACCGCCGCTCGGGCTCGATCTCGTAGAAGGAGGTGGTGCCGACCACCGCGCCGGTCATCGCGCTGCGCTGGGCCCAGGAGACCCGCTCGCCCCGATGCCATGCGCCCAGGTAGGCCGCGATGACCTCCCCCATCTCGGTCGCGTCGACCGGTTGCCGGCCGCCGAGGTGCTGCCACACCTCCGGGTCGGCGGTGGCGGCGTACAACTGCTCGGCGTGGCTCGGGTCGAGCGGTTCCAGCACGACGTGCTCTCCGCGCAGCACCGCCGGTTCGTGCCAGGGCGTGCGGGCGGCCCGCAGGTACGCCGGCAGCGGCGCGGTCACCCCGGCGGCCGGTTCGGGCAGCCCGGCGGTCAACCGCAGCGGAAGCACCCCGGCCCAGTGCGGCAGGTCCAGGTCGGCCTCGTCCTCGCTGACCCCACCGGTGCGGGCGCGGACCGACACCTCGCGCAGTGGCAGCGCCAGCACGGCGGTTTCGGCCAGCTCGCGCCGGCTCGGCGGACGGCTGTCGGCGCTGCGTCCGGCGCCCACCTTCTCCACCAGCGCGGTGAGCATGGCCAGCCGCTCCCGCTCGTCGGTGACCAGCCGGGCGGTGCCGTGCGCGACCACCGAGCGGTAGTTGGCGCTGTGGTGGAACTGGGAGCGGGCGTAGACCAACCCGTCGAGCAGGGTCACCGCGACGCAGACCCTCAACCCGTCGCCGCGGGCGGCGAGCAGTGGTCGGCTGCCGGTGGAGCCGTGCAGGTAGAGGGTGTCGCCGATGCGGACGTGCAGGGTGGGCAGCACCCGTGGCTCGCCGTCGACGGTGAAGGCGAGCGCGCAGTGGTACGCCTCGTCCAGCACGGCGTGCGCGGCGGCCCGGTCGTAGCTCATCCGCTCCCGGGAACGGCTGGCGGTGGTCCGATCGGAGGGTGGGTACATGCTCCCGCCTTTGTTCTAGTACAATCCCTGATTTGTGTCAGTACGCTATCAGGTCACCGGGGCGACGGCCGTCGAGATTTCGGCCAGCATCGAGTCGGGCGTCCGCACCGCCGCGCTCCCGCCCGGGGCCGCTCTCCCGTCGGTCCGGGCGCTCGCCGCCGAGCTGGGCGTCAGCCCGGCCACCGTAGCCCGCGCCTACCAGGAGCTGCGCCAGCGCGGCCTGCTCGCCACCGCCGGCCGGCACGGCACCCGGGTCCGCCCGCGCCCGCCCGTCGCGGCCCGCCGGTCGGCGCTGCGCCCACCGCCCGCGCCCGGCACCCGCGACCTGTCCCGGGGCGAACCCGACCCCGACCTGCTGCCCCCGCTCGGGCCACACCTGGCGGCACTCGCCGCCGCCGGCGGCCCGCCGGTCGGCTACTCCGATGCCGGTGTGCTGCCCGAGCTGGCCGAGGCTGCCCGGGCCCGGCTGACCGCCGACGGGGTGCCGGCCGGGGAGCTCACCATCACCGGCGGCGCGCTGGACGGCATCGAACGGCTGCTCGGCGCCCACCTGCGCCCCGGCGACGCGGTCGCGGTCGAGGACCCCGGCTGGGCCAACCTGCTCGACCTGGTCGCCGCGCTCGGGCTGCGCCCGATCGGCGTACCGGTCGACGACGAGGGACCGGTGGTGGCGGGCGTGGCCGCCGCGCTGGCCGCCGGCGCGCGGGCGCTGGTGGTGACCAGCCGCGCGCAGAACCCGACCGGCGCGGCCATCTCCGCCGACCGGGCCGCCGCGCTGCGCGCGCTGCTCGCTGACCGGCGGGACCTGCTGCTGATCGAGGACGACCACGCCGCCGAGCTGGCCCGGCTGCCGCTGCACCCGCTGGCCGGTGCCACCGCCAGCTGGGCCTTCCTCCGCTCGGTGAGCAAGCCCTTCGGTCCCGACCTGCGGCTCGCCGTGCTGGTCGGCGACGAGACCACGGTGGCCCGGGTGGCCGGCCGGGCCCGCGTCGGCGCCGGCTGGGTCTCCACCGTGCTGCAACGGCTGGTGCTCGCGCTCTGGGTCGACCCGGCCGTCACCGAACTGGTGGACCGGGCCGCGGACACCTACGACCGACGGCGCGAGGCGCTGCTGGCCGCGCTGGCCGGGCACGGGTTGAGCGCGCAGGGCCGCAGCGGGATCAACGTCTGGCTGCCGGTGGCGGACGAGACCAGCGCGGTGACCGCGCTGCGTGACGCCGGCTGGTCGGTGGCTCCCGGCGCTCTGTACCGCATCGCCGCCCCGCCCGCCCTCCGGATCACCGTCAGCCACCTCGCCGACGCCGAGATCGCACCCCTGGCCGCGGCCCTGGCCCGGGCCGCCGACCCCACCCCACCGCCCGGCCACACCACCTGACCCTTCCTCACGATCCGGGTCGGGGACGTGAACGCTCGGCGGCTCCCCGCGCGGGAGGGCGTGGGTGGCGGCGGAATGGGTATGCGCGGCGGCGGAGGTGGGATGACCATGGCTTCACCGGGAGCGCGCAAGGGAGTGTGGATCGCCATCGCGGTGGCGATCCTGGTGATCGTGATCGTGCTGATCGCGATCGCAGCCGGCGGTGACGGGGGAGGCAACGGATACTGACCCGCGCGGTCGCCACATGATCGGCTCGGTTTCCATGATGTCGGGGCTTCCCACGGACCCGGATGGGCCGACATCCCGCATCCCGAGTGGATCATCCCAGTGGCGCGCGCCCCGCCGGGCCGCACGCGGCAGGCGAGCCCGTCGGGCCGTACCCGGCATCGGGCGGCGAACGGGTATATAACAGTCGGCATGGCCGAGCAGACCGAGAGCGCCCCGGGTGCCCAGCGGTTCATCCCGCCCGACGCGGACACCATCGACGAGCTGCGCACCGCCTCGGGCGGCTGTCAGGGGTGCGAGCTGTACCGGGACGCCACGCAGACCGTCTTCGGCCGCGGTGACGAGAGCGCCCGCATGGTGCTGGTCGGCGAGCAGCCCGGCGACATGGAGGACCAGAAGGGGCTGCCCTTCGTAGGCCCTGCCGGCCGGCTGCTGCGCAAGGCGGTCGACGACGCGGGGCTCGACCCGCGGCACATCTACCTGACCAACGCCGTCAAGCACTTCCGCTTCGAGCTGCGCGGCAAGCGGCGCATCCACCAGACCCCGGACCGGGTGCACATCACCGCCTGCCGGCCCTGGCTGGTCGCCGAGTTCGCCCGGCTCGACCCGGAGATCGTCGTGGTCCTCGGCGCCACCGCCGCCAAGGCGCTGCTCGGCCCGACGTTCCGGGTGACGAAGCAGCGCGGGGAGCTGCTGCCCTGGCCGGCGTCGGCCCAGCACCCGGAGGACTTCACCCGCGTCCCGGTGGACAGCGCCGGCAAGCTCGCCGACGCCCCGCCGGCCCGGTTGCTGGCCACGATCCACCCGTCGGCGGTGCTGCGCGCCGACGACCAGGACAAGGCGTACGAGGGGCTGGTCGCCGACCTCACCGTGGGAGCGCGCGCCCTGGCCAGCTGACCGCTTCGTCCCGCTCGGGAGGGACCGTCCACGATCGACCGGCGGCCGGTCGGCGGGTTGACCGGGCTGCCCGGCCGGGTACCGACCGAACCGTGGACGAAGGCTCGGCGCGAGGGGCCAGCGTCGCCAGCGGCGCCGGTGGTTCTTCGAGCGGGCCAGCGCCCACCACCACGGCGGCCGCCTCGGGTCGTTGAGCGGTGACGGCGGTCTCGGCCCGTAGCGAACCCCGCTGCCGCTGGTCGGTGCGGTGCGCGAGGATGGGCACCCCGCACCGAGGAGCACCGATGGCCACCGACCTGACCGCGCCGGCCCCCATCCGGCCCGACGTCGCGCCCATCCAGCGGCGCACCCTGCGACTGCTCTTCACCACCCAGATCATCGGCGGCATCGGCGTGACCATCGGCATCGCCGTCGGCGCGCTGCTCGCCGCCCGGATCGCCGGCACCGCGGTCGCCGGCCTGGCGCAGAGCGCCGCCGTGGTCGGCGCGGCCCTGCTGGCCGTCCCGGTCACCCGGATCATGACCCGGCACGGTCGCCGGCCGGGCCTGGTGCTGGCGTACGTAGTCGGTGCCGCTGGCGGGGTGCTGGTGGTGCTGGCCGCGGCCACCGGCTGGGTGCCGTTGCTCTTCCTCGGCATGCTGCTCTTCGGCGGTGGCACCGCGGCCAACCTCCAGGCTCGCTACACGGCGGTGGACCTCGCCGAGCCGGCCCGCCGGGGTCGGCAGCTCTCCCTGATCGTCTGGGCCACCACGATCGGCGCGGTGGCGGCGCCGAACTTCGCCGCACTGGCCGACCGGGTCACCTCCGGCTGGGGACTGCCGCCGCTGGCCGGCCCGTTCGCGTTCAGCGCTGCGGCCTTCCTGCTCGCTGCCGGCGTACTCCTCGGTCTGCTCCGGCCCGACCCGCTGCTCACCGCGCGCCGCCTCGCGGCGGCCGACGCGCCGCCCGGCGCCCCGGCGGCCGACGTCGCGCCCGGCTCCGCGGCGGTCGACCCGGTGTCCGGGGCCGCCGCCAGCGTGGGGGCCGGCCCGGCCGCCGCGCCGGGCACGGTGCGCGCGTCGCGCGGCGCGGGGATTCGGGCGGCCTGGTCGGTGGTACGCGACCGTCCGGCCGCCCGGCTCGGCATCGCCGCGGTGGCGGTGGGCCACCTGGTGATGGTGGCGGTGATGTCGATGACCCCGGTGCGGATCGGGCAGTCGCACGGTGACGCCGACGTGCTGCGGCTGGTCGGCATCGTGCTGAGCGTGCACATCGCCGGCATGTACGCGCTCTCCCCGGTGGTCGGCTGGCTCACCGACCGGTTGGGTCGGCGCGCGGTGATCCTCGGCGGGGTGGGGCTGTTGCTGGCGGCGTGCGCGGTCGCCGGCACCGCCGGGCACGACACGCCCCTGCTCTCGGTCGGCCTGGCCCTGCTCGGCCTGGGCTGGTCGGGCACCATGGTGGCCGGCTCGACGCTGCTCTCGGAGTCGGTCCCGACCGGTGTGCGGCCGAGCGTGCAGGGGCTCTCCGACCTGACCATGGGGCTGGCCGGTGCGGGTGCCGCCGCGCTGAGCGGGTTTGTCATGCGGGCGGCCGGTTATCCGGTGCTCACCCTGCTCGCGGCGGTCGCGACGGTGCCCCTGGTGGCGCTAGCGTTGCGGCCGGTGCCGACCGGGGCACCGGACGAGGAGGGCTGATCACGTGCGGCTGACCGACTTCTGGACGCGGCTGGAGGAGGCGTTCGGCCCCGGCTACGCGGCCAGCATCGCCCGGGACCAGGTGTTGTCCCAGCTCGGTGGGCGGACCATCGAGCAGGCGCTGGCGTCGGGCGAGCAGACGCACGTGGTGTGGCGGGCGGTCTGCGCCGCGTACCCCGACCGCGTGCCCGCCCGACTACGCTGAGCAGCGATTTCCACCGATCCGCGTGTCGCTTGCCGAGTCGTACACCTGTTCGGCTATTGTCCACAGCGGGGTGCTCGTCCACAGCTCGCGGCCCGTCGGCTGGTTTTCTGTCGGACCCAGCGCCTAGCGTGTCCGCGTGACGCGAAGCTCAGCAAAGACGCCGGCGAAGGCAGGGGTGGCAACCATGGCAGCAGGGCCTGACCGGGAGAAGGCACTCGACCTTGCTCTCGCTCAGATCGACAAGCAGTTCGGCAAGGGCTCGGTGATGCGGCTGGGGGAGCGGCCGGTCATCCAGACCGCCGTGATCCCGACCGGCTCCATCGCGCTCGATGTCGCGCTCGGTGTGGGCGGTCTGCCGCGCGGCCGGGTGGTCGAGGTCTACGGCCCGGAGTCCAGCGGTAAGACGACGGTGGCCCTGCACGCGGTGGCCAACGCCCAGCGGGCCGGGGGCATCGCGGCCTTCATCGACGCGGAGCACGCGCTCGACCCGGAGTACGCGAAGGCCCTCGGCGTCGACACCGACGCGATGCTGGTGTCCCAGCCGGACACCGGCGAGCAGGCGCTGGAGATCGCGGACATGCTGATCCGCTCCGGCGCGCTCGACATCATCGTGATCGACTCGGTGGCGGCCCTGGTGCCGCGCGCCGAGATCGAGGGTGAGATGGGCGACAGCCACGTGGGTCTCCAGGCCCGGCTGATGAGCCAGGCGCTGCGGAAGATCACCGGTGTGCTCAGCAACACCGGCACCACCGCGATCTTCATCAACCAGCTCCGCGAGAAGATCGGCGTGATGTTCGGCAGCCCGGAGACCACCACCGGTGGTCGGGCGCTGAAGTTCTACGCCTCGGTCCGGCTCGACGTGCGACGCATCGAGAGCCTCAAGGACGGCACCGACGTGGTCGGTAACCGCACCCGGGTCAAGGTCGTGAAGAACAAGGTGGCCGCGCCGTTCAAGCAGGCCGAGTTCGACATCATGTACGGCAAGGGCATCTCCCGCGAGGGCTCGCTGATCGACGTCGGCGTGGAGCAGGCGATCATCCGCAAGTCGGGTGCCTGGTACACCTACGACGGCGACCAGCTCGGCCAGGGCAAGGAGAAGGCCCGGGAGTTCCTCAAGGAGAACCCGGACGTGGCGGCCGAGATCGAGAAGAAGATCCTGGAGAAGCTCGGCGTCGGGGTCGGCGCGGGTGACGCCGCCGGTGGCCCCGAGCTGCCGCCGGTCGACTTCTGACCGGTCGCTGACCAGTGGCAGGACGACGCGCCCGTACGGGGCGGGGCTGGGATGCCAGCCCGCCCCGTACGGGCGACGCCAGCGGTCCGGCCCGCCCCCGTCGGGGCCGCCGGGCCGAGCAGCAGACGGACGAGCCGGAGTCCCCGCCGCGCGACGAGGCGGAGGTGGCCCGGGAGATCTGCCTGCGCCAGCTCGCCGTCCGCCCGCGCACGCGGGCCGAGCTGGCCGGGGCGCTGGCCAAGCGGGGGATCTCCGAGCAGGTCTCGGCCGAGGTGCTCGACCGCTACGACGAGGTCGGCATCATCGACGACGCTGCGTTCGCCCGGGCCTGGGTGTCCAGCCGGCACGCCGGGCGTGGCCTGGCCCGCCGGGCTCTCGCCAACGAGCTGCGCCAGAAGGGCGTGGACGGCGAGGTGGCCACCGAGGCGCTCGGCGAGCTGGACGAGGAGACCGAGGCGGACACCGCCCGTGCCCTAGTCGACCGCAAGCTGCGTACCGCCCGGGGTGAGCCCGACGCGGTCTTCCGCCGCCTCGTGGGCATGCTGGCCCGCAAGGGCTACCCACCGGGAGTGGCGATCCGGGCGGTGAAGGACGCGCTCGCCGCGCAGAGTGCGGAGGCGGCCGAGTTCGCCGAGCAGATCGACGCCGACGCGCTGGCCGACGCCGAGGGCGAGCTGGACCGCGGCCGGCTGGCCGAGTGAGCGCCGTGGCGGCCCGCTGAGCAGGTGTGACGCCCGTCCGGGGCGGATACGCCTCGCGGAGTTTGTCCGCTGGTGTCCGCCGCGACATCAGCAGGACGTGATGGCCCAACTTCGCTCCGTTCGGGGGGTTTGATCATGAGTCCTTGACCAGACCGCCCCCGGCGACCTAGCCTCGCCATACAGGCTCACATTGCCCGACCAGCGCAGGCTAAGCGCACAACATAGATCGCGTAACAGAACAGCATCACTTTGGCCGATTCCACGGTCCTTGGTGGCAGCTCCGGACAGGCCGGTCCGGAGCGCTGCGACAACTGCACCCGATCGCCGACGCTGCCCGCAGGCACCGCCGGCGGAGAAAGCTACCCACGGCCAGCCGCTCCGGTCGGGCGTCCATAGCCGCAGGAGTGTGCCCACCGGCACAGTCGCTGCGGACGGCGACGTTCAGGGGAGGCGGCCATGGCGGGGCGGCGGCACAGGATCACCGGTAGGCCCCACGGGGTTCCGGCATGAGCGCCTTCGACGTCGTGCTCCTCGCGGCCGTCGTGCTCCTCGCCGTGGTGGTGATCGGGGCCGTGCTGGTCGGCGTCCGCACGCTGCGCCGGATGGGTGCGGCGCCGGCGCCGGAGGATCCCGCCTTCATCGCCGAGAAGGACCGCCAGGAACAGTCGCTGGCCGCCCTGCGCACGGCGGCCGACGAGGCGAACAGCACCATCGACGTGGCGAAGTCAGCGGCGGCGGCGGCCCGCACCGAGGCCGCGGCGGCGAAAGCCGAGGCGAAGGCGGCCCGGGCCGAGGCCCGTCGGGTGCTCGACGACGCCCGCGCCGAGGCCGACACCGTGCTGGAACGCGCGCACAAGCAGGCCGAGGCCGACGCCGAGCAGTTGCGCACCGCGGCCCGCCGCAGCGGCGAACGGGAGGTCGCGGTACTCGCCGCCACCACCCGGGAGCAGGCCGCGGAGGTGGAGCGGCGGGCGGCCCGGATGGACGAGCGGGAGCGGCTGCACACCGAGGAGGTGGAGCGGCTCGCCGAGCGGGAACGGCAGCTCACCGCGGCCAGTGCCGCCCTGTCGGCGCGGGAGGCGGCGCTGAGCCAGCGGGAGTCCGAGCTGGCCGAGGCGGAGGAGTCGCGCCGCCGGGAGCTGGAGCGGGTGGCCGGCTTGACCGCCGACAACGCCCGGGCCGAGCTGATCGAGGCGATCGAGACGCAGGCGAAGCGGGAGGCCGCGCTGCTGGTGCGGGACATCGAGTCCGACGCGCGCAACACCGCCGAGCAGCGGGCCCGGCACATCGTGGTGGACGCGATCCAGCGGGTGGCCAGCGAGCAGACCGCGGAGAGCGTCGTCAGCGTCCTGCACCTGCCCGGCGACGAGATGAAGGGGCGGATCATCGGCCGGGAGGGGCGCAACATCCGCGCCTTCGAGTCGGTGACCGGCGTCAACCTGATCATCGACGACACCCCGGAGGCGGTGCTGCTCTCCTGCTTCGACCCGGTGCGCCGGGAGGTCGGCCGGCTCACCCTGGAGAAGCTGGTGCTCGACGGCCGGATCCACCCGCACCGGATCGAGGAGGTCTACGACCTGGCTCGGCACGAGGTGGAGGAGCTCTGCCACCGGGCCGCCGAGGACGCCCTGGTCGAAGTCGGCATCACTGAGATCCATCCGGAGCTGGTCACCCTGCTGGGCCGGCTGCGCTACCGCACCTCGTACGGGCAGAACGTGCTCAAGCACCTGGTGGAGACCGCGCACATCGCCGGGATCATGGCGGCCGAGCTGCGCCTGGACGTGCCCACCATCAAGCGCTCGGCGTTCCTGCACGACATCGGCAAGGCGCTCACCCACGAGGTCGAGGGCAGCCACGCCATCATCGGCGCTGACCTGGCCCGCAAGTACGGCGAGCACGAGGACGTGGTGCACGCCATCGAGGCGCACCACAACGAGGTGCCGCCGCAGACGATCGAGGCCGTGCTCACCCAGGCCTCCGACGCCTGCTCCGGGGGCCGGCCGGGGGCGCGGCGGGAGAGCCTGGAGGCGTACGTCAAGCGGCTGGAGCGGATCGAGGAGATCGCGGCCGGCAAGGTGGGTGTGGAGAAGGTCTTCGCCATGCAGGCCGGCCGGGAGGTCCGGGTGATGGTCAAGCCGGACGACGTGGACGACATCGGCGCGGCGGTGCTGGCGCGGGACGTGGCCAAGCAGATCGAGGAGGAGCTGACCTACCCGGGTCAGATCCGGGTGACCGTGGTCCGCGAGTCCCGCGTCACGGAGATCGCCCGCTGAGTCGGGGTGGCCCGCGCGGCGCGCCGGCCGAGTGGATCGCCAAAGGGCCGCCCCGGATCGGGGCGGCCCTTGATGGCGTCGGTGGTATGGCGTGGCTCAGGCCCCGCCGCCTCCCCCGCCGCCCTCGGCCTGCGACATGAGCGCGGCCGGCGGAGGGTTCTGTGCCGGGGTGTTCGCCGTCTTGCGGCCCTGGGCGAGCCGGCGCTGGACGTACTGAGCGAGCTTCGACAGCGAGTAGTTCACCGCGATGAAGAGCACGGCGATCACGACGTACACCTGGATGGGGTTGCCCAGCACGCCGATGATCTGCTTGCCGATGTTGAGCGTCTCCTCGTAGCTGATGATGAAGCCCAGCGAGGTGTCCTTGAGCACCACGACCAGCTGGCTGATCAGCGCCGGCAGCATGATCCGGAAAGACTGTGGCAGCAGGATCATCCGGGTGGTCTGCATCGGGGAGAGCCCGATCGCGGAGGCGGCCTCCCGTTGACCGCCCGGCAACCCCTCCATGCCGGAGCGGAGGATCTCCGCGATGACCACCGAGTTGTAGATGGTCAGACCGATCACCAGGTACCAGAGGGTGTCGAACGAGATGCCGAACTCGGGGAAGCCACGGGCGACGAAGAAGATGGTGATCACGACCGGCAGGCCGCGGAACACCTCGACGCAGACCCGGGTGACCGTCGAGAGGAGCAGGCTCAGCCCGCGCAGCAGGTACGCCACGGGCGTCGCCAGCCCGGTGAACCGCCGCTGGGTCAGGCTCTTGAGTTGGATCCGGAGCACGGCGAGCAGGGTGCCGACCAGCAGCGACCCGACGATGGACAGCGCAGCCGCAGTCAGGGTGTTCCTGAAGCCGAGGCCGATCCGCTCCCACACCAGGGAGAAGTTCTCGTTGGAGGGGTCGACCAGCGGCCCCCACAGCTCCATCGAGAACTGGCCCTTGTCGTCCAGCGGTCGGTAGATCAGGTAGTACGCCCCGACGAGCAGGATCGCCGCGGCGACCACGCTGCTGATCAGGGTGATCCGCCGCTGACGGGGGCCGGGGACGTCGTAGAGGACGCTCTGCTGACTCATCGGGCCACCGCCTGTCGCTTCTCGATCCGGTCCAGGAGGGCACCGAGCGGCACGGTCATGATCAGGTATCCGATCGAGATGCCGATGGCGACCGGGATGAAGGCGTAGCCCTCGGCTCCGGTGAGCTGGTCGGCGGTGGCCGACAGGTCGCCCACGACCCCGAAGAAGCCGGCCAACGCCGAGTTCTTGATCATCGCGATGATCACCGAGCCGAGCGGCACCACGGAAGCCTTCCACGACTGCGGCAGCACCACGTACCGCAGGTTCTGGCCGAAGGTCAGGCCCAGCGACCGGGCGGCCTCGGCCTGCCCGGCGGGCACCGCGTTCACCCCGGAGCGCAGCGCCTCGCAGACGAACGCCGCGGTGTAGAGCACCAGGGCGATCAGCGCGAAGCGGAAGTACGGCAGGTCGGTGCCGAGCCGCTTGAACAGCGCGTCCACGCCGGGGATGCGCAGGAAGTCGGCGTTGGAGCCCAGCGCCGGCAGGCCGAAGGCGGCGAAGAACATCACCACGGTCAGCGGCATGTTGCGGAAGACGTTCACGTAGCCGGTGCCGAGGGCGCGCAGTGGCGGCACCGGCGAGATGCGGAGCACCGCCACGACGGCGCCCAGGATCAGGGCGCCGATCGCGGCGAGTACGCAGATCTGGAGGGTGAGCCAGAAACCACCCGCAAAGACGTCGAACTTGTCGATGAGCACGTTCACGGGTCGGTGTTCCTCCCCACCCTCCAGATCGAAGGATCAGATCAGTAGCGGTTGATGGTCGGCGCCGCGCCGAGCTCCGCGCCGAACTTGCCGGCGGTGTCGTCCCAGGCCTTCTTCCAACGGCCGTCGGCGATGGCCTTGTCCAGCGTGTCGTTGATGAAGGTGCGGAACGCGGTGTCCTCCTTCTTCACCCCGATGCCGTACGGCTCCTTGGTGAAGTTGGAGCCGGCCAGCTTGAAGGACGCCTCGTCCTTGGCGATGTAGCCGAGCAGGATCACGTTGTCCGTGGTGACGGCGTCGACCTGGCCACCCTTGAGGGCGTCGCGGCACTTGTCGTAGGTGTCGAAGAGCACCAGCTGCGAGCCGACGTCCTTGACGTACGTCTTGATGGTCTCGGCCGGCGTCGAGCCGGTGACCGAGCAGACCTTCTTGGTGCCGTCCTTGAACGAATCCGGGCCGGTGATGGTCGCGTCGTCCTTCTTGACCAGGATGTTCTGGCCGGCCTCGTAGTACGGGCCCGCGAAGGCGATGCGCTCCTTGCGCTTGTCGTTGATCGTGTACGTGGCGGCGACCAGGTCGACGCTGCCATCGACGATCTTGTCCTCACGGACCTTCGACGGCGTCTCGACGTACTCGATCTTGTCCTCGGGGATGCCGAGCTCCTTGACGATGATCTTCGCGATCTCGACGTCGAAGCCCTCCGGCTTGCCCGACAGGCCCTTCTGACCGAAGCCCGGCTGGTCGAACTTGGTGCCGACCTTGATCTTCTGGGCCTTGTTGAGCTTCTCCATGGTGCTGCCGGCGGCGAAGGACTTGCTGCCGGAGCCCGTGCCCTCGTCGCCGCCACAGGCGGTCAGCCCGAGCGCCAGAGCGGCGACCGCGGCGACCGCGGCAACGCGCTTCATACGCATACTTTTCTCCTTCTTCGACGGAGCCCGCCGGGGGACGGCACGCTCCACTACGGACGCCTAGTGCGTGAGGATCTTGGAGAGGAAGTCCCGGGCCCGCTCGCTGCGCGGGTTGGCGAAGAACTCCGCCGGCGGGGCGTCCTCGACCAGCTGGCCGTCGGCCATGAAGATGACCCGGTTCGCGGCGTGCCGGGCGAAGCCCATCTCGTGGGTGACCACGACCATGGTCATGCCGTCGCGGGCCAGTGAGGTCATCACGTCCAGCACCTCGCCGACCATCTCCGGGTCGAGCGCGCTGGTGGGCTCGTCGAAGAGCATCGCCTTGGGCTGCATCGCCAGTGCCCGGGCGATGGCCGCCCGCTGCTGCTGGCCGCCGGAGAGCTGGGCCGGGAACTTGTCCGCCTGGTTGGCGATGCCGACCCGGTCGAGCAGGGCCAGGCCGCGCTCACGTGCCGCGGCCGGCTTCTCCTTGCGGACCTTGATCGGCCCGAGGGTGACGTTCTCGAGGATGGTCTTGTGCGCGAAGAGGTTGAACGACTGGAAGACCATGCCGACCTCGCTGCGCAGCTTCGCGAGGGCCTTGCCCTCGGCCGGCAGCGGCTGGCCGTCGAAGGTGATGGTGCCGGAGTTGATCGGCTCCAGCCGGTTGATGGCGCGGCACAGCGTCGACTTGCCGGAGCCGGACGGGCCGATCACCACGACCACCTCGCCCCGACCCACCGACAGTGAGACGTCGTCCAGCACGTGCAGCGGCCCGAACCACTTGTTGACCGCGTCCAGCACGATGAGCGGTTCGCCCGTCGTCACGTCGTCCACCGTCCCTGTCGTCTCCCCGGATCGGGGTCGGATGACCCCCGGTTGGGCCACTGTAGGCGGCGGCATGTGGCGGAACGCAACTCCGTGGGTCACGGAGCGGTAACACCGGTCACGATCGTCGTACGGAGTCCGATTCCGGTCACCGGACGGGGCCGTTGCGGTGGCGGCGGAGCCCGGTTGCCGAGATCATGGCGGCATGACCGAAGCGGTACGCCTGACCCGGTACGCGCGCGGCGGCGGCTGCGCCTGCAAGATCCCGCCTGGGGAGTTGGAGGCGATGGTCGCCGGCCTGGGGCCGGCCAGCGGCACCGCCGAGCTGCTGGTCGGGCTCGACCACGGCGACGACGCGGCGGTGGTCCGGCTGGATGAGCGGACGGGCCTGGTCAGCACCGCGGACTTCTTCACGCCGGTCGTCGACGACGCGTACGACTGGGGGCGGATCGCCGCGGCCAACGCCCTCTCCGACGTGTACGCGATGGGCGGCACCCCGCTGGTCGCGCTCAACCTGCTCTGCTGGCCGCGGGACGTACTGCCGCTGGAGCTGGCCCGCGAGGTGCTGCGCGGTGGTCAGGACGTGGCCCGGGAGGCCGGCTGCCACCTGGCCGGCGGGCACAGCGTCGACGACGACGGTCCGAAGTACGGCCTGGCGGTCACCGGGACGGTCCGGCCCGAGGAGCTGATCACCCTCGACGCCGGCCGCGCCGGGGTGCCGCTGTCGCTGACCAAGCCGCTCGGGGTGGGGGTCCTGAACACCCGGCACAAGGCCACCGGCGAGAGCTTCCCCGAGGCGGTGGCCACGATGAGCGCGCTCAACCGGGACGCGGCGCGGGCCGCGATCGCCGCCGGCATCCGCTGCGGCACCGACGTCACCGGCTTCGGGCTGCTCGGGCACGCCTCGAAGCTGGCCCGGGCCAGCCGGCTCACCGTGGCCATCGACACCGCCCGGGTGCCCTATCTGCCGGGCGCGCGGGAGGCGCTGCGCGACGGGTACGTCAGCGGCGGCAGCCGGCGCAACCTGGAGTGGGTCAAACCGTGGACCGACTTCGGCCAGGTCGGAGAGGACGAGCGGCTGCTGCTTGCCGACGCGCAGACCTCCGGCGGCCTGCTGGTCGCCGGCGAGCTGCCCGGCGCGCCCGTGGTCGGGGAGCTGCTGCCCCGGGGCGAGCACCTGGTCGTCCTGCGCTGACCGGGTAGCTTCCGGGACGTGGAAGTGGCTCGCGCGGACCGGGCACGATACCCGATAAACTGTCACCTTCCCGCTACTCGGAGCAACGTAGCCCCAGGAAATTTTGCCCGGAATGGTCACAGACCGGTAACTTGGCCCCGGCTGAGGTCATATGCCCCCCACCATCGTCAGTAAGGCCCGATCCGGAGGCCGGTGGGACGAACGCAGCGAGGAGGCGGCATGACCGAGCTGTGGAACTGGAGAATCGACCGGGCACGACCCGTTGAGGTCTACCCGGCACTGGCCGAGGCGCTCGGTCGGGTGGTGATGCCCCTCGCGGTGGCCGACCCGACCCGGCTGCCGGCGTACGCGGTGGTCTGCGACGTCTGGCAGGCGCCCGGCGAGTTCGCGACGGTGGTGGACTGCTACGGGGTGCCCGAGCGGCTCTCCGAGCACGCGAGCATCGCCGCGCTCGCCCGGCTGCTGGGCCGCAACTGCCTGGTACGCGACGACACGCTCGACGCCGGCCGGCACCTGCTCGTCGCCCCCGACGGGACGGTCCGTCCGGTGCACTTCGACGTGCGGGAGACCGACGACGGCGAGCTGCTCAGCAACCAGCGGCTCTGCACCCTGGCCGACCCCGCCTGCCGGGGCTGGTCGCAGTGCCACCGCTCGCGGTGGGCCCCCGACACCGTCGCCCCGGTGCTCGCCGCGGCCTGACGCAACGGCGTCCCAGGTCAGTCGAGGCTGGCGGCGGGCGCCGGCCGGTCCGCGGCGGTCGGCCCGCCGCCGCGGACCACCAGCTGGTCGAGCAGGGTGCGGGTGGCCTCGGCCACGGCGGCCACCGCCGCGTCGAACGCGGCGGCGTTGTGCGCGGCGGGCGCCCGGAAGCCCGAGATCTTCCGGACGTACTGCAGGGCGGCCGCCTCGACGTCCGCGTCGGTCACCTGGGCGGTGTACGGCTCACGCAGCGTCTTGATGCTCCGGCACACGGCTCCTCCTCGTTCTCCTCGATCCGGTGGACCCGGATACGCTGTCCTGGTCATGACTACCGCAGCGGCGGGCAGCGCGCGCACCTACCAGGTGCGCACCTACGGCTGCCAGATGAACGTGCACGACTCCGAGCGCATCTCCGGCCTGCTCGAACAGGCCGGCTACGTGCGTGCCGCCGAGGCGGACGACAGCCCGGATGTCGTCGTCTTCAACACCTGTGCGGTGCGGGAGAACGCCGACAACCGGCTCTACGGCAACCTCGGTCATCTGCGTCCCGTCAAGGCCAAGCATCCGGGGATGCAGATCGCGGTCGGTGGCTGCCTGGCCCAGAAGGACCGCGGCGACATCGTCCGCAAGGCGCCCTGGGTGGACGTGGTCTTCGGCACCCACAACATCGGTTCGTTGCCGGTGCTGCTGGAGCGGGCGCGGCACAACACCGCCGCCGAGGTGGAGATCCTGGAGTCGCTGGACGTCTTCCCGTCCACGCTGCCCACCCGCCGCGAGTCGACGTACGCCGGCTGGGTCTCGATCTCGGTGGGCTGCAACAACACCTGCACGTTCTGCATCGTGCCCTCTCTGCGCGGCAAGGAGAAGGACCGCCGCCCCGGCGACATCCTCTCCGAGGTCCGCGCCCTGGTCGACGAGGGCGTGCTGGAGGTGACCCTGCTCGGGCAGAACGTCAACTCCTACGGCGTGGAGTTCGGCGACCGGTACGCGTTCGGCAAGCTGCTGCGCGCCTGCGGCGACATCGACGGGCTGGAGCGGGTCCGGTTCACCAGCCCGCATCCGAAGGACTTCACCGACGACGTGATCGCCGCGATGGCCGAGACGCCGAACGTCTGCCACTCGCTGCACATGCCGTTGCAGTCCGGCTCCGACGACGTGCTCAAGGCGATGCGCCGGTCGTACCGGTCGGAGAAATACTTGGGGATCATCGAGAAGGTCCGTGCGGCGATGCCGGACGCGGCCATCACCACCGACATCATCGTCGGCTTCCCCGGCGAGACCGAGGCGGACTTCCAGCGCACCCTGGACGTGGTCCGCGAGGCCCGGTTCTCCTCGGCGTTCACGTTCCAGTACTCCAAGCGCCCCGGCACGCCCGCCGCCACCATGGACGGCCAACTGCCCAAGCAGGTCGTGCAGGAGCGCTACGAGCGGCTGATCGCCGCCGTTGAGGAGATCACCTGGGCGGAGAACAAGCGCCTGGTGGGGGAGACCGTGGAGGTGCTGGTCGCGGTCGGCGAGGGCCGCAAGGACGAGCGCACCGGCCGGATGTCCGGCCGCGCCCGCGACGGCCGCCTCGTGCACTTCGCGGTCGGTGATCTCGCCGAGCAGATCCGCCCGGGCGACATCGTGCACACCACGCTGACATACGCCGCGCCGCACCACCTCAACGCCGACGGAGCGCCGCTGGCGCACCGCCGGACCCGGGCCGGTGACGCGGCCGAGGCCGGCCGTTCCCCGCGTACCCCCGGGGTCCTGCTCGGCCTGCCCACCATCGGCGCCCCGGCGCCCACCCCCGCCCCATCCCTCGGCTGCACAGCCCCCTGACCAGCCTGCCGGTAAGGAAGGGCCCCTTGTTAACGCCACCGCGTTAACAAGGGGCCCTTCCTCTACCGCAGGCGTTAACAGGGGGCCCTTCCTTTCACCGCCCACCTCGATGCGTCAACCGGCCGTCCGGCTGCTCCCGGGCACGCGAGAGCCCCCGATCTCCACACGGGACCGGGGGCTCGGAGACGCGTCAGGTCAGCCGGCCTGCTCGGCGAGCTGGAGGAACTGCCGCTTCGACGCGAGGGCCTGCTCGGCCTCCTTGATGCGGCGGGCGTCTCCGGCGGCCTGCGCCCGTGCCAGCCGCTCCTCGGCCTCGGCCACCTGCGACCGCATCTGCGCGAGCAGCGGGTTGTCCTCCTTGGTGGTCCGGCGCCAGGCCGAGTCCATCACCTCGCGGACCTTGTCGTCGACGGCGCGCAGCCGGCGCTCCAGCCCGGCGGCGGCCTCCCGGGGGACCCGGCCGGCCTCGTGCCACTGGGCCTGGATGTCGCGCAGGCGAGCCTGGGCGCCCTTCGGGTCGGCGTCGACGTCCAGCGCCTCGGCCTCGGCGAGCAGGGCCTGCTTGCGCTCCAGGTTGACCTTCTGCTCGTTGTCCCGGGCGGAGAAGACCTCACTGCGCCGGCTGAAGAACGCGTCCTGCGCGGCCCGGAACCTCTCCCAGAGCTTCTGCTCGGCCTCCTTGGAGGCGCGCGGCGCGGCCTTCCACTGCGTCATCAGCTCCTTGAGCTGGTTGGCGGTGGCGGCCCAGTCGGTGGACTCCTTGAGCTTCTCCGCCTCGGCGACCAGCTCCTCCTTGACCGTCTGCGCCTGCTTGCGCTGCGAGTCCAGGGAGGCGAAGTGGGCACCGCGGCGGCGGGTGAAGCCGTCCCGGGCGGCGGCGAACCGCTTCCACAGCTCGCCGTCGGCCTTCTTGTCGACCCCGCGGATGGTCTTCCACTCGTCGAGGATCTCCTTGAGCCGGTCACCGGCGGTCTTCCAGCCGGTGGACTCGGCGGCCAGCTTCTCGGCCTCCTCGACCAGCGCGGTCTTGCGCGCCAGCGCTTCCACCCGGGCGGCGTCGCGCGCGGCCCGCGCCTCACCAGCCTTCTCCTCGGCGACGGTGGCCAGCTTGTCCAGCCGCGCGGCCAGCGCGTCGATGTCGCCCACCACGTGGGCCTCGGGCAGGGAGGCGCGGATCCGCCGGATCGTGCTCAGCGAGTGGCCGGCGTCCGCCGCACCCGAGTTGAGCCGCGCCTCGGTCAGGTCCACCTCGGTCACCAGGTCCGCGAAGCGGCGCGCGAAGTGCGCCAGGCCCTCCTCCGGTGCTCCCGCCTGCCAGGATCCGACCACCCGCTCGCCCTCGGTGGTCTTGACGTACACGGTGCCGTCCGCGTCCACCCGTCCGAAGGCAGTCCAGTCGCTCATGTGCCCATCCTCGATCTCCCGGCGTCGAGGGAACCTGTCCCCCGGTCGCCGCCACGGCGCAGCCAAGTTACTTCCGGCATTGTCACAGGTCCGACCCGGTCCACGTCGAGCGCCTATCGCCGACCGTGACCATACGGTGTCCTAGGGCCCGAATGACCGGATCGGCGCGGAGACGCACCGGGGATTCCCGCTACGGTGGACGGGTGCCACTGGTCGCCGCCGCTGTCTGCCCTCATCCGCCCCTGCTCGTGCCCGATGTGGCCGGCGCCGCCGCGCCGGAGTTGGACGACCTCCGCGCCGCCTGTGACGCCGCCGTCGGCCGGTTGCTGGCCGTCGGCCCGGACGCCGTGGTGCTGCTCGGCGGCGGCCCGGCGACCGGCCGGATCGACGCGCCGGCCACCGGGTCGCTGCAACCCTGGGGCGTCGACCTGGACGTGCCGTTGACGCCGGCGCAGCCGGACCGGGGCGCGGTGCTGCCGCTCAGCCTGACCATCGGCGCCTGGCTGCTGGCCCGGCACGACGTCCGGGTGCCGGTGAGCGCGGTGCAGGTGGCCGTCGACGCCGACCCGGCCGAGCTGGCGTCGGTGGGGGAGCGGCTCGCCGCCGAGGGTTCCCGGGTGGCGCTGCTGGCGCTGGGCGACGGGTCGGCCTGCCGGGGGGAGAAGTCCCCCGGGTACGACGATCCGCGCGCCCACCCGTACGACCAGCGGGTCGCCGCGGCCCTGGCCGGCGCGGACCTCGACGTCCTGCTCGACCTGGACCCGGCCGTGTCGGCGGAGCTGAAGGCGGCCGGCCGGGCGTCCTGGCAGGCGCTCGCCGGCGCCGCCCGCGCGACCGGCGTTGACTGGCGCGGCGCTCTGCTGCACGACGCCGCGCCCTACGGCGTCGCCTACTTCGTGGCGTCCTGGGAGCCCGTGTGACCGGCGCGACACCGTCCGGGCCGGCGGGTACGCGGTCGGGTCCGGTGGGGACGGTCGTGGCGGTGGTCGGCCCGACCGCGGCGGGCAAGTCGGCGTTGAGCATCGCGCTGGCCCACGCGCTCGACGGTGAGGTGGTCAACGCCGACTCGATGCAGCTCTACCGGGGCATGGACATCGGCACCGCCAAGCTCACCCCGGCCGAGCGGGACGGCGTGCCGCACCACCTGCTCGACATCTGGGAGGTCACCGAGCCGGCCAGCGTCGCCGAGTACCAGCGGCTGGCCCGCGCGGCCGTCGACGACATCCTGGCCCGGGGTCGGGTGCCGCTGCTGGTGGGCGGCTCGGGCCTGTACGTGCGGGCGGTGCTGGAACGCTTCGAGTTCCCCGGCACCGACCCCGTGCTGCGGGAGCGGCTGGAGCGGGAGTTGGCCGAGGTCGGCCCGGCGCCGCTTTACGCGCGGCTGCGCGCCGCCGATCCGGGTGCCGCCGAGAGCATCCTGCCGGGCAACGGCCGGCGGATCGTCCGCGCGTTGGAGGTCATCGAGCTGACCGGTGCGCCGTTCGCCGCGTCGCTGCCGGAGCCGACCCCGTACTACCCGTCCGTGCAGGTCGGCGTCGACCTGGACACCGCGGCGCTGGACGAGCGGATCGCGCTGCGGGTCGACCGGATGTGGGCCGACGGTCTGGTGGCCGAGACCCGCGAGCTGGTGGGCCGGGGTCTGCCGGAGGGGCGGACGGCCAGCCGTGCGCTCGGCTACCAGCAGGTGCTGCGTTTCCTCGCCGGCGAGCTGACCGAGACCGAAGCGCACGACGAGACGGTCCGGGCCACCCGGCGGTTCGTCCGCCGGCAGCGCTCCTGGTTCCGGCGCGACCCACGGATCCACTGGCTGGACTCCACCGACCCCGACGTGATCGAGGCCGCCGTGCGTCTGGTGCCCGCCGCTGCGCGATGATGGGGACGTGCAGTTCATCAAGGGCCACGGCACCGGCAACGACTTCGTCATCCTCCCCGATCCGGACAATCAGCTCGAGCTGACCGCCGAGCTGGTCGCCGCGCTCTGCGACCGGCGGCGCGGCGTCGGCGGCGACGGGGTGCTGCGGGTCGTCCGGGCCGCCAAGCACCCCGACGGTACGGACCTGGCGGATGAGGCCGAGTGGTTCATGGACTACTGGAACGCCGACGGCTCGTTCGCCGAGATGTGCGGCAACGGCGCCCGGGTCTTCGTCCGCTACCTGTTGGAGGCCGGGCTGGCCACGCCGGCCGGCGCGGCGCTGCCGGTGGCCACCCGGGCGGGCCTGGTGCGCGCGCGGGTCGACGGCGACGTCGTGGCCGTGGAGATGCGACGACCCCGGGTGTACGACGCGTCGACGGCGACCCTGGGCGGTCTGACCCTGACCGGTGCGGCGGTGGACGTCGGCAACCCCCACCTGGTCTGCGCACTGCCCGCCGGCCTGGAGCTGTCCGGCCTGGACCTGACCCGCGCTCCCGAGTTCGACGCCGCGCTCTTTCCCGCCGGGGTCAACGTCGAGTTCACCGCGCCCGGCGAGCCGGTCGACGGCGCCGACGGACACACCCTGATGCGGGTGTACGAGCGGGGTAGCGCGGAGACGCTCTCCTGCGGCACCGGCGCCTGCGCGGTGGCCGCCGTGGCGCTGCGCGACGCCGCCCGGGACACCGGCACGGTGGCCGTCGACGTCCCCGGTGGCCGCCTCACCGTGACGGTCACCGACGACTCCTGCTGGCTGGCCGGCCCCGCCGTCCTCGTCGCTGCCGGTGAGGTGGAGCCCACCGCACTCCGCCCGTGAGCGAGCTGCCCTCAACCGTGCCGCCATTCGGGTGGCCGCCCGTCACGCGGCCACTCCGGCCCTGAGCCGCAGCTCGACCGCGCCCGCCCGTCGGGTCGCCGCCCGTCACGCGGCCCCGCCGGGCGGCTGAGCCGTCGCGGCAGGGCGGCTGGCCACGGTCGCGGCCGCCGGTCAGACCACACGCCTTCGACACGCTTTGCTCTGCTTCAGCCCACGCGACGCCTGACGTCCGCATAGCGGACATCGGGTGTTGCGTCGGTTGAAGCAGAGCAAAGGACGCGCGGGGCAGCTCCGTGCGGAGCCGCCGGGTGGCAGTTGCCGGTCGCGGTCCGCCGGCGGTCGTCGATCAGGGGGTGGCGCTGGCGTTGGCGGCGATCTCGGGAAGATCGGCGGGGCCCGGGTCGGCGGCCGGAACCGGGGACGGGTTCTGGGCGGCGGCGCGGACGGCGGCGGCGACCGCCGGGGCGACGCGGGCGTCGAAGACGCTGGGCACGATCACCGTCGGGTTGATCTTCTCCTCGCCGACCACGTCGGCGATGGCCCGGGCGGCGGCGATCGCCATCTCCTCGGTGAACTCCTCGGCGTGCGCGTCGAGCATGCCGCGGAACACGCCGGGGAAGGCGAGCACGTTGTTGATCTGGTTCGGCTGGTCGGACCGGCCGGTGGCGACCACCGCGGCGTGCTTGCGCGCCTCGCGCGGGTCGACCTCCGGGTCCGGGTTGGCCAGCGCGAACACGATGGAGTCCTTGGCCATCGTGGCGATGTCGTCGCCGGTGAGCAGGTTCGGCGCGCTCACCCCGATGAAGACGTCCGCGCCACGGATCGCCCCGGGCAGGTCGCCCGCGTAGTTCTCCTTGTTGGTGTTCTCCGCCAGCCACTGCCAGGCCGGGTTGAGGTCGGTCTGCCCGCGGTGCAGGGCGCCCTGCCGGTCGTACGCGATGATGTCGCCCACGCCCTGACGCAGCAGCAGCTTCATGATCGCGGTGCCGGCCGCGCCGGCGCCGGAGACGACCACCCGGACGTCCGCGAGTTGCTTGCCGACGACGCGCAGCGCGTTGGTCAGCGCGGCGAGCACGCAGATCGCCGTGCCGTGCTGGTCGTCGTGGAAGACCGGGATGTCCAGCAGTTCCCGCAGGCGGGCCTCGATCTCGAAGCAGCGCGGCGCGGCGATGTCCTCCAGGTTGATCCCGCCGTACGCCGGCGCGATCGCCTTGACGATCGCGACGATCTCGTCGGTGTCCTGGGTGTCGAGCACCACCGGCCAGGCGTCCACCCCGCCGAAGCGCTTGAAGAGCGCGGCCTTGCCCTCCATCACCGGCAGCGACGCGGCGGGGCCGAGGTTGCCCAGGCCGAGCACGGCGGAGCCGTCGCTGACAACGGCGACGGTGTTGCGCTTGATGGTCAGCCGCCGGGCGTCCGCCGGGTTCTCGGCGATCGCCATGCAGACCCGGGCCACCCCGGGGGTGTACGCCCGGGACAACTCGTCACGGTTGCGCAGCGCGACCTTCGAGGTCACCTCGATCTTGCCGCCGAGGTGCAGCAGGAACGTCCGGTCCGACACCTTGCGCACGTCCACCCCGTCGAGCGCGGTGAGCGCCTGGACCACCTGGTCGGCGTGACTGGCGTCGGCGGTGTCGCAGGTGAGGTCGACGATCACGTTGGTCGGGTCCGAGTCGACCACGTCCAGCGCGGTGACGATCGCGCCGGCCTCGCCCACCGACGTGGTGAGCCGGCCGATCGAGGACGCGTCCGCGGTCACCGCGATCCGGATGGTGATCGAGAATCCGGCGCTGGGCAGTCGGGTGATGGCCACGGGATCCCTCCGTCACGGCTGCGGGGCCGGTCGGCCGCCGCCCCGCATTTCTACCGGGTTGTCGAGCTCGGCCGGAATTCGCCCCCACACTTGGCGACCCTCGGCACGGGCATATAGCGGGTGCGTCCGGCGTTGTCACATGTCAGGATTGCGTTCTACCCGATAAAACGGACAGGAGAACCGCTTGCTAGACCAGGAGAGCTTCGTCCCCTTCGAGGACGATGAGCTCGGCGACGTCACCACCGGCGAGATGGAGCTGTCGGAGCGGCAGTCGCTTCGACGCGTACCGGGCCTCTCCACCGAGCTCACCGACATCACCGAGGTGGAGTACCGCCAGCTGCGGCTGGAGCGGGTCGTCCTGGTGGGCGTCTGGACCGAGGGTTCGGTGACCGACGCCGAGAATTCACTGGCCGAGCTGGCCGCGCTCGCGGAGACCGCCGGCTCGCAGGTGCTCGAGGGGCTGATTCAGCGCCGTACCCGACCCGACCCGGCCACCTACATCGGCCGCGGCAAGGTCGACGACCTGGGCTCGATGGTCCTGTCCAGTGGCGCCGACACGGTCATCTGCGACGGGGAGCTGTCCCCGTCCCAGCTGCGCAACCTGGAGCAGCGCACCAAGGTCAAGGTGGTCGACCGGACGGCGCTGATCCTCGACATCTTCGCCCAGCACGCCAAGAGCAAGGAAGGTAAGGCGCAGGTCGAGCTGGCCCAGCTCGAATACCTGCTGCCGCGCCTGCGCGGTTGGGGCGAGACGCTGTCCCGGCAGACCGGTGGTTCCGGTCGCGGTGGCGGCGCGGGCGGCGGCGTGGGCCTGCGCGGTCCCGGTGAGACCAAGCTGGAGACCGACCGGCGCCGTATCCGCACCCGCATCTCCCGGCTGCGCCGCGAGATCAAGGGCATGAAGACGGTACGGCAGACCAAGCGCGCCCGGCGCTCCCGCAACGCCGTCCCCGCGGTGGCCATCGCCGGCTACACCAACGCCGGCAAGTCCAGCCTGCTCAACCGGCTGACCGGCGCGGGTGTGCTGGTGGAGAACGCGCTCTTCGCGACGCTCGACCCGACCACCCGTAAGGCCACCACGTCCGACGGGCGGCTCTACACCCTCTCCGACACGGTCGGCTTCGTCCGGCACCTGCCGCACCAGATCGTCGAGGCGTTCCGCTCGACGCTCGAGGAGGTCGCCGAGGCGGATCTGGTGGTGCACGTCGTCGACGGCGCCCACCCGGATCCGGAGGAGCAGGTCCGCGCGGTGCGGGAGGTGCTCAGCGAGGTGGGCGCCGACCGGCTCCCCGAGCTGCTGGTGGTCAACAAGGCCGACGCCGCCGACGAGGAGACGCTGCTGCGGCTCAAGCGGCTCTGGCCGGAGGCGATCTTCGTCTCGGCGTACACCGGGCGGGGTGTCGACGGGCTGCGCCAGGCGATCGAGGAGCGGCTGCCGCGTCCCGCGCTGGAGGTCCGGGCCGTGCTGCCGTACGACCGGGGTGACCTGGTGGCCCGGGTGCACCGCGGCGGTGAGGTGCTGAGCACCTCGCACCTGGCGGAGGGCACCCTGCTGCACGTGCGGGTGAGCGAGGCGCTCGCCGCCGAGCTGGAGCCCTTCGCGCAGGAGCAGGCGGCCGTCAGCCGACCCTGAGCGGTCACGGCGTCATCCATCGGAAACGCGCGGCATGCGACACTGGCCGAATGCGCCGCGTTGTTTCCTCGGTCACGGTTGCCCTCGGCCTGTTCGGGGCAACCGTGGCGCTCGCCGGAGTTGCTGTGGCGGCTCCTGCACCAGCATCGTCCGAGCCGCCCGCCGCCAAGCCCGGTAAGAAGGTGTGCACGGCCGCCGATGAGCGGCTGCGCGAGCTTTCCGGCCTGGTGGCGACCAAGACCGGCTTCGTCGTGATCAACGACGGCACCCAGATCGAGGCGCGCAAGCGGATCTTCTTCCTGGACGCCAAATGCAAGATCGCCAAGACGCCTCTGCAGTACTCCGGGCAGGGTCCGTTCGACACCGAGGACCTCGCGCTCTCCAAGGACGGCAAGACGCTGTGGGTCGCCGACACCGGTGACAACGTCACCGCGAAGGAACGCCGCAAGAACGTGGCGGTCTGGGAGTTGCCGGTCGGCGGCACCAAGCAGCCGGTGCTGCACCGCCTCTCCTACCCCGAGGGCAAGCCGCACGACGCGGAGGCGCTGCTCATCGGCGACGACGGCAAGCCGCTGATCATCACCAAGGTGACCAGCGGCAAGGCCGAGATCTACACGCCGACGAGAGCGCTGAAGAAGAGCGGCGACCCCGAGGCGGTGCCGATGAGCAAGGTCGGCGAGATCGCCCTGCCCAAGACGCAGACCGAGAACCCGCTCGCCACGTTCGGCCGGGTTTCGATCACCGGTGCGGCACGGTCCCCGGACGGCTCCCGGGTGGTGGTCCGCACCTACGCCGACGCCTTCGAGTTCGACGTGACCGGCGGCGACATCGTCGGCGCGCTCACCACCGGCAAGCCCCGGGTGACGCCGCTCGCCGACCCGTTCGGCGAGGCGATCAGCTACACCCCGGACGGCAGGTCCTTCGTCACGGTCTCGGAGGTCCGCGAGGAGACCTCGGACGATCCGGTCGACATCCTCAGCTACACCCCGTCCACCTCCGGAGCGGCGCCGGTACCCGACGAGGGCGCCGCGAAGCCGGCGGCCTCGCAGTCCTGGTTCGACGGGCTCTCCCTCGACGACATCACCTACCTGATCGGCGCGGTCGGCGCGATCGGCCTGCTGCTGGTCGGCATCGGCGTCGCCGGCATCCTGCGGGCCCGCCGCAAGCCACCCGCCGCCGACGGTCCGGGCCCGGACGAGCCGGTGGATCGGCGTGGCGGCCCTGCCGCCGACCGCTTCCCTCCGGCCGGCGAGCGCCCGGGCAGCGGGGTCTACGGCGGTGCGCCGGCGGGCGGTGCGGTCTACGGCGGTGTCGGCACCGGGGTGTACGGCGGCAGCGGTGGCCGTGGTGGTCCCGCCCCGGCGGGCGGCGGGGTGTACGGCGGGGCTCGCCCCGCGGGCGACGGCGGCGACCGGCCCGGGGCGGGCGGTGCCGGCGGGGCTGGCGGCAGTGTCTACGGCGGCGGACGTCCCCCGGCGGGTGGCGGTGGCCGACCGGTGGGTGGCGGAGGTGGCCGACCGGCGGGTGGTGGCAGTGGCCGTCCTCCGGCCAATGGGGGCCGACCCGGTGGTGGGGTGTACGGCGGGGGCCAGCCCGGCGCCGGTCGGGTGGAGCCGCCCCGGCGTGGCGGGCCCGAGCCCGACTACCGGGCTCAGCGGCCCGGCCGTCGGCGTGACGACGGGCCGGTCGACCCGTACGGGCCCGGGGGCGTACGCGGCCCGCAGGGCGACCGCTACTGACGCTTCGGCACCGACACGCCGATGGGCCGCCATCAGGCGGGCCTCGTGGCCGGCAGTGTGCGGGTGAGCGCCCGAGGGCACTCACCCGCGGACCGGGTCAGATGCGGCGCAGCACCGCCACGACCCGACCCATGATGGTGGCGTCGTCGCCGGGGATCGGGTCGAAGGCCGGGTTCTGCGGCATCAGCCAGACGTGCCCGTCACGCCGCCGGTAGGTCTTGACGGTCGCCTCGCCGTCGAGCATGGCGGCCACGATCTCGCCCGAGTCGGCGGTCGGCTGCTGCCGGACCACCACCCAGTCGCCGTCGCAAATCGCCGCGTCGAGCATCGAGTCACCCTTGACCTGGAGCATGAAGACCTCGCCCTCACCCACCAGCTCGCGGGGGAGCGGGAAGATGTCCTCCACGGCCTGCTCGGCGAGGATGGGCCCACCGGCGGCGATCCGGCCGAGCATCGGCACGTACGCCGGGGTGGGGCGCTGCGAGCGGGTCAGCTCGTCGTCGATGGTGTCGCTGGGAGCGCGGACGTCCACGGCGCGCGGCCGGTTGGGGTCGCGGCGCAGGAAACCCTTCTTCTCCAGCTCCTTGAGCTGGTAGGCGACGCTGGACGGCGACACTAGGCCGACCGCCTCGCCGATCTCCCGGACGCTCGGCGGGTAGCCGTGCCGTTCCACCCAGGTGCGGATGAACTCCAGGATCCGGCGCTGGCGGGCGGTCAGGTCGACCGTCGCGGGGTCGGGGAAGGTGCTGACCACCGGAGTGACCGGGCGCACGGCGGGCTGGCCCGCCCGGTTGCGCGCGGCGCCCCGGCGTCGGGTGGCCGGAGGGCCCGCCTCGGAGATCTGTTGCGGGCTCTTCGGCCGGCTGGCCCGGTCCTCGGTCACGTCCGTCCTCCCTGGTCGGCGCTGGGTGCCTCGTCGGCTCGTGGTGCGTGCGGTGGTGCCACCACTCTGCTGAGGGTGCTGCGGCACCGGTGCCGTGGAGATCCACCGCGCCGGTTGTTCCTGACCGTATAGGTGAGATCGGTCATTTTCAAACATCTGTACGACCTATCACCGGCGTGTCGGGGTGAAAAACCACTCCGCTCGTACGGATGTTCTGATAAATGGTACGTCGGATAGCACTGGTGTTCGATCCTCGGCCGTTTTCCGGTCGACTCCGGCCTGTCGGCCGGCGACTCCGGGTGGCGTCTCCGCGTTGGGTCTTCCGGCGGTGCGGGTGGTCCGGTCGGGCGAATGATCCGTGACGCGCCGGACACGCCATTCAACTTGACCCGGCTCCGCCGGAGACATACGGTCGACCCCTAGATGTAGTAGTGACACGGGCGTAAGTCGCCTACAGGTTGGGTCCGACTACCGACCGCACTCCCGTATCGTCGACCCACGGCGGCGGTCATCGGAAGATGGCGCCGGCGTGTTCCGTCGTGCCCGGGGGTGCCCGGTGCGGCCGTTGAGTTGATCAAGGAGGTATGGCGATGCGGTGTCCGTACTGCCGGCACGCCGACTCCCGGGTGGTCGACTCGCGGGAGGCCGACGACGGCCAGCTCATCCGACGGCGGCGATCCTGCCCGGAGTGTGGCAAGCGGTTCACCACCGTCGAGGAGGCGGTGCTCGCGGTGGTCAAGCGCAGCGGGGTGACCGAGCCGTTCAGCCGCACGAAGATCATCGGCGGGGTGCGCAAGGCGTGCCAGGGCCGGCCGGTCGACGAGGACTCGATCGCGCTGCTCGCGCAGAAGGTCGAGGAGACGGTCCGGGCCAAGGGGGCCGCCGAGCTTCCCAGCCACGAGGTGGGCCTGGCGATCCTGGGCCCCCTGCGGGACCTGGACGAGGTGGCGTACCTGCGGTTCGCCAGCGTCTACCGGTCCTTCGACTCGCTCGCCGACTTCGAGCGGGAGATCGAGACGTTGCGGGCCGCCGCCCGCGCCCGGGAGGGCGTGGCGGAGGCCGGGGCGGCGGAGACCGCCGGCCGTACCAGTTGAGTTTTGCCGGTTTTGAGACAGGTCGACGCGCGGCGGGTGGCCGCGCGGACGAGGGGGCGGATGAGATGTCGGGGGATGGTGTGACGACAAGCAGGTCACGGAGCAAGGCCGGTGCGGGTCTGAAGATCGAGCGGGTCTGGACGACCCAGGGGGTGCACCCCTACGACGAGGTCGCCTGGGAGCGGCGCGACGTCGTGATGACGAACTGGCGGGACGGCTCGATCAACTTCGAGCAGCGCGGGGTGGAGTTCCCCGAGTCCTGGTCCGTCAACGCGGCCAACATCGTCACCACGAAGTACTTCCGGGGCGCCGTGGGCACCCCGGAGCGGGAGTGGTCGCTCAAGCAGCTGATCGACCGGGTGGTCACCACCTACCGCACCGCGGGTGAGGAGTACGGCTACTTCGCCTCCCCGGCCGACGCCGAAGTCTTCGCCCACGAGTTGACCTGGATGCTGCTGAACCAGGTGTTCAGCTTCAACTCCCCGGTCTGGTTCAACGTCGGAACGCCGTCGCCGCAGCAGGTCAGCGCGTGCTTCATCCTGGCCGTCGACGACTCGATGGACTCCATCCTGGACTGGTACAAGGAGGAGGGGCTGATCTTCAAGGGCGGCTCCGGCTCCGGCGTCAACCTCTCCCGGATCCGCTCCTCCCGCGAGCTGCTCTCCTCCGGTGGCAACGCCTCCGGCCCGGTCAGCTTCATGCGCGGCGCGGACGCCTCCGCCGGCACCATCAAGTCCGGCGGCGCCACCCGGCGCGCGGCGAAGATGGTCATCCTCGACGTGGACCACCCGGACATCCAGGAGTTCGTGGTCACCAAGGCGCGCGAGGAGGACAAGATCCGCGCTCTGCGCGACGCCGGGTTCGACATGGACCTGGGCGGCGCCGACATCGTCAGCGTGCAGTACCAGAACGCCAACAACTCGGTCCGGGTCTCCGACGAGTTCATGACGGCGGTGGAGAACGGCGGCGGCTTCGACCTGCGCGGCCGGCTCGACGGGGCGACCATCGAGACCGTCGACGCCAAGAAGCTGTTCCGCGCCATCTCCCAGGCCGCCTGGGAGTGCGCCGACCCCGGCCTGCAGTACGACGACACCATCAACGACTGGCACACCTGCCCGGAGACCGGGCGGATCACCGCGTCGAACCCGTGCTCGGAGTACCTGCACCTGGACAACTCCTCGTGCAACCTGGCCTCGCTGAACCTGATGAAGTTCCTCAAGGCCGACGGCGGCTTCGAGGTGGAGAAGTTCGTCAAGTCCGTCGAGCTGGTCATCACCGCGATGGACATCTCGATCTGCTTCGCCGACTTCCCGACCGAGAAGATCGGGGAGACCTCCCGCGCCTACCGGCAGCTGGGCATCGGCTACGCCAACCTCGGCGCCCTGCTGATGGCCTCCGGCCTGCCGTACGACTCGGAGCAGGGCCGCTCGGTCGCCGCGGCGATCACCTCGCTGATGACCGGCACCGCGTACCGCCGCTCCGCCGAGCTGGCCGGTGTCGTCGGCCCGTACGACGGCTACGCCCGCAACGCCGAGCCGCACAAGCGGGTCATGCGCAAGCACGCCGCCGCCAACGACGAGATCAAGCCCACCACCCCGGTGGCCACCGCGATCGTCCGTGAGGCGACCAAGCAGTGGACCCAGGGCAACAAGATCGGTGACAAGTTCGGCTGGCGCAACTCGCAGGCCAGCGTCCTCGCCCCGACCGGCACCATCGGCTTCATGATGGACTGCGACACGACCGGCGTCGAGCCGGACCTGGCGCTGGTCAAGTTCAAGAAGCTGGTCGGCGGCGGCTCGATGCAGATCGTCAACCAGACCGTCCCGCGCGCCCTGCGCAGCCTCGGCTACCCCGAGGAGCAGGTCGAGGCGATCATCGAGCACATCGCCGACCACGGCCACGTGGTGGACGCCCCCGGGCTCAAGCCGGAGCACTACCCGGTCTTCGACTGCGCCATGGGCGAGCGGACCATCGCCCCGATGGGTCACGTCCGGATGATGGCGGCCATCCAGCCGTTCGTCTCCGGCGCGATCTCCAAGACGGTCAACATGCCGGAGGCGGCCACCGTCGAGGACGTCGAGAAGATCTACTTCGAGGGCTGGAAGCTCGGCCTCAAGGCGCTGGCGATCTACCGGGACAACTGCAAGGTCGGCCAGCCGCTGTCGGTGGCCAAGTCCAACAAGGCCACCGAGCCGGCCGCCGTCGAGACCGCCCCGGCCGCGGTGGAGAAGGTCATCGAGTACCGGCCGGTCCGCAAGCGCCTGCCGAAGAAGCGCCCGTCGGAGACGGTCTCCTTCTCCGTCGGCGGCGCCGAGGGCTACCTCACCGCGTCGTCCTACCCGGACGACGGCCTCGGCGAGGTCTTCCTCAAGATGTCCAAGCAGGGCTCCACCCTGGCCGGCGTGATGGACGCCTTCTCGGTGGCCATCTCCATCGGCCTGCAGTACGGGGTGCCGCTGGAGACGTTCGTCAGCAAGTTCACCAACATGCGCTTCGAGCCGGCCGGCATGACCGACGACCCGGACGTGCGGATGGCCGCCTCGGTGATGGATTACATCTTCCGTCGCCTGGCACTGGACTTCCTGCCCTACGAGCGTCGCGCCGAGCTGGGCATCTTCACCGCCAGCGAGCGGGCCGCCCAGCTGCGGGCCGAGGCCGAGGCGGAGAGCGCCGCCGTGACCGGTGCGGACCTCACCGCGATGGCGTCGTCGGCTCCGGTCGAGGCTCCGGCCGCCAAGCCGGAGGCCGTGGCCCAGCCGGCTCAGGAGATGGCCGAGGTCGCCGCCGCCAAGCCGGCGCCGTCGGTGGGTTCCAGCACCGAACTGCTGGAGGCCGTCATCGGCAAGGCCGCCGACGCACCGCTCTGCTTCACCTGCGGTACGAAGATGCGCCCGGCCGGTAGCTGCTACGTCTGCGAGGGCTGCGGCTCCACCAGCGGCTGCAGCTGACGTACGACCGGAAAGGGGAGTCGGACCACGGTCGGGCTCCCCTTTCGCGTGTCCGGGCAGCGGACGGGCCTGCAGCATCTGGGCGCTGTACCGCCGCTGCGGTCACGGTGCGGCGGGAGCTGCCACCATCGGGCCATGACGATCGCCGAGAGTTACCTGGACTTCGCCACCCGGGAGGCGCGCGGCGTGTCGGCCGCGTACGAGCGCCTGTCGCTCGCCGTCGCCCACGACGACGAACTGTTGGCACTGCTCGGCACGCTCCCGCCGGGCAAGCGGCAGCCCAACCTGCTCTTCGGGGTCGTCCGCTGGCTCGGCGGCCCGGTCGACGACCCGGCCGCGTTCCATGACTACACGGTGGCGCACTGGCCCGCCATCGAGGCGCAGGCGCGCGCCCGGGCCACCCAGACCAACGAGGCCGGGCGCTGCGCCGTGCTGCTGCCGGTGCTCGCCGCGCTGCCGCAGCCCCTCGCCCTGCTGGAGGTCGGCGCGTCCGCCGGGCTCTGCCTCTACCCGGACCGGTACGCCTACCGCTACGGCGAGCACCGCCTCGGCTCGGGTACGCCGGTCATCGAGTGCGCGGCCACCGGGCTGAGGCCGCCGGATCGCGTACCCAAGGTGGTGTGGCGGGCCGGCTTGGACCTGAACCCGCTCGACGTCACCAATCCCGACGACGTGTCCTGGTTGGACGCCCTGATCTGGCCGGAGCACGCGCACCGGCGGGCCCGGCTGTCGGCCGCGGCGGCCGTGGCCGCGGCCGATCCGCCGCTGCTGGTCCGCGGCGACCTGGTGGACGACCTGCCGGCCCTGGCGGCGCGGGCGCCGGCCGCCGCGACCCTGGTGGTCTTCCACACCTCCGTGCTCTACCAGGTGCCGGCGCCGCGCCGGGCGGCGTTCACCGAGGTGGTACGCAAGCTGCCCGGTCACTGGATCGCCAACGAGGCCCCGGACGTGCTGCCCTGCGCGGGGCTGCCCGAACCGCCGGACGAGGCGCGGCACAACGTCCTCGCTCTGGACGGCACACCGCTGGCCTGGACCCGGGGGCACGGCCAGGCCCTCACCTGGTTCGCCTGACGCCCTGCGCCTGCCGGCTCGACGCGCCAGCCGGCTCGGCCCGCCCCAGCCGGCTCAGCCAGCCGTCGTCACTGGGCCGGCTCGGGCGTCCGGGTGCCCAGGGCCCGGATGAACCAGTCCAGCGCCGGCGTTGTCTGCCCGCCCGCCGGCCAGCCGTTGACCACCGAGAGCAGGTCGAGGTACCGGTCCCGGCGGGGATCGTTCGCCGTCTCCAGCCGGGCCAGCAGCCGGCGTCGCAGGTCGGTGCCGTCGGCCTGGCCGGTGAGCTGCGCGTACCGGCCCATGGCGGTCACCACGACGGCATCGGCGGCCGGCGAGGTCGGGTCGACGCCGGCCGCCAGAGCGGGCGCCACGGCGTCCCGGACCACCGCGACGCCGTCGGGGCGGGGCGGCCCCGGGACGTCGTGGTCGGCGGCGTACTGCCGCACCAGTCGCCGCATGCCGGCGCGGAAGTCGGGGTCCTGGGCCAGCTCGGCCAGCTCCACCCACGCCTGCACCTGCGCTGCGCTGGGCTCGTCGGGCAGCTCCGGCGTCAGCGACCGCATGATCCCCGGGTACGCCGGCCCGGTGGCCACGCCGTCGAAGACCGCGTCGAGGAAGTCGGCGACCAGGCGGTCCCGTTCCTGCCCGGAGAGCCGGGCCAGCCGGTGCAGCAGCTCCACCTCTTCCGGCCCCGCGTCGCGTCTGGCTGCCGCGCTGAGCACCGCCTGCCGCAGCCGCAGCACCCGGATCTGCACGGCCAGCGCCTCGGCGTGCGCCGCGGTCACCTCGTGCAGTGCGACCTCGCGGTCCACCACCCGGCGGATGGCGGCGAGGTCCACGCCGAGGTCGCGCAGGGTGCGGACCAGCTCCAGCCGGGCGACGGCGTCCGGCCCGTAGCGGCGGTAGCCGGCCGGGCTCCGGTCGGTCGGCGGGACGATCCCCCGGTCGGCGTAGTACCGGATGGTCTTGACGCTCAGGCCGGTACGCCGGGCCAGCTCGCCGATCGTGTAACGCCTCTCGCCGTTCATGCCTCCACCCTGGTGTCTCCCCCCGCTGGAGACTCAAGCCGTCACCGGCGGTGCCCACCGACCGCCGGGCTGTGCCTGCCGCACGCTTTGCTCTGCTTCACTCCACGCAACATTTACCAGGCCCAGGGGTTGCGTCCGTTGAAGCAGAGCAAAGGCGCGGACCCCGTGCACCCGCCGATCGTTCCCGCGCGCACGCACGAGCCTGGGGTGGCGGGGATCGTCGAGCTCGGGGATCAGTGCAGGAACGCCGAGAGGATGGCGGTGAACCGCTCGGCGTCGTCCAGCCACGGGTAGTGTCCCGCGCCCGGCTGCACGACCAGTTCGGCGCGGGGTGCGAGCTCCGCGAGCTGGGCGACCAGGCCCGGCGGGGCACCGAGGTCGAGTTCGCCGGCGAGCAGCAGCACCAGGCCCGGGTGTACGGCGAGTGCGGCGCGGGCGGCCGGCGCATCGAAAGCGCCGTCGGCGCCGAACATCCGAGCGGCCTCCTGGTTGCGCTGGGCGGACTCGACCGCCTGGTGCGCGCGGGCCGTCGCATCCCAGCGGCCATAGAAGAACGGAGCGATGGCCTGCCAGTTGTCGTCGGTGGCCTGACCGGTCAGCAGGGAGTCAAGCGCCGCGGCAGCCGCTGGGTACCAGGGCTCAGCGACGCGGACCCGGGTGACCTCCCGGCGCAGTGCGGCGGTCGCCTCCAGCCCGACCGCCCGGGTGCTCGGCGTGATCAGCGCGAGCCGGCCGACCCGCTCGGGGTGCCGGGTCGCGTGCAGGACCGCGAGATTGGCGCCGGCCGAGTGCCCGAGCATGTCCACCTGCTCCAGCCCGAGGTGCTGGCGCAGCGCCTCGACGTCGCCGACCAGCCGGTCGCAGCGGTACGAGGAGACGTCCGCCGGGACCCCCGACCGGCCGGTGCCCCGCAGGTCCGGGAGGACGAGCGTCCGGTGCGCGGCCAGGCCGCCCAGCTCATCGAGGTACGCCGAGTCGCGCATCGGGCCGCCCGGCAGGCAGACCAGGGGAGTGCCGTCGCCGAGCGTCCGGTAGGCGAGCGTGGTCCCGTCGGGCGCGGCGAAGGTCGGCATCACCGCACCCTGCCAGCACGCGGCCGTCCAACGCCACCCGTCGCGCGGATCACCGGGCCCGTTCGTGGCGGAGCAGGACCATGCCGTTGCCGAACGTGAACGCGATGTTCTCGCCACCGGGCAACGCGGCTCTCCACCAGCCGCAGGGCGGTGGGCGCGGGGACCCTACGACGAAACCGCCGGCAGGTCCCGCATCCGGCGCAGCGGGGAGCAGACCACGAACAGGCACGCGGCCCAGGTGCCCAGTACGCACACCCACAGCGCCCCGCGCAGGCCCAGCGTGGTGCCGAGCGTGCCCCCGGTCAGCGCACCGAGCGGGATCACCCCGAAGCAGATCCAGAGGAACGCCGCGTTGACCCGCCCCAGGATCGCCGGCGGGGTGATCCGCTGCCGGTACGACATCGCCGCCACGTTGAACAGCACCGCGTTGGCGGAGAACGCGGCCAGCCCGACGCCGTAGAGCAGCACTCCCCAGCCGGGCTGCGCCAGTGGCATGAGCAGGTAGAACGGCCCTGGTGCGGCCATCGCCACCCAGATCACCCTGGCCGAGCCGATCCAGGCCGAGAGCCGGGCGGCGAGCACGCCCACCACCAGACCGCCGACGGCGCTGACCGAGAAGACCAACCCGACCTGCACCGGCGAGGCGTGCAGCTCGCGGACCATGAAGGTCACCTCGATCGAGCCCGACGCCATCACGAAGAAGTTCGACCAGGTGGTGCAGGCCAGGATGTTGACCAGGATCGGTTGCCGCCGGATGAAGCCGAGCCCGTCGGTCATCTCGACCCGCAGCGGCACCCGGGGCGGCTGTGGCGTGTCGTCCGGCGGCTGTCTGATCAGCACCAGGGTCAGCGCGCTGACCAGGAAGGCGAACCCGTTGCCGAGGAACACCCGGGCCGCGCCGACCAGCCCGGTCAGCACGCCGCCGATCGTCGGGCCGACCAGTTCGGCGGCGTCCTGACTGATGCCCAGCTTGGCGTTGCCGTCCATGAGGTGTGCGGCTGGGACCAGCCGCGGCAGCAGGCTCTTGTAGGCCACGGTGAACAGCACGGTGAGCACACCGGCGAGCCCGACCACCGCGTACAGGAAGGCGAGGGTGAGCTGCCCGACCAGGGCGGCCACCGGCAGCGACAGCATCAGCGCGGCCCGACCGAGGTCGCAGGCGATCATCAGCCGGCGCTGGTCGACCCGGTCGGCGACGATGCCCGCCGGCAGCGAGAAGAGCAGGTACGGCAGCCAGGTCAGGAACGTCAGCAGCGAGATCTGGAAGACGGTGGCGTCGAGGACGTCGGCGGCGAGCAGCGGCACGGCCACGTTGGCGATCCGGGTACCCAGCTCGGCGACCGTCTGACCGCCCCAGAGCAGCAGGAAGTTCCGGCTGCGCCAGAGCGACGGTGTTCTCCCCGCCTCTTTCGCCGGAGACTCCGCCGTCTGCTGCGTCACGCTCGCTGCCTGTCTGTTCGGGTACACGCCACCGGCCGGCGGCGCGCGGACTCTACCGAGGTGCCGCCCGGCCCGGCACCGCATTTCCGCCGGCTCCCGTGCGGCCGGGTCGGACCGCGAACCGCCGGTGGGGCAGGCGGACGTCGGACCGTCGTCGGGACCCGGAACCGGCATGGGTACGGTCGTCCGGCCGACCGGCTCGCGGCGGCGGAACGGAGGCCCGATCCGTGTCCATCGCCCTCATCACCCTCGGCGGCACCATCGCGATGGGCGGCGTCGATCGTGGCCGCACCGGAGTTGTCACCCGGCTGACCGGCGTGGACCTCACCGCGGCCGTGCCCGGCCTGGCCGAGCTGGGCGTACCCGTGGACGTCCGGGACGTCCAGGCGGTGCCCAGCGCCAACCTCACCGGCCGCCAGATGCTCGACGTGGTCGACGAGGCGTCCCGGGCGGTGGCCGAGGGGGCGAACGGCGTGGTGGTCACCCAGGGCACCGACACGCTGGAGGAGTCGGCGTTCCTGGCCGACCTGGTCTGGCCGCACGCCGCCCCGCTGGTCTTCACCGGCGCGATGCGCAACCCCACCCTGGCCGGCCCGGACGGTCCGGCGAACCTGCTCGCGGCCCTTCGGGTGGCGGCGGCCCCGGATGCCCGCGACCTGGGGGTGCTGGTCGCCGTCAACGACGAGGTGCACGCCGCCCGCTGGCTGCGCAAGACGCACAGCACCAGCACGGCCACCTTCGCCTCGCCGAACGCCGGCCCGCTCGGCCAGGTCATCGAGGGGGAGGTACGGGTGCTGACCCGGCCGTCACGCCACGCGCCCCTGCCGCCGGTGGACGCGGACCGGCTGGACGCCGCCCGAGTGGCCCTGTACGTGGTCACCCTGGACGACGACGGCCTGCTCCTGGGCGGCCTGGCCGACACGCACCAGGGTCTGGTGGTGGCCGGGTTCGGGGTCGGGCACGTGCCCTCCGCGCTGGCCCCGGTGCTCGGCGAGCTGGCGGGACGGATCCCGGTGGTGCTCACCTCCCGCTCCGGCGCCGGCTCGGTGCTGCGGAACACGTACGGGGCGGTGGGGTCGGAGACCGACCTGCAACGGCGCGGACTGCTCAACGGTGGCCTGCTCGATCCGTACAAGGCGCGGGTGCTGCTGCGGCTGCTGCTGGCCGGCGGCGCGGACTCCACCGAGCTGACCGCCGCCCTGGCCCGGCACGGCTGAGCGCGGGGCACCCGGAGGTCGTCCCTAGACTGCTGGGAGTGAGCGGAGAGCGACGACCCCTGGCGGATCGGCCGCTCACCGAACCGCACCCGTCCCGCTTGCCGCCGGAGCATCCCGACCGGGCCCGGATCCTCGCCGCGCACGCCGCCGCGCTGGCCGCCGGTGAGGCGGGCTACCCGGACCCGGCGACCGGGCTCTTCGTGCTCAGCGCCGGCTTCCTGGCGCGGCGGGGAACCTGCTGCGGGCGCGGCTGCCGGCACTGCCCGTACGTGGACGACCCGCCCTCTGATTGACGCCGGCCGGGTGGCGGCGGATGCGCCGAACGAGGGCTTCCGCCCGACCCGGACACCCCGTACGGTGTCCGACGGACATCCGGCGGGCGCCTCCCGCCGTCGGTCGGCGGGAGGGTGGGACGTGCGCGGGCGGATGGTCGTCACTGGGTTGACCGGAGTGCTGGTCAGCGGCTGCGCCGCGCAGGCTGAGCCGGTCGCCGTGCCGCCGCCGGCGCCGATCGCGGTCGAGGTGGCCGCGGCCTCCTCGGGCGGCGCCTGCCGACTGCTGGACTTCGCGCTGATCGAGCAGTTGGTCAAGGTGCGCTTCGACGTGGCGGCGGCCAGCGAACAGGGCGACACGCACACCTGCGTGGTGCGGACCGAGCGGGCGACGCTGCCGGAGCTGACACTGAGCGTGACCGAGACCACGATCGACAAGGCGACCTTCGACGCCGACCTGGTGCCGGACAAGGCCGGCAAGGTGACCGGCCTCGGCCAGCAGGCGTACCGGCGGACCGTCGCGGCGACCGGCGGGCACGGCCCGGTGGTCGAGGTGGGCTGGCTGGCCACCGAGGGGCGGCTGGCCACGCTGAGCTGGACCAGCGCCCGCGGCACCCAGCGGGCGGCGGTCGACAAGCTGACCAACGATCTGGTGGGACTGGCCAGGAAGGTGGACACCCGGGCGCTGTGACGCCGCCCGCGAGCGGGCGGCCGCGCGGCCGACGTCAGTTGGCGGCGACGAAGACCCGGGAGGCGACCTCGCGGGGCAGCCGGACCCGGTCGCCGGAGCGGTCGATCGACACGCCGTCGCGCTCCTGCGCCACGGTCACCGTGGCGCCCGGGTCGACGCCGGCGGCGTGCAGCTGCCGCAGCACGTCGGAATCGGTCTGCACGCTCTCGCAGATCCGGCGTACCACCACCGGGCCGGACAGCCCGGGGAAGGCCAGGTTGCGCTCGCCCTCGACCGCCTCGGTGGCCTCCGGCTCGGCCGAGCCGAGCTGCTCCAGCCCGGGGATCGGGTTGCCGTACGGGGAGCGGGTGGGCCGGTTGAGCAGGTCGTACACCCGCTTCTCCACCGCGTCGCTCATCACGTGCTCCCAGCGGCAGGCCTCCTCGTGGGCCTCCTCGTAGGGCATCCCGATGACGTTGACCAGCAGCAACTCGGCGAGGCGGTGCTTGCGCATCACCGCCACGGCGGTGCCGCGGCCCTGCGCGGTGAGCGTCAGGTGCCGGTCGCCCTCGACGGTCAGCAGGCCGTCGCGTTCCATCCGGGCGACGGTCTGGCTCACCGTGGGGCCGCTCTGCCGCAGTCGCTCGGCGATCCGGGCACGCAGCGGCGGCACACCCTCCTCCTCCAACTCGAGGATGGTGCGCAGGTACATTTCGGTCGTGTCGACCAGGTCGTGAGACTTCATGACGTCAGCGGCCCTCCGGCCGTCGATGCTACCCCGACAAAGGTTCGAACGACCGCCGCCGAACCGGGAGGTGGCTACCCGGATGGTGTTGGATGGACGCCATGTCCGGTACCGAGGAGCCGCTGGTCGAGGTGGACCAGCTCACTGCCGAGCTCGACCGCGTCGACCCACCCACCCTGCTCGACGTCCGGTGGCGGCTCACCGGCCCGCCCGGCCGCGACGACTACGCGCTCGGCCACCTGCCCGGCGCCGTCTTCGTGGACCTGGACACCGCCCTCTGCGGACCACCGGGTGCCGCCGGCCGGCACCCGTTGCCCGACCCGGCCGCGTTGCAGGCCACGCTGCGGGCCGCCGGCGTCCGGGCCGGTCACCCAGTGGTGGTGTACGACGGCGGTGACGGCCTGGCCGCCGCCCGCGCCTGGTGGACCCTGCGCTGGGCCGGCCACCGCCCGGTCCGCCTGCTGCAGGGCGGCTTCGCCGCCTGGGTGGCCGCCGGCCGGCCGGTCAGCACCGAGGTGCCGGCCCCGACCTCGGGCGACGTCGAGGTGCGTCCCGGTGAGCTGCCGGTGCTCGACGCGGCCCGGGCCGCCGCGCTCGCCGCAGCGGACGACGCCGTGCTGCTCGACGTGCGGGCCGCTCCCCGCTACCGGGGCGAGGTCGAGCCGATCGACCCGGTCGCCGGGCACGTGCCGGGTGCGGCGAACCTGCCCGCCGGGGAGTACGTCGGCCCGGACGGGCGCTTCCCGGCCGCCGACGTGCTGCGCGAGCGGTTCGCCGCCGCCGGGGTCACCGACAGTCGGGCCGTCGCGGCGTACTGCGGCTCCGGGGTGACCGCCGCGCAGGCGGTGCTCGCGCTGCACCTGGCCGGGCGACCGGACGCCGCGCTCTACGTCGGGTCGTGGAGCAACTGGGTGGCCGACCCCTCCCGGCCGGTCGCCACCGGGCCGACACCTGGCCGCTGACCAGCGCGTGCGGTGGGCCGTCGTCGGTCCTCGTGCGACGATGGGCCCATGTCCGACGACACGGTGGTGGTGTGGGACGAGTCGCTGCTCGCCTACGACATGGGTGACCATCCGCTCGACCCGGTCCGGGTGGAGTTGACCTTCGCGCTCGCCCGTGAGCTGGGCATCCTCAACCGTCCGGGGGTACGCCTGGTCAAGCCGGAGCCCGCCGACGACGCCCTGCTGGCCCGGGTGCACGACCAGTCCTACCTGGACGCGGTACGGGCCGCGCCGCGTGACCCGCTCTTCGCCGGGTACGGGTTGGGCACCTCCGACAACCCGGTCTTCGACGGGATACACGAGTCCAGCGCGTTGATCGCCGGCGCCAGTGTGGCCGCCGCCGAGGCGGTCTGGCGCGGCGACGCCCGGCGTGCGGTGAACGTGGCCGGTGGCCTGCACCACGCGATGCCGTCGCGGGCCTCCGGCTTCTGCGTCTACAACGACCCGGCGGTGGCCATCGCCCGCCTGCTCGACCTGGGCGCCGAACGGATCGCGTACGTGGACGTGGACGTGCACCACGGCGACGGCGTGCAGCAGATCTTCTGGAACGACCCGCGGGTGCTCACGGTCAGCCTGCACGAGACCCCGCTGGCCCTGTTCCCGGGCACCGGGTTCCCCGACGAGACCGGCGGTCTGGACGCCGAGGGCAGCGCGGTCAACCTGCCGCTGCCGCCGGGCATCGACGACCCCGGCTGGCAGCGCGCCTTCCACGCCGTCGTGCCCTCGGTGCTGCGCGCGTTCCGGCCGCAGCTGCTGGTCACCCAGTGCGGCGCCGATGGGCACCGACTGGACCCGCTGGCCGACCTGCACCTGTCCGTGGACGGTCAGCGGGCCACCTACCGGGCGCTGCGGGCGCTCGCCGACGAGCTGTGCGACGGGCGCTGGGTGGCCACCGGCGGCGGCGGGTACGCGCTGGTCGAGGTGGTGCCCCGGGCGTGGAGCCACCTGCTGGCCGTGGCCACCGGCGACCCGGTCGACCCCGCCACCCTGACTCCGCCGGCCTGGCGCGAGCTCGCCGCCGCCCGGCGGCCGGGCCAGGACATCCCGCTGCGGATGACCGACGACGTGGACCCGACGTTCCAGCCGTGGCAGCCGAGCGGCGAGCCGAACGCGGTGGACCGGGCGATCCTGGCCACCCGCAGGGCGGTGTTCCCGCTGATCGGGCTCGACCCGCACGATCCGCGCGACTAGGGCCGGCGGTGACCACCGTTGGCCAACCGCTGGACGTGCTGCTCAGCGACGGCAGCACCGTCCAGTTGCGACCGATCCGGCCGGACGACGCTTCGGCCATCGTGGCGATGCACGCCCGCTTTTCCGAGCGCACCCGCTACCTGCGCTACTTCTCGCCGTACCCCCGGATCCCGGAGCGGGATCTAATCCGTTTCGTCACGGTGGACCACCGTGACCGGGAGGCGTTCGTGGTGCTGGCCGGCGACCGGATCGTCGCCGTCGGCCGGTACGAGCGGCTCGGCCCGCAGGCGCCCGACGCCGAGGTGGCCTTCGTGGTGGAGGACTCCTACCAGGGCCGGGGCATCGGTTCGGTGCTGCTGGAGCATCTGGCCGACGCGGCCCGGCGCAACGGCATCATGAGCTTCGCCGCCGAGGTGTTGCCGGCCAACGGAGCGATGCTGCGGGTCTTCGCCGACTTCGGCTACCAGGTGCAGCGCCAGTACGCCGACGGCGTGGTGCACCTGAGCTTCCCGATCGCGCCCACGGAAGCGACGCTGGAGGTGCAGCGCGGCCGGGAGCACCGTACCGAGGCCCGCTCGATCGCCCGGCTGCTCGCGCCGCGCGGCATCGCCGTGTACGGCGCCAGCGCCACCGGCCAGGGCGTCGGTGCGGCGGTGCTGGGGCACCTGCGCGACGGCGGCTTCACCGGCGCGGTCGTGCCGGTGCATCCCAGCGCGGCGACGGTCGCGGGGCTGCCCGCGTACCCGTCGGCGGTCGACGCCGGCGTGCCGGTCGACCTGGCGCTGGTGGCGGTGCCGCCGGAGGCGGCGACCGCGGTCGTGGCGGACGCGGCGGACGCCGGGGTGCACGGCCTGGTGGTCATCTCGGCCGGCTTCGCCGAGGCCGGCGCCGAGGGTGCGGCGGCGCAGCGCTCGCTGGTGCGCGCGGCACACGCCGCCGGGATGCGGGTGGTCGGCCCCAACTGTCTCGGCGTGGCCAACACCGACCCCGCGGTACGCCTCAACGCCACCCTCGCCCCGGCGCTGCCGCCGGCGGGCCGGGTGGGCATCTTCAGCCAGTCCGGCGCGTTCGGGGTGGCGCTGCTGGCCGAGGCGGACCGGCGGGGCCTCGGGCTGTCCAGCTTCGTCTCCGCCGGCAACCGGGCCGACGTCTCCGGCAACGACCTGCTCCAGTACTGGCAGGACGACCCCGGCACCGACGTGATCATGCTGTACCTGGAGACCTTCGGCAATCCGCGCAAGTTCGCCCGGCTGGCCCGGCGGATCGGGCGGGCGAAGCCGGTCGTCGCGCTGGCCTCGCCGGCCCGCCCGGCGGGGGTGGGTGACTCGGCCGGGCCGGACGAGGTGGCGGTGGCCGCGCTGTTCGCCCAGTCCGGTGTGATCCGGGTGGACACGGTTCCGGAGTTGCTCGACGTCGGGGTGCTGCTGGCCAACCAGCCGCTGCCCGCCGGCGGCCGGGTCGGCGTGGTCGGCAACTCGCCGGCGCTCACCGGCCTGGCCGCGACCGCCTGCACCGCGCAGGGGCTGACCGTGGTCGACGGTCACCCCCGCGACGTCGGGCCGCGCGCCGGGGCGGCCGAGTTCGCCGCCGCGCTGGCCGACACGGCCGGCGACGACCGGGTGGACGCGCTGGTGGTGGTCTTCGCCCCGCCGCTGCCCGGCCAGCTCACCGACGTCGACGCCGACGTCACGGCGGCGCTGCCCGCCGCGCTCGCGCTGGGCAAGCCGACCGTGGCGACGTTCCTGGTCGGCCGGCCGCCCGCCGGGGTGCCCGCGTACGGCGGCGTGGAGGAGGCGGTGCGCGCCCTGGCCCGGGTGCACCGGTACGCCGAGTGGCTGCGCCGCCCGCCCGGCGTGCCGCCCGAGCTGCCCGGCGTCGACCGGGCCGCCGGTCAGGCCGCGCTGCGCGGTGACGGGGCCGACGCGGGCGCGCTGCTGGCCGCGTACGGCATCGATCTGGTCGCGTCGGTGCCCGTCGACTCGGCGGACGGGGCGGCCGAGGCGGCGGCGCTGCTCGGCTTCCCGGTGGCGCTCAAGGCAGCCGCCCCGGGGCTGCGACACCGCCTCGACCTGGGCGCGGTCCGCCTCGACCTGCCCGACGAACCGGCGGTACGCCGCGCGTACGCCGAGATGACCCCGGTCTTCGGCGCGGACGTGCTGGTCCAGCCGATGGTCGCGCCCGGCGTGGCCTGCGTGGTGGAGCTGGTGGAGGATCCGGCGTTCGGCCCGGTGGTCGGCTTCGGTCTCGGCGGCGTGGCCACCGAGCTGCTCGGGGACCGGGCCTGGCGGGCGGTGCCGCTGACCGACACCGACGCCGCCGAGCTGGTCGACGAGCCGCGGGCGGCGCCGCTGCTGCGCGGGCACCGTGGCGCCGCCCCGGTCGACCGGGCTGCCCTGGCCGACCTGCTGCTGCGGGTCGGCCGGCTCGCCGACGAGCAGCCCCGGGTCCGCTCGCTGACGTTGAACCCGGTGCTGGCCCGCCCGGACGGCATCTCGGTGCTGCACGCCCAGGTCCGCGTCGGCGGTGCCGCGGCCCGCCCGGACACCGGCCCCCGCCGGCTGTAGGGCGTCTCAGGCGCGGCTGGAGATCTGCTGCACCGACCAGGAGTTGCCGTCCGGGTCGGCGAAGAAGACGAAGCCGACGTTGTCCAGCGGGTGCGGCGTCGGGCTCGGGTTGGTGCCCAGCACCTGGATCTCGCTGACCTGCACGCCTCGTTCGACCAGCTCGGCTCGGGCCCGCTCCAGGTCGGGCACCACCAGCTGCAGCCCCTTGAGTGAGCCCGATGGCATCTCCGGGAGCACTCCGGTGCCGAAGACGATGGAACAGCCGGAACCGGGCGGGGTGAGCTGCACGACCCGGCCCAGGCCGCCGATGGCGGTGTCGTGGTCGACGGTGAAGCCGAGCTGGTCGGCGTAGAACGCCTTCGCCCGGTCCGGATCGGAGACCGGTACCACGACCACTTCCAACGTCCAGTTCACGGTGCGTCCTCTCGGGAGGGTCGACAACCCGGTCGAGCGTCTCCCGCCACGGCGGCCGGGTCAAGGACCGCCGGGCCGTCGCGGCACGAAAGGCCCCGGCGAACCGCCGGGGCCTTTCGTGGGAACCGGTGCGTCAGCAGGCGTAGGCCTCCAGGCGCTGGGCACGCTCCGGTGCGCGCAGCTTCAGCAGCGTCACCTTCTCGATCTGCCGGATCCGCTCCCGGGACAGGCCGAACTCGCGGCCGACCTCGTCCAGGGTGCGCTGCCGGCCGTCGTCGAGCCCGAACCGGAGGCGGATCACCGCCTGCTCACGCTGGGACAGGGTGGCCAGCACGATGCTGACCTCGTTGCGCAGCTCGCCCTGCGTGGCGGCGTCGCCCGGCTCGGTGCGCGGGTCCACCGCGGCGACGAAGTCACCGAGCGCGCTCTCGCCGTCGTCGCCGACGGCCTGGTCCAGGCTGACCGGCTCCCGGTCGTAGGAGATCAGCTCGATGACCTGGAACTCGGGAACGTCCAGCGCCCGCGCCACCTCGGCGACGGTGGGTTCGCGGCCCAGCGACACGGCCAGTTCGCGACGGGCCCGGACCATCCGGTTGACCTGCTCGACCATGTGCACCGGGATGCGGATGGTGCGGGCCTGGTCGGCCATCGCCCGGGTGATCGCCTGCCGGATCCACCAGGTCGCGTACGTGGAGAACTTGTAACCCTTGGCGTAGTCGAACTTCTCCACCGCCCGGATCAGGCCCAGGTTGCCCTCCTGGATCAGGTCCAGGAACGCCATGCCGCGACCGGTGTACCGCTTGGCGATGCTGACCACCAGCCGCAGGTTCGCCTCCAGCAGGTGGTCCTTGGCCGCCCGGCCCTCGGCGACGACCAGCTCCAGATCGGAGCGCAGCTCGGGGGAGACCGGGGTGCAGGTGGCCAGCTTCTCCTCGGCGAACAGGCCGGCCTCGATCCGCTTGGCCAGGTCGACCTCCTGTGCGGCGGTCAGCAGCTTCGTCCGGCCGATCCCGTTGAGGTACGCCCGGACCAGGTCGGTGGAGATGCCACGCTCGTCGGTGGCGTCCAGGTCGACGAGGGCCTCGCTGCCCTGGTCGGTGTCGGTGCTGGCGGCCGGGCGCATCCGGTGTTCCGTCATCTGCAGGACCATCTCGATCTCTCCCCGTGTCCACGTCTGTGCCGCGTGTCCGGCGCGGTGGTGCCGGTGACAAACAGCTTGGCGGGCGGGGCGTGAAACGGGAGTGAGGCGATCGGGCACCCGACAGGAATCCGGTCGGATCACCGGTGCGGTGTGTCGGCCCCGGGTGCCCTTGCCGACCCCGGTTACCGTGCCGACGGACGGCCACCCCGGGCCGGCGGGACAGGAACTGGAGGACGGCGTGGTCTTCAAGCGACTCATGCAGGCGATGGGGGTGGGCGGCCCGTCGGTGGAGACGGTGCTGGCCAACCCGAACTGCCGCCCGGGCGGCCAGTTGGAGGGCCGCATCCAGGTGGTGGGCGGCGATCACCCGGTCGACGTCGACCACGTGGCGCTGGGCCTGGTGACCCGGGTCGAGGTGGAGAGCGGCGACAACGACTACGACACCACCCAGGAGTTCGGTCGTCAGCAGTTCACCGGCGCGTTCCGACTGGAGCCGGGGCAGCGCCACGACATCCCGTTCCGCTTCGACGTGCCGTGGGAGACCCCGGTGACCGAGCTGTACGGGCAGCACCTGCACGGCATGACGATGGGCCTGCGCACCGAGTTGGAGGTCGCGCGGGCGGTCGACAAGAGCGACCTGGACGCGGTGGCTGTGCACCCCCTGCCGGCGCAGGAGAAGCTGCTGGAGGCGTTGCTACGGCTGGGCTTCCGGTTCGCCCGCGCCGACGTGGAGCGCGGCCACATCTACGGCGTACGGCAGACGCTGCCGTTCTACCAGGAGATCGAGTTCCACTCGGCGCCGCAGTACGCCCGCTCGATCAACCAGTTGGAGGTCACGTTCATCGCCGACGCGCAGCGGATGCAGGTGGTGCTGGAGATGGACAAGCGCGGCGGGATCTTCACCGAGGGGCGGGACGCCTTCGGCCGCTTCACCGTCGAGTACGCCACCGCCGACCGCACGGACTGGACCACCGAACTCGACGGCTGGCTGCGCCAGTCCCTGACCCGCCGTGGCCTCTTCTCCTGATCGCCTGCTCCTCCTGCTCGCCGTTGATCATGAGGTTGACGGTCACTCCGATCTTCAGGAGGCCCGTCAACCTCATGATCAACAGGTGCGAGCCGAGGTCAGAGGTCCAGGAGGATGGTGCGGGGGCCCACGTTGACGCTTTCGACCAGCATGTGGGTGCGGAAGCGGCCCGTCTCCACCTTGGCGCCGCGCTCGCGTAGCGCCTCCACGACCGCGGTGACCAGGGGCTCTGCCACCTCGGCGGGGGCCGCGGCGGTCCAGGTCGGGCGGCGGCCCTTGCGGGCGTCACCGTAGAGGGTGAACTGGCTGACCACCAGGATCGGGGCGCCGGTGTCGGCGGCCGACCGCTCGTCGTCCAGGATGCGCAGCTCGTGGATCTTGCGGGCCATCGTCGCCGCGACCTGCGCGTCGTCGGAGTGGGTCACCCCGAGCAGCACGAGCAGGCCGTCCTCGATCGCGCCCACCACCTCGCCGTCGACCGTCACGCTGGCCCGGCCCACCGTCTGCACCACCGCCCGCATCAGGCGGTCACCGGCTCGATGAAGCCCCGTTCCACCAGGTGCGCGACGATCGGTCCGGCCGCCTCGGCCAACTCGCCGGGATCGACGTCGTGCGCGGCGGCCAGCAGGGCGAGCTGGTCGCGCAGCGGCAGCCGGCCGTCGGCCCCGCCGACCAGCGCCAGCACCAGCGGGTCGATCTCCTCGGTCCAGTGCAGACCACGCGGCATCGCGAGGACCTGCCGGTCCACGGCCCAGCCCTCCTCGCCCATGGTGGCCTCCTGCCGGAGCTGGAGACCGTCGGTGGCGCGGTAGCGCTCGGCGAGCAGCGCATCGGTGTCGCGTACCCGCAGGAAGTCCTGCCGGTCGAACCAGGCGGCGACGTGGTCACCCAGCGGCGGCTCCACCCGCTGGCGCAGCTCCTCTACCCGGACCACCGGGTCGGCGTGACCGCCGCGGCGCAGCGACACGATGCCGAAGCCGATCGCCTCCACCTTGTGCGCGTCGAACCAGTCCAGCCAGGCGGCCATCCGCCGCGGGTCGGCGGTATCACCGACGTCGGTCAGCCACAGGTCGACGTACGCCATCGGGTCAGCGACCTCGCGCTGGATCACCCAGGCGTCCAGGCCGGTGCCGGCGAACCAGCCGGCCACCCGCTCGTCCCACTCCTCGCCGGCGACGTGCACCCAGTTCGCCAGGTACTGCATGGTGCCGCCGTCGGTCAGCAGGTCGGGAGCGGCGGCGGCCAGCTCGGCGCCGATCGCGTCACCCACCCGGCCGGAGTCCCGGTAGACGTGGGTGGTGGTGCCCGGGCCGACCACGAACGGCGGGTTGCTCACCACCAAGTCGAAGCGCCGCCCGGCCACCGGCGCCACCATGTCGCCGCGCAGCAGCTCCCAGTCCTGGCCGTTGAGTGCGGCGGTGGTGGCGGCGAAGCGCAGCGCCCGCTCCGAGAGGTCGGTGGCCGTCACCGAGCGGGCGTGGGTGGCCAGGTGCAGGGCCTGGATGCCGGAGCCGGTGCCGAGGTCCAGCGCGGTGTCGACCGGCCGGCGGACCGTGGCGCCGATCAGCGTCTGGGTCGCCCCGCCGAGGCCGAGCACGTGCTCGGAGTGCAGCGGCCGGCCCGGCCGGGCGCTGGCCGGAACGTCGGCGAGCACCCACCAGTCGTCGGCGTACGGCTCCAGGTCGACGCCGGCGCGCAGGCCGTCGCCGTGCCGCTCGACCAGCCCACCGGCCACCGCCTCGGCCACGGTCAGCGGCGCCAGCGCGGCGGCCAGGTCCGCCTCCGACTCGGTCTGGTCGCAGATGAACACCCGGATCAGGGTGCCGAGCGGGTCACGCTCCTCGGTGGCCCGCAGCGCGGCCCGGTAGTCGTTGCGGGCCACCGCCCCGGTGGTCTGCGCGCCGAGTCGGCTCGCGATGCCGTTGGCGGTGAACCCGGTCCGGGTCAGCGCGGTCCGCAGCGCGTCGACGCCGGCGGGGGAGAGCAGCATGTCGTGTTCGTCCACGTCGCCATCCTGCCCCTCGCCGCGGCCCGGGTTCACGCCACCCGCCGGAGAAGACCCGGAGCGTCGGTGCGCCCGGATGTCGACGGCCGGGCAGGATGGTGCCCATGACGCTCGTGCTTCCGATCGACCCGGAGGCCAACCGGCTGCTGGAGCGCAGCCCGCTGGCCCTGCTGCTCGGCATGGTCCTTGATCAACAGGTGCCGATGGAGAAGGCGTTCTCCTCGCCGTACGTGCTGGTGCAGCGGCTCGGCCACGAACCGGACGCGGCGGAGCTGGCCGGGTACGACCCGGAGGCGCTGGTCGCGCTCTTCGCCGAGCCACCGGCGCTGCACCGGTTCCCGAAGGCGATGGCGGCCCGGGTGCAGGAGGTGTGTCGGGTCCTGGTAAACCGCTACGACGGGGATGCCGCCCGGCTCTGGTCCGACGTCACCGACGGCCCGGAGCTGCTGCGCCGGGTCACCGAGCTGCCGGGCTTCGGCCGGCAGAAGGCGCAGATCTTCGTGGCGCTGCTCGGCAAGCGGTTCGGGGTGACGCCGCAGGACTGGCGGACGGCGGCCGGCGCGTACGGCGATCCGGGCGCGTACCGGTCGGTGGCCGACGTCACCGACGCCGACTCGCTGCGCAAGGTGCGGGACTTCAAGCAGCAGATGAAGGCGGCGGCCAAGGCGAAGGCCGGGGGCGCCTGACCGACCCGGGCGGCCCGGTCAGGCGGCGGTGGGGTGGGCCAGCGAGGCCAGCGCGCGCCGGACGTCGGCGAGGGAGACGGTGGCAGAGTCGTCCAGGTCGGCCAGGCCCGCCTCGATCCACTGGCGCATCAGGGTGGTGACCCCGATGCCCCGGGCGTCGGCCGCGGCACGGACCCGCTCGTAGGTGTCCAGTGGCAGGCGGACCGACCGGCTCACCATCGGCACGTCGGTGTCGGGGGTGGGCAGGTCCACCGCCGGGCTCTCGTCGATCAACTCGGCGATCCGGTCGTCGCCGCTGTGGAACTGCTTGGTCGCGTCGTTACGGTGCATCGTCACCGCCTCCTCATCGGCGAGATCTCCGCACGGCCTCGTCGTAGCGCTTGGACTCGACGTCGCTCAGCTCGCGGGCGGAGAGGATGTCCCAGTCGTTGTCGGTGCCGTCGGCCTCGGCGAGCAGCACGGCCAGCCGGCGACCCCGACGGGCGGCGGCGTAGACCACCATCACGTCGTCGCCCAGGTGGCGGATCACCCGCCGGGTGCTGTGCAGCGCCTCCCAGACTTCCCCGGGCGTGACGTCGTAGACCCTCAGGTTGGCCAACGCCTCGTCGGTGAAGCTGAACCTGCTGCCCACGAGGCGGAGCGTACCACGGGCGTAACACGGAAACGTGATGCGTCGAACTTCGCTGATCACGGTCCTGCGGTGACAGGATGAGTTGTAACCCCCTCGAGGAGGTCCATGGTGAAGCGTCAGGCGTACCAGCCGATTCTGATCACCGACGCCTCGCGCAGCCAGAACGACCAGCTCACCAGCCGTCAGCGCCGTTATGTCGTGATGATGAGCATCCGGGTCGCCTGCCTGATCGCGGGCGCGATCCTGGTCGGCGTGGAGGCCCCCCTGCTCTGGCTCTGGCTGCCGCTGTGCGGTCTGGGCATGGTGCTCATCCCCTGGCTGGCCGTGCTGCTGGCCAACGACCGGCCGCCCAAGGAGGAGCACCGGCTGGCCAACCGCTTCCACCCGCGCCAGCAGGACGACACCCCGCCGATGAGCCTCACCGCCGAGGAGCGGTCCCACAAGGTCATCGACGTCGAGCCCTGACCCGGCCCGCCCGCGCTCACGGCGTGGGTCGGGCGCCGATCGTGCAGACGGCGAGGGCGCCCAGGTCGCCCGCCCGGTCCAGGGCCGCGCGAGGCTCGGCGCCGGCGAGCCAGGCGGTCAGCAGGCCGGCCGCGAACGCGTCGCCGGCCCCGGTGACGTCCACCACCGCCACCCGCCGCGCCGGCGCAACGCTGAGCGTCGCGCTCCGGTCCACCCAGACCGCCCCGGCCGCCCCGCGCTTGACCACCACCCGCCGGGCCGACGCCGAGAGCACCCGCCCCTGCGCCGCCGGGTCCAACCCGCCGGCCAGCACCGTCGCCTCGTCCGCGTTGACAAGCAGCAGGTCGACGTCGCGTACCCAGGTCAGGAAGGCCGCCGCGCCCACCCGCCGCAGCGGCGCCGCGGACGCCGCGTCGACGCTCGTGGTCAGCCCACGCTCGCGGGCGGCGGCCAGCGCGCGCAGCCCGGCGCTGCGCGACCCGGCGTCCAACAGGGTGTACGCGGACAGGTGCAGATGCCCGGCGTCGGGCGCCCCCGCGAGGGCCCGCTCGACGTGCTCGGCGGTCAGCCGCAGGTTCGCGCCCCGTTGGCTGACCATGGTCCGCTCGTCGTCGACGGCCAGCACGATGACCGTGCCGGTCGACGCGCCCGGCACCCGGTCGACCGCGCAGTCGACGCCGGCGCGGTCGAGCTCGGCCACCCGGTCGCGCCCCGCGTCGTCGTCGCCGACCGCGCCGACGAGCGTCACCGCCACTCCCTGGGCGGCGATCCAGGCAGCGGTGTTGGCCGCCTGCCCGCCCCCGCTGAAGCGGATCTCGGCACCGGTGTCCGACCCACTGACCAGTGGCCCGGACAGCACCGCCACCACGTCGGTGATCACGTCGCCGACCACGACGATGCGGGGCGTTCGGCTCATGCCGGGCTGTCGGTACGCGGAGCGGCGGCGGCCACCGCGATCCGCGCGGCCAGGTCGGCGTTGCGCAGGATGATCCGGACGTTCACCGTCAGGCTCGCGCCGGCGGTGGCCGAGTGGAAGTGCGACAGCAGGTACGGGGTCACGGCCTTGCCGGTCACCCCGTCCGAGGCCAGCCGGGCCAGGCCGTCGGCGAGGGTCCGGTCGTGCAGCTCCGGGTCGAGCTGCTCGTCGACCGGCAGTGGGTTGGCCACGATCAGGCCGCCGGTGTGCACGGCGTGCTCATCGCGAGCGGCCAGCGCGGCCGCGACCTGCTCCGGCGAGTCCACCGACCAGTCCAGGTCGAAGCCGCCGTCGGTGAGGTAGAAGCCCGGGAACCGCCGGGTGCGGTAGCCGATCACGGCCACGCCGAGGGTCTCCAGCCGTTCCAGCGTCGCGCCCACGTCGAGGATTGACTTCACCCCGGCGCAGACCACCGCGATCGGGGTCCGGGCCAGCGTGACGAGGTCCGCCGACTCGTCGAAGGTCTGCGCGGCCTCCCGGTGCACCCCGCCCAGCCCGCCGGTGGCGAACACCCCGATCCCCGCCGCGGCGGCCACCGCGCTGGTCGCGGCCACGGTGGTGGCGCCGTCCGCGCCGGTCGCCGCCGCCACCGCCAGATCGCGGACGGAGAGCTTGGTCACACCATCGACGGTGGCCAGTCGGGTCAGCCCGGCGTCGTCCAGGCCGACCGTCAGCTGGCCGCCGAGCATGCCGATGGTGGCCGGCACCGCGCCGGCGTCCCGGACCGCCTGCTCGATCTGCCGGGCCACCCGGAGGTTCTGCGGCCGGGGCAGGCCGTGCGAGACGATGGTGCTCTCCAGGGCGACGACGGGACGCCCGTCGCGCAGCGCGTCGGCCACCTCGACGCCGTAGCGGATGTGAAAGTCGGTCACGCTGGCCCACGGTACGGTGCCGGCTTCGGCGGCCTGAAGTGGACCGGGCCGCTACGACCTGCCAAACTTGTCGGTTGGAGGTGCGACGTGAGCACAGAGGTTCTCGAGCGTCCGGAGCTGAAGGACGCCGACACCGGTCCCGAGATGTTCCACTACGTCCGCAAGGAGAAGATCGCCGAAAGTGCCGTCATGGGCACCTTCGTGGTCGCCCTCTGCGGGGAGACCTTCCCGGTCACCAAGGCGGCCAAGCCGGGCTCGCCGGTGTGCCCGAAGTGCAAGGAGATCTACGACTCGTACAAGGGGTGAAGCGGGGCCGGCGTCCCGGCCGGCCACGTAACCTGCGGCGGTGACCACCTCCACCGCCCTGCTCCTGGCTGATCTGACCGGGGTGGCGGTGTTCGCCGCCTCCGGGGCCTCCGCGGCGGTGGCCAAACGACTCGACCTGTTCGGCGTCGCCTTCGTCGGCTTCGTGGCCGCGCTCGGCGGCGGGATCTTCCGCGACCTGGTCATCGACGAGGTGCCCCCGCTGGCCTTCGCCGACTGGCGCTACGCCGGCACCGCCGCGGTCACCGCCCTCGCCGTCTTCTGGCTGCACCCCCAGCTGGCCCGCCTGCGTACCACCGTGCTGGTGCTGGACGCGGCGGGTCTGGGGCTGTTCACCGTCACCGGCACGCTCAAGGCGCTCGACGCCCGGGTGCCGGCGGTGGGCGCCTGCCTGATCGGCATGCTCACCGCAATCGGCGGCGGGCTCGGGCGCGACCTGCTCACCGCCGAGATCCCGGTGGTGCTGCGCCGGGAGATCTACGCGGTGGCCGCGCTGGTCGGCTCGATCGCGGTGGCACTGCTGTACCTCGTCGGGGAGACCGGGCCGGTGCCCCTGACCGCCGCCGCCGTGCTGGTCTTCGGGCTGCGCCTGATCGCGCTGCGCCGGCGCTGGTCGGCACCGGTGGCGGCGCTGCGCCCGCCGCGGACCGGTAGCGCGGATCCGCGTACCGACCGGGAGTGGTGAACCGGCCCGGATGTGACCAGCGTGGCGTCGCCTGGGCTCGGCGGCCGGCGCTGGTTATGCTGAGTCGGCCTTCGCGGCAGCTACTGCGCGGAGGCGTTTTCATGGGCGGCGGTACTCGTGGCCCTCGCCCGGGGTCCGCCGTCGTGCGGTCGGAGAGGAGCTTCGCGTGGCAGCCCGGACGCCGGTGCTCGAGACGTTCCCGGCACTACGTGCCTGGCAGCGCAAGGCCCTGGTGGAGTACCTGCGCCGGCGCACCGAGGACTTCACCGCGGTCGCGACGCCGGGCGCCGGCAAGACCACCTTCGCCCTGCGGATCGCCGCCGAGCTGCTCGCCGACGGCACCGTCGAGGCGGTCACCGTGGTCGCGCCGACGGAGCACCTGAAGACCCAGTGGGCCCAGGCGGCGGCCCGGGTCGGCATCCAGCTCGACGCCGCCTTCCGCAACGCCGACGTGCACTCCTCGGCGGACTTCCACGGCGCGGTGGTGACCTACGCGCAGGTCGGGATGGCCCCGCAGGTGCACCGGCGGCGCACCATGACCCGGCGCACCCTGGTCATCCTCGACGAGATCCACCACGCCGGCGACTCCCGATCCTGGGGCGACGGTGTGAAGGCGGCGTTCGAGCCCGCGGTACGCCGGCTGATGCTCACCGGTACACCCTTCCGCTCGGACGACAACCCGATCCCGTTCGTCAGCTACGAGCGGGGCGGCGACGGGCTGCTGCGCTCCCGCGCCGACTCGGTGTACGGCTACGCCGACGCGCTCCGCGACGGGGTCGTCCGGCCGGTGCTGTTCCTGGCGTACTCCGGCGAGACCCGCTGGCGGACCAACGCCGGGGACGAGCTGGCGGCCCGGCTCGGTGAGCCGATGACCCAGGATCTCGTCGCGCAGGCCTGGCGTACCGCGTTGGACCCGGCCGGCGACTGGATGCCGCAGGTGCTGCGGGCCGCCGACGCCCGGCTGACCGTGCTGCGCAACGCCGGGATGCCCGACGCCGGCGGTCTGATCATCGCCAGCGACCAGCAGACCGCCCGGTCGTACGCCAAGCTGATCGGGCAGATCACCGGCGAGACAGCCGCTGTCGTGCTCTCCGACGACGTGGGGGCGTCCGCTCGGATCGCGACGTTCGCGGCGTCCGACCAGCGTTGGCTGGTCGCGGTGCGGATGGTGTCCGAGGGCGTCGACATCCCTCGGCTGGCGGTCGGCGTCTACGCGACAAGCGCCAGCACGCCGCTCTACTTCGCCCAGGCGATCGGCCGGTTCGTCCGGGCCCGGCGGCCCGGGGAGACGGCCTCGGTCTTCCTGCCCAGCGTGCCGCACCTGCTCGGGCTCGCCAGCGAGATGGAGGCCGAGCGGGACCACGTGCTCGGCAAACCGAAGGACTCCGACGGCCTCGACGACGACCTGCTGGAGCGCGCCCAGCGCGACGACCAGGCCAGCGGGGAACTGGAGAAGCGGTTCGCCGCGCTCTCCGCCACCGCCGAACTGGACCAGGTGATCTTCGACGGTGCGTCGTTCGGCACCGCGGCCCAGGCCGGCACCCCCGAGGAGGAGGAGTACCTCGGCCTGCCCGGGCTGCTCACCGCCGACCAGGTCTCGCTGCTGCTCACCAAGCGTCAGGCCGAGCAGTTGGCCGCCCAGCGCCGGCGCAGCGCCGCCCGGGCCGCTGAGCCGGCCGCTGCGGCCACCGCCGCGCCGCCGGCACCAATGAGTGCCGCCCAGCGCCGGGTGGCGCTCCGGCGTCAGCTCAACGCGCTGGTGGCCGCCCGCCACCACCGCACCGGCCAGCCGCACGGCAAGATCCACGCCGAGCTGCGCCGACTCTGCGGCGGCCCGCCCAGTGCCCAGGCCACGATCGAACAGCTCGAGGAACGCATCGCCACCGTACAAACCCTCTGATCGGCAGGGCGCGGGGCGCGGGACGCGGGTGTTAGTAGGGGGCCCTTCCTCTACCTCAGGCGTTAATAAGGGCACCTTCCTTGCGGCCGGCGGCGTATGGAAAAGCCGACCGGAGGCACCCTCGGGGTGCCTCCGGTCGGCTATGTCGGGTTACGGATTCAGTTCGCCATCAGATCGGCGCCACGCCAGCTGAACTCCGGGTCCGCCGCGTACCGCACGGTGATCTTCACGAGATCCTCTGCGTACTTGTTCGCGTGGTGCCCACAGAACACCAGCTCGCTCCCGCCCGCCAGAGTGATACGGAGCTTGCCGGCAGCATTGCAGCGGTCGCACCGTTCATCGGCGGCTGGGGGAGCCACCGTCTCGGGCGGCGGCGTGAGGGTCGGGGTCATCGCCTTCCTCCTCTGGTCGTCACCGATGAACAATCTCTTCGGTCGTTGCTCACCTATCGTGCAACATCCTTCTCGGGCGCTGCCTTCCCTGTGTGCCCGCGGGGGACCGAGGTCACACATGGCAGGGACAGTGTGCCGTGCACCCAGGGTGCCACGTCAACGATCACATTCGTGCAACCGGACGATCACCATCTGGCGTTGCACGCCAGGTGGTCAAAACGACACGTTCGGTTGACGAAATCGGCTCAGTCCAGGTAGTCCCGGAGGACCTGGGACCGGGACGGGTGACGCAGCTTGGACATCGTCTTGGACTCGATCTGCCGGATCCGCTCCCGGGTCACCCCGTAGACCTGGCCGATCTCGTCCAGCGTCCGGGGCTGGCCGTCGGTCAGGCCGAAGCGCAGGCGTACCACGCCCGCCTCACGCTCGGAGAGCGTCTGCAGCACCTGCTGGAGCTGGTCCTGCAGCAGCGAGAAGGAGACGGCGTCGACCGCGACCACGGCCTCGGAGTCCTCGATGAAGTCACCGAGCTGGCTGTCGCCCTCGTCGCCGATGGTCTGGTCCAGCGAGATGGGCTCCCGGGCGTACTGCTGGATCTCCAGCACCTTCTCGGGTGTGATGTCCATCTCCTTGGCCAGCTCCTCCGGGGTGGGCTCGCGGCCCAGGTCCTGGAGCAGCTCCCGCTGGATGCGGCCGAGCTTGTTGATGACCTCGACCATGTGCACCGGGATGCGGATGGTGCGGGCCTGGTCGGCCATCGCGCGGGTGATCGCCTGCCGGATCCACCAGGTCGCGTACGTGGAGAACTTGTAGCCCTTGGTGTAGTCGAACTTCTCCACCGCGCGGATCAGGCCGAGGTTGCCCTCCTGGATCAGGTCCAGGAAGGCCATGCCGCGACCGGTGTACCGCTTGGCCAGCGAGACGACCAGACGGAGGTTCGCCTCCAGCAGGTGGTTCTTGGCGCGCTCGCCGTCGCGGGAGATCCACATCAGGTCGCGCTGCATCTCGCGGGTGAGCTTTTCCTCGCCCTCGTCGGCGGCGCGCAGCCGCTCGGCGGCGTAGAGCCCGGCCTCGATCCGCTTGGCCAGCTCCACCTCCTGCTCGGCGTTGAGCAGCGGGACCTTGCCGATCTGCTTGAGGTAGGCCCGCACCGAGTCGGCCGAGGCGGTCAGCTCGGCGTCCCGCCGGGCCTGCTTGAGCGCCTCGGACTCCTCGTCGTCCCACTCGAAGTCGTTGTCGGTCGCCGAGGCGGCGGCGTCGGTCTCGGCGGCCTGGGTCAGCTCGGCCGGCTCCTCGACCACGACGTCCTCGATCGCGGCGGCGAGCTCCTCCGGGTCGATGTCGCCCTCGGCGCCCTCGCCCTTCTTGCCGGCGGCCTTGGTCGGCTTGGCGCCGGCCGCGGCGACCGTGGCCTTGGTGGCGCGGGTCGACTTCGCGGCCTTGGCCGGCGCGCCCGCGGCGACCTCGGCGGGGCCACCGGTGGCCTTGCGCGCGGTGGCCTTGCGCGGCGCCGGCGTGGCCGGCGACTCGTCGGCGGCCGGCGCCTGCTTGGGTGCCGGAGCGGCCGCCTTCTTGGTGGTCTTGGCAGTGGTGGCCCGGGACGCCGGCGTGGCGGAGCGGGCGGCGGCGACCCGGCGGCGGGTGCTCGCCGAGCCGTCCACGACCACGGTCACTCCAGCCTCGGAGAGCGCCCGCAGAATCTTCTTGGCCTGGGCCGGCGTCACCTCGGCGGACTCGACGGTGCGCGCGAGCTGGGCCGACGTGAGCTGACCGCCGGCGCTCTGCGCGTGGGCGATCAGGGTGTCGGTGAGCGAGCGAACGTCGGCGCCGGTCTGGCGGGGTTCTGTCACGAATGACCTTCCGGAGGCGAAGAGCGGGCACGGCCGGGTCGCCCGGCGCAGCGTGGGCCACCGTGCCGGACGATGTGGTTGAGGGACCCCCGTGTCCCGGGCCGGCCGGTCTCGGCGGTCCGTGGCGCGTGGGCAGGGGTGAATTGTAACGCCGTCTGCGGCGATCATCCTGCGCCGCACGGCGTACCGGCGGTGGGGACCGCCGATTCGGCGCAGATGTGGACTTTGTAAGGATGATACTCGCGCGTGACCCGGAACACCCCGGACGTGCGGGAAGGGAACGCTGCGATGGACAGTTCGGTGCCGCCACCGCGGGAATTGTTGGAGATCGCGGTCGACGTGGCCCGGGACGCGGCCGCCACGGCGTACCGGATGCGGGTCGAAGGTGTCTCCGTGGCGGCGACCAAGAGCACGGTCACCGACGTGGTCACCGCCGCCGACCGGGCCGTCGAGCGGCAGGTGCTCGACGCGCTGCACCGGCTCCGCCCCGGCGACGCGGTGCTCGGCGAGGAGTACGGCGCGGGGGACACCGGACCGGTCGGACGGGGCGGCGTGCGGTGGATCGTCGACCCGATCGACGGCACGGTCAACTACCTCTACGGGCTGCCGTACTCCGCGGTGTCGCTGGCCGCCGAGGTGGACGGGGTGGTGGTCGCCGGCGTGGTGCGCAATGTCAGCACCGGCGAGGAGTGGACCGCCACCGCCGGCGGCGGCGCCTGGCGCGACGGGGTGCGACTGCGCTGCTCGGACGAGACCGACCTGGGGCAGGCGCTGGTCGCCACCGGCTTCGGATACGACGCCGGCCGTCGTGTCCACCAGGCCCGGGTGGTCGCCGAGCTGATCGGGCACGTGCGCGACATCCGCCGGCTCGGCGCCGCCGCGCTGGACCTCTGCCTGGCCGCCGAGGGGCGGCTGGACGCGTACTTCGAGAAGGGGCTGGCCGCCTGGGACCTGGCGGCGGGTGGCCTGGTGGCCGCCGAGGCGGGGCTGCGGGTCGCCGGCCTGGCCGGCCGAGCGGCCGGCCCGGATCTGGTGATCGCGGCTCCGCCGGCGCTGTTCGCGCCGCTGCACGATCGGCTCGCCGCCCTGGACGCCGCCGGCGGCCCCTGACCGGAGGGTCAGCGACCGCCGACGGCGGGTCGTCACTCCTTGACCGGGGCCGCGCAGGCGCCCTTCGGTACCTCCGGGGCGCCCAGGTCGCCGAGGGACTGGTTCACCTCGGTGGTGGTGGCCAGCTGCTGGAAGCTGCTGCCCAGCACCACGTCGACGACGTCGTCGGTGCGCTTCTCCTGGTAGTCCAGCTTGGCGTTGTCGAGGAAGTACGCCCGCAGCAGGTGCGCGGAGCCGACGGCCTTGGGCCCGTACCGCAGCACGGCCACGTCGTCGACCCCCTTGGCGTTGCCGACCTTCTTGACCTGGAACTTGCGGTTGCGGAAGTCGTCCGCGACGGCGCTGGCCCGGCCCGGCTCGTCGGTCGCGTTGAAGACGTTGATCTTGACGTCCTCCTGCTTGTGCAGGGTGACGTCGGCCAGCGGCCAGCCGTCCGGACAACCGGCCGCGGTGCCCGCCTTGCCCTGGGTGTCGCGGACCAGCGCCACGATCACGAAGGTCAGGGCCAGCACCGCCAGCAGACCGACGACGACGAGTGCTCGCACTCGCGCAAAACTCATCTGGGCGCTCCCCGGACCTCAAATGGGTGGCGGCGGCCGGCCACGGTCGCGCGGACCGGCGGCCGTCGAATACGCCGCTGAGGTTAACGGTTGTCCGGCCGTCGCGTGGAAACAGTCCGACATGCCGGCGCGCCGACCGGGAACCGGGTACTACTACCCCTATCTTCGTGTCGCCTGAGTCACATTGGGAACAAGTTCGCGTGCGGGGGCGTACATCTCAGCCACGAGGGCGGTATACATGCCTCGCCCAAAGGGGGGGTAAGGTACCGCGCTCGCCGGGGAGTTGCCCCGGCGGTCCCGATCCGGTCGGTCCACGGGTCGGGTGACCGACACAACTGGTGGCCGGCCAGCGGAACCGAAACAGCGTCGTCCGGCGTTACAACCGGAAGCGACAACATCGATATGGGAGAGTGAAAACCGATGGCCACCGACTACGACGCCCCGCGTCGCGACGAGGTCGACCTCGGCGAGGACAGCCTGGAAGAGCTCAAGGCCCGACGCGTCGACTCACAGTCGGGCGCCGTGGACGTCGACGAGGCCGAGGTCGCCGAGAGTTTCGAGCTGCCCGGCGCCGACCTGGCCGACGAGGAGCTCACGGTCAAGGTGCTACCGATGCAGCAGGACGAGTTCCGGTGCGCCCGCTGCTTCCTCGTACACCACCGCAGCCAGCTGGCGGTCGAGCGCAATGGTGAGCTGATCTGCCGAGAGTGCGTCTGACACTCACAACAACAACGGCGGCGGCCTCCTGATCGGGGCCGCCGCTGGCGACTTAGCCGTGCGACGCCGGTGGGGACCTGCTTGACTCGTAGCGGGTAGCCAAGCCACCGGGAGGTCGGATCCATGAGCGAGCGAGGTGACACCACCGGCGGCGGCGCGGACGACCTCGGCGCCACCGTCGCGGCGTTGACCGCGGACGACATCGAGCCGGCCCGTCGACGGCAACTGCTCACCCGACTGGTCGGTCAGGCCCGCGCCCGCGGGCTCACCGACCTGTTCAAGCCCCGCAGCGCCGTGCGCTGGATGGTCGACACGGTCGCCGAGGTGGCCCCGCACGTCCCGGTCCGGGACCTGGCCACCCTCCGCGGGCACTTCCCGGGGCTGGACGACGACGAGCTGGCCGAGCGACTGATCCGCAACGCCGCCCGCACCACCGCCGCGATCGGCGCGGCCGGCGGGGGCGTCGCCGCGGTCGAGTGGACCGTGGCCCCGACCCTGCTCTCCGCGCCGGTGCTGCTCGCCGCCGAGACGGTCGCCGTGGTGGCGGTCGAGTTGAAGATGATCGGCGAACTGCACGAGGTGCACGGCGTGCAACTGCCCCCCGGCGGCACCCAGCGGGCGGTCGCCCTGGTGCACTCCTGGGCCACCCAGCGCGGGATCAACCCGATGATGCCGGGCGCCGGGGTGGGCGCCGTGCTCGGCACCGCCGCCCGCAAGGAACTGCGGGACATGGTGATGCGGCGCTTCGGGCGCAACCTCACCACGCTCGGGCCGTTCCTCACCGGCGCGGCCGTGGCCAGCTACCTCAACCGGCGGGCCACCCGGGCCATGGCCGACCAGCTCCAGGTGGACCTGCGACGGCGGGGGATCGCCCGGCCGGCGTCGCCCGCGGCTCTGCCCGGCCCACCGACCGGCACCTGACCCGGCGCGGCTCAGCTCCGCGGCTGTGCGTCCCGGGCGGCCAGCAGCGCCTCGGCCAGCTCCACCGGGTGCCGGGTGCTCACCACCCAGAACGGCGTGGGGTCCGCCGGGTCGTCCAGCACCACCTGGACCGCGCCGGGAACCCACGGTCGCTGCACCACGAAGGCCAGCGGGTCCGCCGCCACGCCGAGCACCTCACGCCGGCCCGCGGCGTCCAGTGGCACCACGTCGGCCACGAAGCGCGCCGGCAGCCGGGCGTCGTCCACCCGCAGCTCGCCGTCGGCGACCGCGACCCGGATCCGCCCCAGCCACCACAGCCCGACCGCGGTCACCGGCAGCAGCACGGCGAACGGCAGCCAGGCGCGGACGCCGGCGGCGCCCATCCACACCTCGACGGCCAGCAGCGCGGCGGCCACCAGCCCGGCCAGCCACAGCCACCACGGCAGCGCGAGCCGTTCGGAGTACGCCACGGGGGCCGCGGTCGGCGACACCGCGGCGGGCGAGGAGGACGACATGCTCACTCCTGTAGAGGGTACGGCGCACGACGGCCCGGGTAACCGGCAGGATGGCAGGGTCACCCCGGAAAAACGGACGGAAAAGGGGAACCGTGACCGACGTCGTACCCGTGCCCGTACGGCTGCTCGACCCGGAGCTGCCGCTGCCCGCGTACGCCCATCCCGGCGACGCCGGGGCCGACCTGGTGGCCGCCGCCGACGTGGAGCTGCCACCCGGCGGTCGGGCCCTGGTTCCGACCGGCGTGGCGCTCGCGCTGCCCGAGGGGTACGTGGGCCTGGTCCACCCCCGCTCCGGTCTGGCGGCCAGGCTCGGCGTCACGGTGCTGAACGCGCCCGGTACGGTCGACGCCGGCTACCGGGGTGAGATCCTGGTCAACCTGATCAATCATGATCGGGACGTGCCGGTGACGATCTCCCGTGGCGACCGGATCGCGCAGCTCGTGGTCCAGCGGGTCGCGCGGGCGCAGTTCCAGCCGGTGGCCGAGCTGCCGGAGTCCGGGCGCGGGGCCGGCGGGCACGGCTCCACCGGCGGGCACGCGCGGCTGGTGCCGCCGCCGGCTGCCGGTGACCGGCCGGAACGCCGGCGAGCCGAACCGGAGCGCGAGCGTACGGAAGAGGTGTCAGGGTGAGTGCGAACAGCGGAGGGTGGGCGCAGTGATCTTCTCCCGAAAGCGGGCCGGTGCCGGGCGGCACAGCCGTGACGAGCGGACCGCCGAGGTCCTCGAGCACGACGCCGAGGAGTCGGCGCCGGCCCTCGTGCGGGGCCCGTACGACGTCTCCGAGGCTCCGGACGGGGTGCAGCGGCTCGACCTGGGCAGCCTGCAGATCCCGGCCATCGCCGAGGTCGAGGTGCGGGTGCAGGCCGACCCGCAGGGCGTGATCCAGCAGGTGGTGCTGGTGCACGGCGAGAACGCCCTGCAACTGGGTGTCTTCGCCGCCCCCCGGTCCGAGGGGATCTGGGACGAGGTGCGCGAGGAGATCCGTCAGTCGTTGCTCCGCGACGGCGCCACCGCCCAGGAGGTCGAGGGCGAGTACGGCACCGAGCTGCACGCCCGGGTGCGGACCGCGGACGGGCCGACCGACCTGCGGTTCGTCGGCATCGACGGGCCGCGCTGGATGGTGCGCGGGGTGTTCCAGGGCACGGTGGCCGTGGACCCGTCCACCGCCGGGCCGCTCGCCGAGTGCCTCGACGGCCTCGTGGTCGACCGGGGCCAGGAGGCGAAGCCGGTGCGTGAGCCGCTGCCGCTGCGGTTGCCCCGGGAGATCGCCGACCAGGCCGCCGGCGAGGCCGAGGCCGCGTCCGCCGCCGAGCCTCGCCAGGTCTGACCGACGCGCACCGGCCCGCCGGGACCGGCCCCGTCGGCGTACGCTGGCGGCACGGTTCCGGCGTCGCCGGGGCCGCCAGCGCCGGCGGGTCCGGCCAGCTTGGAGAGGGTGACGCGGAGGTCATGACGACCGACGAGAGCCGGGTGTCGCTGCGGCGGTTCCTGCAACGGCTCACCGCCAGCGAGGCCGAGATCGAAGCGGAGGAACTGCGCCAGGAGAGCGCGGAGTGCGGCGGTGTTCCGGCCGGGCAGTGCTCCCGTGGCCAGGTGGTCTCGGTGACCGGCAAGCTGCGTACCGTGGTCTACACGCCGCGGACCAACCTGCCCACGCTCGAGGCCGACCTGTACGACGGCAGCGACGTCGTGACCCTGGTCTGGCTGGGCCGGCGGCACATCGCCGGCATCGAGCCGGGGCGCCACCTGACCGCGCGCGGCCGGGTGGCAATGCGCGACGACCGCAAGGTCATCTACAACCCGTACTACGACCTGGACGCGCCGAAGTGACGGCGGCGGACGGAGGGCCGGCGATGACCACGGGCCAGCACCAGGCCGTACCGCCGGGGACACCTCCGGAGGACGACGAGAGCCTGCCGACGATCGCCGAGCAGATGGCCGACCAGCTCGGCGGCTGGCGGGGGCTGGTCGAGTCCAGCATCCCGGTGGTGGTCTTCGTCGTTGCCAACATCATCGGTGAGCTGCGGCCCGCGGTGCTCGCCTCGGTGGCCGTCGCGCTGCTCATCGCCGGTCTGCGGCTGGCCCAGCGCCGCCCGGTCCGGCACGCGGTCAACGGGCTCTTCGGCGTCGGCGTCGGCGCGGCCATCGCCTGGCGCACCGGCGACGAGCGGGACTTCTACCTCCCCGGCATCCTCTACGGCATCGGCTACGGGGTAGCCCTGCTCGTCTCGGCGGCCATCCGGCAGCCCCTGGTGGGCTGGATCTGGTCGGTGCTGGTCGCCAAGGGCCGCGCCGAGTGGCGCGACGACCCCCGACTGGTGCGCACCTTCACCCAGCTCACCGTGCTCTGGGGCGTGGTCTGGCTGGCCAAGGTGGGCGTGCAGGCCGGGCTCTACCTGGCCCACCAGGACACCGCGCTCGGGGTGGCCCGCCTGGCGCTGGGTTACCCGCCGTACGCGCTGCTGCTGCTGATCACGGTGTGGACGGTGCGCCGGGTCACCCGGGAGTCGCAGCCGACGCCGCTGCCCGGCGCCTGACGGCAGGTCGGCGGCTCCGACGGCCGGTCGGCCCGCGCGTCCCTCGACGCGCCGGGCGGCCGACCGGCCGTTCTCTCAACGTGACTCGCGGGTCCGTTCGACGCTGTCCGGGCCGAGGATGACCGCCCGCACGTCGTCCTCCACCTCGGCGGTACAGACGAAGACCAGCTCGTCGCCGGCCTCGATCGGGTCGTCCGGGCTGGGCACCAGCACCCGCTTGCCGCGCAGGATGGCCACCAGCGCGGAGTCCCGGGGCAGCGGCACGGCGTGGATCGGCTGGCCCACGTAGGGCGCGGTCGGCGGCAGGGTGATCTCCACCAGGTTCGCCTCGCCCTGCCGGAAGGTCATCAGCCGGACCAGGTCGCCGACCGTGACAGCCTCCTCGACCAGCGCGGCCATCACCCGCGGCTTGCTCACCGCGACGTCGACGCCCCACTGCTCGGTGAAGAGCCACTCGTTCTCGGCACGGTTGACCCGGGCGACCACCCGGGGCACCGCGAACTCGGTCTTGGCCAGCAGCGACACCACCAGGTTGACCTTGTCGTCGCCGGTCGCCGCGACGACCACGTCGCAGCCGGCGACGTTGGCCTCCTCCAGGCTGGTCAGCTCGCAGGCGTCGGCCAGCACCCACTCGGCGGCGGGCACCCGGTCCGGGCGCAGCATCTTCGGCTGACGCTCGATCAACATGACCTGGTGGCCGTTCTCGATCAGCTCCTGGGCGATCGAGCGGCCCACGTTGCCGGCGCCGGCGATGGCGATGCGCATGGCTCAGTGCCCCCCTTCGGGCGGCGTCGCCGCCACCGACGTGACCGTGGCCACGATGTCGTCGGTGACCAGCATGAAGACCTGGTCACCCTCCTGCACGACGAGGGACGCGGTGGGCAGGGTGCCGATGCCGAAGCGGATCAGATACGCCACCCGGGCGCCGGTCGCCTCCTCCAGCCCGCGTACCGACCGGCCGATCCACTCCTTGTGCACCGGCACCTCGACGATCGACACGGTGCTCGTCGGGTCGCGGAAGATCTCCACGTTGCCCTCCGGCACCAGGTGCCGCAGCATCCGGTCCGCGGTCCACCGCACGGTCGCCACGGTGGGGATGCCCAACCGTTCGTAGACCTGCGCGCGGCGCTGGTCGTAGATGCGGGCTGCGACCCGGGACACGCCGAACGTCTCGCGGGCCAGCCGGGCGGAGATGATGTTGGAGTTGTCGCCACTGGAGACCGCGGCGAAGGCGTCCGCCCGCTCGATGCCGGCCTGGCGCAGCACGTCGCCGTCGAAACCGGCGCCGGTCACGGTGATGCCCGCGAAGTCCGGGCCGAGGCGGCGGAAGGCGTCGGCGTCCTGGTCGATCACCGCCACCGAGTGCCCCCGGGACTCCAGGCTGTGGGCGAGGGTCGAGCCGACCCGGCCACATCCCATGATCACGACATGCACGCTGTCCTCCCAAGGTGGCACCGCCCGGTCGCCGGTGGCCTTCGACTGCGAGCCTGCCACGTCCCGGCCGGGGGCGGGGACCGACGGTACTCCGCCGGTGCCGCCGTCCGTGATCGCCCACCCCCACACCCCGCTGGCGGTGGTCGTACTCTTGGCGTTCGTGGCCAGTCCCACCTCGCTGCTGAAGCGGCTTCTGCTCGGTCGACCGTTCCGGTCCGACCGGCTCCAGCACACCCTCCTGCCGAAGCGCATCGCGCTGCCCGTCTTCGCCTCCGACGCGCTGTCCAGCGTCGCGTACGCGCCCGACGAGATCCTGCTGACCCTCTCCATCGCCGGCGCCTCGGCGTACTTCTACTCGCCGTGGATCGCCCTCGCCGTGGTGGTGGTCATGCTCACGGTGGTGGCCAGCTACCGGCAGAACGTGCACGCCTACCCCTCGGGCGGCGGCGACTACGAGGTGGCCACGGTCAACCTGGGCCCGAAGTTCGGCGTCGGGGTGGCCAGTGCCCTGCTGGTCGACTACGTGCTCACCGTGGCGGTGTCGGTCTCCTCCGGCGTGGCCAACCTCGGCTCGGTGCTGCCCTTCGTGGCCACCCACAAGGTCATGATCGCGGTGCTCGCGGTGGTGCTGCTGACCGCCGTCAACCTGCGCGGCCTGCGCGAGTCGGGCACCGCGTTCGCCATTCCCACCTACGGCTTCGTCATCGTGATGGGCGCGATGCTGTTCACCGGGCTGTTCCGGGTCCTCGTCCTGGGCGACGAACTCCGTGCGCCCAGTGCCGACCTGGTCATCCAGGCCGAGCACAGCGTGACCGGTTTCGCCCTGGTCTTCCTGCTGCTGCGGACGTTCAGCTCGGGCGCCGCGGCGCTCACCGGTGTCGAGGCGATCTCCAACGGCGTCCCGGCGTTCAAGGCGCCGAAGAGCCGCAACGCCGCCACCACGCTGCTGCTCCTGGGTGCGATCGCGGTGAGCCTGCTGGTCGGGATCATCTGGCTGGCCCGGCTGACCCACCTGCAGTTCGTCGAGGACCCGGCCCTGCAGATCGTCTCCGGTCCGGACGGGTACGTGCAGAAGACCGTCACCACCCAGCTCGGCGAGACGGTCTTCGGGTCCGGCTCGTTCCTGCTCTACGTGGTGGCCGGGATGACCGCGCTCATCCTCTTCCTGGCGGCGAACACCGCGTTCAACGGCTTCCCGGTGCTCGGCTCGATCCTCGCCCAGGACCGCTACCTGCCCCGCCAGTTCCACACCCGGGGCGACCGGCTGGCCTTCTCCAACGGCATCACCTTCCTCGCCCTGTTCGCGATCGTGCTGATCGTCGGCTTCCAGGCCGAGGTGACCCGACTCATCCAGCTCTACATCGTCGGGGTGTTCGTCTCGTTCACCGTCTCCCAGGCCGGCATGATCCGGCACTGGAACCGGCACCTGCGCACCGAGCGGGATCCCGAGGCGCGCCGCCGGATGCACCGTTCCCGGGCCATCAACACGTTCGGCATGGGCCTGACCGGCACGGTGCTGGTGATCGTGCTGGTCACCAAGTTCCTGCTCGGCGCCTGGATCGCGATCGCCGCCATGGCGGTGATCTACCTGCTCATGCTGGCCATCCGCCGGCACTACGACCGGGTGGCGGCCGAGCTGACCCCGCCGGACGAGGGCCGGGCGGTGCTGCCCGCCCGCAACCACGCCATCGTGCTGGTCAGCAAGCTGCACCAGCCGACCCTGCGGGCCATCGCGTACGCCCGGGCCACCCGGCCCGACACGCTGACCGCGGTGACCGTCAACGTGGACGACAAGGACACCCGCGACCTCCAGGCCGACTGGGAGCGGCGGGAGCTGCCGGTCCCGCTCACCGTGATCGACTCTCCGTACCGGGAGATCACCCGGCCGATCCTGGACTTCGTCGCCTCCACCCGCCGCAAGTCGCCCCGCGACGTGGTCACCGTCTTCATCCCCGAGTACGTGGTGGGACGCTGGTGGGAGAACCTGTTGCACAACCAGAGCGCGCTCCGGCTCAAGGGCCGGCTGCTCTTCGAACCGGGAGTGATGGTGACCAGCGTGCCGTGGCAGCTCGCATCGAGCGAGCGCAAGGACCTGGACCGGCTGGACGCCACCCTGTCCCGGGGGCCGGCCCGCGGGCCGCGGGTGGTGCCGGCCGGCGCCCTGCCGCCGGTCGTCCCGCCGGTGGTCTCCGCGCCGCCCGGGGAGAGCGGCCCGAGCGCCGGGGAGCGCCCGTGACCGCCGGCAGTAACGACGAGGCGACCGGCCAGCGGCGTGTGCTGGAGGAGGCCGAGCGGGTCGAGCTGACCGTCGACTCGGTGGCCCCCGGCGGGCACTGCGTGGCCCGGCTCGACGGGCAGGTGGTCTTCGTCCGGCACGCCCTGCCCGGCGAGCGGGTGATCGCCGAGGTGACCGAACTGCACCGGGGTTTCGCCCGTGCCGACGCCGTCGAGATCCTCGAGGCCTCGCCGGACCGCGTCGAACAACCCTGCCCGTGGGCGAAGCCGGGCCGGTGCGGCGGTTGCGACCTGCAACACGTCGCACCTCCGGCGCAGCTGACCTGGAAGGCCACCGTGGTCCGGGAGCAGCTCACCCGGCTCGGCGGGCTCACCGACGCGGAGGTGGACGCCCTGGGGGTCACCGTCGCGGCGCTGCCCGGCGGGCCGCTCGGCTGGCGCTCCCGGGTCCGGTACGCGGTCGACGCCGCCGGCCGGGCCGGCCTGCTCAAGCACCGCTCGCACGAGGTCGTGCCGATCGACTGGTGTCGGATCGCGCACCCGGCGATCCAGCACCTGCCGGTGCTCACCCCGTCCGGCGCGCGCTGGCCGGACGCCGAGGCCGTCGAGACGGTCGCCTCCACCGGCGGGGACGTCACCGTCACCGCCGTCGCGGAGGGGGTAGCCACGCCGGTCAGCGGGCCGGAGCGGGTCCGTGAGGTCGCCGCCGGCCGGGACTGGACGTTGCCCGTCGGAGGCTTCTGGCAGGTCCACCCGGCCGCCGCCGACACCCTGGTCGCCGCCGTGCTGGACCTGCTCGCCCCGCAACCCGGCGAGTCCGCTTGGGACCTGTACGGCGGGGCCGGGCTCTTCGCCGCCGCGCTCGCCGGTCGGGTCGGCCCGGACGCCCGGATCACCCTGGTCGAGTCCTCCGCGCAGGGCGTCGACGCGGCTCGGGAGAACCTGGCCGACCTGCCCCGGGTGGAGGTGGTGGCCGCCCGGGTGGAGACCGCGCTGGCCCGCCGCCGGATCACCGGGCCGGTCGACCTGGTGGTGCTCGACCCGCCGCGCTCCGGCGCGGGCGCGCCCGTGGTGCGCGACGTGGTGGCCGCCCGGCCGCGGGCGGTCGCGTACGTGGCCTGCGACCCGGCCGCGTTCGCCCGGGACGTCCGCACCTTCACGGAGCTGGGCTGGCGGTTGTCCGCGCTGCGCGGCTTCGACATGTTCCCGATGACCCAGCACGTCGAGCTGGTCGGGCTGCTGCTGCCCCCGGCCGCGGGTTAGCAGGGGACCCTTCCTATACATCAGGCGTTAACAGGGGGCCCTTCCTTTCATGAAGATCGTTGGGTTGATGTCGGGCACGTCGTACGACGGGGTGGACGTGGTCGCCGCCGAGTTCAGCGTTGACGGGGACACCCTGTGGATGCGGCCGCTGGGCCATCGTGAGCTCCCCTACGACGAGGAGCTGCGTGCCGAGATCGGCAGGGTGCTGCCGCCGGCGGCCACCACCATCGAGGCGGTCTGCCGGCTCGACAACCGCCTCGGCGAGGTCTTCGCCGAGGCGGCGGCGGTCGGTCTGGAGCTGGCCGGCGGACGCGCCGACGCGGTGGTCTCGCCCGGGCAGACGGTCTTCCACTGGGTCGCCGACGGCACCGCCCGGGGCACCCTCCAGCTCGGCGCGGTGGCCCGGGTGGCCGCCCGGGTCGGCGTACCGGTGCTCAGCGACCTGCGCTCGGCGGACATCGCCGCCGGTGGGCAGGGCGCACCGCTGGTGCCGGCCTTCGACGCGCTGCTGCTCGACCCGGCCGACGGCGCGGGCCCCCGGGCGGCGCTGAACCTCGGCGGCATCGCCAACCTCACCGTGGTCGCCCCCGGCGCGCCGGTGCTCGGGTACGACGTGGGCCCGGCCAACGCCCTGCTGGACGCCGCGGCCCGCCGATTCCTGGACCGGCCCTGCGACGTCGACGGCGCCCGGGCGGCGGCCGGCCGGGTGCACCCGGGCCTGCTCGCCGAACTGCTGGCCGAGCCGTACTACGCGGCGCCGCCGCCCAAGTCCACCGGCAAGGAGCTGTTCCACGCCGGCTACCTGGACCACCGGCTGACCGCGCTCGGTGAGCCGGTGCCGGTGGACGACCTGCTGGCCACGCTGACCGAGCTGACCGCGCGGGTGGTGGCCGCCGAGTGCGACCGGCACGGCGTGACCGAGGTGGTCATCGCCGGCGGGGGAGTGCGCAACCCGACCCTGCTGGGCCGGCTGGCCGCCCTCGGCGCGGGCCGGTGGCGGCTGCGCGGCACCGACGAGCTGGGCGTCCCGGCGCAGGCCAAGGAGGCGTACGCCTTCGCCCTGCTCGGCTGGTTGTCCTGGCACGGCCTGCCCGGCGCGATCGGCTCGGTGACCGGCGCCACCCGGCCGGCGGTGCTCGGCTCGTGGACTCCGGCCGGGCCGGCGCACCGCGCCACCCCGGCCACTCCGCCCCGGCGGCTGCGCATCCGGGCCTGACCAGCCGCGCAGCCGTTGCCCGACCAGCCGCGCGGCCGGCCGCCGGCCTCCGGGCCGGCCGCCGTCTGACCGGTCGCTCAGTCGGCCGGAGCCGGGCGGGCCGGGGTGCCCGACGCTCGGGCCGCGCTGCGGAGTACCGGACGGCCGATAGACTCTCCGGTCATGAGTGTTGAAGAGGACACGGCCAACCACGGCCGGCTGCTGGCCACGGTGCGCGGTCCGCAGGACGTCAAGCGGATGTCCGGCGAGGAACTGGACATCCTCGCCGCCGAGATCCGGGACTTCCTGATCGCCAAGGTCTCCCGCACCGGCGGGCACGTCGGGCCCAACCTCGGTGTGGTCGAGCTGACGCTGGCCATGCACCGGGTCTTCGACTCCCCCCGGGACCGGCTCCTGTTCGACACCGGTCACCAGGCGTACGTGCACAAGATCCTCACCGGGCGGCAGGCCGGCTTCGACAAGCTGCGCCAGCGCGGTGGCCTCTCCGGCTACCCCAGCCAGGCGGAGAGCGAGCACGACCTGATCGAGAACTCGCACGCCTCCACCGCGCTCTCCTACGCCGACGGGCTGGCCAAGGCGTACGCCCTGCGCGGCGAGTCGCGCAGCGTGGTGGCCGTGGTCGGCGACGGCGCGCTCACCGGCGGCATGTGCTGGGAGGCGCTGAACAACATCGCCACCGCCGGCAACCCCCTCGTCATCGTGGTCAACGACAACGGCCGCTCGTACGCCCCGACCATCGGCGGGCTGGCCGACCACCTCTCCTCGCTGCGGCTCAACCCCGGCTACGAGAAGGTCCTCGACACGGTCAAGGACGCCCTCGGCTCCACGCCGCTGGTCGGCCGACCGATGTACGAGGTGCTGCACGCGGTCAAGAAGGGCATCAAGGACGCCGTCGCCCCGCAGGCCATGTTCGAGGACCTCGGCATCAAGTACGTCGGCCCGGTCGACGGGCACGACGTGGCCGCGGTCGAGTCGGCCCTGCGCGCGGCGAAGAACTTCGGCGGTCCGGTGATAGTGCACGCGGTCACCCGCAAGGGCTACGGCTACCGCCCGGCCGAGGAGGACGAGGCGGACTGCCTGCACGGCCCGGGCAGCGCCTTCGACGTGGAGACCGGCGCGCTGCTGGCCGCCCCCTCGGTGAAGTGGACCCACGTCTTCGCCGACGAGTTGCTGGCCATCGCCGACGAGCGGCCGGACGTGGTGGGCATCACCGCCGCGATGGCCGAGCCGACCGGCATCGCCAAGCTGGCCCGGAAGTACCCCGAGCGGGTGTACGACGTGGGCATCGCCGAGCAGCACGCGGCCACCTCGGCGGCCGGGCTGGCCCTCGGCGGGCTGCACCCGGTGGTCGCGGTCTACGCCACCTTCCTCAACCGCGCCTTCGACCAGGTCCTGCTGGACGTGGCGATGCACAGGCTGCCGGTCACGTTCGTGCTGGACCGGGCCGGCATCACCGGCCCGGACGGCCCCAGCCACTACGGCATCTGGGACATGTCCGTCTTCGGGGTGGTCCCGGGGCTGCGGATCGCCGCCCCCCGCGACGCCGCCACGCTGCGCGAGGAGCTGCGCGAGGCGGTGGCCGTCGACGACGGCCCGACCGTGGTGCGCTTCCCGACCGGCGCGGTCGCCGCGGACCTGCCGGCGCTGCGCCGGGTCGGCCCGGTCGACGTGCTGGCCGAGTCGGCCCGTACCGACGTGCTGCTGGTCGCCGTCGGCTCCTTCGCCCAGCTGGGCATGGAGGTGGCCGCCCGGGTCGCCGAGCAGGGCTACGGGGTCACCGTGGTCGACCCCCGGTGGGTCCGTCCCGTCCCGGCCGAGCTGGTCGAGCTGGCCGCCGGCCACCGTCTCGTGGTCAGCGTCGAGGACGGCGTACGCGTCGGCGGCGTGGGCGACGCGCTCGGCCAGGCGATGCGCGACGCCGACGTCCGGGTGCCGCTCAAGGACCTGGGCGTACCGGCCGACTGGCACCCGCACGGCACCCGGGCGCAGATCCTCGCCGACCTGGGCCTCACCGCGCAGGACGTGGCCCGCAACGTCACCGGCTGGATCTCCGGCCTGGACGGCACCCCGGTCGAGCCGGTCCGGTTCACCGCCGACGACGCCGCCGCCCAGAACTGACCCGAGTTCCGCACTCCGACGGCGGGCGCCCCTCCGGGGTCGCCCGCCGTCGCCATCTCGCGATCCGGCGGGCGGGGGTCAGCGGGGGGAGACGGAGCGGTAGTGGGTCTTGTCGCCGCCGGCGAGGCTGAAGGTGCGGGTGCTCGTGGGCTCGGGCACGACCGCCAGGCCGGGGCGTTCGACCAGCAGCGGGGTGCCCGGCGGCACCGACAGCGAGCTGTCCCGGGTGGCCCGCCAGCTGAGCACCACCAGCGGCTGCCCGGGCACCGGCAGCGAATACGTCTGCAGCGGGGTGGCCCGGTCCGCCGGCGAGACCACCGGCGTGCCGCGGTCGGCGGGTCGGTAGACCACCGCGGTCATCGTGCCGGCGTCCGTGTCCCAGCTGAGCTGCTGCAACTCGGCCGGCTCGCCGCCGCCGAGGGCGACCTCGCCCAGCGACCGGACCGTCAGCTTCGCCATCGGCCAGGACGTCGGCACGGACCGGGGCGCGTCGCGGTCACCGATGCGGCGCGGGATGCTGCCGAACGGGCCCCGCTCCCCGGCGAGCACGCAGGTGTCGAGGCCGGTGAGCGCCCGCCGGCCGGAGCCGGACTCGTCGCGCACCAGCGGGTAGCGCGGATCGGTGGTGCCGGTGCCCAGGTCGAGCAGCCGGTCGGCGGCCCGGCCCCGGGGCAGCGACCCGGTGACCCGCAGGGTGGCGGTCACCGGCACCGCCCGGCAGGCCGGCACGTCGACCGGCGCGCTGAGGCCGTCGGTGAGGGCCAGGGCCCGGTCGTCCGGCCCGACCAGCCGCTCCACCCGGGCGGAGACCAGGTAGCGGCGGCCGGCGGTGGTCTGCACCGGGAGGACGTCGGAGTAGACCAGGTATCCGGGGTCGGTGTACTCGGTGGCCCGGGTGACCGCGTACCGGTCGCCGTCGCGGGTGAGTTGCAGCAGCCAGGACGCGCTCTCGCCGGGTACGTCCGCGGCGACCAGGGCCAGCGCGGCGCCGTCCGTGCGGCCGGACCAGAGGATGCCCGACGACGGCAGATGGACCCGGTCGTCCGCCGGTGACCGCCAGTCGCGTACGGCGTCGGTGACGGCCGCGGTGGCCGCCGTGTCCCCGGCGAGGTCGCCGCGGGGTGGCCACACCGCCAGCGACCCGTCCAGGCTGTCGTACCCGACACGCAGCGCACCCGGCTGCCGGTCGGCGAGCGGACCGCACGCCGTGACGGTCAGCACCGTGCTCAGCAGCACCGTGAGCGTCCTGCCGTGCCGCCGGCCCGGAGTCACCTGACCCGCCCCCGATCGCCTCGTCCGTCGCTGCTGGAAAGCGCCATAGTACGAGATGTCCGACCAGTGACCGTCAGCGCCTCGAATGCCGGTCCTGCCGTCACCACAATGGACCGCACCGGGGCTTTAGTTCCTTTTCGCCGCTCCGGTAGACTCCGCCGACTGTGACGCCTGCCGAGCTCCGCGCCCTGCCCGCGCCGCACCCGCCCGCGGCGGCGGACGCCGACCCGGCGCCCACCGAGGACGCTGCGGCCGCGCCTGATCGACGGCGGTGGACCCGGCGTCGGCAGGATCTCGCGGTCGGCGGGTTGTTCCTGCTCGCGGCGCTCTGGGTGACCAGCCGGATCTGGCTCGACCCCGCCGGCCGGGTGGCGTCGCTCTACACCGGCGACCCGGCGCAGGTGCAGTTCTTCCTGGCCCACTCGGTACGGGTGGTGCTGCACGGGGAGTACCCGTTCTACACCGAACAGTTCAACTACCCCGACGGCGTCAACCTGATGGCCAACACGGCCGTCCTGGCGCTGGGCATCCCGATGGTGCCGGTGACCCTCCTCTTCGGGCCGGCGGTCTCGTTCGTGGTGCTGGTCACCCTCGGCCTCGCCGGAACCGCCACCGCCTGGTACGCCGTGCTCTCCCGGCACCTGGTGCGTACCCCGCTCGCCGCCGCGGTGGGCGGCTGGTTCTGCGGCTTCTCGCCGGCCATGCTCTCGCACGCCAGTTGGCACCCGAACATCATCAGCCAGTTCCTGCTGCCGTTCATCGTCTGGCGGGTGCTGGTGCTCACCCGGTCGCGCCGCCCGGTGCGCGACGGCGCGCTGCTGGCCCTGCTGGTCACCGTGCAGGCGTTCATCAACGAGGAGATCCTGCTCTTCACCGCGCTGGCCTGCGCGGTCTTCCTGCTGGCCGTGGTGGCCCAGGAGCCGGCCCGCTGGTCGTCGGCGTGGCGTCCGCTCGCCGCCGGCCTGGCGGTCTGCGCGCTGCTGGCGGGGGCGCTGCTGGCATACCCGCTCCACGTGCAGTTCGCCGGGCCGATGGCGTACCACGGGCTCAGCGACGCGGTGCAGAACTACGGCAACGACATCGCCGCCTTCTTCGCCCCCGGCTCGCCCACGCTCGGCGGCAACCAGCGGGCCAACGCCAACCTCGCGCCGAACTACTCCGAGGAGAACGCCTTCTTCGGCTGGAGCCTGTCGCTGCTGGCCGTCGGGATCGTGGTCTGGCTGCGGCGCGAGCTGGTCGTCCGGGCGCTCGCCGTCACCGGCGCGTTCTTCGCCATCCTGTCACTGGGCGAGCGGGTGTCCTGGTGGGAACGGGAGCTGTTCACCGGGCCCTGGGAGTGGCTGGTGCGCCTGCCACTGCTGGACGCGGTGGTGCCCACCCGCTTCGGTCTGATCACCACCGTGGTGATCGGCATGCTGCTCGCCTTCGCCGTCGAGCGGGCCAGGTCGCTGCGGTCGGTCGATCGGCGTACCGTGCGCGCGCTCACCGTCGCGGGCCTGGCGCTCGCCCTGGTGCCGATCGCGCCGCTGCCGCTGCGGGTGGTCTCCCGGCCGCCGGTGCCGCAGTTCATCACCGCCGACCGCTGGCGGGCGTACGTCGGTCCGGAGCAGACGCTGGTGCCCGTCCCGGTGCCGAGCATGGGCAACACGCACGGCATGCGCTGGGCCGCCGCCACCAACCTCGACTTCAAGATTCCCGGGGGATACTTCCTCGCCCCCCGCAACGGCAACACCGGTGACCCGGGCCGCTTCGGCGGTCGCCCCAGCGGGATCGGGCAACTCCTGGAGGAGGTGGCGACCACCGGCCGGACGCCCAAGCTGGACGACCGGCAGCGCCGCCGCTGCCTGGACGAGTTGCGGCACTGGCGGGCCGCCATCCTGGTGCTTCCGGTGGGCCAGCAGCACGCCGAGGCGTTGCGGCGTACCGTCGAGCAACTGGTCGGGCCAGGTCGCCGGGAGCTGGACGTCTGGGTGTGGGACGTGCGGACGCTGACCGCCCAGTCGGCCTGATGGCCACCGGGACGGCGGCCCCGCCGATCGTGGCGCGGGCGGCGCGGCGCCGGCCGGGCCGGCTGCTGGACGCGGTGGTGGTGGCCGGCTACCTGGGTCTGGCCGTGCTGCTCACGGCCGGGCAGTGGGGTCGTCCCGGACGGCTGTTCCATCAGGCCGGTGACCAGGTCCTCTTCGAGTGGATGCTGGCCCGCGCGGCCCGGGCCGTCGTCGGGTGGGAGAACCCGCTCTACAGCACGGCGTTGAACGCGCCGGACGGCGTCAACCTGATGGCGAACACCTCCGTGCTCGGTCTGGGCGTCCCGCTGACCCCGGTGACCCTGCTCCTCGGCTCGCAGACCGCGTTCTGCGTGGCCGTGGTCTGCTGCCTCGCCGGCACCGCCACCGCCTGGTACGCGCTGCTGCGCCGCCGGCTGGTCGCCGGCCGGTCCGCGGCGGCGGTCGGCGGGCTGGTCTGCGGGTTCGCCCCCGGCATGGTCGCCCAGGCGGGCGCGCACCTGCACATGGCCGCCCAGTTCCTGGTGCCCGCCATCCTCGCCCTGGTGTTCCGGCCCGCACCCGACCGGGTGTGGCGGCCCGGGATCGGCCTCGGCCTGCTGGTCGCCTGGCAGGTCTTCCTCGGCGAGGAGGTGCTGGTCTTCCTGGCCCTCGCCGCCGGGGTGTTCGCGCTCGGCTACGCGCTCGCCGACCGGGTGGCGGCCCGGCGGCTGGCGCCGGCCCTGCTCGGCCGACTCGGGGTGGGCGCGGCGGTGGCCGCGGTGCTGCTGGCGTACCCGCTCTGGTTCCAGTTCCACGGCCCGCAGCACTACCGGGGGATGGCCTTCGCCGCGTACGGCTACCAACTCGACGCGGCGTCGTTCACCGCGTCGGCCCGGCAGACCGTGGTCGGCGACGACTGGCTGCCCGGGCTGCTCTCGCCGAACCCGACCGAGGAGAACTCGTTCTTCGGCCCGGGGCTGCTGGTGCTCGCCGTGGTCGTCGTGATCTGGCTGTGGCGTCGTCCGCTGGTCCGCGCGCTGGCCGCCTGCGGTCTGCTCTTCGCCCTGCTCTCGCTCGGCACGCCGGTGCGGGTGGACGGCACGGCCACCGGAATTCCGGGACCGTACCGCCTGGTCGCCGGGCTTCCGCTGCTCGACCTCGCGGTGCCGGCCCGGTTCGCGCTGGTCTGTGTACCCGTGCTGGGCATCCTGGTCGCACTCTCCCTGGACCGGGTCCGCACCGCCCGGCCGCCCACCCGGCCGGCGGCCGGCGGCCCGGCGGTGCCGGTGCGGCTGCTGTGGACCGGGGCGGTGGCAGCCGCGCTGCTCCCGCTCTTCCCGACGCCGATCCGGACGGTGCCGGCCCGGCCCGTGCCGGCGTTCGTGGCCGACGGTGGGTGGCGGGCCTCGGTGCCGGCCGGGCGGACGCTGGTGGCGGTGCCGCCGATCACCGGCGCGGGGCTGAGCCCGGTGATGCTCTGGTCCGCCCGGACCGGGCTCGCCTTCCGCGCGCCCGGCGGGTACTTCATCGGCCCGAGCGCCCCGGACGACCCGGCCGCGCGCTGGGGTGCCCCGGACCGGCCCACCGGCGCGCTGCTGCGCCGGGTGGCCGACACCGGTGCGGTGCCGGTGGTGACCGACGCCGACCGCCGGCAGGCGGTGCAGGACCTGCGGCACTGGCGGGCCGCGCTGGTGGTCCAGGGCGGCCTGGCCCACGGCGAACCGGTCCGCCGGACCGTCGACGAGCTGCTCGGCCCGGGCCGACAGGTCGACGGCGCGTGGGTGTGGGACGTCCGGAGCCTGGTCGACGGCGCCTGACGCCCCGTCGGAGCCGTCAGCCCACCAGCGGGCGGACGTCCCAGAGCCAGACGTCGTCCACCCGCCGTGGCGGGCCGAGCAGGGCGGTCATCAGCTCCCGCAGCACGGCCTCGCGCGGGTGGGCGCCGAGCACCACCACCGACGCCCGCCAGAACCGCAGGTCCTCCACCGCCTGGCGACGGTTGTCGTCGGTCAGCGCGGGTACCGCGCCGGCGTCCATGGTGGAGTAGATGAGGCTGCTCGTCGGCCGGTTCGGCGCGCCGAAGACCCCCTCGCCCGTCTCGTTCGGGCCGATGAAGTAGCCGCCCGGTATGGGAAACTCCTGCCCGGTGAGCACACTCCAGCGCAGGGTGGGCAGCCCGTGCACGTTGCTCGGGATCGGGACCGGGACCAGGGTCCGGCCCGCCGGCACGTACGGTCGCCAGCCGCCGGCGGTGATGAAGTGCGGCGGCGGGTCCATCGGCTGGGCCGGCAGCGGCCGGGGGAAGAGCGGCAGCAGCGCGAGAATCACCGCCGCCTGACCGACCGGCCGCAGCCAGCGGCGACGCGGTCGAGCCGGGCCGGCCGGCCTGACGGGTACGGCGGCCGGCTCGGGCGCGCGGGGGGCCGGCACCCGGGCCAGGGCACCGGCGCGGCCGGTGCGGGCCAGCGCGTCCCAGGTCAACGCGAGCAGCACGCCCACCGCGGCGACCACCACCAGGGTCAGCCGGGTCGGCATCATCATCTCGACCAGCGGCAGGTCGTCCGGCACGTACGACCACGGGCCGCGTACCCCGGTCTCCACGCCGTCGAACCGCACCTGCGGCCCGATCGCGGCGACCGAGAAGACCACCACCAGCACCGCGACGATCCGGGCCGGCACCGACCGGCGTACGAGCAGCACCAGGGCCACCACCGACAGCAGCACCAGCGGCCAACCGAACCAGGTGTTCTGCTCGGTCATCCCGATGGTCTGCTCCACCGCCGGGTCGCCGGCCCAGGTGTCCCGGGCGAAGGTGACGAAGGCGGCCAGGTCCTCGCCCCAGTTGTGGAAGACGCCGTCCTGCAGGCCACGGTAGGACTGCGGGCCGTTGAACTGGAACCAGATCGGGTACGCCGCCAGCAGCAGGGCCACCACGCCGCCGAGGCCGAGCGCGGCCAGGAACCGGCCGGCCGCCGCCCGCGCCGCCGCCGGCCGCTGCACGGCGTACGCCAGCACCACGACCAGGCAGCCCAGCGCGGTGAGCAGCAGCATCTCCTCGTTGATGAAGATCTGGTACGCCACCAGCAGGCCGAGCACCAGCCCGTTGCGCCGCCACCGGCCCGGCTCGCCCAGCCGCAGCACCCGCACCACGATCAGCGGCAGCAGGAAGTTCGACACGAAGTTGGGCTGGCCGTTGGCGTGGTGGATGATGCCGGGCGCGAAGCCGAGGAAGACGCCACCGACGAAGGCCGCCGCCCGCGAGCGCACCAGGTGCCGGGAGAGCATCCAGTACGCCGTCCCGGCGGTGGCCGCCAGCGCCCCGCCCAGGTAGAGCGCGTACACCACCTGTGGACCGAGCAACATGGTCAGCGGCGCCAGCGGCAGGGTCACCCCGAGCAGCGAGGTGTTCGCCATCATGTTCACGCCGTCCGGGGCGTTCTGCCGGGCGGTGAAGAGTGGGTTCTCCAGGTGCCGCACGGAGTAGGCGCCGTGCGCGAACAGCCACTCGAACCAGCTGTGGTCCGTGGGCAGGTGCGAGGAGACCCGGCCCTGGACGTCTCCCCAGTAGTTGAGGCAGACGAAAACGCCCAGCAGCGCATAGGCTCCGAGGGCCAGCAGGTCGGCGCGGACCGGGCGACGGCGGGGCCTCCGTGCGGGCTCGACCTCGGCCGGGTCGGCGTCGGTCTGGGTCACGAAAGTCAGCGAAGGGTCTACCACCGGCACGGCCACGACGCGCCATCGTACAGGCGAGGATGCGTCCCATTTGCCGGCCGGTTCGACCTCGGTCGGTTCGTCGGCTCGACCCGCCGGCCGGCCGCACCCGGGTGACGGAGGGACTGTCGGTTGGCGATCATCGACCTGGGTGACGTTCGGCACGAGCCCGTACCGGCACCGCCGACCCGCCCGCCGGCCGCCACCGGTCGGCCACTGCGCTGCGCGGCGGTGCTGGTGCTGGCCCTGGTCGTGCTGGCCGGGGCCACACCGCTGCCGCGGCGGATGACGACCACGGTGCCCGCCCCGCAGGGCGCCACGGTGTTCCTGGCCGCCGACGCGGTCTTCGTCGTCGATCCGTCCACCGGCGAGGGGGAGCGGCGGTTGACCGCGTACGCCCAGCCGTCGCCGGACGCGGGCGGCGGCCTGCGGCGGCGGTGGCAGGCGGCGCTGGCCGGCACCGGGAACTACCTCGACCTCCGGGTGGAGCAGGGTCTGGTGTTGCTGCTCGGCTCCACCACGGAGGACGGCGTGTACCGGACGACGGTCTTCGACTCCGGGACCGGCGAGCAGCGCTGGCAGCGGCAGGGTGTCACACACTGGACGGTCGACGGTGGCCTGCTCGTGCTCACCGGGCCCGGGGCCGGGTCGGGCGCGGTGACCCGGGTGGAGCCGGCCAGCGGCCGGCCGCGCTGGTCGGTGCCGGTCCCGCCGCCCGGCATTGTGGACTACCACCGCCGCGACGGCCACGTCGACCGGATCGTGCTCCTGCAACCGACCGGAGAACTGCAGGTCCACGACGCCGCCACCGGCGAGCTGCTGCGCAGCGCCGACACGCTGCCCGGCGAGCGGGCGGCGTTCCAGCGGGTGCAGGTCGCCGGCGACCTGCTGCTCCTCGTCCCGCCCGGCGGCACGCGCCTGGTGGCCTACGGGCTGACCGGGCTGGAACGACGCTGGACGGCCGAGCTGCCGCTGGTGGCCTTCGCCGTCGACTGCGGCGATCTGGTGTGCGTGGCTCGGCAGACCGGTGGCGTCCAGGCGCTCGACTCGCGCACCGGTGCGACGCGCTGGTCGGACCCGCGGCAGGACACGCTTGTCGACATCCGGAACGGGCAGCTGCTGGTGATCGGGGCCGGTCGGCGATTCGCGGTGCTGGACCCGGCGACCGGGCGGTTGCGGGCCGAGCTGGGCCGGTGGGACCTGGTGCCGGTGCCGCGGCAGGACGGCCCGCTGTTCGGCGTGCGGCGGGGCGCCGACGGCCGGCTGGTCGTCGCCGAACTGGACCTCGTCGCGGGCCGGTCGCGGATCGTCGACGTCCTGCCGGACGCGGCCGGCGCCTGCCAGGCCGCCGCCCCGCGGGTCCTGCTCTGCCGGCGTACCGACAGTTCCACGACGCTGTGGCGGTGGCGGCGGTGACCGGCCCGGTCATCGACCTCGGCGAGCTGCGGCACGAGCCGGAGCAGGCGCCGCTGCCCCGCCCGCCCCGCGCCCGGGACCGGCCGCTGCGCTGCGCGTTGGCCCTGCTGCTGGTGCTGGCCACGATGGCCGCCGGCGCACCCCCGGCCCGGCGGAGCGTGGTCACCCTGCCGGCCCGGCTCGGCACCGACGCGCTGGTCGCCGGCGACCTGTTCCTGGTCATCGACCCGATCAGCCCGCAGGCGCGGCAACGTCGCCTGGTCGCGTTCCGGCTCCCCGGTGGCGAACCGGCCTGGCAGGTGCCGCTGCCAATGGACGGCCGGTTCTGGGGCATCTCCCAGCAGGGAGGGATGCTGCTGGTCACCGGGCACCAGGCGACACCGGGCGGCGGAGGCACCCTCACCGTGGCGCTGGACCAGGCCACCGGGGCGTACCGCTGGCAGCAGCCCGGCAGCGCCACCGAGCTGGCCGACGGCAGCCTGCTGCTGGAGTCGGTCGACGGCGACGAACCGGGCAGCCTGCGCGCGGTCGACCCGTGCTGCGGCACCGTGCGCTGGCAGCTACGCACCGCCCCCGGGGAGATCAGCTACCACCAGACCGGGCGGGGAGTGGACCGGGTCGTGCTGTCCCGCACGGACGGCTGGACCGAGATACGCGACGCGACCACCGGGGCGGTGCTGGTTCGCCGCGACCTGCGCGCCGCCCACGCGCGGGCGTTCGGGACCGTGCAGGTGGTGGGCGACCTGCTGCTCGCCGTGGGAGGGGTGCCGGCCACGATCACCGCGTACGGGTTGGACCGGTTGGACCGGCGCTGGAGCACCGGGGCCGACGGCCTGTTGTACGCGAGCGACTGCGGCTCGGTGGTCTGCTTCCAGAACGGCGCCGGTGGCCTGCGGGCGGTGGAGCCAGGGACCGGCCGGCTGCGGTGGACCAGCGACCGCTGGGTGGCGGTCTGGCCGCTCGCCGGCCGGCTGGTGGCCAGCACGCTCAGCAACGCCGGCCCGGGGGTGGAGCAGCTCGCAGTGCTGGACCCGGCGAGCGGCCGGGTGCTCGCCGAGCTGGGCCGGTGGGAGCTGGCCCGGTTCGCCTCCGAAGAGCCGGTGGTCGTGGTGCGCCGGCACCCCGACGGCGGGCTGCTCGTCGCCGAGCTCGACATCCGGGCCGGCGCGGTGCGGATGCTCGACGTGCTGCCGGACGCGGCCGGCGAGTGCCAGAGCGGTCACGGCCGGCTGCTGTGCCGCCGGTTCGACGGCTCGTACGGGCTGTGGACGCTGAACCGCTGATCACCAGTTGGACTGGGCGGGCGCCGGAGGCAGCGGCACCGACCGCGGCCGCAGCACGTACGCCACCCCGCCACTGCCGCGCTGCCAGACCGTCTCGAACCGCTCCCGGGGCACGGTACGGCGCACCGCGTCGTCGTCGGGCGCGTACGGATCGTTGAGCACCGGGTCGCCGGCCGTGGTGAAGCCGACCAGCACCATCAGGTGGCCACGGGTGTCGTAGTCCAGGCCGGGTACCTCGCCGGAGCGGAACGCGGCGGAGACGATCAGCGGGATGCCGGCGACGATGAACGCCTCCGCCTCGGCCAGCGACCGGAGCCGGGTGACGAACGCGTCCAGCCCGTGCAGGCCGGCGTACGCGGTGTTGAAGGGCCAGTTGCCGGCCCCCGCGTACGCGTGGTCGTAGCAGTGCCGGGCCGCGTGCACCACCACCGGGCGCGGGCCGGGCGGGTCCACCCAGGCGTATCGCTCCGGGGCGGGGGCGGCGCCGAAGTAGGCGAGCACCATCGAGGTGCAGGTGGGGCTGCACCAGGAGTCGCCGCCGCCACCCCACTGCGGGTGCTGGCCGGCGTGCAGCCGCTGCGAGTACCGCGGCACGTCGAGCACGATCCCGCGCCCGGCGCCGGCCGGGGACGTCGGCTCCGGCCCGGCCGGCGGTGTGTGGTGCGCCCGGCCGGTGGCCACCGCGCCGACGCTGCGCAGCACCGGGCCGGCCGGGCGGTCCGCCGGTCGGCACAGCGTGACCCGCACCTGCCAGCCGGTGACCGTCGCTCCGGTCACCAGCAGGGTGTCGGTGTCCACCCGGGCGCCGGCGTCGCGCTGGCCGGGCACCGAGGTGCGCCGGACGGTGCGGTCGTCGGCCGCCCAGCGGGCCAGCGGGTACCAGCGGGTGGCCGGCCCGTCGCCGTGCCAGCCGCGCAGCTCGACCTCGATCCAGCAGCCGTCAGGGGTGTCGGCGGTCCAGGACGGGACCACCTCGGCGACGTCGAAGCCGGTCGGCACCGGTGGCGAGGTCCACCTGCCCCGCAGTACCGGCCCGAGCACACCCTCCGGCAGCGAGTCCGGGGCCGTCGGCTCGGTCGGGTCGTCCCGCTCGGGCGGGTCGGTGAGCGTCAGGCCGGAGGGAGTGGCCCGCACCCCGTGGCCGGTGCCGGCGGACCGGTCCGCCGGCAGGTGGAAACCCCGGTAGGCGATGTCCCTCCCGGGTGGTGCGGCGGTGGTCATGACAGGTCCGTTCGTCGCTCGGCTGGCGGAAGCATCGCGTACCCCCGTGGTGGTCCGCAACGTCGGGCGGCGCCGGCGGCGCGGGACGGTGTTGCCGGCCGACAGTAGGTTGGCGGTGGTCAGCAGCGAGGAGGCCGGGATGCGGGTACTGGTGGTGGAGGACGAGCGCAACCTCGCCGACGCGATCGCGCGGGGGTTGCGCAAGCGGGGGATGGCGGTCGACGTCGCGTACGACGGCGACGCCGGCCACGAGGCCGCGTTCGTCACCCGGTACGACGTGGTGGTGCTGGACCGGGACCTGCCCGGCGTGCACGGCGACCAGATCTGCGCCGACCTGGCCGCGTCCGGGGCGCTGACCCGGGTGCTCATGCTCACCGCGAGCGGCACGGTGGCCGATCGGGTGGAGGGGCTGCAACTGGGCGCGGACGACTACCTGCCCAAGCCGTTCGCCTTCGACGAGCTGGTCGCCCGGGTGCAGGCGCTGGGCCGGCGGGCCACCCCGGCCGCGCCACCCGTGCTCGAACTGGCCGATCTGGTGCTGGACCCGGCCCGCCGGGTCGCCACCCGGGGCGGCGTGCCGGTGGAGCTGACCAACAAGGAGTTCGGGGTGCTCTGCGAGCTGCTCAAGGCGCGCGGCGCGGTGGTCTCCAGCGAGGAGCTGCTGGAGCGCGTCTGGGACGCGAACACCGACCCGTTCACCACCATCGTCCGGGTCACCGTGATGACCCTGCGCCGGAAGCTCGGCGACCCGCCGCTGATCGAGACGGTGGTCGGTGCCGGATACCGCACGGCCGAGGTGGTGTCATGACCCGCCGACCGCGGCTGCGGCCCACCCTGCGGCTGCGACTGACCCTGCTCAACGGGGTGCTGCTGATCGGCGCGGGCGCGATCCTGGTGCTGCTGGCCTGGCTGCTGGTCCGTGACGCGCTGCGTCCGACCGACGAGCTGCTGCCAGGCACCACCGTGGTGCTGGCCGACGGCCGGTCGCTGGACGCCGGTCAGTGGCAGCGGCAACTGATCGACGCGGCCTCCGGTGAGCTGCTGGCCAAGGGCCTGGTCGCGCTGCTGGCGATCAGCGTGGTCGGGGTGGCCGGCGCGTACGCGGTGGCCGGCCGGGCCCTGCGCCCGCTGCACCAGGTCACCGCGACCGCACAGCGCCTCGGCGAGGCCACGCTGGACCAGCGGATCGGCTACTCCGGCGCCGACGACGAGGTGGCCGAGCTGGCCAAGACGTTCGACGCCATGCTGGACCGGATCGCCGCCGCCTTCGACGCGCAGCGACGTTTCGTGGCGAACGCCTCGCACGAGCTGCGTACCCCACTGGCCGTGATGCGTACCGAGATCGACGTGACGCTCAGCGACGACGAGGCGGACGCGGCCGAGTACCGCCGGATGGCCATCGTGGTCCGCGACGCGTCCGAGCGGGCGAACGGCCTGGTCGACGCGCTGCTGGTGCTGGCCCGCAGCGAGGCGCAGGCGGGTCGCCGGCTCGGCCGCCGTACCGAGTGCGACCTCGCGGCCGGCACGGCCAACGCCCTGTCGGCGGTACGCCGGGAGGTGGAGCGGATCGGGCTGCGGGTGCAGACCTCTCTGGAGTCCGCGCCGGTGGTCGGCGACCCGGGGCTGCTCGACCGATTGGCCGGCAACCTGATCGAGAACGCGGTCCGCTACAACCACCTGCACGGGCGGCTCTGGGTCCGCACCGGCACCGACGGTGAGCGGTCGTGGCTGGTGGTGGGGAACACCGGCTTCGAGGTGGACCAGGCCGACGTGCCGGGGCTGTTCGAGCCGTTCCGGCGCGGCGGCCGGGAGCGGACCGGCGCCCGCGGCTCCGGCCTGGGCCTGTCCATCGTGCGGGCCGTCTGCGACGCGCACGGCGGCACGGTGCGGGTCATCGCCCAGCCCGGCGGTGGCCTGGAGGTGACGGTCACGCTGCCCTCGGCCGACTCCCCGGTGGTGCACGGCCCGGTGCCCGCCCTGGGCGGGTGACCGGGTTGCGGGCGGTGCTGCCGCGATGGCAAGATCACGGCGTCAGCTCACGATCGAAGGGGGGTGCGTCGATGTCCACCACTGTTGGCTCCGCGCCCCGGGTCCTCGTCGGCTGACCCCCGGAGGCGGAGCGTCCCCATCCAGCCCTGGAGGGAACACCCGTGTATCCACGGATCCGCAACATCAGTTTCGACTGTCATGACACGTACGCCCTGGCGGGCTTCTGGTCGGCGGTGCTCGGGTACGCCCGGCACTCCGACGACGCCCCGGGTGATCCCGAGGCGGCTCTGCTGCCACCGGACGAGGCGACTCCCAACCTGTATTTCCAGGCGGTGCCGGACGAGAAGGTGACCAAGAACCGGCTGCACATCTGCCTGGAACCCGTCGAACGGACCAGGGACGAGGAGATCGAGCGGGTGCTCGGCCTCGGTGCCGCCATGGTCGCCGACCGGCGGAACGCCGACGGTACGGGCTGGGCGGTGCTCGCCGACCCGGAGGGCAACGAGTTCTGCGTGGTGCGCAGCGCTCCGGAACGTACCGCTTCCACCACTGTGGAGGACCAACCGTGAGTTCGACGATCCACAACATCAGCATCGACTGTGCCGACACGTACGCACTGGCCGGCTTCTGGTCGCAGGTCTTCGACTGCCCCCGGCAGCCCGACGACTTCCCCGGCGACCCGGAGGCGATGCTCCTGCCGCCGGGAGGCCCGGAGGTGCTCTTCCTCGCCGTGCCGGAGGGCAAGGCGGTGAAGAACCGGCTGCACCTGGACCTGCAACCCGCCGACCGGACCCGGGCCGAGGAGGTCGAGCGGCTGCTCGGCATCGGGGCGGTGCACGTCGCCGACCACGTCGGCCCCACCGGTGGGGGTTGGGTGGTGCTCGCCGATCCGGAGGGCAACGAGTTCTGCGTGCTGGGCAACGCGGCCGAGCGGGCGGCGGCAGCGGCGGCGCGGGCTGCCGCGCGAAACGGTGACCCGGCCTGACCGGCGTCCGACGGAACGGGGCCCCGGCCCACCCTCGGGTGGACCGGGGCCCCGGTGGTACGCCGGTCAGGAGACCTGCTCGACCTGACCCCGGATGGCGACGAACTCGGACTTCGCCTGTGCGCCGGTCTTGAAGTAGATGATGATCATGCCGACACTGCCTCGGTCGGCCCAGACGCAGACGCCCAGCGGCACGCTCTCGGCCTTGCCGTCGCCGCAGCGGGCCTCGCCGCCGAGCGGGCCCGGATCGACCGTCGCCATGTTGGCTACGCCGAGCTCAGTGGAGAGCCCGGTCACCGCGTCCTGAAGCTCCTTCTTCGGGTCCGCCATCACCCCGGACGCGCCGGCGATCATGACGAGGTCCTGCTTGGCGGGGTCGCCGTAGAAGGCGCCGACCGCGCTCGTCTCGTTCTGCACCGTCGACTTCATCTCGGTGACCATCTCGTCGGAGACCTTCTGCAGCTCCGGGTCGGTGATCTTCGGCCGGCCGGCGAGGGTGGCCGGTGCCACCACGCGGGTCTTGGTGGCGTCGACGACGTCACCCACCTCGTCCTTGACCGCGAACCAGGTGACCGCCGCGCCACCGAGGCAGAGCACCAGCACGACGGCGAGCACGATCAGCACGATCTTGCCGGCCTTGGACTTCTTCGGCGGCGGGCCACCGGCCAGGTTCGGGTCGCCGTACGGCTGCCCGGTGGGCTGGTTCGGGTCGCCGTACGGCTGCCCGGTGGGCTGGTTCGGGGCGCCGTACGGCTGGCCCTGCTGGGGCGGCGGAAAGCCCTGCTGCTGCGGCGCCGGCCAGCCGCCGGGCTGGGGCGTCGCCGGCTGGCCGGCGGGCTGGTGCGGCGGGGGGTACGAACCGTGCGGCGGGCCGTAGGGGTTGGCCGGCGGCTGGGACATCAATCAGCTCCAAGTCAGGTCTGCAAAACGGGTGATCTTAACCTGCTCGCAGGTCAGCCCGCTGCCCCGAACGCGATCGCGGTGGCCGGCCGGCCCAGGAGGGACGTTGCCGACCACCGCGACGGTGGTGCTGCTGTCGGTCAGGCGGGGAGGCTGGCCGCCCCGCGCGGCAGGAACCGCTTGCCGGTGACCCGCTCGGAGGTGCCGGTCCGATCCAGGTACGGCGTGACGCCGCCCAGGTGGAACGGCCAGCCGGCGCCGAGGATCATGCACAGGTCGATGTCCTGCGCCTCGGCCACCACGCCCTCGTTGAGCATCAGCCGGATCTCCTGCGCCAGGGCGTCCAGCGCGTTCTGGCGCACCTGCTCCGCGGTCAACGGCTGGTCACCCACCACGAGCAGCTTCGCGACCTCGGCGTTGACCTGGTCGTCGATCACGATGGGCTGGCCCGAGTCGGCGATCCGCTTGAGGTTCTCGCTGACGCCGAACCGGTCCGGGTACGCGGCGTGCAGGGTGCCGCCGACGTGGTACGCCACGGCCGGCCCGACCAGCTGGAGCAGGGCGAGCGGACGCATCGGCAGGCCCAGCGGGTCCAGCGCGCTGTTCGCCACGTCCAGCGGGGTGCCCGCGTCGACGGCGGCGAAGACGGTGCCCAGGAAGCGGGTGAGCAGCCGGTTGACCACGAACGCGGGGGCGTCCTTGACCAGCACCGACGACTTCTTGAGCTGCTTGCCGACCGCGAACGCGGTGGCCAGGGTGGCGTCGTCGGTGCGCTCACCCCGGACGATCTCCAGCAGCGGCAGCACCGCCACCGGGTTGAAGAAGTGGAAACCGACCACCCGCTCGGGGTGCTCCAGCTCCGCGGCCATCTCGGTGATCGACAGGCTGGACGTGTTGGTGGCGAGCACCGCCTCCGGGGAGACGATCTTCTCCAGCTCGGCCCAGACCTGCTTCTTGACGCCCAGGTCCTCGAAGACGGCCTCGATGACGAAGTCGGCGTCGGCGAAGGCGCCCTTGTCGACCGTCCCGCTGACCAGGCCGTACAGCTTGGCGGCGGTGCCCTTGTCCATCCGGCCCCTGGTGACGGCCTTCTCGATCTGGGTGTGCACGTAGCCGACGCCCTTGTCCACCCGGGACTGGTCCAGGTCGGTCATCACGACCGGCACCTGGAGGCGGCGGGCGAACAGCAGCGCGAGCTGGCTGGCCATCAGGCCGGCGCCGACGATGCCGACCTTGGTGACCGGACGGGCCAGGCCCTTGTCCGGTGCGCCGGCCGGCCGCTTGGCCCGCCGCTGCACCAGGTCGAACGCGTACAGGCCGCTGCGCAGCTCCTCGGAGAAGACCAGGTCAGCGAGGGCCTCGTCCTCGGCGGCGGTGCCGCCCGCGAAGTCCGCGTCCTTCGCCGTCTCCAGCAGGTCCAGTGCCTTGTACGCGGCCGGGACCGCGCCGTGCAGCCGCTGGTTCAGCGTCTCCCGGGCGAAGTAGAGCACGCCCGCCCACATGTCCTTGTCGACCTCGGGTCGGGTCACGGTGACCGAGCCGGAGACCACGCCGGCGGCCCATTCGAGCGACCGCTCCAGGAAGTCGGCCGGCTCCAGCAGGACGTCCGCGATGCCCAGCTCGGCGGCCTGCTTCGGCTTGAGCATCTTGTTCTGCATCAGCGGGTTCTGGATGATCACCTGGGTCGCCGCCGGGATGCCGATCAGGTTCGGCAGCAGCTGCGTGCCGCCCCAGCCGGGGACCAGACCCAGCGACACCTCGGGCAGGGCAAGCGCCGCCGCGCCGCCGGAGAGCGTCCGGTAGTGGCAGTGCAGCGCCAGCTCCAGGCCCCCGCCCATGGCCGCGCCGTTGACGAACGCGAAGGTCGGCACAGTGCTGTCCTTGAGCCGGGCGAAGACCCGGTGGCCGAGCCGGCCGATCTCCAGCGCCTGCTCGCGGTCGGCGAGCGCCGGCAGGCCGACGATGTCGGCGCCGACGCAGAAGATGTACGGCTTGCCGGTGACCGCGATGAACGCCGGGTCGGCGGCCAGCGCCGCGGTGATTGCCTCGTCCAGGCTGGTCAGCCCGGCCGGGCCGAAGGTGTTCGGCTTGGTGTGGTCGAACCCGTTGTCCAGGGTGATGAGGGCGGCCGGCCGGTCCAGCCCCGGTACGTTCACCGAGCGCAGCAGCGCCCTGGTGACGACCTCGTTCGGTGCGGCGAGCGCGCTCACTTGTCTCCCTCCCAGTGGGGGTTCTCCCAGATGACCGTGCCGCCCATGCCGATGCCGATGCACATCGCGGTGAGGCCGTAGCGGACCTCGGGGTGCTCGGCGAACTGCCGCGCCAGCTGGGTCATCAGCCGCACGCCCGAGGAGGCCAACGGGTGCCCGATGGCGATCGCGCCGCCCCACTGGTTGACCCGCGGGTCGTCGTCGGCGATGCCGAAGTGGTCGAGGAAGGCGAGCACCTGCACGGCGAACGCCTCGTTCAGCTCGAACAGGCCGATGTCCTCGATGCTCAGGCCGGCGATGCGCAGCGCCTTCTCCGTCGAGGGGATCGGGCCGATGCCCATCACCTCGGGCTCCACCCCGACGAAGCCGTACGACCGCAGCCGCATGGCGACCGGCAGGCCCAGCTCGCGGGCGGTGGACTCGGCGGCGATCAGGCTGGCGGTGGCACCGTCGTTCAGACCGGCCGCGTTACCCGCAGTGACCTTGCCGTGCGGGCGGAACGGGGTCTTCAGGGTGCCCAGCTTCTCCAGCGAGGTGTCGCGGGGCGCCTCGTCCACGGTGGCCAGGCCCCAGCCGCCCTCGGCGTCGCGGGTGGCCACCGGCACCAGGTCGTCCTGGAGCTTGCCGTTGGCGTACGCCTTCGCGGTCTTCTGCTGCGAGGCGAGCGCGAACGCGTCGGTGCGCGCCTTGGTGATGTGCGGGACGCGGTCGTGCAGGTTCTCCGCGGTGGCGCCCATGACCAGCGCCGACGGGTCGACGAGCTTCTCCGCGATGATCCGCGGGTTGGGGTCGACGCCCTCACCCATCGGGTGGCGGCCCATGTGCTCGACGCCACCGGCGATGGCGATGTCGTACGCACCCATGGCGATGCCGCCGGCCACGGTGGTCACCGCGGTCATCGCACCGGCGCACATGCGGTCGATGGCGAAGCCGGGCACGGTCTTGGGGAGGCCGGCCAGCAGGGCGGCGGTGCGCCCGATGGTGAGGCCCTGGTCGCCGATCTGGGTGGTGGCCGCGATGGCGACCTCCTCGACCCGCTCCGGCGGCAGCTGCGGGTTACGGCGCAGCAGTTCGCGGATGCAGCGGATCACCAGGTCGTCGGCGCGGGTGTTGGCGTACATGCCACCCGCCTTGCCGAACGGGGTGCGGACGCCGTCGACGAAGACGACATCCCGGACTTCACGGGGCACTGGAGCCTCCTTCTCGACCATCATTCGGCCTTCGCGCGATGGACGGCACTACGAACCGAATGACAGTCGCGGGCACGGGCACGTTTCCCCGGATGCTACTCGCCAGTAACCAAGCCCGTCCCCACCCCCCGCTGTGGCCCACCCCACACCTGCGCCGCCCCGAGGGGCTAGGCGGAGGTGAGGGACGGGTCGGCCATGGCGACGGTCAGGTCGGGGGTGAGGAGGGCGATCTGCCATTCGCGGGCGTTGAAGCCGCGCAGGGTCTCCGCCACCGTCTCCTCGGTGACCTCCTCGGGTGGGGTCCAGGCCAGGCGGCGGACCGAATCCGGGGTGATCAGGTTCTCCGCCGGCAGGTTGTGCTCGCCGGCGATGCGCAGCACCACCTCCCGGCAACGGGCCAGCCGACCGGCCGCCACCGGGTCGCGCTCCGCCCACCGGTGCGGCGGGGGTGGGCCCTCCACCGCCGGGGTGACCGGCAGCGCGTCGTCCGGCAGTTGCCGGGCGTCGTCGAGCGCCGCCAGCCAGGTGCGGGCCAGCCGGCGGACCGAACGACCGCCGAAACCGGGCAGCGTGAGCAGCGTCTTCTCGTCCTTCGGGTCCAGCTCGGCGGCGGCGATGATCGCCGAGTCGGGCAGCACCCGGCCGGGTGCCGCGTCGCGGCGGGCCGCGATCTGGTCCCGGGCGTACCACATCGAGCGCACCCGGGCCTGGGCCCGCGCCCCACGCACCCGGTGGATCCCGGACGTACGCCGCCACGGCTCCGCGCGCACCCGCGGCGGGCGGGCGCCGGTGCGGACCAGCGCCGCGAACTCCTCCGCGGCCCACTCCGACTTGCCCTGTCGGGCCAGCTCGGCGTCGAGCGCGTCGCGCAGGTCGGTCAGCATTTCGACGTCGAGGGCGGCGTAGGTCAACCACGACTCGGGCAGCGGCCGGCTCGACCAGTCGGCTGCCGAGTGGTGCTTCTCCAGGGTGAACCCGAGTAGCTGCTCGGTCAGCGCGGCCAGGCCGACCCGCTCGAAACCAGCCAGCCGAGCGGCCAGTTCGGTGTCGAACAACCGGCGCGGGCGCAGCCCCAGCTCGGCCAGGCAGGGCAGGTCCTGGCTGGCCGCGTGGAGCACCCACTCGGCCTCGCCGATCACCGCGTCGAGGGCGCTCAGGTCGGGCAGCGGCAACGGATCGATCAGGGCGGTGCCAGAGCCCGCCCGGCGCAGCTGCACCAGGTAGGCGCGCTGGCTGTAGCGGTAGCCGGAGGCCCGCTCGGCGTCCAGGGCGACTGGGCCGGAGCCCGCCGCGAAGCGGGCCACGACCTCGGCCAGCTCGGCCGGCGCGGCCACCGGCTCGGGGGTGCCCTCGCGCGGGGCGATCAGCGGCACGGGCCCACCGTCGGTCGGGTCGCTCCCCACACCCGCCGGCTGCGGCTCGGCCGGCTGCGGGCGGTGGGGTGCGTCTCCCGGAAGGTTTTCGGCGGGCCGACGGCGCAGGGGTGGTTCGTCGGTCACCTGCCAACCCTAGTGCGCCCGGCGATGTGGTGGGTGCAGCCGGTCCGGTGTGTGTCGATCAGGTGGCCGGAAGGTGTCCGTTCCGGGGCCGGACATCGGGGGAGACAAACCCCGTTCGCGCAGGTACGGTCCATCGAGCCGCCGCCCTGGTCCGACGCGACCCGCGGCCGGTTGGCCGCACGCGGTGACAACGGGGAGGCAAGGCGATCATGACGGCTGGCTACGGTTCGGGGGGCCACGGGCCGGAGGACGGACGACCGACGGGCGCCGGTCCCGGCGGGGCGGACGCCCCGAGCGACCGACCCGGTCCGCTGCCGCCGCGCGTCGCGCCGCCGCAGGCCGCCGGAACGAGATGGTCCGCCGCCCCGACCGCCGGCCAGAGCTTCGACCCCGGGCCGGCCGCTGCGGCGCCCCGGGCCACCTGGCCCTCCGCGGCACCGCACACCGGGCAGTGGGGCGGCCCGACCCACGGCGGTGCCGCAACCGGCCAGACCGGTGCCGCGCCCACCTACGGCGCTGTCCTGGCACCGGCCGCGCCCGGTACGGGTGCGCCCACCGCTCCCGGGGCCGGCGGCGGCTACCCACCGGCCGCGCCCGCCCCCGCGCCGGGCTTTCCGGGCGCCGGTCCCTACCCACCGGCGGGCCCGCCGTCGTTTCCCGTGCCCGGCCAGCCCAGTCACCCCGCCCCCGCCGGATATCCGTCCGGGCCGGCCGCCGGCTACCCGGCCGCCGGGGCGCAGCAGGTCGGCGGATCCCCCCGTCGGCGCCGCTGGCCGGCCCTGCTCACCGCGCTGGTCGCCCTGGTGCTCGCCGTCGTCGCGGGGGTGCAGGCGTACCAGCTCGACCGGCTCGGTGACCGGCTCGCGGCCACCGACCGGCGGCTGGCGCAGGCCCAGGACGCCGACGGGACCCGGCTCGACGGGGTGGAGAAGCGCGCCGAGGCGCTGGAGAAGCAGGCCGGCGCCGCCTTCAACCCGGAGGCGGTGGCCAGCGCGGTGCTGCCCAGCGTGTTCCGGGTCCGGGCCGGCGACTTCACCGGCACCGCGTTCGCGGTCGGCAAGCCCGTGGCCGGCGGTGGGACGAACCTCTTCACCAACTTCCATGTGGTCGAGTCGGTCTGGAACGGCGGCGGGCGCCAGGTGTTCCTGGAGCGCACCGACCAGCGCTTTCCGGCCACCATCGTCAAGGTCGACAAGACCAACGACGTGGCGCAACTGCGCACCAACGGCAAGTTCAGCGGCCTGGCCGCCGCGTCCACCCCGGTCAAGTCCGGCCAGCAGATCGTGGTGGTCGGCGCCCCGCTCGGCCTGGAGGACAGCGTCACCACCGGCGTGGTGAGCGCCTTGCGCGCCGCCCAGGGCGACTCCGGGCCGGCCATCCAGTTCGACGCTCCGATCAACCCCGGCAACTCGGGCGGCCCGGTCATCAACGGCAGCAAGCAGGTGGTCGGGATCGCCACGGCCAAGGCCCGCGACGCCGAGGGCATCGGGCTGGCCGTACCGATCAAGGTCGCCTGCGACGGCTTCAAGATCTGCTGAACGGTCGGTCGCCCGCCCTTTCACGGCCTCCCCGGCCGTCTCCCGATCCCGACCGGGTCCACCGACCCGGCCGCAGCTACCCGTGTCATCCGGCCCGTCGCGCCCAGCGGCGCGGGGCCAGCTCACCTGGAGGAAGAAATGTCCCAGCCACCGACCGGACCGGAGGGCCGTCCGCCGGTGACCCCGGCGCCGGGCGCCCCGGGCCAGCCGCCGGCCGGCGCCACCCAGCCCGTTCCCCAGCAGTACGGTCCGGGCCCGTCCGCCGCCGACCGGACCGTGCAGTACGGCCCGGACCAGACCGTGGCGTACGGCCAGCCGGTCGGACAGCAGTACGGCCCCGGCCAGCCGGTCGGACAGCAGTACGGCCCCGGCCAGCCCGTTGCGGGTGGCCCGTCGCCCAGCGACCAGACCGTGCAGTACGGCCCCGGGCAGCAGTACGGCTCACCTCAGCCGCAGTACGGCGCCGGTGCCGCCCAGCCGGCGCCCGGCTACCCGGCCAGCGCCCCGCCGTACCCCGGCCAGCCGATGTCCGCGCCACCGGTCTCCGGCCCGGTCTACGGGCAGCCGATGTCTGCGCCGCCGATGTCTGCGCCGCCGGTCTCCGGCGCGGCCTACGGGCAGCCGATGTCCGCGCCGCCCGGTCAGATGCCGCCCTACGGCGCGCCGACGGCACCCGCCGGCAAGGGCCGCGGCGTGCTCGTGCTGGCCCTGGTGGCCGCGCTGCTCTTCGTCCTCGGTGGGGTGATGACCGGGCTGTTCGTGACCAAGAGCAACGAGCTGGACCGTACCGAGAAGCGGCTGACCGGTCAGGTCAGCCAGCGCGACGGCACGATCGCGGCGAACACCAAGGAAATCGACAAGCTGAAGGTCGACCTGCAGACCGTGCAGGACAAGCTCGACGACACCGAGCAGGACCTCACCGGCACCCGCAACGACCGTGACGAGCAGGCTCGGCAGAAGAAGGTCATCGCGACCTGCCTGGACAAGCTGACCACCGCGCTGGGCGCGGCGGCGGCCGGCAACAAGAGCGCGTACGACAGCGCGATGAAGGGCCTGGACAAGGTCTGCGACGAGGCGGACAACTACCTCTGACAGTGACCGGGCCGGCCGACCGGCTCGCCCGGGCCGAGCGACCGGCCCCGGCCGTCGATCATGAAGTTGTTGTCACGACACGCCGAGGCGGCGGGCAACAACCTCATGATCGACGCAGTGGGGCGGGGGCGGTGGGGGTGGTCAGGCCGCGCCGGCGGGCCGGCGGTCGGGCAGGGCCGTCACCCCGGGCGGGGGGAGCCCCGCGGTGGAGGCGAGCAGCGCGCACCAGCCGAGCAGGTGCGGGGCCAGGTCGTCGTCGAGCGGGGTCCACGAGGCGCGGATCTCGATGTCGCCGGCGGTGGGCGGGCCGGCCAGGTCGCCGAAGCGCGTGGACATGGTCTGGGTGACCGTCCCGCCGATCGCCCGGTACGTCGCGTCCTGGGCGTCCAGGGCGTCGGTCAGCCACGTCCAGCCCACCCCGGGCAGCAGCGGGTCGGCGGCCAGGTCGACCTCCAGCTCGGCGGTCACGTAGGTGACCAGCCGCAGGGTGCCCTGCCAGGCCTCGTGCCCCACCGGGTCGTGCAGCAGGATCAGCCGCCCGGTGGACACCTCCTCGCCGGCGCGCAGCACGGTCGCCGAGAGCGCGAACGCGTACGGCGCGAGCCGCTGGGGCGCGCCGACCTCCTCCAGCTGGATCTCCGGCCGGGGTGCCGTCGACCGCAGCCCGGCGACCGCGCGGGCGAAGGTCTCCGGGAGCGCGATCGGGGGGGCCATGCCGGCAGCCTATGCCGCCGCCGGCCCACCTGCCTCGACGGCACGCCGAGGTCCGCCGCCCAGCGGCCTCCCCGTGCCAGCCCAGCCGGGCGGCAACGTTAGAAGGGGACCCTTGTCTACCGGAGGCGTTAACAAGGGGCCCTTCCTTTCCGGCGGGCGGGCGGGACGGGTCACAAAAGGGGGCGGGGGCGGGGAAGCGGCTCGGGCGCGTGGCACGATGGCGGCGATGACCACGGACACCACGGGCACTGCCGCCCGAGACGGAGCACCCCGCCCCGGCGGACCGGCCGACTCGGCCTTCGTGCGGGCCTGCCAGCGCCGACCCGCCCCGCACACCCCGGTCTGGTTCATGCGCCAGGCCGGCCGCTCGCTGCCGGAGTACCGGGAAATCCGGGCGAACGTGCCGATGCTGGAGTCCTGCCGCCGCCCGGAGCTGGTCACCGAGATCACCCTCCAGCCGGTGCGCCGGCACGGGGTGGACGCGGCGATCCTGTTCAGCGACATCGTGGTGCCGGTCGCCGCAGCCGGGGTCGACCTGGACATCGTGCCGGGCACCGGGCCGGTCGTCGCCGAGCCGGTCCGCACCGCCGACGACGTCGAGCGGATCCGCCCGATCAGCCGCGACGACGTGTCGTACGTGGACGAGGCGGTCCGCCAGCTGGTGGTCGAGCTGGGCGACACCCCGCTGATCGGCTTCGCCGGGGCGCCGTTCACCCTGGCCAGCTACCTGGTCGAGGGCGGTCCGTCGCGGACGCACGCGAAGACCAAGGCGCTGATGTACGGCGACGAGGAGCTGTGGCACGCGCTCTGCGGCCGGCTGGCCGAGGTGACGCTGTCCTTCCTGCGGGTGCAGGTCGACGCCGGGGTCTCCGCCGTGCAGTTGTTCGACTCCTGGGCCGGCGCGCTGTCCGAGGCCGACTACCGCCGCTACGTGCTGCCGCACTCGACGGCCGTGCTGGGCGGGCTGGCCGACGCGGGCGTGCCGCGGATCCACTTCGGGGTGGGCACCGGCGAGCTGCTCGGCGCGATGGGCGAGGCCGGCGCCGACGTGGTCGGCGTCGACTGGCGTACCCCGCTGGACGTGGCCACCGGCCGGATCGGCCCGGACAAGGCGGTGCAGGGCAACCTGGACCCGACCGTGCTGTTCGCCCCGTGGCCGGTGGTGGAGGCCGAGGTACGCCGGATCCTCACCCAGGGCCGCGCCGCGCCCGGCCACGTGTTCAACCTCGGCCACGGGGTGCTGCCGGAGACCGACCCGGACGTGCTGACCCGGGTGGTCGCGCTGGTGCACGAGCTGTCCGGCCGCCGGGCCGACCAGGGCTGACAAGCATGGGGCAGCCCTGGCGGGTGGCGGTGGTCGGCGGCGGGATCGCCGGGCTGGCCGCCGCCGTGCGGCTGCGCGACCGAGCGCCGGCCGGCACCGAGATCACGGTGTACGAGCAGTCCGGCGCGCTCGGCGGCAAGCTGCGCACCGGCGCGCTGGCCGGCCAGCCGGTGGAGTTGGGCGCCGAGTCGTTCCTGATGCGCGACCCGGCCGGCGCCGAGTCGGCCGCCGTGGGGTTGATCCGCCGGCTCGGGCTGGCCGAGAAGATCGTGCACCCCACCGTCGGGCAGGCCGCCCTGGTCGTCGACGGTGGGCTGCGCCCCGTTCCGGGCGGGACGCTGGTGGGCGTACCCGGAGATCTGGAGCGGGTGGCCACGGTCGCGCGGCCGGCCGCGGACGCCGACACCGACGGCGGCCGGCCGTTGCTGGGCGCCGACGCGGACGTCTCCGTCGGCGCGCTGGTCCGGTCCCGGTTCGGCGACGAGGTGGTCGACCGGCTGGTCGACCCGATGCTCGGTGGCGTGTACGCCGGCCGCGCCGACGACCTCTCCCTGGTCACCACGATGCCGGCGCTGGCACGCGCGGCCCGGGTGGAGCACACCCTGCTCGGCGCGGTGCGGGCGGCGCAGGCCGCCGCGCCCCGCGCCCCCGGCGCACCGGTGTTCGGCACCCTGGCTGGTGGGCTCTCCACCCTGGTCGACGCCGCCGTGACGGCCAGCGGCGCGACGGTGCGGCGGGACGCGGCGGTCCGCGAGCTGACCCCGACCGGCGCGGGCTGGCGACTCACCGTCGGCCCGACCCGCGACCCCGAACTGGTCGACGTGGACGCCGTGGTGCTGGCGGTCCCGGCCCGGCCGGCGGCCCGCCTGCTCTCCGGCCCGGCCCCGGCGGCCGCCGCCGGCGTCGGCGGCCTGGACTACGCCAGCGTCGCGCTGGTCACGCTGGCGCTGCCGCAGCCGCGGTTGCCCGAGCTGTCCGGCTTCCTGGTGCCGAGCACCGAGGGGCTGCTGACCAAGGCGGCGACGTTCTTCACCACCAAGTGGGGGCACCTGCGCCGGTCCGACGGGCTGGCCCTGGTGCGCGCCTCGGTGGGTCGGTACGGGGAGGAGGAGTATCTCCAGCGCCCCGACGCCGACCTGGCCGCGACCGTGCACCGGGAGTTGTCGGCGGTGCTCGGCGCCCCGCTGCCCGACGCGGTCGGCGGGCACGTGCAGCGCTGGGGCGGCGCGCTGCCGCAGTACACCCCGGGGCACGCCGACCGGGTGGCCGCCGCACGGACGGCGCTGCGGGCCGCCCACCCCACCCTGGTCCTCGCGGGCGCCGGCTACGACGGTGTCGGCATCCCGGTCTGCGTCCGCTCGGGCGAGACGGCGGCCGACGAGATCATCACAGCACTGGGAGGACCGGCGAGATGACCGAGCAGACCAACGCGGCCCGGCTGCGGGAGCTGAACGCCAGCATTCGCTACACGATGTGGTCGGTGTTCCGGGCCAGCGCCCCGCTGCCGTCGCTGCGGGACAACGTGACCGGCGAGGTCGAGTCCCTCTTCGAGGAGATGGCCGGCAAGGACGTGGTGGTCCGCGGCGTGTACGACGTCTCCGGGCTGCGCGCCGACGCCGACGTGCTGATCTGGTGGCACTCCGCCTCCAGCGACGCGTTGCAGGACGCGTACCTGCGGTTCCGCCGCACCACGCTCGGGCGGTCGATGACCCCGGTCTGGTCGCAGATGGCGCTGCACCGGCCCGCCGAGTTCAACAAGAGCCACATCCCGGCGTTCCTGGCCGGCGAGGAGGCCCGCCCGTACCTGTGCGTGTACCCGTTCGTCCGCTCGTACGAGTGGTACCTGCTGCCCGACGCCGAGCGGCGGGAGATGCTGGCCGAGCACGGCCGGCTGGCGCGCGGCTACCCGGACGTGCGGGCCAACACGGTCGCCTCGTTCGCGCTCGGCGACTACGAGTGGATGTTGGCGTTCGAGGCCGACGAGCTGCACCGGATCGTGGACCTGATGCGTGACCTGCGTGCGTCCGGCGCCCGCCGGCACGTCCGCGAGGAGGTCCCGTTCTACACCGGCCGTCGCCGCTCGGTCGCCGAGATCGTCAACTGCCTGGTCTGAGCTGTTAGGAGGGGCCCCCTGTTAACGCCTGGCGTTGTACAGGGGGCCCCTCCTAACAAGCGTGCGGCGCGGCGGGCGCTCGGTCAGAGCTGCCGGAACATGACCTGCGCGCGTACCCCGTCGGGCAGCACCTTCCCGGGTACGTCGGACGGGACGAAGCCGCTGCGCCGGTAGAGGGCGATCGCGGCTGCGTTGTCCGGAGCGACGCCGAGGCCCACCCGGTGGGCGCCCCGCTCCTTCGCCCACCGCGCCACCTCGTCCACCAGCCGGTCGCCGACGCCCCGGCCGCGCGCGTCGGGGCGCACCCACATGGAGGTCAGCGCCACCTCGGTCGCGGTCGGCCAGGTGACGCCGCTGGCCATCCCGGCCGGCCGCCCGTCGAGGCTGGCCACCAGGTTGTGCGAGCCGGGAATGGCGAGGCGTTCCCGCCACCGCTGCTCGGTGTCGCCGTCGCCCTGCCAGTCGGCCAGCCGGGCGCCGAACGCCGCCGGCGCCTCGGTGAGGGCTGCCAGTCGCAGTTGGCGCCAGGTCGGCCAGTCGTCCGGGCCGACCACGGTCATCTCGATCATTTCGGCATCGTGCCGGTGCCCGGCGCGCGGGCCAAACGATTTCCCCGCCGGCCCGGCGCCCATCCCCGCGCGGGTGTGGCGTCAGGCGTCGATGCGTTCGCGGCGCATGGGGGTGTGCGGGATGCCGTCCTCGACGTACTCCGCTCCGCTGACCGCGAAGCCGTGCCGGCCGTAGAACGCGACCAGGTGCGACTGGGCCTCCAGCACGCACGGCCGGTTGCCCACGACCTCCAGCGCCGCGGTGATGAGCCGGCCGGCGTGCCCGCCGCCGCGTGCCGCCGGGTCCACCACGACCCGACCGATCCGGGCGGTGCCGTCCGGGTCGGCCAGGATCCGCAGGTACGCCAGCGGCGCGCCGCCGTCGGTCAGCCAGAGGTGGCGGGTGCCGGGCTCCACGTCCCGCCCGTCCAGCTCCCGGTACGGGCAGTTCTGCTCGACCACGAACACGTCGATCCGCAGCTTGAGCAGGTCGTGGAAGGTGCGGGTGTCCAGATCGGCGAAGGAGGCGGTTCGGATCTCGGCGGTCTGCTGGCGCATCCCGCGATGGTAGGCCGCCGCTCAGCGGGTCGGTTCACGACGCCTCCCGTCCGGCGGGGGAGAGGTAGGTGGCGGCCACGGCGCAGAGCAGCAGCCCGCCGCCGGCCACCAGTGGCAGCGGCAGCGGCTCGTGCAGCAGCGCCACGGCGAGTGCCGCCGCGGTGAGCGGCTCCAGCAGGGTCAGCACGGCGGCGACGCTGCCCTCGGTGGTTCGCAGCCCGGCGTAGAACAGCGCGTACGCCAGCGCGGTGGTGACCACCCCGAGGTGCAGCAGCAGCCCGACGGTGTTGGCGCGCAGCGGCACGGTCACCCCGGCGACCAGCGCGAACGGGGCCAGGGTCAGCGCGCCGATCGCGGTGGAGACGGTGGTCAGCGTCATCGGCGCGGTGCGCTGCGACACCTGCCGGCTGACCAGGGTGCTCGCCGCGTACCCGAGGCCGGACCCGGCGGCGGCCAGCAGGCCGAGCAACGGTCGGGGCGCCGCCGCGGTGGGCTCCGCCGTGGAGCCGGTGATCAGGGCGAGACCGGCCACGGCGGCCACCAGCGTGGCGAGCCGGAGCGGGCCGGGTGCCCGCCGGGCCCGCACCGACTCCCACGCGGCGGCGAGCACCGGCGCCAGCCCGAGACTCACCACGGTGGCCACGCCGACCCCGGCCATCGCCACGGCGGCGAAGTAGAGCGCCTGGTAGAGGCCGAGGCCGACGCCGGTGAGCAGCAGCGCCAGCGGTGCCGCGCGCACGGCGGCCAGCGTGGAGCCCAGCCGCCCGGCGGTGCAGACGAGCAGGACGACGGCGGCGATCGCGAGGCGGTGGAAGCCGATGGTCACCGGGTTGAGGCCGGTGCTTTCACGCAGGAGTTGCACCGCGACGCCGGTGGTGCCCCAGAGCACCCCGGTGACGGTGATCTGGATCAGGCCGGTGCGGGCGTGGGCGGCGGCGAGCGCCGTCGGGGCGGGCGAGGGCGCGGTACGGGAGGTGGCCATGGATGCGCTCCGGAGGATGAGCCGCTGACAGGGGACGACGTCGGCGGAGCGCGTACGGCGAGGTGGCCGGACCGGGTCACCCGGTCGGCGGAAGGCGCGGCGCTCCGGTCAGGAGCGCGGCGGCGGGAGGACGCCGAGGAACGGTCGCATCCGACGACCGTACCCGGTGGCGACGTCAGGCGGGGCGGGCGCCGACCGCGTCGCGGATTTCTGCGCCCTGGTCTCCCTCGACCGCCCGGGCACAGTGCCCGCAGCAGAAGAAGCGGCCGTTGACCTCGACCCCGTGGCCGACGATCTTGATCTGGCAGTGCTCGCAGATCGGTGCCAGCTTGTGGATCGCGCACTCGAAGGAGTCGAAGGTGTGGACGTCGCCGCTGACCGTGCGTACCTCGAACGCCATCCAGTAGTCGTTGCCGCAGACCTCGCAGGTCGCCATGGAGAACCCCCCGTTTTCGGACATGTAGCCCCAGCGTGCCGCAGGACGGGGCGCTGCCGGCCGAATTGCTGCAATCCCACCGGGCTGGGCGGCGTGTCGGCTCCGGCGTGTCGTCCGTTATGCCGAGTGGACCGCCGCAACCCCCGGAGGATCGCAGTGATCAAGCGCAACAGACTCTTCGGCAACCAGACCCGGGTGACCTTCTGCCTGCCCCGGGACGCCCCGCCCGGCCCGGTCAGCGTGGTCGGCTGCTTCAACGAGTGGGAGCCGGGCCGGCACGAACTGGTGGCCCGTCGCGACGGCACCCGGACGGTGACCGTGCGGCTCGGGCCGGGGGAGTACCGGTTCCGCTACCTCGCCAGCGGCGGGGTGTGGCTCGACGACGACTCGGCCGACCAGGTGGACGACTGCGGCAGCCTGCTGCGGCTCTGAGCAATCGAATCGTCACCGTCGATATATTTATCGATCGGGGTCTTTACTGTTAACAAACTTTAAATTACGTTGAAGGGCACCTTCCCCAGGTGGAGGGCCGGTCCCCGGCCTCGGCTGAGCGGATCGGCGGCACCGGCCGAGTCCCGGCCGGACATCCGAAGGAGTTGCCCGATGCGTCGAAGAATCACCGTCCCGCTGGTGGTGGCGGGCGCCGTCGCCGCCACCCTCACCGTCGCCGCGCCCGCCCAGGCGCACGGCTACGTCTCCGCGCCACCCAGCCGGCAGGCGCTCTGCGCCCAGGGCCGGGTGCCCGACTGCGGGCAGATCAAGTACGAGCCGCAGAGCGTCGAGGGCCGCAAGGGCCTGCGCAGTTGCAGCGCCGGGATCGCCCAGTTCGCCGTCCTCGACGACGAGAGTCGTGGCTGGCCGGCCACCTCGGTCGGCACCTCGCTCACCTTCACCTGGGTGAACACCGCCCGGCACGCCACCAGCAACTGGGAGTACTGGATCGGCTCCACCCGGGTCGCCGTGGTCAACGGGAACGGCCAGCAGCCGGGCGCCACCGTCTCGCACACCGTCAACCTCGGGGGTTACTCCGGCCGGCAGAAGATCCTCGCGGTCTGGAACATCGCCGACACCGCGAACGCGTTCTACTCCTGCGTCGACGTGCAGATCGGTGGCGGCGGGCCGGGCCCCACCCCAACCATTTCACCGACGCCGCGCCCCACTCCGACCGCCTCGCCGACCACACCGCCCGCGCCGGGCGGCACCTGGACCGCCGGCCGCGCGTACCAGGTGGGTGACCAGGTGACCTACGGCGGCCTGACGTACCGCTGCCGGCAGGCGCACACCGCGATCCCCGGGTGGGAGCCGCCGAACGTGCCGGCGCTCTGGAGCCAGGTCTGACCGCACGGGTGCGGTTCCGGCCGCACCCGTGATCCACCCTCGCCCGATCGGAGCACCCGCCATGCCCCGGCGAACCCTCCGCCTGGCCCGCCTAGCCCGCCTGGCCCGCCTGGCCCGCTTGGCCCGCTTGGCCCGCCTGTTCCTGCTGGCCGTCGCCGGCTGCGTGCTGGCCACCGCCTGCGCCGGACCGTCCGCTTCGCCGGCCACGTCCGGTGCCGGCGCGGCTGCCTCCCCGGCCGCGCCCGGTGCCGTCCCGGCCCCGGCGGTGGCATCCGGTGCCGTCCCGGCCGCCTCCGAGCTGCCGGCCGAGGACGCGGCGCTCAGCGGCATCGACGTGCTGTTCCTGACCACAATGGCGGCGCACAGCGAGCGCACCCTGGAGATCGTCCGGCTGGCCCGGGACCGGGTCACCGACGCGGACCTGCGCACCCTGGCCGCGGCCATCGAGGCGACCGAGACCGACGAACTTTCCAGCATGCGTGCCTGGCTGCCCACTTCGGGCCCGGCCGGCGCGGCGGCCGGCCACCATCACGCCGGCCACGGGGACGATGCCGCGCTGGACCGGCTGCGGGCCGCAACCGGCGTCGACGTCGACGCGGTGCTGCGCGAGGTGCTCGCCGACCATCAGCGGGCCGCGGCCCAGCTGGCCCGGGCCCAGGTCGACGCCGGTCGCGACGAGCGGGTACGTGAACTGGCCCGCCGGGTCGAACGCTCCCGCACGGCCGAGGTCGAGCTGCTGACCGGGCAGCCGGGCTGATCAACCCGGGTTCATGGAAATCGGGGCGCCCCCGCTACGGGGACACCCCGACTTCATGGACGTCGAGTGGATCGGCGGGTCAGCGCGGTTCCAACCGGATGGAGACCGAGTTGACGCAGTGTCGGGTGTCCTTCGGGGTGAAGCCCTCGCCGTGGAAGACGTGCCCCAGGTGGCTGTCGCACCGGGCGCAGCGGATCTCCGTACGGGTCATGCCGAGGGTGTTGTCCTGGATCTCCTTGACCCGGCCCGGGATGGCGTCGTCGAAGCTCGGCCAGCCGCAGTGCGAGTCGAACTTCGTGTCGCTGGAGAAGAGTTCCAGGCCGCAGGCGCGGCAGTGGTAGACGCCGGGCGTCTTGGTGTCCACGTACTCGCCGGTCCATGGGCGTTCCGTGCCGGCCTCCCGCAGCACCCGGAACTCCTCCGGGGTCAGCCGGACCCGCCACTCTTCCTCGGTCTGGGGCAGTTCGCTCTTGTCAAGACTCACCCGTCAACGGTACGTCGAACGTCGGGGCCGTGGCATAAGGTCGCGGGATGGGTGGCACCAGGGCAGCGGTCACCGAGGTCGAGGTGGCCGGGCACACCGTACGACTGACCAGTCCCGACCGGGTGATCTTCCCGCAGCGGGGCTTCACCAAGGCGGACGTCTTCCACTACTACCTGGCGGTGGGCGACGGCATCATGCGCGCCCTGGGCCAGCGCCCCACCACGCTGCAACGCTTTCCCGAGGGCATCGAGGGCGAGATGTTCTTCCAGAAGCGGGTGCCCGCCCGGGGCGTCCCGCCGTGGGTGTCGACGGCGGAGATCACCTTCCCCAGCGGCCGGAGCGCGGCGGAGCTCTGCCCGGCCGACCTCGCGCACGTCGCCTGGGCCGCGCAGATGGGCACCATCGTGTTCCACCCGTGGCCGGTGCGCGCCGCCGACGTGGACCGCCCCGACGAGCTGCGCATCGACCTCGACCCGCAGCCGGGCACCGACTTCGCCCACGCGGCGCAGGCCGCCGCGGAGCTGCGCGGGCTCCTCGACGAGCTGGGCGTCGCCGGCTGGCCGAAGACCTCCGGCGGCCGGGGCGTGCACGTCTACCTGCGCATCGCGCCGCGCTGGACCTTCACCGAGGTGCGCCGGGCCACCATCGCGCTGGCCCGCGAGCTGGAGCGTCGCCGCCCCGAGCTGGTCACCACCGCGTGGTGGAAGGAGGAGCGCGGCAGCCGGGTCTTCGTCGACTTCAACCAGATGGCCCGGGACCGCACCATCGCCTGCGCGTACTCCCTGCGGGCCAACGCCCGGGCGACCGTCTCCACCCCGGTCAGCTGGGACGAGCTGCCCGACGTCGAGCCGGACGACTTCGATCTGGGCAGCGTTCCGGCGCGGTTGGCCGAGCGGGGCGACCCGCACGCCGGCATCGACGACGCCCCGTGGGACATCACGCCGCTGCTGGAGTGGGCCGAGCGCGACGCCGCCGCCGGCCAGGGCGACCTGCCCTACCCGCCGGACCACCCGAAGATGCCCGGCGAGCCCAAGCGGGTCCAGCCCAGCCGCGCCAAGCGCGAGCCCAGCGCCGACACCGCGTGAGTGTCGGCGACGTCCCCGCGACGCCGGCACTCACGCAGTGTCGGCGCTGGGCTCGCGGGGGTGCCGCGCCGGGTGGGCGGCGTGGTCAAGGTCAACACCAGGTCGGCGATGTCGGGCGTCCGACCAGCTCGGATACCGCAACATCGTGGATCTCGTGTTGATCAAGGGCTGATCTCCCGCCGCTCGGTGTTGGCCTGTCGCTCGGTGTCGTCGCGCCGTGCGTACCGAGCCGTCCAGGCCAGGAACTTGTCGAACAGCTCCGCCGGTGTCGTGGTCGGGTGGGGGTTGAGCTTGATCAAGTCCGCGGTGGCGTCGAAGAGCTGGCCGGCCATGTACACCGACAGCGACACGCGGTCCCGTCGGTACTCCATGCCGAGCAGCAGCCGCGCCGGCTGGCAGGGCCAGGGGGCGGCGCACACCCGGCAGAGCCACAGTGGCCGCATCGGCAGGTGCGGCCGGACCGCCCGCCGCTGGCGGTCGTGTACGGACGACACGTTCGGCGTAGGCATACCCCGATCGTCCCTCGTCCTGTTGTCTGTGTCAACGGACTCCGTAGTTGTCGGAGTCGGCGGACAGTGCCGCTGTCATCGTCAACCTGTGGAGCTGGTGGGCGTAGCGGAGATCCGGGTGATGCTCGGGAACGTGTCGCGGCAACGCGCCTCGGTGATCGCCAACCAACGGAACTTCCCGGAGCCGATCGCCGTGCTGGCCATGGGAAAGGTCTGGCGGAGGTCGGACGTCGAGGCGTGGATCAGGAAGCACCGGCCGGAGTCGGCGGCGGACTGACGTCCCCGCCGCCGGGCACACTTGCCCGCATGACTCACCCCACGGACGCGATCCACGGGCTCGTCGGCGTCTACCAGGCCGATGGTGGCCTGCGCGGCGAGCTGGCGTACCTCATCGGCAAGGTGCGCGGCACCGCCGAATGCGCCCTGTGCGACGTGACCCACCACGCGCTCGGCCGCAAGCGGGAGTGGCGGGAGCTGGTGGGGGAGCTGGGCGTGCCGTTCGATCTGGTGCACCTCAACGAGCGCACCGCCGAGGTGCGCGCGGCCAGTGCGGGACGTACCCCGTGCGTGCTGGCCCGGACCGGCGACGACCTGGTGCCGCTGCTCGGCCCGGCCGAGCTGGCCGGGCTCGACGGCAGCGTGACCCGGTTCGCGACGTCGCTGCGTGCGGCGGCCGGGCGGGCTGGGTTGGTCTGGCCGGCGTCGGAATAACGATCATGTAACGGGCGCGAACCTTTTCCCATTGGTAACCGGTCTCCCTGGTCGTCGGCCCGAACGGGGCCAGGGGAGGCGCTGGATGAAACTGGTGTGGAGGCGGGCCCGCGAGGCGCGCGGGCTGCTCGTTGCCGCGGTCATCGCCGCCCTGGTCGCCGTCGCGTTGGTCACCGGCCTGTCCGACTACAACCGCCGGGCGGTCGACGCGGGTCAGCGAGCGCTGGTCGCCGCAGCCCCGGCCGAGGAACGCGGCCTGCTGGTCAGTGGCTCCGGCGGTCGGGACGGCACCGAGTTCGTCAGCCGGGACCGGGCGGTGCGTGCGGAGTTCGCCGACGGCCTCGCCGGGGTGCCGGTCACCGTCGCGGCGGCCCGGTACGGCACCGGCCGCGAACTCACCGGCGACCTCGGGTCGCTGACCCGCGCCGGCGACGACCCGGTCTTCGCCAACCTGGCCACCCTCGACGACCTGGCCCGGCACGCCGACCTCGTCAGTGGAGCGTGGCCGGCTCCGGGCGCGGCCCCCGTCCAGGTGACTCTTCCGGAGCGGGTCGCCACCGCACTCGGTCTGAATACCGGCGAGCGGATCCCGCTGAGCGACCGTGGAACCGAGCAGGCCAGCGAGGTGGTGCTCGCCGGTACCTGGCGGCCCCGGGACGCGACCGAGGCGTACTGGCTGCTCGCCCCCGGGGTGGGTGCGGGCAGCGCCGACTCCGGCACCTCGTACGGGCCGTTCGCGCTGGACCCGGCCGACTTCGCGGCCCTCTTCCCGGGCTCGTCGTCCGCCTCCTGGCTGGCCGAACCCGCCCTCGGCGAGGCCGAGCCGGCCGCGCTGCCGGACGTGCGGGCGGCGCTCGCGAGGGCCGTCGCCAACGTGCCGGAGGCCGCCGACCTGGGCGCGTCGGCCACCACGGTGACCCGGATGGAGCGGCTGTTCGACCGGATCGCCCGCGCCGACCTGGTCGGCCGTTCCGCGCTGGCCACTCCGCTGCTGCTCATCGTGGTGCTCGGCGGGTACGCGCTGGTCCTGGTCGCCGCGCTGCTGCACGAGGACCGCCGTCCGCAGACCGCGCTGCTGCGCGCCCGGGGAGCTGCCCGCCGGCAACTCGCCGGCCTGGCAGCACGGGAGGCGACCCTCGTGGTCGCGCCCGCCGCCGTGCTCGGGCCGCTGCTCGCCGCGGAGGCGCTGCGCCACGTCCGGCCCGGTGGGGCCGCGGAACTCTCCACGGCCGGCGGGAACACGGTGCTGGTCTGGGCGGCCGCCGTCGCCACCGCCGTGGGGTGCCTGGTGGCCATGGTCGCCCCGACGCTGCGCGGCTCCGGGACGTACGTCGCCGACATGGTTGCCCGGTCCCGCCCCAACCGGGCGGCGACCGTGCAGCGGGCCAGCGTCGACTTGGTGCTGGTGGCGCTGGCCGTGCTCGCCTGGGTGCAACTGCGCCGCTACGCCTCCCCGCTGGCCGGCTCGGGCGGCTCACTCGGGGTCGACCCGCTGCTCGTCGCCGCCCCGACGCTCGGCGTGCTGGCCGGCGCGGTGCTGGCACTGCGGGTCCTCCCGCCGCTCACCCGGTTCGCTGAGCGGTTCGTGGACCGGCGCCCGTGGATGGCGACGATGCTCGGCATGTGGCAGGCCGGCCGGCGTCCGCACGCCGGACCGGTGCTGCTGCTCGCCCTGGCCGTCGGCGGCAGCACGCTGGCCTGGTCGCTGGTCTCCACCGGGGAGCGGTCGCAGGTGGAACAGGCCGGCCACACGGTCGGCGCCGACCTGCGGGTGACCGAACGCACCGGAGCCGCCCCACCGACGAGGGCCGCGGAGCTGGCCGCGCTGCCGGGCGTGGACCGGGCGCTGCCGGTGTCGCGGGACGAGGTGCGCGTCGGTCGGGAGGACCTGCCGGTGACCGTGATCGGCCTCGACGCCGCCGGTGCCGGCGGCGTGGTTCGGCTCGCCGACCGTCTGGCCGACGACCCGGTGCCAGAGCTGTACCGGCGGCTGGTCGGGGCCCGGGGCACACCCGGCGGCATGGAGCTGCCCGAAGGCACCAGGGCGATCAGCGGAACCGTGCGCACCCCGGTGACCGGTGCGGTCCGGCCGCACCAGATCGCGGTGGCGCTGCTGGTGACCAGCGCCGACGGGCTCGCCCTCCGGCTGCCGGCGGTCAACGCCGACAGCGACGGGCGGGCCACGCCGTTCACGGTGCGGCTGCCCGACACCGGCGGTTCCCGGCTCCGGTTGGCCGGGTTCGAGGCCGACGGTGGGGTGGCGGCCGGCACGGCTTACGGGCTAAAGGTATCCGGGTTGAGCCTGGCCGGCGCGGACGGCGCCGCCCGCCCGGCCGAGCTGACCGGCACCTGGCGGGTGGCCGCGGCCGAGGACCCCGGGGCGATCGGGCCCAACGGACCGACGTCCACCGCGCCGGCGGCATCCACGCCCACCGGGGTGACCGCCGCACACCCGGTGGACCTGATCCCCGGCGGTCAGTTCGCCTACCAGCCGCCGACCCGGTTCGCCGTCGTGCCGGAGGGGAAGAGCCCGCCGGTACCGGTGCTCATGACCCCCCGGGTACGCGAGGCGCTGAGCCTGCGCACCGGGGACACCGTGACCCTGACGCTCTCCGGCGCGTCGCTGCCGGTCCGGCTCGTCGGCGAGGTGACCGCGGTACCGGGCACCACCGGGGAGGGCGTGCTACTGGACCTGCCCGCCGCGGTCGACACGCTGATCCGCGCCGGCACGATCCGGCCCGTGCCAGAGTGGTGGATCGGCACCGACGACGCGGTAGCCGCCGCTCGGTCGGCCAGCGAGCTGTCCGGGACCACCCTGCTCGACCGGGAGGCGGCGATCGGGGCGGCGGCCCGGGACCCGTACTGGCGGGGCGCCCGCACCGGGATGCTCGCCGCCGCGCTGGGCGCGGTGCTGCTCGCCCTGGTCGGTCTCATGGTGGACGTCTGGGCCACGGCGCGGCACCGGCTCGGCGAGTTCGCGGTGCTGCACACCCTCGGCGCCACCCCCCGGCTGCTGGCCCGGGCACTGCTGGCCGAACAGACCTTCCTCGCCGGCATCGGCGTGGGGGTGGGGCTGCTGCTCGGCGCGGTGGTCGGCGCCACCATGGCCCCGCTGGTCATCCTCACGCCAGCCGCCGACCGGCCGGTGCCCCCGGCGGCCTTCGCGCTGCCCTGGGTGCCGATCGGCGTGACCGCGGTCGGCCTGCTGCTGGCCGCGCTCGCCTTCAGCGCGTTCATCGCCACCGGCATCCGGCAACGGGTGGCCGCGGTGCAGCTGCGGATCGGGGGAGAACGATGAGCGTCGGCGCGGCGGCACGCCGGGTCCGGGCGTACAGCGGGCAGTTCCTGCTGCTGGGCGTCCTCATGCTGGTGGTCACGCTACTGGTCAGCGGGGTGCCGAGGCTGGTCAACCGGCTCGCCGAGCAGGGCCTGCGGGAGCGGCTGACCAGCGAGCCGGCCGCGCGCCGTGACCTGTCGTACACCTCCGGCTCGACGAGCCTGGCCGGTGGTGCGGCGATGTCGACCGCCCGGACCCGGCTGGACGTGCTGGAGCGGCAGATGCCGCCGGCGGTGCGGGCGGCCGTCGCCGAGCGGTGGTACTCGGCCGAGACCCTGCCGGGCCGGCTGACCGGCCCGGACCTGGCAGCCCGCAACCTGCTCGTCGACCTCGGGCTACGTGCCGTGCCCGGCGTCCGGGAAGCTGGCACGCTGGTCGAGGGAGCCTGGCCGGACGAGGTGCCCGACCCGGACGGACCGGTGCAGGTGGCGCTCGACGCCGACGTGGCCCGGAAGCTGAACCTGCGGGCCGGCAGCCGACTGCAACTCAGCCAGCAGCTCACACCGGAGGTGCCGCTCCTCGCGCCGGTGGTAGTGGTCGGACTGTTCCGCCCCGCCAACCGGTCGGACGGGATCTGGGACGCCCTGCCGCCGCTGCTGCGGATCATCGAACCGCAGGGCGACGGCGAACCGTTCGTCGCCCAGGCCGTCGTCACTCCGGCCACCCTTGACCGACAGGTGGCAGAGGCCTGGCCGGTGCGGTTCGGCTGGCGCTACCGGCTGGGTGCCAGCACCATCGATCCACGCCGGCTGGACGAGTTGATCGACGGCCTGCAACAGCTCCAGCGGCAAGCCCCGGCGGACGCGAAGCTGACCCAGGGCGTCGATGTTCCGCTGCGCGCCTTCGCCGCCGAGGTGGACGCCGCCCGGACCCTGCTCGCCGTCATCGCCGCCGGCGTGCTGGCCACCCTGGCCGGGCTCATCGTGCTGGCGGCCACGTTGGCCGTGCGGCGGCGCCGCTCCGAGTTCGCGCTGCTGCGCGCTCGCGGCGGCGCGGCCACCGCCGGCGCCCGGCGCAGTCTCGCCGAGTCGCTGCTGGTGGTGCCACCCGCCGCGCTGCTCGGCTGGTGGCTGGGGACCCTGACGCCCGGCACCCCGGACCCGACCGCCGGGTACGCGGTGACGGCGACCGTGCTGGTCTGCCTGGCGCTGCCCCTGGCCGCGCTGGCCGTGCCGGCCGGCGGAGGCGCCCGGCGGGACCTGGTCCGGCTGCGTCCGTCCGCCCGCCGGCTCACCGTCGAGGTCTTCCTGCTGGTGCTCGCCGGGCTCGCCGCCGTGCTGCTGCGCCGGCGCGGGCTCACCCTCGGCGAGGTGGACCCGCTGCTGGTGTCCGTGCCCGTGCTGCTCGCGGTGGCCGCCGCGGTGCTCGCGCTGCGCGCGTACCCCTGGCCGTTGCGGCTGGTGAGCCGGCTGGCCGCGCGGACGCGCGGCAGCGTGGCGTTCCTCGGCACCGCGCGGGCGGGCCGGTCGGCGGTCGCCGCGCCGCTGGTGGTCGTGGTGCTCGCGATCGGCACGGCGGCGTTCTGCGCGGTGGTTGCGGCCGGCGTCGAGGCCAGCCGGGACCGTGCCGCCGAGCAGGTGGTGCCGGCCGACGCGCTGATCGAGGGCGAACGTTTCGCGCCGGACACTCCCGCCGAGCTGGGCCGCCTGCCCGGCGTGCGGGCGGCCACCCCGGTGCTACGCGAGTCGGCCCAGCCGCTGGCAACCGACGCGCTGGGCACCGACGCGCGGATCGGCCAGACGACCGCGCTGCTGGTGGACGGACCGGGGCTCGCCGAGACGATCCGGCTCTCCGGCGTCGACGTGCCGGTGCCGGCCGCGCTGCGTACCGCACGGGCCGGGGCCGGGCCGCTGCCCGCGGTCGTCTCGCCGGCGCTCGCCGCCGACCTGGCCGAGGCGGGGTTGAGCGGCTCGGCCTTCGTCGCCGTGCAGGGCCAGCGGTACGAGTTGCGGGTCGCCGGCACGGCCGACAGCTTCCCGCTGCTGCCGGCCACCACCGACCGGTTCGTGATCCTGCCCTGGCAGGCGCTGCCCGCCCGGAACACCGAGCCCGTGCCGACCAGCGTGCTCGTCGCCGGCGACCGGTTGGACGCGGAGGTGCTGCGCCAGGCCGGCGACGAGGGACAGGCGCGGTACCAGCGCACCGGGGCGGTCACCGCCCGGGAACGTCCGATCGGGGTGACCGTCTCCACCCGCGCGGACGTCCGGCGGGACCTGGGCGACGGCGGCGCGAACGGGGTGCTGGCCTTCGGCTTCTTGGCCGGGGCGGCCGGCGGCACCGCGCTCGGGCTGCTCGCCATCGCGTTCACCGTGCTGGCCGGCGCCCGGGCCCGGGGGCAGGTGCTGTCCCGGCTGCGTACCCTCGGCCTGTCCCGCCGGCAGTGGCGGGGGCTGCTGCTGGTCGAGCTGACCCCGCTGGTCGGGGTGGCGGTGCTGACCGGCGCGCTGGTCGGGGCGGTGCTGCCACTGTTGCTCAACCCGGTGCTCGGCCTGTCCGCGTTCACCAGCGGCGTGCCGGTCCGGGTCGCCTTCGAGCCCGGCCTGGTCGCCGCGGTGCTCGCGCTCGGGGCGCTCGCCCTCGGCTTCGCGGTCGCCGTCGAGGCCCTGAACAACCGCCGGCTGCGCCTCGGTGAGGTGCTCCGGCTCGGAGAGGAGAGCTGAGATGACCGCTACCACCCAGACTCCCGTGGTGCCCGACCTGGCCGCCCTGCAACGGCGGGCCGCGCAGCGTGCCGCCGAGCGGGCCGGCGGCCAGGACCGGCTGCGCGGGCACATCGTCTGCGACGGCCTGGTCCGCATCTTCAAGACCGAGGGGGTTGAGGTGGTCGCCCTCCAGGGGCTGGACCTGGTCATCGACCGGGGCGAGCTGGTGGCGATCGTGGGCGCCTCCGGGTCCGGCAAGTCCACCCTGCTCAACATCCTCTCCGGGCTGGACACCCCGACCGCCGGCATCGCCCGGGTCGCCGACTACGACCTGCTCTCGCTGTCCGCGAAGCGGCGGCTGAGCTACCGGCGGGAGCTGGTCGGGTTCGTCTGGCAGCAGACCGGTCGCAACCTGCTGCCGTACCTGACCGCCCTGGAGAACGTCGAACTGCCCATGCAGCTCGCCGGCAAGTCCGGCCGGCGGGCCCGCCGCGAGCGGGCCAGGGAACTGCTCGACCTGGTCGGGGTGGGCTACTGCGCGGACCGGCGGCCCGGGCAGCTCAGTGGCGGCGAGCAGCAGCGCTGCGCCGTGGCCGTGGCGGTGGCCAACGACCCGGAGGTGCTCTTCGCCGACGAGCCGACCGGCGAGCTGGACGAGGCGACCGGCGCTGAGGTCTTCGCCGCGCTGCGCACCATCAACGCCGAGCTGGGCGTCACCATCGTGGTGGTCACCCACGACCACGCCGTGGCCACGCAGGTCCGCCGGACCGTCGCGATCCGCGACGGCCGGACCGCCTCCGAGGTACGCCGCACCGCGCGCGTCGGCGAGGACGGCAGCACCGAGCTGGTCAGCGAGGAGTACGCGGTGCTCGACCGGACCGGCCGGATGCAGCTACCGGCCGCGTTCGTGGACGCGCTGTCGTTGCGGGACCGGGTCCGGCTCGACCTGGAACCGGACCACGTGCAGGTACGGCCCGGCGACCGGGCCGCGGACGGGCAGGAGGAGCAGGCGTGAGCCGTCGGGACATGGTGGCGGGTGGAGCCGGTGGTCCGCTCGCGGTCGACGCGGTCGACGCCGAGGTGGTCCGGGTCAGCGGGGTGAGCCGGACCTTTGGTCGAGGTGAGCGCGCGGTGCACGCGGTGCGCGACGTGTCGTTCACCGCCGACCGGGGTGAGCTGGTCGCGATCCGCGGCCGCTCCGGCGCCGGCAAGACCACCCTGCTGAACCTCATCGGCGGGCTGGACCGGCCGGACTCCGGCCGCGTGGTGGTGGCCGGGCACGACGTGACCTCGGCCGGGGAGACGGAGCTGCTGGCGCTGCGGCGCGGCACCGTCGGCTTCGTGTTCCAGACCTTCGGGCTGGTGCCGATCCTCTCCGCCGCCGAGAACGTGGGGGTGCCGCTGCGGCTGGCCCGGGTGCCGGCCGCCGAGCGGGAGGAGCGGGTGGCGGTGCTGCTCGAACTGGTCGGCCTGGGCGGGCACGCCGCGCAGCGCCCGTACGAGCTCTCCGGCGGCCAGCAGCAGCGCGTCGCGGTGGCCCGCGCCCTGGCCAACGAGCCCGACCTGCTCATCGCCGACGAACCCACCGGGCAGCTCGACTCGGAGACCGGACGGTCCATCATGGACCTGCTCCGCGCGGTGGTGCACGCCCGCGGCATGACCGCCCTCGTCGCCACGCACGACCCGGCCCTGATCGACCTGGCCGACCGGGTGCTCAACCTGCGCGACGGCCACCTTGTCGACGCCTGACCGCCGGCATCGTCAGAGTGCGAGTTTCATGCCCTCGTGGCTCGCCGCGAAGCCGAGGCCGAGGTAGAAGCGGTGCGCGTCCTGGCGGGTCTTGTCCGTGGTCAGCTGCACCAGCGCGCAGCCACGCTGCCGGGCCTGATCGATCGCCCAGGCCATCAGCTCCCGGCCCAACCCCTGCCCGCGCCGGTCGGAGCGGACCCGGACCGACTCGATCAGCGACCGTTCGGCGCCGTGCCGGCCGAGCCCGGGAATGTAGGTGATCTGAAGGCAGCCGACCAGCTCCCCGCCCTGCTCGGCGACGATCAGGTGGTTGCGCGGGTCCGCGGTGATGTCCGCGAACGCCTTCTCGTACGCCGCGTCGACCTCGGTGAAGTCGCGGGCCTTGCCCAGGACGTCGTCGGCGAGCAGGGCGATGACGGCGGGCAGGTCGGCGCGGGCCGCCTCCCGGAAGATCACGTCGGTCATGCCGCTGAGCCTGGCACAGCGACACCGGCGGATGTGCCGGTGCCTGTTGCCGGCAGAGGGCAGCATGGGGCGGCATGGAGGACCTCCTGCTGCCGTTCCGCTGGATCTACCGGGGTCTGATCTGGTTCGCCAACTCGCCGCGCACGCTGATCACGTCGTACCTGCTGATGATCGTGGTGGCCGGGGTCATCTACGGCCATGTCGAGGCGCGCAGCCCCGCCGACGCCGTGTGGTGGGCCGTGGTCACCGCCTCCACCGTCGGGTACGGCGACATCTCGCCCACCACCTGGCAGGGGCGGACGCTGGCCGCGCTGCTCATCTCGACCATGGTGCTGCTGGTCATCCCGCTGATCACCGCGCACTTCGCGAGCCGGCTCATCGTCGATGACGACGCCTTCGAGCACGACGAGCAGGAGCAGCTCAAGGACGATGTGCGGCGGATGCGGGCGCTGCTGGAGGAGTTGGCCGCCCGGCAGGGCGTCGAACTGCCGCCGCTGCCGCCGACCCGACCGGTCAGCGGGCCGGGCAGCGCAGCCCCGCCCTGGGAACGGGCAGGTCGATCACAGAGGCGTCGACGGTGGCGGTGAGGGCGGCGCGGTACCACCCGGAGCGGTCACCGGGCGCCGGGCACCGGCGGGCTTTCCCGCCCGTACATCGGCAAAGGCCCAACCCATCTTCGGTTCCACCGCCCAACCGAAGAGCCTCCGGACCGGAGGGGAGGCCAGGATTCCCGTCGCGAGGACGGCGAGCGCACTGATGGTCACCAGGCCGGCCAGGGAGTTGACGAACGGCGAGTTCTGGAACTTGTAGGCGAGCGCGATCTGAACGATGAACCCGTGCAGCAGGTAGGTGTACTGGGTGCCGGTGGCGAGCGGGGTGAACAGATTGTGCTTCGCGGGCACCAGGCCGAGGAACGCGACACTGAGCACGAGCGCGGCCGCCGCCAAGCCGAGTGCGCCGACTGCCCACGTGGCCCAGCTGACGTCCAGTTGTGCATGCCCGCTGTGACGGTAGAACCAGCCGGCGGGCAGCTGCGGGGCGTAGCGGTAAACGATGGCCAGGGCTGCGACGAAGACCAGGACGGCGACGGGGCGCAGCCACCGGGTGTCCCGGATCCGTTCCAGGTGTTCGCGCCGAACGGTGAGGCCGAGCACGAAGAACGGCAGGAGCTGCAGGATGCGGGCCAGGTCAAGTTCTCCGGAGAGCGAGGCGGCGCCCGAGGCGAGCATGACGGCGGTCGCCACCGCGACCGGCGCACGCAGGTTGAGCCAGAGGGCGGCGGAAATCCGCCAGACGAAGAGGGCCACCAGGAACCAGGTCAGGTAGAAGGGCGTGACCAGGTCAATCGGGTTGGACTCGTCCCGGCGGTAGTTGTTGTACAGCTGGTATGCGGTGGCGAAGATCAGGTAGGGGACCAGGGTGCTGGTGAGGAGTCTGCGCAGCCGGCCGGGGTCAGAGGAGTTCTGGGCGAAGGAGCGGGAGAAATAGCCGCTGATCATGACGAACAGCGGCATGTGGAAGGCGTACACCAGCAGATAGAGAGCTCGCACGCCGCGGATCTCGTTCGGGGAGCCGACGAGCGGGCCCCAGGTGTGGCCGAGGACGACCAGGGTGGTGGCCATGAGCTTCGCGTTGTCGAAGTAGGCGTCCCGGGAGGGGCTGGAAAGGGTGCCGCCATCGCTTGATGCGGGTTGGCGGGGCAACGCTGAGACGGACATGGCGGGGGCTTTCCTGAGTAGGGCGGAGGCGGGACGACATGGACCAGCTCGCAGCCGACGGGTCATCGCCCCGGCGTGGCGCGCCGCGGCCGGCTCATGCTAGTAGACCGTCGCCGGTTGACGGCCGTCGCCGGAGCCCTGCTGACCGGTCAGCGGGCCGGGCAGCGCAGCCCCTCCCTGGGAACGGTCAGGTCGATCAGGTAGGCGTCGACCGCCGCGGTGATGCAGGAGGTCTGCGGGTAGGCGGTGTGCCCCTCGCCCTCCCAGGTGAGCACGCGGCCCACGCCGAGCATCGAGGCGAGGCGGGGGGTCTGCTCGTACGGCGTCGCCGGGTCACCGGTGGTGCCGACCACCACGATCGGCGGTGCGCCGGCCGCCCGGCCGGTCGGGTACGGATCGCGCCCACCGGGCCACTCGACACAGCTCAGCATCCCCACCGCCAGCGCCGGCCCGAACAGCGGATATTTATTGCGCCACTGTGACTGCAACTGGCGGATCTGCTCCCGGCTCGGCTTTTCGGTCTCGTCGGCGCAGTTGATCGCGAGGTTGGCGTCGAACAGGTTCGAGTAGTGCCCGTCGTCCTCGCGGCCGGCGTACGCGTCTGCGAGGCGGAACACCTCCTTCGGGTCACCGTCGGCCAGCCGGTCGATCGCCCGGGCCAGCTCCTGCCAGCCCGACTCGGTGTAGAGCGAGGAGATGACCGCGTAGAAGACCCAGCCGGCGGTGGCCTCCCGCCCGTCGTCGCCGCGTACCGGGGAGACCTTCGCCTTGTCGATCGCCGTGGTGACCGCCGCGCGGGCGTCCGGGGCGATCGGGCAGCGGGCGGCGTTCGCCGTGCACCATCGGGTGAAGTTGTCGAAGGCCCGCTCGAAGCCGCGGGCCTGGCTCTCCGAGCCGGCCACCAGGCGCTGCTGCGGGTCGACCGCGCCGTCGAGCACCAGCGCCCGCACCCGCTGCGGATAGAGCTGCGCGTAGGTGGCGCCGAGCAGGGTGCCGTAGGAGTAGCCGAGATAGGTCAGCTTGTCGTCGCCGACGGCGGCGCGGACCGCGTCCATGTCCCGGGCGGCCTGTTCGGTGCCGTAGAGGGGGAGCTGGTCGCCGTAGCGATCGCCGCAGCCGCGCCCGATCCGCTGGCTCAACGCGACGAAGCCGTCGAAGGCGGCCTGGCTGCTCGGGTCGGGGTCGTAGCCGAAGCTGGCGTCCAGGTCGGCGTCGGAGATGCACTTCACCGGGCTGGATCGGGACACCCCGCGCGGGTCGAAACCGACGATGTCGAAGCGTTCGGTGATGTCGGTGGGCAGCCCGCCGAAGGCCGAGCCGAAGGAGAGGTAGACGGCGGTGTCCACGCCGGAGCCGCCGGGGCCGCCCGGGTTAACCACCAGGGAACCGATCCGGTCGCGCTGCTTGGTGGACCGGGCCCGGAGCAGGGCGATCTCGAAGGTCTGCCCGGCGCCGGGGCCGGCGGTCGCCGGAGTGCCGCCAGCACCCCAGTCGCGCGGCACCGTGATCCGGGCGCACTCGTAGCGCATGTCCGGTGCGCTTCGCCCGACCAACTCGTCGGCGACCTCCGGGCACGCCCGCCAGGTCGGAGCGCTGCCGGCCGGCGCCGCCTCGCCCTGCACCTCGGTGCGCGGCGCGAACGCGGGCAGCGTGCACCCGGCGGTGAGCAGCGCCGCCACGGCGAAGCCGGCGAGGGTACGACGAACCCGGCGGATCCGTTGCGCGGTGCGGGTCACGTGGTCCTCCGGAGTCGAGTCGAGGCCAGGCTACGCCGGGCCGGCGGCGGCCCGCTCCACGGTGGCCGCCGGGTCGCCGCGCAGCACCTGGTCGACGTCGAAGCGCACCGGACGCTCCAACTGGTCGTAACGGCAGGAACGGGGATCGCGGTCGGGGCGCCAGCGGACGAACTGGGCCGTGTGCCGGAACCGCTCGCCCTCCATCGCGTCGTAGCCCACCTCGACGACCAGCTCGGGGCGGACCGGCTCCCACTCCAGGTTCTTCGTGCCGGTCCACCGGCTCACCCCGCCGGGGATGCGCTGGCCGCGCTCGTGGTCGCCGTGCACCCACGGGTGCTCGCCGCCGGTGTCCCGGTACGGTGCCAGCTCCTCGAGCAGCTCGGCCCGGCGGGCCATGGTGAACGACGCGCTCACTCCGACGTGGTGCAGCACCCCCGCGTCGTCGTAGAGGCCGAGCAGCAGGGAGCCGACCACCGGGCCGGACTTGTGCCAGCGGAAACCGGCCACCACCGCGTCGGCGGTGCGGGCGTGCTTGACCTTGGACATCAGCCGCTTGCCCGGCTCGTACGGCAGGTCGGCCGGCTTGACGATCAGCCCGTCCAGCCCGGCGCCCTCGAAGACGTCGAACCAGCGCTGCGCGGTTTTCGGGTCGGTGGTGACCTGGGTGACGTGCATAGGTGGGCGCACCCCGGTGAGCGCCTCGGTCAACCGCTCCCGGCGCCGTGGATAGGGCTGGTCGAGCAGTGCCTCGTCGCCGATGGCCAGCAGGTCGAAGGCGACGAAGTCGGCCGGCGTGGTCTCGGCGAGCATCTTCACCCGGGACGCGGCCGGATGGATGCGCTGGGCCAGCAGCTCGAAGTCGAGGCGGGGCTGCCCGTCCGGACCGTCGCGCCGGATCACGATCAGCTCGCCGTCGACCGCGCACCGCTCGGGCAGTTGGCGGCGGGCCTGCTCGACCACCTCGGGGAAGTAGCGGGTCATCATCTTGCCGCCCCGGCTGGCCAGCTCGACCTCGTCGCCGTCGCGGAACACGATGCACCGGAAACCGTCCCACTTGGGCTCGTAGGTCATCCCGGGCGCGGTCGGCAGCTTGGCGACGCTCTTGGCCAGCATCGGCTCGATCGGAGGGTTGATCGGCAGGTCCACGGCGACCAGTCAATCAGACGGTACCGACAGCCGTGAGGCAGATCACCGCCGCCGCGCGGGCGCGGTGTCCGCCGCCGCTGCGATCGTCCCCTCCGCGCGGATCGAATAACCGCAGGTCAGAGCTACTTTCGCCGGGTGTCTGAGTGGGTCTGTTGCTGCTGCGGGCGGTGGCGGGTGAGCGTGGAGCTGATCCGGGGCCGCTACCGGTACCGGCTGATCCGCCGTTACCCCGAGCGGTTCGGCGGCGGCAAGAACGTGCTCGGGGAGGTGGGGTCGGTGCCCGAGCTGGAGGAACTGCTGCGCCGGCGTACCCCGCTGAGCCTCGCCGACCTGCGCGAAGCCGCCTGACCTCCCGGCGGTGACCGGGCGGCCGGGCGGTGACCGGCCGGCCGGCGGATATCGTCGTCACAGTTCGCCGGGCAGCGTCGTCAGTACGGCGTGGCGGGCGCTGGGCGGCGCCGCGGGGAAGGGGACGTGATGCGCTTCGAAGCCGGTACCGAGGTGGTCGCCGACGCCCAGTGGGTGTGGGCGGTGCTGGTTGACGTCGAGCGCTGGCCGGAGTGGACGGCCTCGGTGCGCCGGGTCGAGCGCGGGGATCCGGGGCCGCTCGCGGTGGGCTCGACCGCCCGGTTGACGCAGCCGAAGCTGCGCCCGGCGGTGTGGCGGGTCACCGAGCTGACCGAGGGGCGCCTTCACCTGGGTTTCCGAGAATCCCGGCGTGCGCAGCCGGGGCGAGCACCGGGTGCTGCCGCTGCCCGACGGGCGCAGCCGGGTCGAGCTGGTCCTCGACCAGTCCGGGCCGCTGGCCGGGCCGATCGGCTTCCTGTACGGCGATCTGGTCCGCCGCTATCTGCGGCTGGAGGCCGACGGGCTCAGGCGTCGCTGCGAGCCGAGCTGACCGCCTGCTTCTCGAGCACCGCCAGCCGGATGCCGTGCGCGTCCGGCCGGTGCGCCACGATCCGGTAGCCGTGCCGCTCATACAGCCGCAGGTTGCGGGCGCTGTCCGCGCCGGTGAACAGGGTGAACCGGGCCGCCCGACCGGCGCAGGCCGCCTCGACGGCGGTGAGCAGCCGCCCGCCGAGGCCCAGCCCCTGATGGTCGGGCGCGACCGACAGCCGCCCGACGTGCGCGGTGTCCCCGTCCAGGTGCGCCCGGACGGAGCCGACCAGCCGCCGCCCCAGCCGCGCGACGAGCACGGTGGCGGGCCCGGTCAGCACGGCGCGGACCTCGTCCAGCGTCTCGGTCAGCGGCGGCAGGAACGGGTCGCCGTAGTGCTGCCCCTCGGTCACGTACGCGGCGCGCTGCACGGTGAGGATCTCACCGGCGTCGGCGACGTCGGCCGGGACGATGGTCACCTCGACGCTCATCGTGGCAGCACACCACAGCGCGCGACGGCGGCGTCCGGCGGCCCGCCCACCCCGGCCGTACGCTGTCGGTGTCCCGTCGACCCGTGGGGGTGCGTACCGTGCCGGCACTGACCTACCCGCACGTCGGCGCCACCCGCACCGGGGAGCTGCCGGCCGGCTGGCGGCACGTGCGACACCGGGTCCGGTTGCCCGACTCCTGCTTCCGGGCGGCCGGCACGGCCGTGCTGGACTGGCGGCTGCACCGGGCGGCCGGGATCCGGCTGGACGCCGAGGCCGAACGGGCCGCGCCGGGGGTGCGGGTCGTCTCCCGCCTGGGCATCGGACCGCTGCGGCTGGCCGCACCCTGCGCGGTGGTCTGGGCCGTCGACGACGGGCGCCGGGCCGGCTTCGGGTACGGCACCCTCCCCGGGCATCCCGCGCGGGGCGAGGAGGCGTTCGTGGTCAGCCGCGACGACGCCGGTCACGTCTGGTTCGAGGTGGTGGCGTTCAGCCGCCCGGACCGCTTCGTCATGCGCGCCGCCGGGCCCGTCGGGCGTGCCTTTCAGCACGCGTACGCCTGGTGGTTGGGTCGCACCCTGCGCCGGCTCTGCGCCCGGGCCTGACCGGTTCTTCCGGTTCTCAGAACCGGGCGAACGAGCGGATCGGGGCGCGGGGCCCGAACTTCGGTGCCTGGACGCCGGCGGCCTCCAGCAGCACACAGACCCGGCCCCGGTGGCCGCGGAACGGCTCCAGCAGGGCCAGCATCCGGGCGTCGTCGGCGCGCGGCTCGCCCGCGAGCGCCCAGGCGACCGTGTTGGGGATGTGGTAGTCGCCGACGCTGACCGCGTCCGGGTCGCCGTACGCGACCCGGACCACCTCGGCGGCGGTCCACGGGCCGATGCCGGCGATCGCGGTCAGCCGCCGGGTGGCCTCGGCGGCGTCCGCGCACCGCTGTAACCGGTCGGCGGCGGCCGCCGCCCGGCGGAGCGTCTCGGCCCGGCGCTGCTCCACCCCGAACTGGTGGAACACCCAGTACGGCGTGGCCGCCACGGCGGCCGGGTCCGGCGGCAGCAGCAGCTGGACCGGCCCCGGAGCGGCCTCGGCGAAGTGCCGGACCGTCCCCGCGTACGCCCGGTAGGCCTCCTTGCCGGTCACCTTCTGCTCGAAGACCGCCCGCAGCAGCCGGGGGAAGACCAGGCCGGTGGCCGGCATCCGCAGCCCCCGGTGCTGCGCCGCCAGCCGGGCCACCACCGCGTGGTTCGCGGCGAGCGCGGCGAAGCCGGTGAGGTCGTCGCGCAGCCCGGCCACCGCGTCGGCGCGGTCCACCACCCAGTCGGCGCCCGGGCCGTACCCCTCGGCGACCAGTTCGCCGGCGGCCGGGCGCAGGGCCAGGGTGGCCGGTCCGGCCGGGGTGCGGGTGGCCCACCAGAAGGCGCCGCCCGCGATCCGGACGCAGGGATCGTACGGGCTGAAGGTCAGCGCCCGCACCGACGCGGCCAGCCGGTAGTCGGCCGGCGGGCGCAGCTCCCGGTGTGCGGTCGGCTTGATCCCGGTCATCCCGCCACTCTGTCATCATTCCGGCTCAGCGAGTACGGCGGGTGGGTCCGGCGAGCGCTCCGCGGACATCGGCGCAGGGGTGAGTGCCCATCAGCCGAACTGGCAGTCACCGCTACGTCGGAACGGTGGGATTCTCGGTGCTAAACGGACTTTCGGCCCGAAATGGCAAGGTATCGACGCGACGTGAAAGGCCGTCTGCTGTCTGATCGATGGCCGGTAGGTGAACACACTGCTACCGTCTCGACGGTCGCCGCCAACCCGCGATTGTCCTCTCCTGACCGCCCGGCCACGGCCGACGGCCCAGGCATGGTTCGTTCGCGGTGACATCGCGCCCACTCTTCGAGGGGGCGCACGGCTGGTGGCCAACGGGGATGCACGGAGAAAGGGCGATCAGCGATGCCCGCTGATGGAACGTGTTCACGCGGGTCACGACAGGTGTCGTCGGCTCTGCTCGACCGGCGCTGACCGTGCTCACCGACGACGTGTCCGTCCGATCCGGACGGCGGGACGCATGATCGCCCTGCGGGTCTACCGCCTCCTGCCGCCTCCGATCCGGCGCCGGCTGTTCGAGCTGCTCCCCGCGCACCGGCGAATCGGGTTGGTGCGTGTCTTCGTCCGCCCGCGCGGCGGCGACACCGTGCACCCGATCGGGTCCCGGGTGACGGTCGACGAAGGCGGCGTCCGAACCCGGGCGGAGGTCGTCGCGGCCGCCACGCCGCTGGAGGTGTGGCACCGGAACCTCACCGCCGTCACGACCGCCCTGGACGCGGCCGGCATCGAATACCACTGCCTGCGCAACGACGACTATCTCCGCAGCACCGTGGCGGTGCTCGTCGATCGGCGCGACGCCGTGCGCCGCCTGGTCAGCTCCGCGCCTGCGCTGTCCGGCGCGCACGTGCGCACCATCGAGGTGCAGCCCCCGCGCAACCAGCCGGACCTCGCCCCGGCCGAGGTCATCCAGGTCTGGTTCCCGGTGACCGACGCCCGGGCGGGCGTGGTGCTGGGCGTCGAGTTCGCCTGCGAAATCGAGTTCTGGACCCGGGTCGGTGACGTCGTCCGCGCGCCCCGGCACAACCCGGTGATCGACGAAGCACCCGCCGAGGCGAGGCCGGTCCGCGTGGCCGCGGCGCTGCTCAGCCATTTCGTCCCCGAGGCCGATGACCACACCTACGGCACCCGCCGTGATCTCACCGTCCGTGCCCCGGACCGGGTGGGCTTCCCGATTGACGCGGTCTACACCTGGGTGGACGGGGCGGATCCGGAGTGGTTGAAGCGGAAGATGGCCGCGTTCGGCACCCCCGACGGCCCGCTCCACGCGGTGGCGGCCAACACGTCGCGCTACCACAATCGGGACGAACTGCGGTACTCGATGCGCTCGCTGCACAGCTTCGCCCCCTGGCTGCGGCGGATCTTCCTGGTCACCGACAGCCAGCTGCCGAGCTGGCTCGATCCGACCCACCCGATGGTCACCGTCGTCTCGCACGCCGAACTCTTCGCCGACCTCGGTGGGTGTTCGTCCTTCAACTCGCACGCCATCGAGTCCCGGCTGCACCGCATCGAGGGGCTGGCGGAGCATTTCCTCTACCTCAACGACGACGTGTTCCTGGGCCGGCCGCTGCTGCCGACCCACTTCTTCCACGCCAACGGGATCGCGAAGTTCTTCCCCTCACCGGCCCAGTTCGGGCTGGGCGAGGCCACGCCGAGCGACCCGCCGGTGAACGCCGCCGGCAAGAACAACCGTCGGCACATCCAGCGGCAGTTCGGCGTGACGATCACGCAGAAGATGAAGCACACCCCGTTCTCGCTGCGGCGTAGCATCATGTACCAGATCGAGGCGGTGCTGCACGCGGACGTGGCGGCGACCGCGTCGCACCGGTTCCGCCACCACGGCGACCTCTCCATCCCGTCGTCGCTGCACCAGTACTGGGCGTACCTGACGGGGCAGGCGGTGCCGGGCGACATCGAGTACGAGTACACCGACCTCGGCCACCCTTCCACGCCCGCCCGCCTCGCCGAACTGCTGGCCCGACGCCACCGGGACGTGTTCTGCCTCAACGACACCGACTCGGATCCGCGGGCGATCGAGGAGCAGGAGAACATGCTGGCCGATTTCCTGCCGCGCTACCTGCCCTTCCCCGCACCCTTCGAGCTGCCCGACGACGTGGTGGCACAGCGGCGGGAGTGGGGCGCGACCGCCCGGTGGCGGCAGGCCCGTGGCGCCGCCCGGCCCGCCGGGCAGGTGGACGCTCCGACGACTCCCACGCTCCGGCCTCAGACGGGCCCGGACCCGGCGAGCGCGTCGAAAGTCCGCGTCGGTCCCCGGCTGGACGCGCCCACCCTGCCCTCGATGCGCATCGCTGCCGCCCGATCGTCCGACCGCGACACCGGTGCACCACCCGGAGCCGGCCCTTCCCCCGCAGGAGAGACGCGAGATGCCTGATCACAAGGGATGGGCCGGTCCGCTACGCGCGCTCGGCCGTCGGGCCGCGGGTCTTCCGGGTGCCGTCCGCGCCCGGTCCACGCCCGTCGGCCCGGCGCGTTCGATGGCCGTCATGGCTCACCAGGACGACGACCTCTACTTCCTCAACCCCCTGCTGGTGAGCCAGCTGCTCAGCAGCGAGGCGCACCTCACCGTCTGCCTGACCGCCGGCGAGGCGGATGGCCGCAACGCGCCGGGGGGCACCGCGGAACACGCCGCCGCACCGCTGGACTTCGAGGCCTTCGCGGCCGCCCGGTACAACGGGCTGCGCTGCGCGTATGCCGACATGGTGCTGGGTGACCGGGACGCCAAGTGGCGCCGGGAGGTGATGACCCTGGCCGGCGGCGCCGAGGCGGATGTGTCGGTCCTGGTCGACGCCCCGCACATCCGGCTGGTGTCGCTCAACCTGTGGTGCTCGCCCCCGGCGGGCGCCGCCCCGGGCGCCGAGTCGCTGCCCGGGCTCTGGGCTGGGCGGGAGGAGTCGGCTCTGACCATGATCCCGCTCGGCTCGCCGGTGTCAGCTGTGCACAGCTACACCCGGGAGACCCTGATCGAGTCGCTGGTGATGCTGCTGGACCGCTTCGCCCCGACGCTGCTCTGGACCATGGACCCGGATCCGGACCGGCAGGTCCACAACCGCGCGAACCCTCGGCACGCGGACGCGGAGGGCTACTCCGACCACAGCTTCCACACCGCGACGGGCCTGTTCACCCACGAGGCGATCACCCGCTGGTTCGCCGCGGGCGGCGGCCGGATGACGACGGTCGAGGCGTTCCGCGGATACTACGTCCGGCGCTGGCCGTCCAACCTCAGCCCGGAGGGGCGTGCCGCCAAGCAGCGCTACAAGGACGTGTACGGCTGGGCCGACCGTCGCCCGAGCGACGATCCTGCCGGGCTGGGCGACCGGAAGGTCAGCGGCGACCTGATCGCCTCCGGCAACGCCTCCGGCACCACGCTGCGCTATCCCGGCTCGCGCTCGTGGGCCCGGCCCGGGGCCGACGGTCGGCTCTCGGCCTTCGCCGTGCGCGGCGGGCAGGTCGTGCACTGGCGGGAAGTCCGCCGTGGTGAGTTCGCGGAGGGCCGGCGGGTGCCGGGCCGCAAGCTGCTGCCGCACGTGGACGCCGTGCCGACCGGGGACGGCGGCTGGCGCCTCTTCGCGGTACGCCAGGGGCTGACCGCAGATCCCAACCGGCACGTGCGGGACCTGTGGACGATCCTGTTGCCGGCCTCGGGTGACTACCGGGACGTGCGGTGGGAGTCGCTGGGCAATCCCAACGCGCACAGCGAGCCGGCGAAGCGGCGCAACATCGGGATGCCGCTGGCCGTGCCGCTTTCCGAAGGCCGGCTGCTGGTGCTCGCCCGGAACGCCGGCAAGGGCGTGAGCGCCCGCTTCCACGACGGCTCGACCTGGACCTCCTGGCGGGACCTCGGTGGTGGAGACACACAGGAAGGCCTGACCGCGGTGGCCCTGCCCGACGGGTCGGTCGAGGTGCTCGCCGCGGCGCGTCACGGGATCGCTCGCTGGCTGGTTTCCCCGGCGGAACTCGCCGCCGAGTTCGCGGTGGTGCCCACCGAGGCGCCCGCGGGCCCGCCCACCGTCGTGCGGCTTCCGGACGGCGGGCGGATGTTGTTCTGCCGGTGCCGGGATTCGGCGTCGGTCGTGTCGTTCCGCACCGTCGGCGACGGCCCGGTCTGGGACCCGTCCAGCCTGGTCGATCTCGGCGGGCACGGCGGGCCGGGGCCGATCGCCGCCCGGTTCGTGCCGGACGCGGGCGCGGTGCTGGTGGCCGTCCGGGACGACGACTCGGCGACGAGTGTCATCTGGGTGGGTCTGGACGGCCGTGCCCGCGGCGCCTGGATGCGGGAACCCACCCCGATCGCCGGTAGCCACGCCGTTTCGGTCAACTCCGCCGGCCGGCCGGTCGTGTTGGCGGTCTCCGCCGGCGGCGGACTGCTCACCCACGAGGTGGAGCAGGCGGCGTCGTCGATCAACGTGATGAAGGAAGTACCGTGACCCTCACGCCCCCCACCCATGAGCCGTTGACGGACTGGTCCGTCCCCCCCGGCGGGACCGACGTCCGGGAGGTGCTGGTAGACGGGGGGCGCCGGCGCGCCCACGTGCATCCCGGCCTCACCCCGCTGCTCGCCCGCCAGTTGAACGCCAGCGCGGTCACCGCGGCGCTGGAGGCGCACGGCGTGGACCACTTCCTCGTCCGCGGCATGGACGACCGGACGCCGGTGGTCGGTGTCAGCGAGGACGATCGGACCGCCGCCCTCGGCGCGCTCGAGAAGCTCGGCGCCGCGAACCCCTGCTACGTGAGCCAGGTACTGCCCAGGCCGCCGATCGTGGGGGTCCTGCGGGACGCGGCCGACCCGGAGGCGTGGGCGGACCTGCACGCCGCCCGGGCGCTCAAGGTGACCTGGTTCCGGATGGATCCCACGGAGAAGCTTGTCACCGGCGCCCCGTACGGGTGCGAGGTCGAGTTCTGGAAACCCGACCGGAAGGCCGCCGTGCTGCGCGCGCCGCGGCGCAACCGGATGATGTTCGCGGTCTCGATGGCCGGCGTGCCCGTGGAGGCCGCCGAGCAGCGCTTCACCCGGCTGGCGTCCGCGGCCAGGCCCGGCCCGCGCTTCCGTACCCGCCCGGAGTTCGACCACACCCTTCCGGACGACATCGACTTCCCCATCGACGTCGTCTACACCTGGGTGGACGGCGCGGACCCGGAGTGGCAGCGCCGCCGGGCGGAGCAGAAGGGCGAGGCGTTCCACGCCGAGGCCGCGAGCGATTCGAGGTACATCAACCGGGACGAGCTGAAGTACTCCCTCCGGTCGCTGCACCTCAACGCCCCCTGGGTCCGCAACATCTACATCGTGACCGACCGGCAGCGGCCGGCCTGGCTCGATCTGAGCGCCGGCAACATCTTCCTGGTCAACCACGAGGAGATCTTCAGGGACCGGAGCGCGCTGCCGACGTTCAACTCGTGCGCCATCGAGAGCCAGTTGCACAACATCGACGGCCTCGCCGAACACTTCCTCTACCTGAACGACGACATGTTCTTCGGTCGTCCGCTGGCGCCCCAGACGTTCTTCCTCGCCAACGGCAACACCAAGTTCTTCCTGTCCCAGAACCGCATCCCCATCGGGCCGATCACCAGTCTCGACAGCCCTGTCGACGCGATGATCAAGAACAACCGGCGGCTCGTCGAGGAACGGTTCGGCCGGACCCTGACGCAGGGCAGCCAGCACGTGCCGTATCCGCTTCGGCGGAGCATCCTGGCGGAGATCGAGCGGGAGTTCCCGGCGGAGCACGCCGCGACGGTGCACAGCAAGTTCCGCAGCCCCACCGATCTCACGATCACCTACTCGCTGCACCACTACTACGCCTTCCTCACCGGGCGCGCGTTGCCAGGGCACGTGAACTACGGCTACGTGCAGCTCGCGGTGCCGGATCTGGTGGCCCGACTCAAGCGTGCCGAGGCCCGGCGGGACTGGGACACCTTCTGCATCAACGACGCCTACTCGACGTACGCCCAGCTCCAGCAGCAGATGGCCATCCTGGAGCCGTTCCTCGAGGCCTACTTCCCGGTGCCCAGCCCGTACGAGTCGGCGGGCCGGTCGTGAAGTTCTCCTTCCTCATCCACAACTTCTACGGCGTGGGTGGCACCAACCGGGCGGTGCTGAACCTGGCCACCGCGTTGGTGGAGGGCGGCCACGAGGTCGAGGTGGCCTCGGTGTTCCGCCGGCTCGACCGGACCATGTTCGACGTCGACGAGCGGATCACCGTGGTACCCCTGGTCGACACCAGGCCGCGGCGGCCCGACCGGTCCAACCCGCGACACCGGGAACCCTCGACGCTGATCCCCGAGTCCGAGGAGTTCCACCTGCACTACAGCCGGCTGACGGACGAGCGGCTGGTCGAGTACCTCCGGTCCACCGACGCGGATGTCGTCGTGGGCACCCGTCCGGGGCTCAACATCGCCGTCGCCCGGTACGCCCCGGACCACGCCGTGCGGGTCGCGCAGGAACACATGACGCAGGACCTGATCGACGACGGGCTGAAGGCCGAGATCCGCCGGCACTACCCGCGGATCGACCTGGCGTACACCGTGACGGGTGCGGACGCGGAGGCCTTCCGCCTCGGCAACCCGGTGCCGGGAACCCGGATCGAGGTCCTGCCCAACAGCTCCCCACCACCGGAGGTCCCGGCCGCGGACGGGCGGGGCAGGATCGTGATGGCGGCTGGCCGGCTCGACCCGATCAAGCGCTACGACCGGCTGATCACCGCCTTCGCCCGGGCTGCCGCGGATTGTCCGGAGTGGACGTTGCGGATCTACGGCGACGGCGAGCAACGGACCGCGCTCGCCGTGTTGATCCGCGAGCTCGGCGTCTACGACCGCGTCCACCTCATGGGCCGCCGGGACGACATGTCGACGGAGTGGGTGAAGGGCGCCATCGCCGCCGTCTCCTCCGAGCGCGAGTCGTTCGGCATGACGATCGTCGAGGCCATGCGTCTCGGGCTGCCGGTCGTCAGCACCGACTGCCCGGTGGGTCCCCGCGAGATCATCGAGGACGGCGAGGACGGCCTGCTGGTGCCCAGCGACGACCTCGACGCGTACGCCGCCGCGCTGCGAACCCTGATGCGCGACGACGCCCTGCGCGCCCGCATGGCCAAGATGGCCCTGGCCAACTCCGTCCGCTTCGATCCGGCCCACCTGGCCGCCCAGTTCGCTCGGGACTGCGCGGGCGTGCTGGCCACCCGTCGTGCCGGGACGCCGCCGCCCCGCCGGAGCGCACGCCGGATCCCGAGGGTCGGAGTGACCCGGTCGGTCCTCGCCCGGGGCGGCGAGCTGCTCCGCGAGCCGGACCTGGTTCGGGCGTTGGCCGATCCGCTGCTGCGCGGTATCGCGGGGAACGACCTCGCCCGGCGGGCGAGCATGGGGGCACTCGTACGGCTGGGCCGGGTGCGGCGGGCGCGCGGCACCAGCACCCGGTTGCAGCAGGCGATCCGGCGGCGGGTCTCGGCTCCGACCGACGGCCTGGTCGCGGACTGCCTGGTGCTGCCGGACCTGGGGCTGCAGTGGTCCGTCGACGCGGCGCTCTGCGCCGGCGGCGGGTCCCTCGTACTGCGCAACCGCGACACCCGCGAGGTCGTCGAGGTGGCCCTCGTCCCATCGGTCGACGGGCTCCGGCACGTGGGCACGCTCGACGCGGCCGCCCTCCCCGAGGGCCGGTGGAACGTCCAACTGGCGGATGGGAAGGGCGTCCGGCGCCGGCTGCGCCCGCAGCGGCTCGACAGTCGGGTCCTCGCGGGCGGGCCGGACGACGGGTTCGCCGGAAGTCCGTCCGGGGTGCGGGCGCATGTGCCGTACCGCACCGCCGACGGCTTCCTCGCCGTGCGGAGCTGGGTACGTGCCGCCCATGCCGAGGTCCGTCGGGTCACCCTCGACGGCGAGGCCGTCCTGGTCGGCCTCACGTGGTACGGGCCGGGTGCGCCGGACACCGCGGTCCTCCGTCGTCGAGGCGACCGGACGGACTCACTCGCCGTGCCCGTCGTGGCGGCGGCCGACGGGAGCCCGACCCTGGTGGTGCCGCTGGCGACGCTCGCCGAACTCCGGCTCGGCCGGTACGAGGACTGGGACATCTTCTTCCCGCGGCCGGGCGGCCTCGAGGAGGTCCGGCTGGGGCGGTTTGTCGACGACGTCGTCGACAAGAAGCGTGTCTACACCTATCCGGAGATCTACCTGCCCGACGAGGTGGACCTGGCCCTGGTGGAGGAGGACCCTGCGGCTACGGTGCGGGTACGGCCCTACTACACGATCGACAGCGAGCTGTCGCTCGTGGTCATCGACCGGCCGTAGCGGCGAACCCGAGGAGGGGACCAGGGTGAGCGAGCCGGGGCAGGGGCGGTCGGACATCCCACGAGCGGTCGCCGAACCGTCGCGGCTGGTCGGCGTCTACCGCCGGGTGCTGAGCCCGCAGACGCGCCGGGCCATCGCGAAGAAGGTCAGTCCGCACACCCGGCACCAGTTGAAGCAGTGGGTGGCCCGGGCGTCCGTCGACGGCCAGCTGATGGGCCGCCGGGGGGAGTGGCTCGCGCGCCGGCAGCCGGAGCTGCTGGCCGGCGGCGACCGGGCGGTGGTCACGGCGGATCGGGGCCCCAGGGTCGCCCGGGTCCGGGCCGACATCACGCCCGGCCAGGCCCGCGCGGAGAACCTGTCGGCGGTCACGGCGGCGCTGGACGAGGCGGGGGTGCCGTACTTCCGTGCCCGGGGCGGGTCGGACCGTTCCTCGGTCGTCGCCGTCGACGCCGACGACCGGGAGCGGGTGTACGCGGCGCTCGCGGTCGCCTGCGGACGGGTGCCCGGCTACGTCGCCCAGCTGCGGCGTGGTGAGCAGCAGCCCGCCCGACCACCGGCTCCAGGCTTCGAACCGCCGGTGTGGCGCCGCCTCGGTGACGCCCCGGTGGTGCGGCTGACCTGGTACTGGACGGATCCCCGCCAGCGGCTGGTGCTGGGTCAGGCGTACGGTTGCGACGTCGAGTTCTGGACCCGGCATGGCGATGCGCTCGTCGCGCCCCGACGCAACCCGGTGGCCGAGCAGGTGGCGGCGACGGGACCGAGCGTTCTCGCGTCCGAGTCGGTCTTCACCGGCCTGGTGCCGGCGACCTCTCCCGCCACCGCCCGCACCCGTCCGGAGTTCGCGGGGCGGCTTCCCGGAGACGTCACCTTCCCGGTCGACGTGGTCTACACCTGGGTGGACGGCACCGATCCGGACTGGCTGCGCCGCCGCGCCGAGGTGACCGGGATCCCGTACCACGCCGAGTCGGCGAGCGCGGCACGGTTCCTCAGCCGCGACGAGCTGCGCTACTCGTTGCGGTCGGTGCACCTGTTCGCGCCGTGGGTACGCCACATCTACCTGGTGACGGACGATCAGGTGCCGCCCTGGCTGGACCGGTCCGCACCGGGGATCCGGGTGGTCAGCCACCGGGAGATCTTCGCAGACCCGTCGGTGCTGCCGACCTACAACTCGCACGCCATCGAGAGCCAGTTGCACCACATCGAGGGGCTCTCCGAGCACTTCCTGTACTTCAACGACGACGTGTTCCTCGGCACCGACGTGCTGCCCGGGGACTTCTTCCTCGCCAACGGGATCTCCCGGTTCTTCCCGTCGCCAGCGTTGGTGCCGCCGGGCACCGCGACCGCCGAGGACATCCCGTCGTCCGCGGCGGGGAAGAACAACCGGGCGCTCATCGCTGAGCGGTTCGGCACGGTGCTCAGCCGGAAGATGAAGCACATGCCGCACGCGCTGCGACGCAGCGTGCTCTGGGAGATCGAGCGGGAGTTCCCCGACGCGCACCGTCGGACGGCGGAGAGCCGGTTCCGCAGCATGACGGACATCTCGATCGCCTCGTCGCTGCACCACTACTACGCGTTCCACACCGGCCGGGCGGTGCCGGGGGACCTGGAGTACACCATCGCGGAGTTGTCGCATCCGGACACTCCCGCACGGCTGGCGCACCTGCTGGCCCGCCGGGACCGGCACGTCTTCTGCCTGAACGACGCCTTCTCCACCGAGGAGGACCTGGCCCGGCAGTTGACGATCCTGACGCCCTTCCTGGACACCTACTACCCGGTGCCCAGCCCCTGGGAGAAGGGCTGAGGCCGTCGTTGCTCACATGACGGTGACCGGCCGCGCCCTCCCCGGCTGCGACCGGCCACCGTGTCCGTGCCGACGGCGGAACTAGTACGAGTAGCCCGAGCCGCCCGCGTCGTTCGATCCGCTGTCCGCCGGCGGGGCGACGGGCTTCGGCGTGCTGGTCGGCAGGCAGGTCAGGTTCTTCTTGCCGTCCGGCGCGACCACGAACCAGGTGCCGCCGACGCCCTGGCCCTTCCACTGGCCCGGCTTCTTGTCACCGATGTAGCGGTACACCGGCCAGCCGCCGATGGTGAGCTGGCGGGTGCCGTCCTGCCGGGTCACGCTGCCGACCTTGTCGTCGGAGAGCCCGTTGAGCTGCGGGTTGCCGTCGGTCAGCGCCGGCGGCCACACCTGGGCGCACTTCTCGACGCAGTTCGACGAGGGCGGGTCGGCGGTGTCCTTGTCGAAGCGGTACAGGATCCAGCCGTCCTGGTCGGTGACCACGTTGCCCATCCGGGCGACCTTCTTGGCGATCAACTGCTCGGTCAGGTCGACGTCCGCGGGCGGCGGCGCGTCGGCGGCCGGAGCCTCCGCGGAGGCCGAGGCCTCGGGTTCAGCCGACGCGGTGGGTTCGGCCGCGGCGACGGCGACCGGCTCGGCCGCGCTCGTGTTCGCCCCGTCGTAACCTGCGGGAGCGCAGGCCGTTAGTGCGACCATCGCGCTCGCGACGATGACGGTCCGCTTCATCTGTGCCACGTGCCCTCCTCATTCTTGGCAGTTCACCCATAGGTACGGCAGCGGGGCTGTCAAGGTTGAAGGAGTAACAGTGGTCAATTTCACGCGATATCGTTGAACCGATCCGTGACGCCACGCGTGTACCCCGGCGCGGAATCCCTTCGGGATACCACCGATCGGCGCCGGTCATTGTGGCAATGACCGGCGCCGATTCGGTGCGAGAACCTACATGGGCACGGTGACCAGGGGGCTGGCCACCCCGTTGCCGTCCACCGACTGCACCTGGAGCTGCTTGATGTCGCCGACCTTGGCCGACGTCGAAGCGCTCAGTTCCAGCCCCTGCGGGCGATTCGTGGTGCCGTACCCGCCGTCGGGCACCGACCACGTCGAAATGACCTCGCTGGTCGCGTTCTTGCGTACCACCACCAGCCGGCAGATCCGCGGGCCGGGCAGTTTCCGCAGGCTGAAGTTGATCCGCGTGCCGTAGTCCCTGGTGACCAGGAACATCGTCGTCTGCACGCCGGTGGTGGGGTCGGTGGCCTCCATCTGGTCCCCCTCCTCCTCGGTGCCGCCGACGCCCGGGCCGCTCGGCGGCGCGGTCGGCGCACTCGTCGGCGGGTCGTTCGCCTGCGCGGTCGCCGTCGGCTCGGCGAGCACACCCGGCGACTGGTCGTCGGTCACGCTCACGAACCCGTAACCGGTCAGGCCCCCGAACACCACCACCGCGGCGGCGGTGGCCAGCAACTGACGGAACCGGGTACGCCGCCGGTCGGCGCGGACCGCGACAAGCGTCCGGTCCAGCAGGGCCGGGTCGGTCGCGGTCTGCTCCAGCGCCATCATCGTCTCGCCGTCGATGCCGGAGAGCAGCCCCACCACCGGGACCATCGTCTCCAGCTCCGCCGCGCACGCCCAACAGACGGCGAGATGCTCCTCGAACCGTTCGGTGTCCTGCTCGTCCAGCACGCCGAGCGCGTACGCGGCGACGTCCATGTGGTCCGCCCGGCTCATTCCGTCACCCCCCGTTCCTGCAGAGCAGTGCGCAGCGCGCGCAGCGCGTAGTAGACCCGCGACTTCGCGGTGCCCAGCGGAAGCCCCAACTCCTCGGCGGCCTCCGGCACCGTCCGCCCCCGGAAGTACGTCGACACCAGGATCTCCCGGTGCGACTGACTGAGCGTACGCAGCGCGTCCGCCACGGTCATCGTGCGCAGCACCTGGTCGGTGCTGTCCGACTCGGCGAACGCGGTCAGGTCCCGGTCGTACGTCTCCGCCGGCCGGGCCTGCTCGCTGCGGTGCTCGTCGATGGCGATGCGGCGGGCCACGGTGACCAGCCACGGCCGCAGCGAACCCTGCCCCTGCACACCGAGGCGGTGCGCGTTACGCCAGGCCCGCAGCAGCGTCTCCTGCACGATGTCCTCCGCGCGCTGCCGGTCCCCACCGGTGAGCCGCATGACGAACATCAGCAACGGACCGGCGTGCTCGGCGTAGAGCAGCCGGACCAACTGGTCGGAGTGGCTGGCCTCGGTGGACGTCGCCTGGTGGCGCCCGGGCGCCGGTCGCGGCGTCACCGGACCATTCTGGCGAGGCGTCGCGCGTGCGTCGACCCCCCGGGCAGACGTGGTCGGCCGCGACGACGACCGTGCGGACAACCAGTCCGCGCGAACCGCGTCGCCATGCCAACCGGCCGCCACCGCATGCATGCAGACCTCCGGGATGTCCGTGACCACCACCATCGGCCCACTAGGCGGGCCGCCCGGTGGTACGCATCGCCGGTCCCAGCGGATCAACAACGCGCGAAAAAACTTCCGGAGGCGCGTGTGGGGAGGGTGCACCGGCCACGGTGACGCCCGGCCCGGGCGGGCTGAGCGGCCAGGCGGCTCAGCGGCGGACGGAGAAGAGACCCGGCGGCGGCGGATCGGAGCCGGTGGCATCCGCGTCCCGCACGACGGTCGCCCCGCCGGAGAACCGGTCCAGCTCGTCGCCGGCCACCACCCGGCCCGGGAACCAGTCACCGGCCGCCCGCCGGGTCAGCGCGGGCACCGGCGGGTCGGTCCGGCCGGCCAGCAGCACCAGGTTGCCGTACCGCCGGCCGCGCAGCACCGCCGCGTCACCCACCAGGCAGGCCCGGGGAAGCACCGACCGGACCGTGGCGACCTGCCCGCGGGCGTGCCGCAGCGGCGGGCCGTCGGCGAGGTTCGCCAGGTACCAGCCGGCCGGGCGGAGCACCCGGGCCACCTCGGCGGCGTACTCCACCGAGGTGAGGTGGGCCGGGGTGCGGGCGCCGGCGAAGACGTCGGCGACCACCACGTCGTAGCTGGCGTCGCGGCTTCCGGCCAGCACGGCGCGCGCGTCGGCGACCCGGACCCGCAGCCGAGGATCGGTCGGCCAGGGCAGCACCCGCCGCACCAGCTCGACCAGCGCCCCGTCCACCTCGGACACCCGCTGGGTGGAGCCGGGTCGGGTTGCCGAGACGTACCGCGGCAGCGTGAGCGCGCCGCCGCCGAGGTGCAGCACCCGCAGCGGCGTACCGGGCGGCGCGATCAGGTCGATCGCCGCGGCCAGCCGCCGGACGTACTCGAACTCCAGGTGGGTCGGGTCGGTCAGGTCGACGTGCGACTGGGGCGCGCCGTCGAGCAGCAGCGTCCACGAGCCGGGCCGGTCCGGGTCCGGCAGAAGCTCCGCCTGCCCGGTGTCCACCTGCTCGACCAGCCGGTCCCCGGCCCGCTTACGTCCCATCGACGCCCCCGGTCAGCGGGCCGCGGCGCGGGCGGCGGCGGTCAGCGCGCGGTGCAGCAGCCGGGCGTCGCCCAGCAGCGCCCGCAGCCGCCGCTCCAGACCGGCGATCGGGATCAGGTTCTGCGGGGCGCGCGGGTCCTTGTACGGGGTCGACGCGAACCGGGGCAGAGTGACCAACGACAGGTCGGCCAGCTCGATCGCCCCCTCCACCGGCATCTCGGCGGAGCACTCCACCCGGACGATGCCGGCCCAGGGCGCGCCCACCGCCACCGGCAGCCGCAGGTACCACGACCAGCCGCCCCACGCCGTGCCCAACCGGAACACCGGCGAACGCTCACCCGGCGCCAGCCCGGTCACCACCGCGGTCAGCCGAGCGTCGAGATACTGGCTGTGCTGGGTCTTGATGTAGCCGAGGGTGCGCGGCAACTGCCGGCGGCTGCGCAGCGGGCCGTCCACCACCAGCAGGTCACCGTCGACCCGCGCGGCATCGGAGACCGCCACCTCCAGCGCGGTCAACGGCCCCTGCACCGCGGCCGGCAGCTTGGCCAGCTCGCCGGTGCCACCCACCCGGTGCACCGGATAGCTGATCGACCCGGCCACCACGTCCTGCGCCGACGGGCTCGCGGTGAACAGCCCCCGGGCGACCCGGGTCCCGGCCAACTGCGCCGCCCCCCGGCCCAGATCGCAGCGGACCACCCCCGCCGCGTAGGAGGCAGCCAGCCCCGGGAAGGAACCCCCGTCGGACTCCGCCGTCCAGATGCTCGCGTCGATCCGGCGTACCCCGTCGACCAGCAGCACCACGTCCGGCGCCCGCACCCCCGGGCGGACCCCGATCGCCCGCCAGTCCACCGCGGGCAGCTCCACGTCCGCGTCGACCTGCGCGCTGCTCGGCGCCGCCGGACCAGCCGCGGACGCCTCGAACGACGCACCGTACGCGGGATCCCACGCGTCGACGAAGAACGCGGGGTCGCTCACCGGGGCGTCCTCTCGTTCGCGACTGCGGGGCTCCGCTGCGCTGCACTCCTCGCGCTCACCGTGCCGCCTTTTCGTTCGCGACTGCAGGGCTCCGCTGCGCTGCACTCCTCGCGCTCACCGGCCGGTCCGTTCGATGCGGGCCGAGCGGGCGTCCTTGCGGACCTCGAAACGGACCGGGATGCGTTCGGCCAGCGCCGACACGTGGGTGACCACGCCGACCATGCGGTCGCCGCGGGCGGCCAGGTTCTCCAGGGTCGCCGCCACCGTGTCCAGGGTGGCCGCGTCGAGCGTCCCGAAGCCCTCGTCCAGCACGATCGACTCCAGGCTCGCCGCGGTGGTCGACATCCCGGCGAGCTGCTCCGAGAGCGCCAACGCCAACGCCAGCGACGCCTGGAACGTCTCGCCGCCGGAGAGGGTGCGCACCCCGCGCCGCAGCCCGGCGTCGTGGTGGTCGACCACGAAGAACTCGCCCTTGTCGTGCACCAGCTCGTACTGGCCGCCGGAGAGCTCCCGCAGGATCCCGGACGCCCCGTCGACCAGCAGGTCCAGTGCCTCGGCCAGCAGCCACCGCTCGAAGTTGTTGGCCCGCAGGTGCCCGGCCAGCGCCCGGGCCACCTGCGCCTCCCGCTCGTGCCCGGCGCGCTGCTCGCGCAGCGTCCCGGCCTGCTCGCGGCGCTCCCGCAGCCGCCGTCGGTCAGCCTCGGCCCGCTCCACCGCGACGGTGGCGGCGTGCACCGGGTCGTCCCCGACCGGCACGTCGGCGGCGGCGAAGATGCCGGCGATCCGGCGCTGCACCTCGGCCGCGACCGCCTCGGCCTCCGCGACCGCGCCGGCCCGGACGTCACGGTCGGTGCGCCGGCGCTGCGCCTCGTCCGCCGCCCAGCCGGTCAGCGTCGCCCAAGCGGCGGCCACGTCGTCGCGGTCGGTGCCGGGCGGACCGAACCGCCCCAGCCCGTCACGGGTGGTGTCGAAGCCCCGCCAGGCCGCCCGCAGCCGCTCCTCGGCGGCGTCCACCACACCGCGGGCCCGCCGCGCGGCCTCCCGGCCGGCCCGCACCGCGCTCGCCGCCTCGTCCAGCGCGCGCCGCAGCCGGGCGTGCTCGGCGAGCTCCCGCCGCAGCACCGCAGGCTCTGCCGCGCCGGCGAGCTGCCCAGCCAACTCCGCCAGCCGGGCGTCCAGCTGCTCCTGCCGGGCGCGTGCCTGCACGAGCACCCGCTCCAGGTCGCGGGCCGCGGCGTCGCGCTCCTGCACCAGCGCCTGGGCGGCCTTGGTGGCGGCGCGGGCGGCCTTGCCGGCCGCCGTGGCGGCGGCCACCGCCGAGTCGACCGGCACCGCCGGCACCGCCGGCACCGGCTGCTCGCAGACCGGACAGGGTGCCCCCGCGTGCAGGTGCGCGCGCAGGCTGACCGCCAGGTCGGTGGCCTTGGCCTCCTCGTGCGCCCGGAAGGCCGCCTCCAGCTCGGCCTCGGCCCGCTCGGCGTCCGCGCGGGCGGCGGCCAGCGCGGCCACCGCCGTGGCGTGCTCGGCGTCCGCCGCCGCCACCGCCGCGCGGACCGTCCCGGCCTCGTCGGTCAGTCGATCCCGATCGTCGTACGCCCGCAGCAGCAGCCGCAGCGCGCTCTCGTCCCCGGCCCCGGTCAGCTCGCCGCGCAGCTTCTCCTCGCGCTCCTCCGCCAGCGACACCGCGCTGGTCGCCGCCTCGGCGTCGGCCCGCGCCGCGCTCACCGCCCGGGCCACCTCGGCGACCCCGTCCGGTGCCCGCACCGCCGCCAGCACCGCCAGCTCGTCGTCCAGCGCCGCCAGCGCGGCCGACGCCTCGCGCGCCGTGAGCCGCGCCGCCGCCAGCTCCGGCATGGCCGCCGACACCTCGGCGGCCAGCACGGTCATCCGCTCGACCCGGGAGTCCGCCTCGGCCAGCGCCGCGTCGTCGACGTCGGCGAGCCCGGCGAGCAACTGGTCGACCGCCTCCAGCTTCGCCTCGGCCGCCGTCGCGCGCGCCGTCGCCCGCTTCTGCACGTCCTCGTAGACGCCGAGACCGAGCAGGTTGACCAGGATCTGCTGCCGGGTGGCCGGCTTGGCGTGCAGGAAGTCGGCGAACTGCCCCTGCGGCAGCACCACGCAGCTCGTGAACTGCTCGTACGGCAGCCCGACCGCGTCCAGCACCGCCTGCTCCATCTCGGCGGGCGTGCCGGCGACCACCTCGCCGAGGTCGTCCGGGCTCAGCCCGGTGTCCAGCTTGGTCACGTCGAAGCCGGCCGGCATCAGCTGCAACCCGGCGTTGGCGGTCTTGACGTTGCCCCGGCCGTCGCGGCGGACCACCCGGGTGGCCACGTAGCGGGCCCCGCCGGACTCGAAGACCAGCCGCACCCGCGCCTCGGTCGCCGACGGCGCCAGGGCGTTGGCCAGCCCACGCGTGCCACCCCACCGCGGCACGGTGCCGTAGAGCGCGAAGCAGATGGCGTCCAGCACGGTGGACTTGCCCGAGCCGGTCGGGCCGATCAGCGCGAAGAAGTCGGCGTCGGTGAAGTCGACGGTGGTGTCGTCGCGGAAGACGGTGAACCCGGCCATGTCCAGTCGCATCGGCCGCATCAGTGCTCGACCTCCTCGAAGAGCTCGTCGAAGAGCTCCCGTACGCCCTCGTCGGCGTGGCCACGGCTGTCCAGGTAGTCGGCGAACAGCTCACGCGGCGAGCGCCCGGAGCGTTGCGCGACGCGGGTGCCGCTGCCGGGAGCGGCGATCAGCTCCGGGTCGATCCGGATCTCCAGCGCCCGGGGAAGCAGCTCCTGCACCTCCTCGCGCAGGCCGGCGCGGGGCTGCTCGCGCACGTACACCCGCAGCCAGGCGTCCGGCGCCTCGACCTCGGCGAGCTGGGCCAGGGTGCCCCGCACCGTGCGCAGCGCGCTGGCCGCGGTCACCGGCACCTCCCGGACCCGGGCGGCGGTGCTGGCGGTCACCTCGACCATCGTCACTGACGGGACGTTCTCCTGCTCGCCGAAGTCGACCGCGAGCGGGCTGCCGCTGTAGCGCACCGGGCAGGGCCCGATCACCCGCTGCGCCCGGTGCAGGTGACCGAGCGCCACGTAGTGCGCGGTGGCCGGGAAGACGGTGGCCGGCACGGCGTAGCCGAGGACGGTGTGCGCGTCCCGCTCACCGCCGCCGGTGGTCGCGCCGGTCACCGTGAGGTGCGCGGTCACCAGGTGCACCCGGTCCGGTTCGGTGAAGCCCTCGGTCAACCGGCCCAGCACCCGACCCAGGTGGTCGGCGTAGGTCTGGTTGGCCTCGGCGGCGGTCAGCTCGTACATCTCCACCGCGCGCACCGCGTACCGCTGGGAGAGGAACGGCAGCGCCGCCAACTGCCAGCGCTCGCCGTCGGCGGTGACCCCGTCGATGACGTGCTCGTCGGGGTTCTCCCGGACCCCGCCGCGCAGGGTGATGCCGGCGGCCTCGGCCCACGGGCGCAGCGCGTCCAGCGCCGGGCCGTTGTCGTGGTTGCCGCCGATGGCCACCACGTCCGCGCCGGTACGCCGAAGCGCGGTCAACGCCCGGGTGACCAGCCGGGTCGCCTCCGAGGTGGGCGCGGCGGTGTCGTAGAGGTCACCGGCGACGATGACCAGGTCGGGCTGCTCGGCCCGGGCGATGTCGATCACCCCGGCCAGCACGGCCTTGTGCTCCTCGGCGCGGGACTGCCCCTTGAGCACCTTGCCGACGTGCCAGTCCGAGGTGTGCAGGATCTTCACCGTGCCAGCCTTTCGTTCGCGACTGCGGGGCTCGCAAGCTCACTCCTCGCGCTCACCGGCGCCGCCCTAGAACGGGATGTCGTCGTCGGTGCCGCCGCCGGAACCCACCACGGCGAACGGGTCGGCGGACTGGGTGATCGAGCGCAGCGTCTCCGACGGGGCGCGACCGGCCTCGGAGACCCGGGTGGCCCAGGCCGGGAACGGGAACTCCAGGCAGAGCGGCACCGGGATGTCCGGCTGGTTGACGAACATGGTGCCCGGCTTGGCCAGCAGCGCCCGCTGCCGCTGCGCCGGCGGGAGGAAGCCGTACTCCGGACGGGACGCCTCGGCCGGGTCGAGCCGGCCGACCACGCGGATCGCCGAGTTGGTGACGATCCGCCGCTCCACCTCGCTCGCCGTCTGCTGCGCGCCGACCAGGATCACGCCGAGCGAGCGGCCCCGCTCGGCGATGTCGAGCAGCACCTCCTTGATCGGCGAGGAGCCCTCCCGGGGGGCGTACTTGTTGAGCTCGTCGAGCACCACGAAGAGCAGCGGCTTGGCGGTGCCGGCCTTCTCCTTGCGCTCGAACTCGCTCTTGAGCGTCACGCCGACCACGAACCGCTGCGCCCGGTCCGGCAGGTTGTGCAGGTCGACCACGGTCACCTGGGCCGACTCGCTGGTGTTGATCGAGTGCGGGCGGCGGGTGGCCAGGTCGCCACGGATGAGCCGGCCGAGGTCCTTCTTGCTGCCGATCAACCGCCGGGCGAACGCGTTGACGGTGCCCAGGCCGACCGCGCTGCCGGCCCAGTCGGAGCGGGTCTCGTCGTCGTTGAGCTGCTCGACGACGTGATCGACCAGGTCGGCGTAGGAGCCGAGCCGGACCCCGTCGATGCTCACCCCGCCGTCGGCCGGCTGGGCGTGGCGGGCCAGGTGCGCGGCGACCGAGTGGACCACCATCGTGTACTGCTGGCGCTCGTCGTCGGCGTCGGCGAAGACGTAGGGGAGCAGCCGGTCGGCGCAGAACTCGCTCAGCGTCCAATAGAAGCTGTCCACGCCGGTGAGCCGGCTGCTCACGTCGGGTGTGCCGGACGGGTCGCCGACCCGCGGCGGGGCGTAGACCCGCACGTCGGGGAAGGCGCCGGCGGTCAGCCCGAGCTTCGCGTACGCCGCCCTGGTGGGCTCGTCGAGCCGGGTGTTGGGGTGGTCGAGGAAGAGCAGGTCCTCGCCCTTGACGTTGAAGATCAGCGCCTTGGCGTTGACCGCGTCGCCGCCCAGCACCCCGGAGCGGAACACCGAGTAGAGCAGGAAGGTGGCGAAGCTCGTCTTGGTGGCGACGCCGGAGATCCCGGAGATGGAGACGTGCGCGCCCCGGCTGCCGTCGAGGAAGTCGGCGTTGAGGTAGACCGGCACCCCGTCGCGACCCATCCCCATCGGGATGCGCCGCTCCATCCGGTCGAAGTGCAGCGCCCGGGCCCGCGCGTCGCCCTCGGCGCGGTGCACCACGGCACCGGGGGTCGGCGGCACGTAGAACTCCGGGTCGACACGGGTGGTGGTGACCTCGGCCGCCTCCTGCACCTGCGCGGGCAGGGTGCCATCGGCGATGGCGAAGACGTCGGACTCGAACTGGGCGCCCTCGTGCCGGGCCCGGACCTGGGTGACCACCCCGGCGATCGTCACCGGCTCGCGGTCGGGCAGCTCACGCCGGGTGACCACCACGTCGTCGAGTTGCAGGTAGCTGCCCGGTGCCACGGCCGTCCAGAACTGCAGCGGCGTGGCGTCGGCGGTGCCCAGCACCCGGCCGACCACCTCGCCAGGGCGCTCGGTGCCGGCGTCGGTCATCGGGCGACTCGGGTCGGGTGGGCATCACGGTCGGGGCGCATGACCTGCATCCTGCCCGAGGAGTACGACAGGTTGCCACGCGACGCGGCGGACGCCACGCCCGCGCCGACCCCCGATGTCGCAGCGCGTCCGGACCGGCACGGAGCGTGGCGGTCCGGGCGCGCTGGCAAGCCGGGCCGGGCGATCTGGTCGCCGGTGTCAGCCTTCGGCGAGAACCTGGCGCAGTCGGGCGGCGAAGGCCGGCGGGTCCTCGACGAAGCCGACGTGTCCGCCGGGGAACATCGTGGGGGTGCCGCCCAGTGCCGCCGCCAACGCCCGGGAGGCGCGGTCGCAGACCTGGCCCGCCGACTGCTCACCGAGCCCGACGACGACGCGGGTGGCGCCGGCGCGCAGGGTGGCCAGGTCCGGCTGGAACCGGGTGGTTCCCCGGATCATGTGGATGTACTGGAAGTGCTCGTCGGCGGCCGCCCGGGGATCGGGCTCGCCACCGAACATGGCCTGGACCACCTCCTCGGGCAGCGCGATGTCGGCGTTGGCGAGGAACTTGCGCCCGGCGCCGAGCCGGTCCCCGGAGCGGTAGGTGGCGATCATGTCCTCCTCCCGGGCCAGCAGATCCACACGGTCGTCGAGCAGCCCGAGCAGCGGCGGCTCGTGCGCGACGACCGTGTGCACCCGCTCCGGGTGGGCCTGGGCGAGGGCGAGGACGGTCACCGCGCCCCCGCTGGAGCCGAGCACGGCGGCCGGGCCGGCGTCGAGGTGGGCGAGGAGCCGGGACACGTCCTCCGCGCGCAACTCCGGGGTGGAGTCATGGTGCGGGTCGTGCAGGACGCTGCGGTTGATGCCGCGCGGGTCGGTGGTCAGCACGGTGTGGTCGACCGCCAGCAGGTCGGCCAGGGGTACGAAGGCTCCGGCGTCCATCGGAGCGGCCACCAGAGCCACCAACGGTCCCTGCCCGCGTACCTCGTAGTAGAGCTGCCCGTCCGGGACCTCCAGGGTCGCGGCGGTGACGTGCTCGGCGGAGATGCTGCTCATCGGGTCCTCCCGAATCGTGGTGAACGGCTCCACCATGAGACCTTCGCCGTACGGCAGAATCGTCGCTCATGAGCGTGGCTTCCGGGAAAGTCGCCGCGGGCGGGGTCGACCCGGCCGAATTCACCGCGCTCGTCGCACCGCTGCGGCGGGAACTGCACGCCCACTGCTACCGGATGCTCGGCTCGAGCCACGACGCGGACGACGCCCTCCAGGACGCCCTGCTGCGGGCCTGGCGGGGCCTGCCGGGCCTCGTCGGGCGTGCCTCGCTGCGCCCGTGGCTCTACACGGTCGCGACCCGCACCTGCCTGGATGTCATGGCCGGTCGCCGTCGTCGCGCCCTGCCCGTCGATCTGGGCCCGGCGAGTGAACGGGCCGTGCCGGACAACCGCCCGGTCCACGAGGTCGCCTGGCTGAGCCCCTATCCGGATGCCGGCGTGGTTGCCGGTCCGGCCGCCCCGGACGTCCGCTACGAGCAGCGCGAGGCGGTCGAGCTGGCCTTCGTCGCCGCGTTGCAGCACCTGCCCGGCAACCAGCGGGCGGCGCTGCTCCTCTTCGACGTCCTCGGCTTCTCGGCAGCGGAGATCGCGGCCATGATGGGCACCTCCACCACCTCGGTGAACTCGGCTCTCGCCCGGGCCCGCCGGGTCGTCGCCGAGCGCGTACCGCCCGTGAGCCAGCTGCGGACGCTGCGCACGCTCGACGACGCCCGGCTGCGGGGGATCGTCTCCGGCTACGCGAGCGCACTGGAGAACGGTGACGCGGACGCCCTCATCACCCTGCTCACCGAGGACGTCACCTGGTCGATGCCGCCGCTGCCGCACTGGTACCGGGGCGTCGACGCGGTGATGGACTTCGCGCGCGCGCAGCCGCTGACCGGCTGCGGCAGCTGGCGACACCTGCCGACCAGCGCGAACGGTCAGCCCGCGGTCGCGTCCTACCTGCGCCGGGGCCCGACCGGCCCGCACCTGGCGTGGTCGATCAACGTGTTGACGCTGCGGGGAGCCCGGATCGCGGCGATCACCTCGTTCGTGGCGGCGTCGCACTTCGCGGCGTTCGGGTTGCCGGACGCGCTGCCGCCGGTCGGCCCGGGTGCGGGCGGGCGGGAGACGCCCTAAGCGGCCGGGGGTTCGTCGTCCCGGGCGTAGCGCAGCAGCAGCGTGCCGTCGTCGGTGGCGAGCACGTGGCGCAGCGGCATCCGCCGGGGCGCGCCGGGGTCGCCAGCGGTGATCCGCCCCGGCCCGGCACCGGCCAGCAGGGGCGACACGGTCAGGCAGAGCTCGTCGACCAGGTCCGCGGCGGTGAGCGCGCCGAACAGGTGCGGCCCGCCCTCGCAGAGCAGTTGCGCCAGCCCGCGGCGGCGCAGCTCGGCCAGCGCGACGGCGAGATCCACCCGGTCGTCTCCGCAGCGGACGAGGTCGGCGACGTCGGTGAGCCCGGGTGGCGGCTCGGCGCCGGCGTGGGTGAGCACGACGGGTCGTACCGGCGCGTCGGCGAAGGCGGCCTGGGCCGGATCCAGGTCGAGCGAGCCGGAGACCACCACCAGCACCGGGTACTCGGTCAGGCCGTGCGTGCGGCGCCAGGCGCGGCGCGGCTCGCTGAGCCGGACCGCCCGATAACCCTCGTGTCGCAGCGTGCCGGCGGCCACCACGAGGCCGTCGCAGAGCATCCGGAGCAGTCCGAAGACGCGCTTGTCGGCCGCGCCGGACAGGCCCTCGGAGTAGCCGTCCAGGGTGACCGCCCCGTCCGCGCTGGACACGAAGTTCACCCGCAGGTGGGGGCGGTCGGCGCGGCCGTAGAGCGAGGTCAGCTCCGCGTCGGTCAGCGGTCCGGTGGCCGGCACGGGCCAGACCCGGGAAATCGGGATTCCGACGCTCATTCGCCGGCCGGACCCGTGACCGGAGGGGTCGGTCGGGAGGTACGGTGCTGGCAGTCGCACCAGTTCCGGCCCGGGCAGTCGTCGTGCCGCCTGGCCCGGCACGCTCGGCAGATCATGCTGGCAGCCTAAGCCGCGGGAGGACAGGACAGCATGCCGCGTCAGATCTTCCAGCTGAAGATGTCCCTCGCCGGGGTCCGCCCGCCGGTCTGGCGCCGGGTGCTCGTGCCGGCCGGCTACACACTGGACCGGCTGCACCGGGTGGTGCAGCACGCGATGGGCTGGCGGGACTGCCATCTGCACTCGTTCGAGATCGACGGCGTGCAGTACGGCGAGCCGGACCCGGACGGTGAGCTGGCGCTGCACGACGAGCTGGACGTCCGGTTGGACGCGGTGCTCGGCAAGGGCAGCCGGTTCTCCTACACCTACGACTTCGGCGACTGGTGGGAGCACGACCTGGTGGTCGAGGACGCGCTGACCGCCGACCCCGAGGAGCGCTACCCGGTCTGCCTCGACGGGGAGCGGGCCTGCCCGCCCGAGGGCATCGGCGGGCCGCCGGGCTACCAGGCGCTGCTGGTCGCGCTGGCCGACCCTGCCGATCCGGAGCACGCCGAGCTGCGGGACTGGGCGGGGCCGGGGTTCGACCCGTCCACGTTCGACGCCGGCCGTGCCGGCACGTTGCTGCGCCGCTTCTGCTGATCGACCGCCATCGAACGCCCGGCTCCGGGCGCTGAGTCGCGCGCTCCCGCACCGGCGTTCCGAAACGTCGAGCGCGGTAACGATCTGGGAGCGCTCCCAGCACCCTATTGACACCCCTGGCACCCGCCGGCAATCTCATGGGAGCGCTCCCGGAGGTGGCGCGGGTCACCCACGCTCCTCCGACCGGCCACCGGCACCGCCGGCCCGGCAGCGGCGCCACACGCACCCCCCACCACACCTACCCAGCCTCACCACCGGAAAGAGGGGTCACCGAATGAGCGTCACCACGCGGCGTACCCGCCTGGCGGCCGCTGCCCTGGCCGCGATCACCGCAATCGGCGGTCTCGCGGCCTGCAGCAACGACGACGACAAGCCGGCAGCCGGCGAGAAGCCCGCCAAACTGGTCGTCGACACCTTCGGCGAGATGGGCTACGACGAGCTCGTCAAGCAGTACGAGAAGGACACCGGCATCAAGGTCGAGCTGCGCAAGACCGCGCAGCTCAGTGAGTACCGGCCGAAGCTGGTCCGCTACCTGGCCACCGGCAAGGGCGCGGCGGACGTCACCGCCCTGGAAGAGGGCATCCTCAACGAGTTCAAGCCCAACGCGCGCAACTGGGCCGACCTCGCGCCGCTGGTCGCCGACCACTCCAAGGAGTACCTGCCCTGGAAGTGGGAGTTGGGCAAGGCGCCGGACGGTCGACTGATCGGCCTCCCGACCGACGTCGGCAGCCTCGCCGTCTGCTACCGCAAGGACCTGTTCCAGGCTGCCGGTCTGCCCACCGAGCGCGACCAGGTGTCGGCGCTCTGGACGGACTGGAAGGGCTTCCACGACGCCGGTCTGAAGTACAAGCAGGGCAGCGGCGGCAAGGCGTTCATCGACTCGATCACCGCCGTCTCCAACGGTGTGCTCTTCCAGCAGGGCGGCGATCTGTTCTACGACAAGGAAGACAACATCATCGCGGACACCAGCCCCGCGGTGAAGAACGCCTGGGACACCGCCACCTCGATGGCGGACATCTCCGCCAAGGCGCAGACCTGGTCGCCGGAGTGGTCCGGTGGCTTCAAGCAGGGCACCTTCGCGGCCACCTTCTGCCCGTCCTGGATGCTCGGCATCGTGTCGGACAACTCCGGTCCGGCCAACAAGGGCAAGTGGGATGTCGCGTCCGTGCCGGGCGGCGGCGGTAACTGGGGCGGCTCGTGGCTCGCGGTTCCGGCGCAGAGCAAGTACCCGAAGGAGGCGGCGAAGCTCGCCGAGTACCTGACCAACGCGAAGAGCCAGGTCGAGGCCTTCAAGCTCAAGGGCCCGCTGCCCACGAACCTGGAGGCGCTGAAGAACGACGCGTTCATCAGCTACACCAACGAGTACTTCAGCAACGCGCCGACCGGCAAGATCTTCGGGGAGAGCGTCGCCAAGATCCAGCCGATCCACCTGGGTCCGAAGCACCAGGCGGTGAAGGAGAACGCGCTCGAGCCGGCTCTGCGGGCGTTCGAGAACGGGCAGGCCGACAAGGCGAAGGCCTGGGAGCAGTTCACGAAGGACGCCAAGACTCAGGGTGCCTTCTGAGTGATTCCCTGCCGGTGGCGTTCGGGACTACCCGGACGCCACCGGCCGGTCCCCTCCGCGTAGCGCCCTGCGCGAGGGCCCCCGGGCCTCGCCGGAAAAGGAAATTCGCATGAGCCTGTCGGCCACGACGGCACCGCCGTCGCCAGCAGCACCGCCTTCTCCCGACGTCTCTTCCCGACGTAGCCGGGGAAGGTTCCTCAACCGTCTCGACGTCAAGTACTCGCCGTACCTCTACGTAGCCCCGTTCTTCGTGATCTTCGGAGCGTTCGGGCTGTACCCCATGCTGCGTACCGCCTGGATGTCGCTGCACGACTGGGACATGATCGGCGACCACACGTTCATCGGCTTCGACAACTACACCCGGCTGTTTTCCGACGAGTACTTCTGGAACGCGCTGGTCAACACGTTGGGCATCTTCGCCCTGTCGACCATTCCGCAGCTGTTGCTCGCCCTGTTCCTGGCGAACCTGCTCAACCGGACCTTCCTGCGCGCCAAGACCTTCTTCCGGATGGCCATCTTCATGCCGAACGTGGTGTCGGTGGCCGCGGTCGCGATCGTCTTCGGGATGCTGTTCCAGCGGGAGTTCGGCCTGTTCAACTGGCTGCTCAGCTTCGTCGGTGTCGACCCGGTCGACTGGGACGGACAGCGGTGGAGTTCGTGGTTCGCCATCTCCTCGATGGTCAACTGGCGGTGGACCGGCTACAACACCCTGATCCTGCTCGCCGGTATGCAGGCGATCCCGAAGGACCTCTACGAGGCCGCGGCGATCGACGGCGCCGGCCCGTGGCGGCAGTTCTGGCAGATCACCCTGCCCATGCTCAAGCCCACCTTCATCTTCGTGGTCATCCTGTCCACGATCGGCGGCATGCAGCTCTTCACCGAGCCCCTGCTCTTCGCCAACGGCAACATTCTCGGCGGCAGCCAGCGGGAGTTCCAGACGCTGGCCATGTACATGTACGAAATGGGCATCGTGAACCTGAACACCGCCGGCTACGGAGCCGCGGTCGCCTGGGCGATCTTCATGATCATCGTCTTGGTGTCGCTGTTCAACTTCCTGCTCGTCCGCCGCACGGCCAAGTGAGGAGAGATCGATGATCTCGGCTTCCCAGCGCCTGTGGCGCACCAGCCCGCTGACCTACGTGGCGCTCGTCCTGGCGGCGCTGCTGTCGATCTACCCGTTCTACTACATGCTGGTGATCGGCAGTCGCAGCCTGGACTCGATCAACGACGTACCGCCGCCGCTGACCCCCGGCGGAGCGTTCGGTGACAACTTCGGACGGGTGCTCGACAACGACGCCGCCAACTTCCTCACCGGCATGATGAACTCGATCATCGTCTCCTCGGTGGTCACCCTGTCGGTGGTGCTCACCGGCTCGCTGGCCGGGTTCGCCTTCGCCAAGCTGAAGTTCCGGGGCAGCAGCGCCCTCCTGCTGGCGATCATCGTCACCATGATGATCCCGACCCAGATGGGCCTCATCCCGCTCTGGGGCATGATGCAGGACCTGGGGTGGTACGACACCCTCTACGCCGTCACCGTGCCGTTCCTGGTCAGCGCCTTCGGCGTGTTCATGATGCGGCAGTATGCCAGCCAGGCGATCTCCGACGAGCTGATCGAGGCCGGCCGCGTCGACGGGGCGAGCACGTTCCGGATCTACTGGAGCATCGTGCTGCCCGCGCTGCGCCCCGCCGCCGGCGTCCTCGGTCTGCTGACCTTCATGGAGACCTGGAACTCGTTCCTCTGGCCGTACGCCATTCTCACCCCGGAGAACCCGACCCTCCAGGTCTCGCTCTCCTTCCTTTCGTACGCCTACTACACCGACTACTCCCAGGTGTTCGCCGCCACGGCGATCGGCACGATCCCTTTGGTGCTCGTCTTTCTCCTGTTCGGCCGCCAGATCATCGGCGGGATCATGGAAGGTGCCGTCAAGTCATGATCAACCCCGCCAGCCCGCCCGCCGTCGGCGTCCTCGACGAGCGTCCGGGGCTGACCTTCCCGCCCGGCTTCCTGTGGGGCGCCGCGACCGCGGCGTACCAGATCGAGGGGGCGGCCGCCGAGGGTGGCCGTACCCCGTCGATCTGGGACACGTTCAGCCACACCGACGGCCGGGTGGTCGCCGGGCACACCGGCGACGTGGCCTGCGACCACTACCACCGGCTCGGCGAGGACGTCGCGCTGATGGCGGAGCTGGGCCTGAAGTCGTACCGTTTCTCGGTCTCCTGGTCCCGGGTGCAGCCCGGCGGCACTGGCCCGGTCAACCCGCAGGGGCTGGACTTCTACCGTCGGCTCGTCGACGAGCTGCTGGGCCACGGCATCGAGCCGTGGCTGACCCTCTACCACTGGGACCTGCCGCAGCCGCTCGAGGACGCCGGCGGCTGGCCGGCCCGGGACACGGCCGCCCGGTTCGCCGACTACACCACGTTGGTCGCCGACGCGCTCGGCGACCGGGTCCGCTACTGGACCACGCTCAACGAGCCGTGGTGCTCGGCGTTCCTCGGCTACGGCTCCGGGGTGCACGCCCCCGGCCGGTCGGACGGGGCGGACGCGGTCCGCGCCGGGCACCACCTGATGCTCGGGCACGGCCTGGCCGTGCAGGCGCTGCGCGCCGCCCGGCCGACGGCGGAGGTGGGCGTCACGGTCAACCTGTACCCGGTCACCCCGGCCAGCGACGCCCCCGCCGACGTCGACGCCGCCCGGCGGATCGACGGGCTGGCCAACCGGTTCTTCCTCGACCCGCTGCTGCGCGGGGCGTACCCGGCGGACCTGGTGGCCGACCTGCGCGAGGTGACCGACTTCGAGCACGTGCGCAACGGTGACCTGGCCACCATCGCCACCCCGCTGGACCTGGTCGGCGTCAACTACTACAGCCGGCACGTGGTCGCCGCCGGAGTCGAGGGCGCCGAGGCGGAGCCGTACTGGCGGACGCCGTCCTGCTGGCCGGGCAGCGAGGGCGTCCGGTTCGTCACCCGGGGCGTACCGGTCACCGACATGGACTGGGAGATCGACGCCCCGGGCCTGGTCGAGACGCTGCGCCGGGTGCACGACGAGTACACCGACCTGCCCCTCTACGTCACCGAGAACGGCTCCGCGTTCGTCGACACGGTCGTCGACGGCGCTGTCGACGACGCCGACCGACTGGCCTACTTCGACGCCCACTTGCGCGCCGCGCACGAGGCGATCAGCGCCGGGGTGCCCCTGCGCGGCTACTTCGCCTGGTCGCTGATGGATAATTTCGAATGGGCCTGGGGCTACACCAAGCGATTCGGCATGATCTACGTCGACTACGACAGCCAGACCCGTATCCCCAAGTCCAGCGCCAGGTGGTACGCCGAGGTGATCCGACGCAACGGTCTGGCCACACAATAGGCTCGGGCCAGCCATCAGGGCGGTCCCGGTGCCGCACAGGCGGCACCGGGCCCGCCCGACGTCGGAGGAGCAGACGATGACAACGCAGCGCACCCGGTCGCTCGGGCGCCCGACCCTCGACGCGGTCGCGGCCCGCGCCGGCGTCGGGCGCGGCACGGTCTCCCGCGTGGTCAACGGCTCGCCCCAGGTGAGCCCGGAGGCCCGGGCCGCCGTGCAGCAGGCCATCGCCGAGCTGGGGTACGTGCCGAACCGCGCGGCCCGCGCGCTGGTCACCCAGCGGACCGACTCGGTGGCGCTGGTGGTGTCCGAATCCGGCGACCGGGTGTTCACCGAGCCGTTCTTCGCCGGCATCGTGCGCGGCATCTCGTCCGGCCTGCTGGAGACGCCGATGCAGCTCTGGCTGGCCATGGCCCAGTCGCCGGTCGAGCGGGAGCGGGTCGAGCACCACCTGACCAACCAGCACGTCGACGGCGTACTGCTGCTCTCGCTGCACGACTCCGACCCGCTGCCGACCCTGCTGGAGGAGCGCGGCCTGCCCGCCGTGCTCGGCGGCCGGCCGGCCCGGATGCTGCATCCCGGTGCCCAGCCGGCCTGGTTCGTCGACGTGGACAACGTCGGCGGCGCCCGGCAGGCGGTGGAGTACCTGGCCGGCCGGGGGCGGCGGCGCATCGCCACCATCGCCGGCCCGCAGGACATGGGCGCCGGCCTGGCCCGGCTGGTCGGCTACACCGAGGCGGTCAAGGCCACCGGGGCCGGAGTCGACCCGGACCTCATCGCGTACGGCGACTTCAGCGAGGGCAGCGGCGCGGCCGCCATGCGCCGGCTGCTGGACGTCTGCCCGGAACTGGACGCGGTCTTCGTCGCCTCCGACCTGATGGCGTTCGGCGCGCTGCGGACGCTGCGCGAGGCCGGCCGGCGGGTGCCGGAGGACGTCGCGGTGGTCGGCTTCGACGACGCTCCGATCGCCCGGCAGGCCGACCCGCCGCTGACCACGGTCTTCCAGCCGGTCGAGGAGATGGGCCGGCAGATGGCCCGCCTGCTGGTCGCCCGGATCCGCGGCGACGACCTCCCCGCCCCACACATCCTCCTGGACACCCAACTGATCCACCGCGCCTCCGCCTAGGAGGCCACCACAACCAGGATCGGGCGCGATCCAGCGGCGCGCGGCAGGGCAGAGCGGCGTGCGGTGGGGCGGGTCAGGTGCGGGCCCAGCGGCGGAGTTCGCGCTTGGCCAGGGAGGAGCGGTGGACCTCGTCGGGGCCGTCGGCCAGGCGGAGGGTGCGGGTCTGCGCCCAGAGGGCGGCCAGCGGGGTGTCCTGGCTGACGCCGGCGCCGCCGTACCCCTGGATGGCCTTGTCGATCACCCACTCCGCCATCGCGGGCGTGGCGATCTTGATGGCCTGGATCTCGGTGTGCGCGCCCTTGTTGCCCACGGTGTCCATCAGCCAGGCGGTCTTGAGGACCAGCAACCGCGCCTGCTCGATGCGGACGCGCGACTCGGCGATCCACTCCCGGACCACGCCCTGCTCGGCGAGGGGGCGACCGAAGGCGACCCGCTCGTTGGCCCGACGGCAGAGCAGCTCCAGCGCCCGTTCGGCCATGCCGATCAGCCGCATGCAGTGGTGGATCCGGCCCGGGCCCAGCCGGGCCTGCGCGATGGCGAAGCCGGTGCCCTCGGCGCCGATCAGGTTCTCCGCCGGCACCCGGACGTCGGTGAAGTCGATCTCGGCGTGCCCGCCGTGCGTACCGTCGGTGTAGCCGAAGACGGTCATGCCCCGGCGGACGGTGACGCCCGGGGTGTCCCGGGGGACCAGCACCATGCTCTGCTGGCGGTGCCGGTCGGCGCCCGGGTCGGTCTTGCCCATCACGATGAAGATCTCGCAGCGCGGGTCCATCGCCCCGGACGACCACCACTTGCGCCCGTTGATCACGTACTCGTCGCCGTCGCGGGTGATCCGGGTGGCGATGTTGGTGGCGTCGGAGGAGGCGACGTCCGGCTCGGTCATGCAGAACGCCGAGCGGATCTCGCCCTCCAGCAGGGGCTTGAGCCAGCGCTCGCGCTGCGCCTCGGACCCGAACTCGGCCAGCAGTTCCATGTTGCCGGTGTCCGGCGCGGCGCAGTTGACCGCCTCCGGCGCCAGGTGCGGGCTGCGTCCGGTCAACTCCGCGAGGGGGGCGTACTGCAGGTTGGTCAGCCCGGCGCCGTAGCGCGGGTCGGGCAGGAAGAGGTTCCACAGGCCGCGCTTGCGGGCCTCCGCCTTAAGCTCGACCATCAGCGGGGTACGCGACCACGGGTCGTCGGCGGCGGCCACCTGCTCGGCGTGCACCGCCTCGGCCGGGTAGACGTGCTGCTCCAGGAAGGCGGTCAGCTCGCCGCGCAGCTCCTCGGTCCGGGCGTCGTACGAGAAGTCCATCACCGCTCCCTGGCGGCGGTCAGCCCGTGCGCGACCAGCGGTGCCACCATCTCGCCGATCCGGTCGAAACCCTCCCCGAGCGTCTGCCCGAGGGTGTGTCGGTAGTGGATGCCCTCGCAGATGACCGCGAGCTTGAAGCAGCCGAGCGCCACGTGCCAGTGCAGCGGCCCGACGTCGACGTCGCTGCGGCCGGCGTACCGCTCGATCAGCTCCGCGCCGGTGGGGAAACCGGCGCGCGGGCCGAGCCCGTCGGCAACCGGGTTGCCGGTGGCGGCCTCGCTGTCGCCGAGCACGTCCCAGTAGGTCAGCAGCAGGCCCAGATCCGCGAGAGGGTCGCCGAGGGTGGCCATCTCCCAGTCCAGGACGGCGCGGACCTCGACCGGGTCGACCGAGGCGAGGAGATTGTCCAGTCGGTAGTCGCCGTGCACGATCCGCCCGGCGTTCGCGCCCTCGGGGGCGGTGGCGGCGAGCAGGTCGCGCAGCTCGTCGATGCCGGGCAGGTCCCGGCTGCGGGAGCGGTCGAGCTGGCCGGCCCAGCGGCGGACCTGCCGGGCCAGGTAGCCCTCGGGGCGGCCGAAGTCGGCCAGCCCGACCGTGGCCGGCTCGACCGTGTGCAGCGCGGCGAGGGTGTCCATCATGGCCATCGCCAGCGCCCGGCGCCGCTCGTCGCCCAGCGGGTCGGTCTGGCGCCGGCTGCGGTAGACCTCGCCGGCCACCTTCTCCATCAGGTAGAACGGGGCGCCGATCACCTCGGGGTCGGTGCAGAGCAGCAGCGCGTCAGGTACCGGGACGTCGGTGGGCGCCAGCGCCGAGATCACCCGGAACTCGCGGCCCATGTCGTGCGCGGTGGCGAGCACGTGCCCCAGCGGCGGCCGGCGCAGCACGACCTGCCGGTCGCCGAGGTGCAGCAGGTAGGTGAGGTTGGACTTGCCGCCGGCGATCAGCTGGGCCCGCAGCGGCCCGCCGGCCAGATCGGGCCGGTGCGCGGCGAGGTGACCGGCGAGTCGGGCCAGGTCCAGGCCGGCGGGGGAGGCCGGGGTGGCCTCCGGCCGGAGCGCGTCGACGGCCGGATCGGTCATCCGAATAGTTGATGGCAGGTCGGCCATGTTGTCAAGGTCGGATTTTGCCCTCGGGACATGCCCCTGCAACAGGGACGAAATGGTCAACGGCCAGGCTGGTGCCCAGCCTGCCGGCCGCTGACGCCGGCCCGCCGAGCGGAGGGACAGACATGTTGCTGCGAGTTCGGGTCACCCTGCCGGACCGTCCGGGCACGCTCGGTCAGGTCGCCCGTACGCTGGGCGTGTCCGGTGCGGACATCGTCCAGGTGGTGGTCCTGGAGCGGCTCGGCGGGCGGGCGGTGGACGACTTCACGGTGGTCTGGCCGGGCGCGGCCCGGGTGGAGCGACTGCTGGCCGGTCTGGCCGCCATCCCCGGCGTCCGGGTGGACGGGGTGTGGCGGGCGATCGGCGCGCCCACCACCACCGGCCAGGACGCCGAATTGCTGGCCCAGGTCGCGGCGAACCCGGCCGACGGGCTGGCCACCCTGGTCGACGCGGTGCCCGGCCTGCTGGCGGCCGACTGGGCCGTCGCCGCGGTGGTCCCGGTGGACTGGGCGTCCCGGTCCGGGGGCGGCGGGGCGACCGTGGGGCACGCCAGCTGGCGTGCTCCCGTACCGCCGCGGCTGCCCGAGGTGACGCCGTTGCGCGGCCGGTCGATGACCACGCCCGACGGCACGCACCACGCGGTCGCGCCGTTCGGGCGGGCCGGCCTGGTCCTGGTGGTGGCCCGCGAGCACAGCGACGCGCTCAGCGCCGCCGCGTTCCACTCCACCGAGGTGGACCGGCTCACCCAGCTCGTCCGGGCCAGCGCGGTGATCCTCGGCGACCGGCTGGACCTGGTGGGCGCGCCGCCGGTGGTCGCCGGGCCCTGAACAGCGCCGCTCCTGGTCGCCGGGCCCTGCACAGCCCGCAGGAGTTCCCGGGCCGTCACCGTCGGGCAATCGGGCGGCAACAGCGGGGGACGAGGCTCGTACCGGGGAAGGGAGTTTCAATGACCAAGTCAAGCCGTGGGCGCGGTCAGCGGTGGTGTGGGTTGGAACTCCCGGCGGTCGCGCAGCAGTGCCCAGAGGACGTCGATCAGGCGGCGGGCCAGGGCGATCAGGGCTTGGGTGTGGAGTTTGCCCTCCGCGCGTTTGCGCCGGTAGAAGACTTGCGACGGGCCCTCGGGTTTGATCGCGGACAAGGCGGCGAGGTAGAACACGCGGCGCAGGCCGCGGTGGTAGCGCTTGGGCCGGTGCAGGTTGCCGCGCACGCGTCCGGAGTCACGGGGCACCGGGGCGAGGCCGGCGTAGGCGGCCAGCCGCGACGAGCTGCCGAACGTGGCTTGCAGATCGCCGCCGGTGTCGGCGAGCAGTTGGGCGCCGAGGATCGGCCCGAACCCGTTCACGCTGGTGATCCGGGCCGCGTGTGGGTGCTGTTCGAACGTGGCAGTGATCTGCTTGTCGAGGTTCTTGATCTCGCGGTCCAGGTCGAGCAGCTGCGCGGCGAGACGAGCGATCAGCGGCGCCACTGTTTGCTCGGTGGGCAACGCGATCGTCTGCGCGGTCGCTGCGGCCAGAGCCTTGTCGACCATGGCCGGGATGCCTTTGGCCCAGGCGCCGCCCGCTCGCAGATGCTCGGCCACCGCGTCGGTGCCGGCCTCGCGGATACCGGCGGGGGTCTGGAAACCAGTCAGCAGGACCAGCGGCGAGCGGGTCGAGTAGTCAAACGCTGCTTCCAACGCGGGGAAGATCGACGCGAGCAGGTCCCGCAGCCGGTTGACCCCGCGCACCCAGTCACCCGTCAGGTCCTCCCGTCGGGCGGTCAGGACCTGCAGTTCGGCGATGGCCTGGTCCGGGCTGGTGACCTCGGTCAGGTCGTGGCGCAGCCGGGCTGTCTCGGCGATGGTGAACGCGTCCTTGGCGTCGCTCTTACCTTCCCCGGCGAACGCGCCGGCCATCCGGTTGACCAGCCGACCGGGCACATACACCACCGTCGCGCCGGCCTGGCGCAGCACCGCGAGCAGCAGACTCGCGGTCCCCGAGGTCATATCCAAGGCCCACCGCACCTGCCCGGCAGCCTTACCCGCCCGGGCGATCAACGCCTCGATCTCGGCCTGGCCGTTGGCAAACCGCTTACTGAACACCACCTTCCCGGTCCCGTCGACCGCACACGCATGGTGATGCGCCTTGCCGACGTCGATACCGACCCAGATCTGCTCACGGACCTTCACCGGCCCGAACCTCCCCAGTCGAGCGTGACCCCGTCGACGGCACTGCCGGCAGCTCCATAAACAGCGACCAAACGCAGATTTCAATCAGCAGCCAGGCCATCGCAGAACGGCAGGGCGGCTACTCCCTCGGAACCACCACGGGCAAGCAACCATCAGCCACACCCCACCGCTCCGGGCATCCGAGACATCGATCCCGAACATCAACAACCTTATGGAGCCAACCATGACGTTGTGGCGGATCAGGGCCACCGTGGACGACCGGCCGGGCTACCTGTCGGTGCTCACGGCGAGCCTCGCACTGCGCGGGGTCAACATCCTCACCGTGCAGGTGCAGCCCACCGAGCAGGGCGCGGTGGACGACTTCCTGGTCGACGCGCCGGACACACTCGACGAGGCCGAGCTGGTCGCCGCCGTGCAGCGGGGGCGCGGTCGGGACTGCTGGGTGGCCCGCAGCGAGGCGCGCGGCCTGGCCGACCAGCCCACCCGCGTACTGGGGCTGGCCAACCGCCTCGTCCGCGATCCGGACGCGACCGGCGAGGCGCTGCGCGCGCTGCTCAACGCCGATTCGGTCAGCTGGCGGCCGGCCGCCACCGGCGTCGACCGGGGCAGCACCGGCACGGCGATGCTGCTGGCCGATCCGGCGGGCGGCTCGTTCGCGCTGCGACGGGCGGCGCCCGCCTTCACCCCGGCCGAGTACGCGCGGGCGCAGGCCCTGGTCGAGCTGGCCGCCACCGTGGCGCGTCGGGCCGCCGAGCAGGTCACCCTGGTGCTGCCCGACGGCGCGGAGCTGGGCGTCCGGCCGTCCGGCGCGGACGACCTAACGGGCCTCGTGGAGTTGCACGAGGGGTGCTCGGCGCGCAGCCGGCACCGGCGCTACCTGGGCGGGGCGGCCGCGCCGGCCCGGCTGCGTCGGCTGCTGGAGCCGTCCCGGGGGCTGACCCTGATCGCCACGGCCGCCGGCCCCGATCCGGCCGCCGAGTCGGTGGTCGCGATGGCGAACCTGCTCGGCGAGGGCGACGAGGCCGAGGTGGCGCTGCTGGTACGCGACGACTGGCAGCGGCGCGGGATCGGCTCGGCGCTGCTGCGCCGGCTGGTCCGGCACGCCGACCGGGCCGGCTACGCGGCGCTGGTGCTGCACGTGCAGGCCGAGAACACGCCGATGCTGCGGACCCTGCGCCGGCTGCGCCGGCCCCACTCGGCCGAACGCGACGGCGCCCTGCTCACCCTCACCGTCCCGCTCGCCGTCGCGACTGCGGTAAGGAAGGGCACCTTCTTAACGCCTGGTGCATAGGAAGGGGCCCTTGTTAACAACGGGGCGCCCCGCGGAGGTTCGGCCGCAGCGACGGGCGCCGCGTTACGTCGTGGGGGGTTCGCGGCGGCCGGACACGCAGAACCGGTTGCCCTCCGGGCCGGCCAGCACCACGTACGGCGGCTCGCTCGGGTGCGGGTCGGTGGGATAGTGCCGCCAGTCCACCCGCTGCGCGCCGAGGCCGAGCAGCCGGTCGACCTCGTCGTCGAGGGGACGCTCGCCGGCGTCCAGGTCCAGGTGGAGCCGGGGGAACTCCTGCACCGGGCTCTCGCTGAGGTCCATCGCGATGGCCGCGCCCGGTGCCCCGGGCGGCGGCTCCAGCACGATCCACTCGTCGCCCGCGAACCGGGGCGGCCGGCGGCGGTAGCCGAGGGCGGCGGCCCAGAACGTCGCCGCCCGTCGGGCGTCGGCCACGCCGGGGACAGCTGCGCGATCATCGCCATCCCTCGACGGTACGCGGACGACTCGGCGTTAAGAGGGGCCCCTTGCTATGCGCCAGGCGTTAACAAGGGGCCCTTCCTTGCATCCGGTCGTCAGGTGGCCGGGTAGCTGCTGTAGTCGGGGAAGTTGCCGTAGAGCCGGCCGTCGCCGCCCTGGGTGACCGCCTGCACCAGCAGGTCGCCGCCGACGAACGCGCCCTTCCACGAGGCGCCCCGGCCGCCGAACGGCTCGTCCCGGTCACCCCGCGAGCGCGGCTTGTTGATGCCCACCTTGAACGCCTGCAGGTCGACGGCCAGCTTCGCCGCCTCGTCGGTGTCGTCGCAGGCGAGGCTGGCCACCAGCGCGCCGTTGGAGGCGTTCATCGCGGCCAGCAGTTCGTCGGTGGTGTCCACCACGACGATGGTGTCGACCGGCCCGAACGGCTCGGCGTGCATCAGGCGGGACCGGCCGGGCGGGGCGAGCAGCACCGACGGCGCGACGTACGCCGAGGTGTCCTGCCCGTCCAGGAACGGCGCCCCGGTCAGCTTGCCCCGGTGCAGCGGCACCGCTCCGCCGCGTACCGCCTCGTCGACCTTGCGACGCAGCTCCTCGGCCTTGGCGGCGCTGATCAGGGGCCCGAAGTCCAGCTCGGGCAGCGGGTCGCCGGTGGTCCAGTCGTCACCGACGGCGAGCGGGTGTCCGAACCGGACCGAGCGGACGACCGGCAGGTACATGTCGAGGAACTCGTCGACCAGGTCGCGCTGCACCACGAACCGGGGGTACGCGGTGCAGCGCTGCTTGCCGTACTCGAAGCCCTTCTTCAGGTGCGCGGCGAGCAGGTCCCACTGGGAGAAGTCCCAGATGCCCCAGGCGTTGAGGCCCTCCTGCTCGATGAAGTGCCGCTTGTCGCTGTCCAGCAGCGCGGCGGCCACCTTGCCGCCGTTGGAGCGCCCGCCGACGAACGCGACCGCGCCGATCTCCGGCGCCCGGACCAGCACCTCGGAGAGTTCCTCGCCGCCGCCGGAGACCAGCGTGGCGGGCAGCCCGGCCCGGCGCATCAGCGCGTGCGCGACGGTGAGGCAGACCGCGCCGCCCTGGGACGGGGTCTTGGCGATCACCGCGTTGCCAGCGAGCAGTTGGACCAGCTCGGCGTGCACCAGCACGCTCATCGGGTAGTTCCAGGAGGCGATGTTGCTGACCGGGCCGGCCAGTGGCTCGCGGCCGTCGGCGAGCATCCGGTCGATCTCCCCGGCGTACCAGCGCACGCCGTCCAGCGCCCGGTCCACGTCGGCGCAGGCCAGCCGCCACGGCTTGCCGATCTCCCAGACCAGCAGCAGGGCGAGCAGGTCGCGGTGCTCGGTGAGCGCGTCGAGGGCGTCGGTGACCCGGGCCTTGCGCTCGGCGAGCGGGGTGTCCGCCCAGGCCCGGTGCGCGGCGGCGGCGTGGGCCACGGCGGCTCGGGCGGTGTCGGCGTCCAGCCGGGGCAGGTTGATCACGACGGTGTTGTCCACCGGGGTGCGGACCGGGGAGGGGCTGCCCACCGCCTGCCAGTCGCCCTGGACCAGGTTGTGCAGTGTGGTGACGCCGTCCACCTCGGCGCCGAACGCCTCCGGAGTGGCGGCCACCGCGCGGGCCAGGACGTCGGACCAGGCGGTGCCCTCGGCGAGTCGTAGTGCCATCGCGTTCTCCTCAGGGTTGACCGGGGAGCGGCGGCGTCGATGGCACCGCTGGTGATCGGTACTGTCCCGTGTCGGGTAGCGGGACAGCAACAGTACGTTCGTATGGCAGGACGTCCGCACGTCCGCTTGCTGGGCGTTGCGCGCGCTTCGGGCCACTGTGACCTGCGGTTACGTCGACCATCGATCGTTATGCATCGATGGTGTGAGCTTTGTCCGGGCGCCGTCGACCGGGTTACCCGTCGGTACGGATCGGCGCCCGCATCGGATCAATCGTCCAGAGTGGTCTTCGCCTCGGCTGCGGTGTGGAACGTGTTCGGCCAGCGGAGAAAAGGGTCGCGGCCGGCCACCGGACAGGGTCCGGCGGCCGGCCGCGGGGCCGAGCGAAATCAGCTGGTGAAGGTGATCCGGTCGCGACGGCGCCGCATCATCAGTAGCGCGCCACCACCGATCAGGGCGACGCCGCCCAGCGCGATGCTGGTCGTGGCCACACCGGTCAGGGGCAGGCCCCCTTCGGTGTCACCGCCACCGTTGCCGCCCGTGCCCGCCGACGGCGAGACCGAGCCCGTGGGCGTGGCCGAGTCCGACGGGGAGACCGACTCCGACGGCGAGGTGGACTCGGACGGCGAGACCGAGGTCGACGGCGTAACCGACGTCGACGGCGAGACCGACGTCGACGGCGAGACCGACGTCGAGGGACTCGGACTCGGCGACTGCGTCGCGACGGTGCCGGCACAGGTGTGGCTCAGGTTGAACTTGTCGACCGCGTTGGTGACCTCGGCGCTGCCGCCGGTCAGCGTCCACCCGGCCGGGGTGAAGAGGTAGGCGTGCATCTGCTTGCCGCCGGCCGAGTAGAAGGAGTCCGGGTAGGCGTCGGTGCTGTCCGGCACCTGCACCGTGACCGCGGTGGACCCGTTGCTGAAGGTCAGGGTGAGCGACTCGAAGCTGCTGGACGTCTTGCCCTGCGGAAGGACGAAGTGCCAGCCGTCGTAGCCGGCGGGCAGGCTGTCGAACCGGTCGTCGTCGCAGTCCTTGGTGGGGAAGTTCGCCGCGGTGGAGTTTTCGTGAGCCGGGTTGAGCGGAACCGACGTGGCGACCGCCCACGCCGGGGTGGCGAGGGCCAGACCGGCCGTGGCTGCGGCCGTGCAGATGGCCGCGCGCGCCAGGCGCCGACGCTGTGGCATGAGGTTTCCTCCGAGATTGGTCGAGGGGACGGCACATGATCCCATGTACGGGATCTTCGGGCGACATCGGTCGATCGGCCTGAGCTGGGACGACGTGCCGGACAGGAACAGGATTCGGGCCAACTTGGAGGGCCCTCCTGCGCGTGTCGCCGTAACGCGTACGGCCGCCTGGACGCTCCGGGGAGCTTCCCAGCGCCGCGATCCCCGGCGGGCAGGGATAGGTCTGCGGGATTCGGGGCATGTCAACGTCGTGCGGGAGCTGCTGACCGTGGGGCACGGGGCCGCCGACCGGGGTCGGCTGGGGGAGCTGCTCGCCGGAGCCGGCGTCGCCCTGGTGGTGGATGTGCGGCGGTACCCGGCCAGCCGCACCAACCCCGACGTCCGGCGCGAGGAACTCGAGCGCTGGCTACCCGAGCGGGGAGTCGACTACCGCTGGGAGCCGCACCTCGGCGGACGCCGGCACGTCCGCGCCGGAGAACCCGAGCCGGACACCTGGTGGACGGTCGCGGCGTTCCGGGCGTACGCCGCGTACACCCGGACGGCGGAGTTCGACGACGCGCTGGCCGGAGTGCTCGCTGACGCGGCCCGACAGACCACTGCGGTGATGTGCAGCGAGAGCGTCTGGTGGCGGTGCCACCGCCGACTGATCGCCGACGTCGCGGTGCTCGGCCACGGGACGCCGGTGGCGCATCTGATGCCCGACGGTCGGCTGAGCCCGCACCGGCCGGCCGAGGGGGCTCGGCGCCTCCCCGACGGCCACCTGCTCTGGGACGGTTCAAGGCGCGATGCGCCGGCCGGACCCGCGGCGGCTGACTAGGCTCGAACGGTGCGGGCCCCGGAGCGTGGTGCCACCGTGCTCTTCGTCGTCTACGACGGGGTACGGCTGCTCGACGTCACCGGCCCACTGGAGGTCCTCACCGTGGCCAACGAGCACGGCGGCTCGTACCGGCCGTTGCTCGCCTCACCCGACGGCCGGGACGTGGTCAGCAGCGCCGGCGCCCGGCTCGGCGCCGACGTGGCGCTGGCCGACGTCGCCGGACCGGTGGGCACGCTGGTCGTGCCGGGCGCGCCCGACTGGCAGGCCGCGGCGGCCGACGCGGGGCTGCTGGACCAGATCCGGCGGCTGGCCGCCGGGTCCCACCGGACCGCGTCGGTCTGCGCCGGCGCCTTCGCCCTGGCCGCCGCCGGCCTGCTCGACGGCCGGCGGGTGACCACCCACTGGGATCTGGCCGACCAGCTCGCCGCGCACTTCCCGGCGGTCACCGTCGACCCGGACCCGATCTTCATCACCGACGGTCGGATCATCACCTCGGCAGGAATCACCGCCGGCATCGACCTGACCCTGGCGCTGGTCGAGGCGGACCTCGGCCCGGAGATCGCCCGCGCGGTGGCCCGGCACCTGGTGGTCTTCATGCAGCGTCCGGGCGGGCAGTCGCAGTTCAGCGTTCGGACCAGTGCGGCGAGCACCCGCAACGAGGTGCTGCGCCGGGTGCTGGACACGGTGGCCGCCGACCCGGCCGGCCCGTACGACCTGGCCGGGATGGCGGCGCTCGCCGGGGTGAGTGCCCGGCACCTGGCCCGGCTGTTCCGCGCCGAGCTGGGCACCACCCCGGCCGGGTACCTGGACCGGATCCGGGTGGAGGCGGCGCGGAGCCTGCTGGAGCGTGGCGACGACACCCTCGACGTGGTGGCCCGCCGGGTCGGCTTCGGCTCCTCCGAGACGATGCGTCGGATCTTCCTACGCCACGTCGGCGTCACGCCGGGCGCGTACCGGTCCCGCTTTCGCACCACCGGTATCTCCGACGCCCGCTGACCCCCGCGGCTCCGGAGCCTCGGCCGGCGCGGTCTCGCCCTGACGCAGGGCGACCAGCGCCGCGGCGGCGAGCAGGCCGACCGAGAGCCAGAGACCGGTCGCGATCCCGCCGGAGTCCGACAGCACGCCCGACAACAGCGGGCCGATGGCCTGGCCGACCGAGAAGGCCACGGTCAGCAGGGCGATGCCGGCGGTCCAGCCGTTGGCCGGCAGGGCCCGGCGGGCGAGCACCGTGGCCGCCGTCGGGCCGGCCATGAACGCGCTGCCGAAGACCACCGCGGAGAGCAGCGCCGCGGGCAGCCGGGCCGGGAGCAGCAGCACCGGCAGTACGCCGAGCAGGACCAGCACGGAGACCAGCGCCGGCGCCCGGCCACCGGGGAGCCGGCCGACCAGCCGCCCCCACACGGTGAGCGTGGCCACCGCCGAGGCGACGCCGAGCGTCACGAAGAACGCGGCGACACCCGGCGTCCGCAATCCCTCGTCCCGCAGCAGCGCGATCACGAAGGTCAGGTAGCTCACGTAGCCGGCGCCGAAGAGGACGTACCAGGCGAAGGTCGGAGCCAGCCGGGCCAGGTCCGCCCGAGGCAGGCCGGCGCGGGTGACCCCCGTCACCGCCGGCACCCGGCGCACGGCGAGCAGGGCCGGGCCCACCGCGAGCACCGCGACCACGCCGAGCAGCAGCCAACCGACCCGCCAGCCGGCGTCCCCGGCCACCGCGAGCGCCGCCGGCACCAGCAGCCCGGAAAGCACCACCCCGATGCCGACCCCGGCCATGTAGAGCGCCACCAGCGACGAGGCCCGCCGTTGCCCACCGCCGGTGGCGACCCGGGCCGCCAGCGCCGAGCCGAGCACGAAGGTGACCGCCGTGGTCAACCCGCCGACGAAGCGCAGCAGCCCCAGCACCGGGTAGTCCGCGGTGGCGGCGGTGAGCAGCAGGGTGAGCGCGCTCACCAGCAGGGTGCCCAGGAAGGCGGCGCGGTCGCCGAACCGGCGGGCCCAGAACACGGCCGTGCCGGCGCCGATCACGTAGCCCGCGGCGTTAGCGGTGTTGAGCCCGCCGGCCTGGGCGTACGTCCAGTGCAGGTCGCCGCGCATGGCGGGCAGCAGCAGGGCGTACGCGAAGCGGGTGAAGCCGAGCGCCACGACCGGTCCGGCCGCCAGGCCGAGGGCGATCAGCGGTTCCCGCCAGGACGGGAATCGGGACATGGTTCCTCCTTGGTCGGCGGGCTCGTCGGCCCGCTGATCAGGTGGAACCCGGCGGTGTCGGTGGTCGGTGGCTGCCCGGACGGACCGGTGACCCTCGGATCGGGACATCGGCGCGGGGCGCCCGCGGCGGTGGTGGTGCGGGTCACTCAGCCAGTTCGTCGGCGAGCAGGTCCATCAGCAGGCCGTCGTGCCAGCGGCCGTCCGCACCACGTTCGTAGCGGCGCAGCACCCCCACCGGCCGGAAGCCGACCTTGGCGTACGCCCGGATGGCGGCGCTGTTCGCCGCGGCCGGGTCGATGGTGAAGCGGTGATGCCCGTGCTCGTCGATCAGGTGCCGGGCCAGGGTGCGGATCGCGTCCCCGCCGAGCCCGGCGCCGCGCACCTCCGGGTCGAGGAAGATGTCCAGGCTGGCGTGCCGGTAGTCCGGGTCCGGTTCGGCGTACCACTGGATCGCGCCGACCAGCCGGCCGTCGTGCTCGATGGCGTACAGGGTCAGCGAGTCGTCGGCCAGGTCGCCGCGTACGGACGCGGCGAGGTCGTCGTCGCCGCGCCACCAGCGGCGTACCTCGGGGTGGGCCCGGATCGCCGCGAGGGCCGGCACGTCCGCGACCGTGGCCGGTCGCAGGGTCACCGCCCGGCCCCGCAGCACCGGCTCAGCCCCGGATCTCGCCGTGCTGGACGCAGACCGCCGACCAGCCGACCGGCAGCACCTGCACCTTCATCCGGCGGCGGCAGTGCGGGCAGTAGCGCGGCGGCTCCAGTGCCCGGGCCACCGCGCACGGATCGTGCCCGCCGACCGCCGCGTCCTCGCCGCAGCGGTCGCACCAGCGCTGCGCCGCCACGGGCTCGACAAGCTCGGTCACGTCGTCCTCACCGTCTACAGGGTCGCCGACAGCGCCTTCACGGGCATCTTCAGCTCGTCGAGCAGGTCGAGGTCGGCGGTCGCCGGGCGACCCAGCGTGGTCAGGTAGTTGCCGACGATCACGGCGTTGATGCCGCCCAGCAGACCTTCGCGAGTCCCCAGGTCACCGAGGGTGATCTCCCGGCCGCCCGCGTACCGGAGGATGGTGCGCGGCATGGCCAGCCGGAACGCGGCGATGGCCCGCAGCGCGTCCTTGCCCTCCACCACCGGGCGGTCACCCAGGGGGGTGCCGGGGCGGGGGTTGAGGAAGTTCAGCGGCACCTCGTGCGGGTCCAGTTCGGCGAGCTGTGCGGCGAACTCGGCGCGCTGCTCGACCGTCTCGCCCAGCCCGAGGATGCCGCCGCAGCACACCTCCATGCCGGAGTCACGCACCATCCGCAGCGTCTCCCAGCGCTCCTCCCACGAGTGGGTGGTGACCACGTTGGGGAAGTAGGAGCGGCAGGTCTCCAGGTTGTGGTTGTAGCGGTGCACGCCCATGTCGACCAGATCGTCGACCTGCTCCTGGTTGAGCATGCCCAGCGACGCGGCGACCTGGATGTCGACCTCGGCCTTGATGGCCGCGACACCCTCGCGCATCTGCTTCATGAGCCGGGCGTCCGGGCCGCGCACCGCGGCCACGATGCAGAACTCGGTGGCCCCGGTCTTGGCGGTCTGCTTCGCCGCCTCGACCAGGGACGGGATGTCCAGGTAGACCGAGCGCACCGGGGAGGTGAACAGGCCGGACTGGGAGCAGAAGTGGCAGTCCTCGGGGCAGCCGCCGGTCTTCAGCGAGACGATGCCCTCGACCTCGACCTCCGGGCCGCACCAGCGCATCCGCACCTCGTGGGCGAGTTGGAGGGCGGCGGGCAGGTGCTCGTCGGGCAGGTTCAGCACGGCGAGGACGCCGGCCTCGTCGAGGCCGACGCCGTCACCCAGGACCTGGGTCCGGGCCTGGTCGAGGATCTCTGGCATGGCTCGTACCCTACAAGGCCCCTCCAGCGGCGGAAACGTCCGAGCCCACCACGGCGTCGGCCAACCAGGCCCGCTCGCCGGCAGCCCGCGTCGGGTCGGCCGCCGCCAGTAGCAGGGCGGTCGTCCGAAAGCCGGCCCGGTCGGGCGAGGTGGCGCGGCGCAGCAGGGCTCCGGCGGTACGCAGCAGTCGTCGCATCCGGCCAGCCTGGAAGTTCAAGCTTGGTGGAGGTCAACCCCGGGAGCCGAGTGGATTCGTCGGGCCGGTGGTGGCGGGTGGTAATTTCGCCCGGCGGGATGGTCGCAACGGCCGCCGCGGGCGCGTTTGGAGGGTGACGGTGGCGGACTGGCTGGCGGCGCTCGACCGCCGGGCGCAGCTGCGGGCGAAGGCCGGGCTGACCCGGCGGCTGCACCCGCGCCCGGCCGCCGACGGCATGACCGACCTGGCCGGCAACGACTACCTCGGCCTGGCCACCCATCCGGAGGTCACCGCCGCGGCCGCGCGGGCGCTGTCGGCGTACGGGCTGGGGGCCACCGGGTCGCGGCTGGTACGCGGCTCCACCGACGCGCACCACGCGCTGGAGGACGAGCTGGCCGTGTGGCTCGGCGCCGACCGGGCGCTCGTCTTCTCCTCCGGCTACCTGGCCAACCTCGGGGCGCTCCGGGCCCTCGTGCAACCCCGTACCCTGCTCGTCTCCGACGCCCACAACCACGCCTCGCTGATCGACGGCTGTCGGATCTCCGGCGCGGAGACGGTGGTGACGCCGCACGCCGACGTCACGGCGGTGGCCGCCGCGCTGGCGGTCGCCCCGGGCCGTCCCGCGGTGGTGGTCACCGAGTCGGTCTTCTCGGTCGACGGTGACCTCGCCCCGCTGGCTCGGCTGCACGAGGTGGCCCGCCGCCACGGTGCGCTGCTGCTGGTCGACGACGCGCACGCGCTCGGCGTGACCGGCCCGTCCGGCGCGGGTGCGGTGGCCGCCGCCAGGCTCACCGGCGAGCCGGACGTGGTGGTCACCGCCACCCTGTCCAAGGCGCTGGGCGGCGCGGGCGGGGTGGTCGCCGGCCCGGCGGAGTTCGTCCGGCACCTGGTGGAGACCGGCCGCACGTTCATCTTCGACACCGCGCTGCCGCCGGCGGTCGCCGCCGGGGTGCACGCCGCGCTACGGCTGGCCCGTACCGGCGACGACCTGCGTGCCGAGCTGGCCGACCGGGTAGTGCTGGCGGTCACCCGGCTGCGCGCCGCCGGGCTGACCGTCTCCGCCCCGGACGGGGCGGTGATCTCGGTGACCGCACCGGGGCCGGAGGCGGCGACGAGTTGGGCCGCCGACTGCCGGGACCGGGGAGTCGCCGTCGGTTGCTTCCGTCCGCCGTCCACCCCGGACAGCCGCTCCCGGTTGCGGCTCACGGTCAGCGCGGGGGTGCCCCGGGCGGACTTCGTCCGTGCGCTGGACGTCATCGTGGAGTGTGCCCCGTGAGCGCGAGGAGTGGGCCGGGGTTGCGAGCCCCGCAGTCGCGAACCGAGGTGGCCCCATGAGCGCGTGGCGCGGGCCGGTGCTGGTCACCGGTACCGACACCGAGGTCGGCAAGACGGTGGTGACCGCCGCGATCGCCGCCGCCGCGCAGGCTGCCGGCCTGCGGGTGGCGGTGGTCAAACCCGGTCAGACGGGTACGGCCGGCGGCGAGCCCGGCGACGTCGACTCGGTCAACCGGCTGGCCGCACCGCTGACCGGTCGGACCCTGGCCAGCTATCCGGACCCGCTCGCCCCGCTGGCCGCGGCCCGGGTGGCGGACCTGCCGCCGCTGGAGCTCTACAGCGCCGTCGACGCGGTCCGCGAGGAGGCCGACAAGCACGACCTGGTGCTGGTGGAGGGTGCCGGCGGGCTGCTGGTGCCGATGGGGCTGCGCCCGTCGGGCGAGCCGTGGACGATGGCCGATCTGGCGGTGTCGCTCGGCGCGCCGGCGGTGGTCGTCGCCCGCGCCGGGCTGGGCACGCTCAACCACACGGCGCTGACCCTGGAGGCACTGGACCGGCGTGCGGTTCCGGCCGGTGTGGTGATCGGCGCCTGGCCCGCCCAGCCGGAGCTGGTGCACTGGACCAACCTCACCGACCTCGTACCGAACCTGCTCGGCGCGCTGCCGGACGGCGCCGGCGCGATGGACCCGGGCGTGTTCCGGCGCTCGGCGCCGGGTTGGCTCACCCCGTCTCTGCACGGGGTCCTGGACGACTGGCGGGCCTGGGCCGAGGAGATCGGCTGAACACCTGACTTTCGTCGGTGTCCGCGCAGGTCGGGCGTGGGTAGCCTGGCCGCCGTGAGGATCCCGAATTGGTTGCGGCCGGGGCCGGACCGGTGGCGGCGCCTGCCGGGTGACGTGCTGCTCTGGGCGGTGGTGGCCGCCCCGATCGGGGCCGCCGGGCTGACCCCGCCCCACCCGCGGCACGGCCTGGCGCTGCTGCTCGGCTCGCTGGCGGTGCTGGCCGTGGCGGTGGCGTCGGGCCGACGCCGGCCGCTGGTCGGCCTGCTGCTGGTGGTGCTCGGCTCGCTGGTCGACGGCAACTTCGTCTTCGCCATTCCGGTGTTCAGCTATCTGACCGGTCGGCGCAGCGCCGGGGCGGCCCCGGCCGCCGTGCTGTTCGGGGTGATCGCGGTCGGTGGCACGGTGCTGAACCTGGGGCTGCTCGGCACCGGCGCCGCGACCTGGTTCCTGCTGGCGTCGGTGCTGCTCTTCGCCGGGGTCTTTCCGTGGCTGGTCGGCCGGTACCGCCGGCAGCAGCAGGAGTTGGCCGACGCTGGCCGCCGCCACACCGAGGCGCTGGCCCGGGAGCGGCGGGGCGTGACCGAGCGGATCCGGCTGCGCGAGCGGGCCCGGATCGCCGAGGAGATGCACGACTCCCTCGGCCACGATCTCAGCCTGATCGCGCTGCGCGCCGCCGCGCTGGAACTCGCCGACGACCTCGACCCGCGGCACCGCGCCGCGGCGGGGGAGTTGCGGGCCAGCGTCGCCGCCGCCACCGAACGGCTGCACGGCATCATCGGGGTGCTGCGGGAGGAGGGCGGCCCGGCCGTCACCCGACCGGCCGGGGAGACGGTCGCCGACCTGGTCGACGGCGCCCGCGAGGCCGGCATGGCGGTCCGGCTGGACGCCGCGCCGGACGCCGCCGAGCTGCCCGGGATGACGGGCTCCGCCGCGCACGGCGTGGTGCGGGAGGCGCTCACCAACGCGGCCCGGTACGCCCCGGGCGCCGCGGTCACCGTCAGCCTCGTCCGGACCGCCGACGGGGTGGACGTGAGCGTGGTGAACGCGCCGCCGCCGGCCGGCCCGCTGCCGGGCCCGCCGTCCACCGGCAGCGGCCTGCTCGCCCTCGCCGAACGGGTCCGCCTCGCCGGCGGCGCCCTGGACGCCGGCGCAGGCGCGGACGGCGGCTTCGCGGTACGGGCCCGGCTGCCGCTGCCCGGCGTCGTCCTGCCCGCCCAGGCGCGGCCCGCCGAGGTGCGACTTCCCGCCGATCTGCCCTGGTCGGCTGACGGTGGGCTGACCAGCGGTGAGTCGGCCGGGGTGGAGCGGCCGGCCGACGCCGAGCGGCGGTTGCGCGAGGCTCGTCGCCGGGTACGGCACAGCCTGCTGCTGGCGCTCGGCGCACCGGCGGGGCTGGCGCTCGCCCTGTCATTGGTCTACTACCCGTTCGCCACGGCGGGGACGGTGCTGGACGAGCCGGCGTTCGACCGGATGCGGCCGGGCGCGGCGCGCGCCGACCTGGCCGGGCTGCCCCGCCGGCAGCTCACACCGCCGACCGGCGCCGAACAGCCCGGCTGCGAGTACTACACCGACGGCAACTTCCCCCTCGCCGAGCCGACCTGGCGGCTCTGTTTCACCGACGGCCGGCTGGTCAGCAAGGAGCGGATCGAACAGTGAACGACGACACCACCGCAGCGGGACCGGTCCGGGTGGTCCTCGCCGACGACGAGGCGATGATCCGGGCCGGGGTACGGGCGATCCTCGCGGCCGATCCGGGCATCGAGGTGGTCGCCGAGGCCGGCGACGGGCGCGCGGCGGTGGAGCTGGTCCGGGCCCACCGGCCCCGGGTGGCGTTGCTCGACATCCGGATGCCGAAGCTGGACGGGCTGGCCGCCGCGGCCGAGATCCACCGGCTGGCGCCGACGACGGCGACGGTCATGCTCACCACCTTCGGCGAGGACGACCACGTCGCCCGGGCGCTCGGGCACGGCGCCAGCGGCTTCCTGCTCAAGTCCGGTGATCCGCGGGAGCTGATCGCCGGGGTGCACGCGGTCGCCGACGGCGGGGCGTACCTGTCGCCGCGGGTGGCCCGCCGGGTGATCGAGCTGGGCGCCGGGCGGCTGGCCCGCCGTCCGGTCGCGCGGGGCCGGACGGCCGGGCTGACCGAGCGGGAGCGGGAGGTGCTGGCGCTGGTCGGGGCCGGGCTCTCCAACGCCGAGATCGCCCGCCGGCTGCACCTGGTGGAGGGCACCGTGAAGAGCTACCTGACCAGCATCTTCACCCGGCTGGACGTGCGCAACCGGGTGCAGGCGGCGATCCTCGCGTACGAGGCGGGGCTGGTCGACGGTTGAGCGGGGGCCCGGCACGCCGGGCCCCCGCGCACCTGTCAGGCGTCCCGGCGACGCAGCGCGGCCCGGCCCAGGGCCAGCGCCGCGCCGGCCCAGCCGGTGAGCAGCAGCAACCCCACCACCGCGGGGTACGGCTCGGTGTCGCCGGCCAGGAAGTGCCCGCCCGCCACCCCGGGGAAGGCGTCGGCGATCCGGTTCAGCACGGTGATGTCGGGCTCCTGGAGCGACAGCGGCACGATCATGAGGGTGGCGAAGAGCACGGTGAGGGTGAGCACCGCGCTGCGCAGCGCCGCGGCCAGTCCCAGCGCCAGCACCCCGACCAGCGCCAGGTAGGCAGCCACCGCGAGGATGTCTCCGACGGTGCCGGCCGCCGGCGCGCTGCCCCACTCGCCGAGCACCGGCCACGCGACCAGGGCACCGACGCCGGCGAGCAGCAGCCCGAGGATGAAGGTGACCGAACCGGCGACCACCGCCTTGGCCAGCAGCACCCCGCCCCGGGACGGGGTGCACTGCAGCGTGGTCCGGATGGTGCCGCTGGTGAACTCGGCGGTGATCGCGAGCAGGCCCAGCGCCAGTACCGCGTACTGGGTCAGCTCGACCGAGTCGATAACCACGCTGCCGAGGGTGACGATTCCCGGGTCGTCGGCCGGGTCGTCGTTGGTGTTGGCGTTGACGGCGTAGATGGCCAACTGCCCGGCGCTCGCGGCCATCAGCAGCAGCCCGGCCAGCATCGTCCACCAGGTGGTCCGCACCGACCACAGCTTGGTCCACTCGGCGGCCACCGCGCCGCGGAAGGAGGTTGCCCGGTCGACGGGGCGATTGGCGGTGATCGTGCTCATCGTGACCCGCTTCCGCTCGGTCCGCCGGCGTACTCGACGCTGTCGGCGGTCAACTCCATGAACGCCCGCTCCAGCGACGCGCCGTGCGGGCTCAGCTCGTGCAACCGCACCCCCAGCTCGTACGCCAGGTCACCGACCCGGTCCACCGTGGCCCCGCTGACAGTCAGCTCGTCCGGGCCGGCCGGTTCGACGGTGGCCCCGGTCGCGGTGAGGCGTGCGGCGAGGGTGGCCAGCCCGTCCGGGTGGGGACTGCGCACCCGGACGGCGACCGGGCTGCCGGCGACCACGTCGCCGATCGGAGCGTCGGCGAGCAGCCGTCCCCGACCGATCACCACGAGCTGGTCGGCGGTGAGCTGCATCTCGCTCATCAGGTGGCTGGAGACGAAGACCGTCCGTCCCTGGTCGGCCAGCGAGCGCATCAGCTGTCGTACCCAGCGCACCCCGTCCGGGTCCAGGCCGTTCACCGGCTCGTCGAACATCAGCACCGGCGGGTCGCCGAGCAGCGCGCCGGCGATGCCGAGCCGCTGGCTCATGCCGAGCGAGAGGGTCCGGCCCGGCTTCGCGGCTGCGCGCTGGTCGAGCCCGACCGTGTCCAGCACCTCGTCCACCCGGCGGGCCGGGATGCCGTTGCTGCGGGCCATGGCCAGCAGGTGCGCCCGGCCGGACCGGGCCGGGTGGATCGCCCGGGCGTCGAGCAGCGCCCCCACCTGGTGCAGCGGCTGGCGCAGCTCCCGGTACGGCCGCCCGTCGACCAGCGCCTGGCCGGCGGTGGGCCGGTCCAGGCCGAGGATCATCCGCATGGTGGTGGACTTGCCCGCGCCGTTCGGGCCGAGGAAGCCGGTGACCCGACCGGGTCCGACGTCGACGGTCAGGGCGTCGACCGCGACGGTCGCACCGAACCGTTTCGTCAACCCACGTAATGTGATCATGCGCTGACGCTAGGCGCAGAAGGTGTGCCACCGCCCCGCCCGATCGCCACCACTCGGCCCTGACATTCGTCAGGTCCACCGGCGCGTCGGCGGCCGCGACCGGCCGCGGGTGCTCGCGGGTGGCCGCGGGTTGACGCCGCAGGCATCCGGCAGCCTCCGCAGCACCGGCAGCCGCACCCACCGGCCGCCCCGGCCGTCGGCCGCGTCGTCCAGGCGCCTGTCGAGCTGCCCCAGATGTGGGGCACCGCGGTCGGGTTCGACGAGTGGTACGCACGAGTGGCGAGTTCCGGCGCGCCCCAGATCTGGGGCAGCTCGGTAGGGAAATGGACGGGGGCTGCCGCTGCTGTCTCCGGCGCGCCCCAGATCTGGGGCAGCTCGACAGGGAACTGAGCGGGTGCTGCCGCTGCCGTTGCCCCGGTGTGGCGGACGTCCAGTTACCGGCGTCGACCGACGTGTGGCCAGGCGCGGTCGCAGCAGGTGACGGTCCGCGAAGGGGGTCAGTCGCGGCGGATGACGAAGGCGTCGGGCATTCGGAAGGTGAGGTTGTCCGGGCACCAGGGACCGCGAACCACGCTCACGCCGTCGAGCAGGGGCGCGGCCTCGGCCACCACCACGGCCGCCTCCATCCGGGCCAGCACGTCACCGACGCAGCGGTGCGCGCCCGCGCCGAAGGCCAGGTGCCGGCGCGATCCGCGCTGCCCCGGCCGGAACTCGTCGGGCGCCTCCACCACCTTGGGGTCCCGGCCGGCGCGGGCCAGCCACAGCACCAGGCTGGTGCCGGCCGGGACCGCCGTCGTACCCAGGGTGGTGTCCACGGCGGCGACCCGGCGCCAGGTGACGATCGGCGGCTCCAGCCGCAGGCCCTCCTCCACCACGTCGGCGACCGCCACCGTGCCGTCGCGCAGCCCGGCCCGGACGGCCGGCTCGCCGGCCAGCCGGTGCAGCAGCAGGGTGAGGAACTGCGAGGTGGTCTCCTGGCCGGCCACCAGCAGGAAGAACAGCGCGCCGACCACCACGTCGGGCGGGTGCCCGGCGGCCCGTAGCCGGCCGGCCAGCCCACCGCCGGTGGCCGCGAAGTCGCGCAGCACCCGGTGGAACCGGCCCACCTCGGTGGCCAGGGCGAGCTGGCGGTCGGCGTCCAGCGGCGCCCAGAACAGCTCCAGCGCCGCCCGGGCGAAGTCCTTCACCGCGCCGACCGGGGTGTCCGGCAGCTCGACCAGGCGGGCCAGCACCAGCAGCGGCAGGTCCGCGGCGAGTTCCGCGTACAGGTCCACCGGGGCGCCGCCGGCCAGCGTGGCGCGCAGCCGGGCGACCCGCCCCCGGACCAGCTCGGTCAGCCACGGCCGCTGTTCGGCGACCCGGTCGGGGCGTAGCGCGTCGGCGACGATGGACCGGATCGCCGGGTGGTCGGCGCCGGCGTTGTTCGCCAGCGTCGGCGGCAGCCGGAACCGGTGCCCGGCCAGCACCCGCAGCGCGGCGACCGGCATCGGGCTCACCGCGTCCAGGGCGTTGTCCGGTCGGAAGGTCACCGGGTCGGTGAGGACCCGGCGGACCAGCGCGTGCCGGGTCACCACCAGATGGGGTACGCCGACATGGTCGGCCACCGTGACCAGGTCCGGCCAGGGTGCCTCGACCGCCGACGCCCAACTCCGGAACAGCACGCCGACACGCTAGCCGGCGGCCCTCGGCAGGCCGGCGCGCAGCTGCCAGACGGTGGTGCGCTTCACCCGTACGCTCTCCAGCGCCTCCGGCACCGGCACCTCGTAGACCGCCAGCTCGTCGAAGCGCTCCCGGGGCAGGAACGCGCGGCCGGGATCGCCCACCAGCACCCGGGCCCCCGCCCGGGCGGCGCGCAGCAGGAAGCGCAGCATCCGGTTGGCCATCGCCTGGCTGTAAAAGACGTCCCCGGCGAGCACCACCTCGGCGCCGTCGGCGTCGCCGTCGAGGATGTCGCCGAGTTCGGCGTCCACCCGTACCTCGTTGGCCGCCGCGTTGAGCGCGACCGCCGCCACCGCCAGTTCGTCCACCTCGACCGCCCGCACGGACGCCGCTCCGCCGCGGGCGGCGGCGATGGCGACCAGCCCGGAGCCGGCGGCCAGGTCGAGCACCCGGCGGCCGGCGACCAGCTCCGGGTGGTCGGTCACGTAGCGGGCCAGGCCCTGCCCGCCCGCCCAGGCGAACGCCCAGAAGGGCGGCGGCCGGTCGCTGCTGAACTCGCCCTCGGTCAGTTCCCAGAGCCCGATGGGTTCGTCCGCCTGGTGCAGCCGCACCTCGGGGACGAACGGCACTGGGGCCAGTCGGGCGTGCAGCCGGACGAAGGCGTGGGAGAGCTCGGACACGCAGGTGATTGTTCCAGCGGCCCGGTTCCCGGCGTGTCGCGGGGGACCGGTGACCGGTTCACCACCGTCGGTGAAAACCGGCCCCGTCCTTGCCGACCGGTGCCAACACACCCGTCTGTTCCCGGCCCCGGCGCGCTCCTAGCGTTGCCGAGTGGAGGCGACCGAACGGAGGGCTGCGGTGGTGACGGTGTGGCGGTACGCGGTGCGGGTCGGGGTGGTGCTGGCCTGTCTGAGCGCGGCGGAGCTGGCCCTGGCCGGGCCGGCCCAGGCGGCCTTCACCACCGAGCTGAGCGGCCTGCCGGCCCAGTTCACCGCCGGCGACGAGGTACGCACGGTCTCGGCGGTGGTGTCCCGGACCGACCAGCGCGGCGGGTGCGTGAAGGTGCGCTGGTCGATGGTGCTCAGCGTGCAGGGCATCCGGCTGGACCAGGTGAAGATGGACCGGGTGGAGGAGACCGGCTCCTTCCCGCTGGAGATCCGGACGGACGGGGACGTGGCCCGGCTGACCGACCGGCAGCTCGACCCGGGCGCGCTCTGCCCGGACCGGACGGTGACCGCCCGCTACCGGGTGGCCTTCGCCGAGGACGTGACCCAGGGGCGGGTCACGCTCGCCGCCGAGGCGTACGACGCGAACCTGCGGCTGCTGGCGCGGCAGACGGCCACCCGCTCGGTGATCGGAGTGGTGCCGGCGACGCCGAGCGAGCCGGCGGCGGAGCCGACGGTGACGACGGCGGAGCCGACCGACCCGGCGACGGCACAGCCGGACGACGAGGCGACGGCGGAGCAGGGGTCGGTCGGAAACGAGCCGGGCACACCGGCTGCCGGCGCCGGCCGCCCGGTCGCGCGGTCCGGTGGGTTCGGCGTGGTGCAGGCGGCGTTCCTGCTCGGTGGGTTGCTGCTCTCGCTGGGCCTGGGGCTGCTGCTGCGGCTGCGGCAGTTGACCCGGGCCGCCGCCGCCGACGGCGGTACCTCTGAACCGCCGGTGGACCGGCGCTGGGAGCGGCCCGTCCGGGCTGGCCACTGGCGGCCGGCCGGACGCTGATCGGGGGTCGCCGGGGCCGGGCATCGAGCCGGCCCCGGCGGGTGTGGTGCTGCGGAATGCGGTGCCGGGGCCGGGGGATCGCCGCCGGCCCCGGCACGTGTCACTTGGCGAACGCCTGGAACTCGGCGATCCGGACCTGGTCGCGGGCCGGACTGGCGGTCGCGCAGTCGGTCGTGGTGGCCGGGTCGTCGTCCTGCTCACCGGCGTACGCCGGGCCGCCCGTGCACTGGCTGCTCAGCACCTCCAGGCGCAGGTGCGTGGCGAGGGTGGTGGGCACCGCGAACGACCGCAGGTTGATGTCCCGGATGTACGCCCGGTACGCCCCGCCGGGGAACGCGTCGTCCGCGCTGGTGTAGATCCGCTGCCACCGCGCCGGATCGGCGCAGTCGGTGGTGGTCGCGTTGCAGGCCGACACCGCGAACGAGCGCAGGGCGCTGAGCGCGTTCTGGCTCCCGGCGTCGGCGTCGCCGGTGATCGTCGGGCGCAGCATGCCGCTGACGTTCACCCGCTTGACGACCTGCGCGGCGTCCCCGGGCAGCGCCACGGTGACCTGCCGCCCGGTCACCCCGTCCAGCGAGGCCCAGTTAGTCGCCTCGGTGTCGTCGGCGATCCGCTCCAGGTTGACCCCGTCGCCGGTGATCGTGGCCCCGGAGGCCGTCGAGGCGAGGTTGCGGCTCATCCGCAGGTCGACGTACCCCTGCTTGCCGGCCGTGGCGACCACGCTGAGCCGCTGGTGGCCGAAGCCCGGCGCGACCGCGAGCAGGTCGTACGTGCCGGCCACCAGCTCCACGGTGTCCGGGATCGCCGTCGCCGGGTCGGTGTCGGCGATCGGCGTCGCCCGGGCCTCGTACGCCCCGACGTACACCCGGATCGGCGCGTCGGCGCTGTCGCCGCGCGGGCGCAGGGTCAGCGTCGCGTTGCCGCCGCGCGGCGAGGCGAAGCTCGGCGTCGGGTCGGTGTCCGAGGCGCCCAGGGTGGCGGCGTCCCGGCCCATGCCGGAGCGGGCGAACTCGGCCCAGATCAGGTCCTGGTTGGCGCCGCCGAAGCGGAGCAGGTCGGCGGTGAGCATGTTGTCCCGCATGTCCAGCATGCTGACCTGGCTGGCCGCCTGGAGCAGGAACGAGTCGAAGACCAGTTGCGACCAGCGCCGGTTGCCCGGGCACCGGTCGGCGGCGACCTTCCCCTGCGCGCACTCCGTCTGCCGCTGCGGCGTGCCGAGGCCGTACCGCTTCACCAGCGCGGAGCGGATCCGGTAGTTGGTGGCGCTCCAGATCTCGCCGTCGGCGTGCACGGCCGGGCCGCCGGTGTTGTAACCGACGTCGGAGTAGTTCAGCGGGCTGCGGCTCATGTCGTGGTTGCGGATGCCGCTGACCAGGTTGCCGGTGACGTAGCCGCCGGTGACGAAGGGCGTCTCGCCGGGGGCCCGCAGCCCGTGCTGGAACAGGTACTCGGCGGCGAGCAGGTCGCTCCACGACTCGCCCATCGACCCGCCCTGGTGGCCGCCGATCCCGCTGTCCGGGCCGGCGATCATCCGGTTGCTGATCGCGTGGGTGTACTCGTGGCCGATCACCGTCATGTCGTAGTCGCCGTCGACGCAGGGCGGGTACGGCCCGCCGGCCTGCGGCTGCCACAGGTACATGTTGGTGGTCGGCGGCAGCCCGTCGCGCGGGGTGCCCTGGTTGGCGTTGTTCCGGTTGCCGGTCAGTGCGCCCTGCTGGGCGCGGCCCTGCTCGGCGTCGCCGCCCAGCCCGGCCGGGGTCAGGTTGACCGCCTGCAGGTTCCACGCCGACTCGGTGAAGCCCAGATGGTACGCCCAGTCGTGCATCCGGTTGTGCATGGCGAAGAGGTTGCTGATCGCCGCGTCGGCGTCGTTGCGCTGCGCGGAGGTGAACACCTCCGGGTTGCACTTCGCCTGGTGCCACTGGTCGGTGAACGGGTACTCGTAGCGGCGCTCCGGGCTGGGCGTCGCCGGCACGATCGGGGTGCCGGCGCCCCAGGAGAGCACGGTGTTGGCCGAGTTGCCGCGCGAGGTGAACGTCGGGGTGCCGGTGGCCACGTCGACGTCCCACGGCTGGCCGCTGGCCGGGTCGCGGAAGGCCGCCTGGCAGCCCGGCGCGGGGTCGCCGCACCAGCGGACCCGGGGGTCCTGCCCGGGGCCGAGGTCACGCGGTGGGGTGGCCGGGAAGACCGCCCAGCTCGGGTTGTCGGAGTCGAAGTCGACCAGGTCCTCGCGGACCAGCACCTGCCCGGTGATCCCGTCCACGTACGTGGTGAACGCCGCCGGGTGGTCGGTGTCGGCGCCGATGAGGGTCACCTCGTACGCGGCCCGGGCCCCGTCCAGCGGGGTGGGTACGGCCACGGCCCGCACACTGTGGCTGGCCACCGCGCCGGCGTCCAGTCGGGCGTCGGCGAGCGCGGCGGCGTACGCCTGCTCGGCGGTCAGGGTGGCCGGGGCCGGCGCGGCGCCGCCCCGGGCCAGCGAGGAGCTGACCGACAGCACCTTTCCGCCGGTGACGGCGATCGTGACCAGGCCGTCCGACCCGGCCGGCAGGTCGCCGAAGCGCTGCCGCAGGGTGACGACGGCGCCGCCGCCGATCGGCCGGACCAGCACCCGCTCCAGAGCGGCGACGGCGGGGGCGTCCAGCCCGAACAGGCCGGAGTTGGCGGCCAGGTAGGCGCGGGCGGCGGCCTCCGGGTCGGCCGGCAGGCCGGTGGCGAGTGGGGTGCGGCCGGGGCCGAGCGCCTGCGGGGTGCCGAGCCGGTTCCACCGCACGTCCGGGTCGGCGGCGCGGGCCAGCCCCCGCTGGCGGGCGTCGGGTGCCGCCGTACCGGTGCGGTTGTCGACGTCGGCGGCCTGGTGGCCCTCGGCGAACGGGCCGGAGTGGCGCTCGGTGGGGGCCGCGCCGGCCGGTGCCGCGGCGCTTCCGCCGGTGGGCAGCAGCGCGGCGACCACCGCGGTCGTCGCCAGAACGGCGACGAGCCGGCGTCGGTGCCGGCTCGTCCAGGGTGACCACTGCGGTTGTGCCACGGGACCTCCTCGTGGGAGCGGGGTGACCGGCGCTGCGCCGGCCCACGCTGCGTGGTAACGCATGTGCATTTGTGGATATCAGCCGGTGGAGGCGGCGGCAAGGCCCGGAGCCGCCGACGCGCCGGCCGATCGAGATAAATCCACTTTACAAAATCTGCCATCTTGTAAAAACGAGTGACGGTTGCCACAGTCGGGGTCGGGACCGCGAGACCGGAGGTTGGCCATGGCCGTCGATGTCGATGTGACCGTTCCGCCCGCCGCGTGGCGGGACCGGCGCAAGCCGCTCTGGCCGCTGGCGCTGCTCGTGCCGGCCCTGCCCTTCCTCGGCTGGGCGGCCTGGCGGGCCACCGGCGACGCCTGGGCCTGGTGGCTCACCCCGGCCTTCGTCTTCGGGCTGATCCCGGTGATCGACCTGCTGCTCGGCGACGACCGACAGAACCCGCCGGAGGAGGCGGTGCCCCGGCTCTCCGCCGACGGCTACTACCGCTGGCTCACGTACCTCTACCTGCCCGCCCAGTACGCCGCCCTGGTCCTCTGCTGTGCGGTCTGGGCCCGCGACGACCTGACGCTGCCCGGCGCCGCCGGCCTGGTCGCCACCATCGGCGTGGTCAACGGCGTCGCCATCAACACCGCGCACGAGCTGGGGCACAAGCGCGAGCAGGTGGAGCGCTGGCTGTCCAAGGTGGCCCTGGCTCCGGCCGGCTACGGGCACTTCTACGTCGAGCACAACCGGGGCCACCACGTCCGGGTGGCCACCTTCGAGGATCCGGCCAGCTCACGGCTGGGGGAGAGCTTCTGGGCGTTCTGGCCGCGTACCGTGTGGGGCAGCTTGCGCTCGGCCTGGCGGCTGGAGACCGGCCGGTTCCGGCTCCGCGGCCGCTCACCCTGGACCCACCGCAACGACGTGCTCAACGGCTGGGCGATGACGCTGGCCCTGTACGCGGCGCTGAGCCTCGCCTTCGGCCCGGTGGTGCTGCCGTTCCTGCTGCTGCAGGCGGTGGTCGGCTTCTCCCTGCTCGAGGCGGTCAACTACCTGGAGCACTACGGGCTGGCCCGGCAGCGCAACGCCGCCGGCCGCTACGAGAAGGTGGACCCGCGGCACAGCTGGAACAGCGACCGCACGGTGACCAACGTCTTCCTCTTCCAGCTCCAGCGGCACAGCGACCACCACGCCAACCCGCTGCGCCGTTACCAGACGCTGCGCAGCTTCGAGGCCTCGCCGCAGCTGCCCGCCGGCTACGCGACCATGATCGTCGTGGCGCTGGTCCCGCCGCTGTGGCGGCGGGTGATGGACCACCGGGTGCTCGCCCACTACGACGGGGACCTGTCGCTGGCCAACGTGCACCCGTCGGGGCGGCGCCGACTCTAGGGGGCCCAGCCGGGGTCGCGGCCGAAGGCGGCCAGCAGCCGGTCCTGCTCATCGGCGTCGGCGGGCGGGTCCACTCCGGCGCGGACCAGCTCGCCGCGGCGGTAGGCGTCGATCCGGCCCGCGAACCACTGCGCGCACACGTGCACCGCGTCCGGGTCCAGTCGCGGCTCGGCGCCGATCGCCACCGCCACGTCCCACCCGTGCACCAGGTGCTCCGCGATGCGCTGTCGCAGGTACTCGGCGCCCGGGGTGTCCCCGGAGGTGAGGTGGACGACCTGGTCGGCCGCGCCGGGATGGGTGGCGGCGATCTCGGCCTGTGCGGCCGCCTCCCGGGCCGCCACGGCTGGCTCGGCGCCGAGCGAGTCGCCGTCGAACCGGTCGCCGACCTCCTCGAGGGTCCGACCGGCGAGCAGCGCCACGCTCCACCGGTCCTCGCTCACCACGTGGTTGACCAACGTGCGGACGTCCCAGTCGGCGCAGGGCGTCGGGTCGGACCACTGGCCGGGCCCGACCTGCTCGACCCGGTCGACGAACTCGGCCAGGCTCCGGCGGTACGCCTCCAGCAGATCCATGCTGCCGATTGTTCCGGTCCACCGCGGCACGATGAGCGGTTTTGCCCGGTTGGTCGAGCGAGGCTGTGGTCCGGGCCGTCCGCGAGGTCGCCGTGGCCCCCGTCGCGCTGGCGCGGATCAGTCCAGGTCGGCCGGGTCCAGGCCCAGCTCCCGGGCGGTCACCAGGCGGACCCACTCACCGAACTGCCGGCGGGAGATCACCCGGTCGTGCACCGCGAGCTGCACGGCCAACCCGTCCATCACCGCGCTGATCCGCCAGGCGGCCCCGTCCGGATCGGCACACCGGAACGTGCCCTCGTCCACCCCGGCGGAGATCACCTGCGCGAGGTCCTGCCGCCAGCGCAGGTCCAGTCGGCGGGAGACCTTCTCCAGTTCCGGGGTGCGCAGCGACTCGGACCAGCCGTCGATCCACATCGACCAGGAGGTCGCGCGGCCCGCCGGGGTGTAGAGCTTCAGGATCCGGCGGAGCTTGGTCAGCGGCGGAGCCGACGAGCGGGTCACCGCGTCCAGCCGGGCCAGGTCTTGCTCGACCGCGTACGCGAAGGCCTGCGCGAGCAACCGCTCCTTCGTGGCGAAGTGGTAGAAGACCAACGCCTGACTGACCCCGGCGGCCCGTGCCACGTCGGAGGTCCGGGTGTTGGCCAGACCGCGCTCGACGATTACTTCGCAGGCCGTACGCAACAGGGCATCCAGGCGGATTTCGGCCGCACGTCTCGTCACGACCGCTACCGTAGCCCACCGAACCGAACACGAACAGTTACCGTCGCCAGTCGATCCGCGATGCGACAGTCGGAAGCCGGACACTTTCCGGAACGCGTCTCCGCCGTTGTTCCGGGCGTGTTCGTCGAGGTCGACCGCCACGCGCCGGCTCCCGCGCCCGGCCCGCCCGCGCCCGGCGACCGCGCCGGGCAGGGCGAGGCGCGGTGACCCCGGACAGTGACAACCCGCCCTCGCCGTGGCGCGACCTCGGCCTTCAGGTCAGCCCCCTAGGAAGCCTGCGCGAGGTGGCGGGCGCGCCGAGGTCGACCCCGAGTTGGCAACCGCTCACCGGCTCGGCTAAAGTTCTCATCCGTCACCGGGTAACACCGGAGACGTGCGGACGTAGCGCAGCTGGTAGCGCATCACCTTGCCAAGGTGAGGGTCGCGGGTTCGAATCCCGTCGTCCGCTCGGAGCTGCCGCCACGCATGACGGGGGCAACCTCGGTGGGGTGGCCGAGAGGCGAGGCAACGGCCTGCAAAGCCGTGTACGCGGGTTCAAATCCCGTCCCCACCTCGGTAACAAACGCGGGCGATTGGCGCAGTGGGAGCGCGCTTCCTTGACACGGAAGAGGTCACTGGTTCAAACCCAGTATCGCCCACCAGTGAGAAGGCTCGTCACCCCCGGGTGACGGGCCTTCCCTCGTTTCCGCGGCCTCTGTCGCCGGCCGGGTCGGTTGCTCAGCCGGCGGCGGAGAGCAACGCGTCGGCCAGGTCGGTGCGCGCGCTGAGCAGCATCCGGCCCTGGCGGCGGGTCGTCACCAGCCCGGCCGCGCGCAGCGTGGTGAGGTGCTGGGACACACCGCCCGGGGACATTCCGGTACGCCGGGCCAGCTCGGTGGTGCTCACCGGCGCGGCGAGCTCGGTCAGCAACTGGGCGCGGCCCCGCCCGAGGACCGCCGCGAGCGCGTCGGGGGTCGCGGCCACCCGCTCCCAGAGCGTGCCGAGCCCGCGCGCCGGATAGGCGAGCTGCGGCACCTCCCCGGCCAGGACACTCAGCACCGAGGGCCAGACGAAGACCGACGGCACCAGCACCAGGCCGGGGCCGTCCGACACGTCCGGCACCTCGCAGTGCCGCTGGACGATCCGCAGCGTGTCGCCTTCCCAGCGGACCTTCTCGTGCAGGTCGTTGAGGAGGCCCGCCGCGCCGTCCTCGGCGAGCCGGCGGGCCCGGGCCGACACCTCGGCGTCGAGCAGCACCCGGATCCGGGGCCAGTCCGGAGCCAGGGCGATCCGCCAGTACGCCTCGATCTCCCCGGCCAGGCGGCGCAGCCCGGCCTCGGGGTCGGCGTACAGCTCGGCGAGCACGGGGGCCTGCCGGCCAGGGCCGAGGTCGAGCTGTTCCCGGACAGTGCCGGCCGGGGTGGCGCACAGCACGGCCAACTCGCCGGTGAGGTCGGGGGTGAGCCCGGTGGGCGGTGGGGTGAGAAAGTCCGGCAGGTAGCCGGTCGGGGCGGGGACCAGCCGCCAGAGCAGCCCATCGTCCGTGTCGATCAGCCCCGCGTCGGCCAGCCGGGGCCGGACCCGGCGCGCCCACGGCAGGTGGACGGCGTGGTCGCTGGTGTCGCGCAGCACCCGCAGGCTGGCGGCCACCTCCCAGAGGCAGGACACGGCGAAGCGGATCCGTGCCACGGCGCCCGCCGACAGCCCGATGGCGACCATCGCACCCCCCGATGGATTCAGCTGGGGCTGAAACAATACCGCCGGTGGTGTGGGCTGCGAAGCTTGCTCCGTGACCGAACAAGCTGACCTCTTCCGTTCCCTGCACACCCCCGGCTCGCCGCTGGTCCTCGTCAACGCGTGGGACGCCGCGAGTGCCCGGATCGTGGCCGCCGCCGGCGCCCGCGCGGTGGCCACCACCAGCGCAGGCGTCGCCTGGAGCCTGGGCGCCCCGGACGGTGACGCGCTGGACCGTGGCGCCGCCGTCGACCTGATCCGGCGGCTCGTCGCCGCGGTGGCGCTGCCGGTCACCGCCGACATCGAATCCGGCTTCGGTGCCACCCCGGCCGAGGTGGGCGACACCGTCCGCGCGGTGCTCGCGGCCGGTGCCGTGGGCGTGAACGTGGAGGACGCCCACCACGACGGCGGCTCGCCGCTGCGCGCGGTCGACGACCAGTGCGCCCGTCTCGCCGCGGTCCGGGCGGCGGCCGAGTCCGCGGGCGTGCCGCTGTTCATCAACGCCCGCGTCGACACCTTCCTGCTCGCCGGCGGGGACCTCGACGAGACGGTGGCCCGGGCGTCGGCATACCTGTCCGCCGGCGCGGACGGCGTCTTCGTGCCCGGGGTGGTCGACCCGGCAACCATCCGGAAGCTGGTCGACGCGATCCCGGCGCCGTTGAACGTGCTGGCCGGGCCGGGGGCGCCGCCGGTGCCCGAGCTGGCCCGGCTCGGGGTGGCCCGGGTCAGCCTCGGCTCGTCGGTGGCCGAGGCCGCGTACACGGTGGCCCGCCGGGCGGCGGACGAGGCGTTCGGCGCCGGGACGTACGACGCGCTGGCCGACGCGCTCGACTACGGAACCCTCAACACGCTGATGCGCTGACCCGCGCACGCCCACGCGACGTGCCGGCCACCTGACGGTGACCGGCACGTCCCGGGGGCGTGTCGATGCGACCGATCAGCTCCGTCGGCCGCGGACCCGCCCGGTGCTCACAGCGGCGGGGCGATGTCCCGACGCTCCTCCACGCGCCGGTACTCGACCGGCTCGGTGGTGGTGGCGACCACCCGGCGGCGACGACCCCAGACCAGCGTGGTCATGATCAGGCCGAGCACGCCGGCCGCCATCAGGATCCAGCCGACCACGTCGAGGTTGATTCCGCCGACGCTCGCGTCCAGCGCGAAGGTGAGGATCGCGCCGACCGCGAGCAGAAAGATGCTGGTACCGATACCCACGACAGCCTCCTTAGGGGATGTGGTGCGCTGTCGAGAAACGTCAGTACCCCGCCGTTCACCAGCGCAATCGTGCCGGTTGCGGGGTGCCCGCGCCGGGCGATCTTGGCATCGGGTAGAGTTCCACCCGTCGCCGGCGCGAGCCGGGGGCACGCGGACGTAGCGCAGCTGGTAGCGCATCACCTTGCCAAGGTGAGGGTCGCGGGTTCGAATCCCGTCGTCCGCTCGCGATCCGCCTCACCGGGCCCGCTCCGCCGGGTCGGTCGGGTGGTCACCCACGGGCGATTGGCGCAGTGGGAGCGCGCTTCCTTGACACGGAAGAGGTCACTGGTTCAAACCCAGTATCGCCCACCATCGAGCAACAGCACGGTCGGCCCGTCATCGGACATCCGGTGACGGGCCTTTTCGCGTCGTGCGGCGATCTGCTGTCGGCAGATTCGCCGACCGCGAACCTGGGCGGCGTCGCGGGCGGGGCGGGTGCAGGGTGAAGACCATGAGACTGCTGGTGCTGGGCGGGACGGGTTTCGTGGGCGGGGCGACGGTCGCCGAGGGGCTGCGCCGGGGCTGGTCGGTGACGGTGTTCAACCGCGGCCTGCACGGGTCGACGCCGGCGGGCGTACACCGGTTGCGGGGGGACCGGACCGCGCCCGACGGCCTGGCCGAGCTGGCCGGCGGTGAGTGGGACGTGGTGGTGGACACCTGGGACGGCGCGCCCCGCGCGGCCCGGGACAGCGCCCGCGCCCTGGTCGACGCGGTCGGGCACTACGTGTACGTGTCCAGTGGGTCGGTCTACGCCGATCCGGTCGTGCCCGGCTCGGACGAGTCCGCGCCGGTGGCCGACGCCGACCCGGACGCCACCGACGGCGACTACCAGCACCTCAAGGCCGGGGCGGAGCGGGCGGTGCGGGAGGTCTTCGGCGACCGGGCGTTGATCGCCCGCGCCGGGCTGATCCTCGGCCCGGGGGAGGACATCGGCCGGCTGCCCTGGTGGCTGAGCCGGATCGAGCGCGGCGGGGACGTGCTCGCCCCCGGGCCGGCCGAGCTGCCGATCCAGTACATCGACGTGCGCGACCTGGTGGGCTGGCTGCTGGAGCAGGGCGCGCAGCGGCGGGGCGGCACGTTCAACGCGGTCAGCCGTCCCGGGCACAGCACCATGGGCGAGCTGCTCGACGGGTGCGTGGCGGTCACCGGCGCCGACGCCCGGCTGCGCTGGACCGACCCGGAGACGATCCTCGCCGCCGGGGTCCAGCCGTGGGAGGACCTGCCGATCTGGTTGCCGCTCGGGCACCCGTACCGCTGGCTGCTGGAGCGCGACACCAGCCGCGCCCTCGCGGCGGGGTTGACCTGCCGGCCGGTGGCCGAGACGGTCGCGGACACCTGGCGCTGGCTGCGGGAGGTCGGCAGTGTCCCGCCGCGCGCCGGGAAACCCCGCCGGAGCCGGATCGGCCTGGACCCGGCCCGGGAGGCCGCCGTGCTCGCCGCCGAGCCGGCGACGAGCTGACCGGCGTTCCCTCCGGCCGGGCGACCGGTGCCGGCCGGATGGGTCAGGGCCGGGTCGCCGGGAGTTCCAGCACGTCGTCGACGGGGCGACGCGGCGTCGGCCGGCCCGGCTGGCCGAACCCGATCCGCAGCACCATCTGCGGGGTGCCGAACCGCCCCAGCGACAGCCGCAACTGTTCGCGCGCCCCCGGCACCTCGATCGGCTGGGAGAGCAGCGACACGCCGAGCCCGGCGTCGGTGGCGGTGAGCAGTACCCGTTGCAGGCCCTGTCCCGCCACCACCTGGTCGATGGCGGTGTTGCCGGCCGCGCCGAGCACCGCCACCAGGGGTTCCGGCTCGAAGTCCCGCCCCGGCGCCCGGTCCCGTCCGCCGTAGCCGCGCGCCGGCAGCACGTCCTGCGGTTCGCTGCGCGGGCCGCCTGCCGAGGCCGGTACGCCGTCCGGCGCGGCCTCGTGGCGCAGCCACCGCTCCCGTTCGTCCCGGTAGGCGGGATCGCGTTCCAGCACCCGGTGCGCGCTGCTGGCGATCTCGCCGAACGCGGCGACCGCGCTGACGCCGATCAGCAGTTCCAGCCAGCACTGTTCGGCGCGGGCCGCCTCGCCGAGCCGCCAGCGGGTGTCGGCGGGCACCGGGTCCGGCCAGAACGGCAGCCGGTTGCTGAACCGGCGGGGGATGGCCGAGTGCAGGCTCTGCTCGGCGGGGGAGGGTGGGCGGGGGGTGCCCGGCAACAGCCGGGCCAGCAGGTCCGGCTCGGCCGGGTCGGGGCGCAGCCGGACCCGGGCCGGGGTCCCGGCCACCGCCAGCGCGAGCCGCAGGTTGAACAGCGCCGCCCCGCAGGCGACCCGGGCACCCCATCCGCTCGGGTCGGTGGCGGGCAGCCGACGGCCCGTGTCGATGAGCACCTCGATGCCGCCGTCGCGCAGCCGGAACCGCCACGGTTGGGTGTTGTGCAGAGAGGGGGCGCGCACCGCGTCCGTGGCGGCGGCCCGCAGCTCCGCGATGGTGTAACCGGTGTCCATGGTGGTGCTCCTTCCCGAGCCCCGGCGGTGACTGATCGGGCGTCGAGGCTGCCGCACCCTCACGGTGCGCCCCGTCCACCGGCGCCCGGCAGGGTCGGACGTCCCGTCCGAGTGGCCCGACCTGCCCGCGGGCCGCCGCCCGGGTCGGGACCTTCGGCCCGTGCGCCGCGCGGTGGGCGCGGGTAGAAAAGAGCAATGATCCGGGTGTTCCTCCTCGACGACCATGAGGTCGTCCGCCGTGGCCTGGCCGACCTGCTGCAGAGCAGCGGCGACATCGAGGTGGTCGGCGAGTCCGGCTCCGCGCAGGAGGCGGCCCGCCGCATCCCGGCGCTGCGCCCCGACGTGGCGATCCTCGACGCGCGGCTGCCCGACGGCAACGGCATCGACGTCTGCCGCGACGTGCGCGCCGTCGACTCGTCGATCCGGGGCCTCATCCTCACCTCGTACGAGGACGACGAGGCGCTGTTCGCGGCGATCATGGCCGGTGCCGCCGGTTACGTCCTCAAGCAGATCCGCGGCACCGACCTGGTGGACGCGGTGCGCCGGGTGGCCGCGGGGCAGTCGCTGCTGGACCCGGCGATCACCACCCGGGTGCTGGAGCGCATCCGCAACGGCGTGGAGCAGCCGCGCGAGTTGCAGTCCCTCACCGAGCAGGAGCGGCGCATCCTGGAGTACGTGGCCGAGGGGCTGACCAACCGGGAGATCGCCGGGAAGATGTTCCTGGCCGAGAAGACGGTGAAGAACTACGTCTCCAGCGTGCTGGCCAAGCTCGGCCTGGAGCGCCGCACCCAGGCCGCCGTCCTCGCCACCCGGCTGCTCGGCAAGGCGACCTGATTACCGGCTTCGCCGTTCAGTCCCGCAGCGGGACGCACCAGCGCAGCTCGGTGCCGCGCGGTCGCGCCGGGCGGATCGTGCAGGTGCCGCCGTGGCGTTCGGCGCGTTCCCGCAGGTTGACCAGCCCGCTGCGGGCGGCGGCCGGGTCGCAGCCCACCCCGTCGTCGGTGACGGTCACGCTGACCTCGCCGGCCTCGGCCCGCACCGCCACCGACACGTGGTCGGCCTGCGCGTGCCGGACCGCGTTGGACAGCGCCTCGCGCAGCACCGCGGTGAGGTCCGGGCGCACGGCGTCCGGGACGGCGCTGTCCACCGGGCCGGTCAGCTCCAGGCTCGGCCGGTAACCCAGCGACTCGGCGGCCACGTCCACCGCCTCGCGGATCTCGGTGCGCAGCGCGGCGCTCATCGGGGTACGCAGCTCGAAGATGGTCCGGCGGATGTCCCGGATGGTGGCGTCGAGGTCGTCGACGGCGGCGTTGATCCGCTTGGCCACCTCCGGTCGGGTCATCATCGGCGCGGCGCTCTGCAGTTGCAGGCCGGTCGCGAAGAGCCGCTGGATCACCACGTCGTGCAGGTCCCGGGCGATCCGCTCGCGGTCCTCCAGGACCACCAGCAGCTCCCGTTCCTCCTGGCCGCGCGCCCGTTCCATGGCCAGCGCCGCCTGGCCGGCGAAGCTGCCCAGCAGCGCCACGTCCTCGTCGGTGGCGCCGCCGCCCCGCTCCGGCCGGTGCGCGATCACCAGCGCGCCGTGCAGGGTGTCGGCGGTGGCCAGCGGGGAGATCACCGCCGGCCCGGTGTGCAGCAGGGCCGGCCACGGCGCGGCGTGCGCGAGGTCGTCGACCTGGTCGTGGCGGCCGTCGGCCACTGGGCCGCCGAAGCTGGTGTCGGCGGCCGGCAGCACGGCGCCGACCAGCGCGCGGGCCTGCTCGTCGGCGCCGTCGACCACTTCCACGGTGTACTGCTCGGTGTCGGTGTCGTAGAGCAGCACCAGCGCCAGCTCCGCCTCGGCGACCTCGCGGGCCCGTCGGGCCACCAGGGCCAGCGCGTCGGTGCGGCGCACCTCGCCCAGCAGCAGCGTGGTGATCTCGGCGGTCGCCGCCAGCCAGCGCTCGCGGCGGGCCGCGAGGGCGTACAGGCGGGCGTTCTCGATGGCCACGCCGGCCGCTGCGGCGAGCGCCACGACGATCTCCTCGTCGTCCTCGGTGAACTGCGCGCCGCCCTGCTTCTCGGCCAGGTAGAGGTTGCCGAACACCTGGTCGCGGATGCGCACCGGCACGCCGAGGAAGCTGTGCATCGGGGGGTGGTTGGGCGGGAAGCCGTAGGAGCGCGGGTGCTGGGTGATGTCCGGCATCCGCAGCGGCCGGGGGTCGTCGATGAGCAGGCCGAGCACGCCCCGCCCGTGCGGCAGCTCGCCGATCTTCGCGTGCAGCTCGGGGGAGATGCCGTGCACGATGAAGTCGTGCAGCAGCCGGTCCGGGCCGACCACGCCCAGCGCGCCGTACCGGGCGCCGACCAGCTCGCAGGCCGCCTGCACGATGCGTTGCAGGGTGCTGCGCAGGTCCAGGTCGGTGCCGATGCCGACCACCGCGTCGAGCAGCGCGCGCAACCGTTCCCGGCTGGTGACCACCTCGCCGACCCGGTCCAGCATCTCCTGCAACAGCTCGTCGAGGCGGACCCTCGACAGTGGGCTCAGCCCGAGTGACGGGGTGAGCTGGGGTTCCTGGCGGGGGTGCGGTGTGCTGGTGGCCACCGGGCGATGCTAGCGCCGGTGGCCACCGGGGCAGGACCCGTCAGCCCTGGGCGCGGTGCAGCGCCGAGGTGTCGACCACCTGCTCGGTGGTGAGCCGCGGGGTGGGCGCCGGGCCGGCGTGCGCCGGGTCCGCGATCCCCAACCGCAGCACGAGGTACGGGAAACCCAGCCCGGCGAGCAGTTGGCGCAGCTTCTGCCGGGTGCCCGGCACCTCCACGACCGCGCTGAGCGGCACCACCGACACGCCGAGCCGGGTGGCGGTCAGCCACGCGGCGGAGAGCGCCTCGCCGGCGCGCAGCCAGCTGTCCGGCTCGTCCTCGTCGCCGTGCAGCAGCGCGTACACCGCCGCCCGGTCGTGGCCGGGGCCGACCGGCAGGGTGCCGGGGTGGCCGAAGTCGCGGGCCGGCACCGTGGTCCGCGGGGCCTGCGCGGGCAGCACCTCCGGCGGCAGCCCGGTGCCGGTGCCGGCGCGGCTGGTCCAGTACTCCAGCTCGGCGCGCAGCTGCGGGTCGTCGGCCTCGACCGTGTCGGCGTGCGAGGCCGCGGCGGCCAGCTCCAGCACCTGGTCGCGGTCGAGGAGCTGCAACCGGCTTCCCTCCGCGGTGACCGCCCGGGCGATCTCCCCGATCGCGGTGGTGGGCACCGGCTCGTCGCTGACCGGCCGCCGGTCGGTGTGCCGCACCCGCATGGACTGCACCATCCGCATGGCCTCCGGGTCGGCCGTGAGACGGCCCAGCGTGGTCACCCGGGCCAGCAACTCCTTGTCGCCGGGGTCGGGCATCCGCTCCACCACCGCCGTCCATCCCTCGGCGGCCAGCGCCAGCCGGGCGTGGTGCAGGGCCGTGCCGCAGCTGAGCGCGAGCAGCCGCCCCTCCGGGTCGGTGGCCGTGAGCTGCCGGTCGGCGACGGCGCGCAGCTCCAGCGCCTCCGGCAGTACCCGCCAGCGCCACGGCTGGGTGTTGTGCACCGAGGGCGCGTGACCGGCGGTCGCGGCGGCCTCCGCGAGCGCGGTGGTCAGCGGGCGCTGCGGCGCCGGGCTCTCCTGGCTCATCGTCACGACCTTCCGTCTCAGCCCGTCCGGGTGCGCGCGGCGCCGGGGCGGGTGGGGGGCTTGCCCGTTCCATCCTGCGCCACCTGCCGGCTGGTCGCACGGGGCGCAGGTCCCACCGGACCCGGGCCGTTCGACCCGCGCCGCCGGTGCCAGGGGCCGTCGGTCAGCGTTCGCGGACCACCGCGACCGGGCAGTGGGCGTGCTGGATCAGCTGCTGGCTGACCGAGCCGAGCACCATGCCGGCCAGGCCGCCCCGGCCCCGGCTGCCCACCACCACCAGCGCCGCGTCGTGGCTCGCGTCGATCAGGGTCCCCGCCGGGCTGCCCGGGACCAGGTCGACGGTCGCCGCCAGGTCGGGGAAGGTACGCCGCCACGGGTCCACCGCCTGCTCCACCGCGGCCCGTTCGTCGACCGCGCCGGCGGCCGCACCGGGACCGGGGGCCGGGGCGTGCAGGACCCGCATCGGCAGCCGCCGCTTGGCGGCCCACTCGGCCGCGAAGCCGAGCGCCACCAGCGACGGCTCGGAGCCGTCCACGCCGATCGTCACCGGCCCGGTCCGGGGGCCGGGGGGCGGCCCGCCGTCGCGCTCGCCCCGGACCACCACCACCGGGCAGTGCGCGTGCGCGGTGACCGCGACGGCGGTCGAGCCGGCCAGCAGTCCGCCGAAACCGCCGTGGCCCCGGCTGCCGAGCACCAGCAGGGCGGCGTCGGCCGACCGTTCCTGCAGCACCAGGGCGGGCGGGCCGTCGTACACCTCGCCGGTGACGGTCAGCCCGGGATGCGCGGCGGCGGCCTCCGCGGCGGCGGTACGGACCAGGTCATCCACCTGCCGGCGGGCCGTGTCGTCCGGCCAGACGCCGGGCGCCACGCCCGGCCCCACCCAGCCGGCCACCGTCAGCCACTCGAAGACGTACGCCAGCCGGATCGGTTGACCGCCGCGACCGGCCTCGTCCAGCGCCCACTGCAGCGCCGTCGACGCGTCGGTGGAGCCGTCGTAGCCGACCAGGATCTCCGCGTCCCGCATGTCGTCCTCCCTCACCGGTTGGTCGGGTCGGTCTCGCGGATCCACCGCCACTCGGCGACCTTCGGGTCGTCCTCGCCGTACCGGCGGGTGTGGTCGCGGGCGGACTGCCGGGCGTCGACCATCTGCTGGCGCAGGTGGGCGGCGCGGGCGGCCAGGCCCGGCACCCGGTCGATGACGTCGATGACCAGGTGGAAGCGGTCGAGGTCGTTGAGCATCACCATGTCGAACGGGGTGGTGGTGGTGCCCTCCTCCTTGTAGCCGCGCACGTGCAGGTTCTCGTGGTTGGTCCGGCGGTAGGTGAGCCGGTGGATCAGCCACGGGTAGCCGTGGTACGCGAAGATGATCGGCCGGTCGGCGGTGAAGATGGTGTCGAACTCGTTGTCCGGCAGGCCGTGCGGGTGTTCGGTGGCCGGCTGCAGGCGCATCAGGTCGACCACGTTGACCAGCCGCACCGCCAGGTCCGGCAGGTGCTTGCGCAGCAGGTCGGCGGCGGCCAGCGTCTCCAGCGTGGGCACGTCGCCGGAGCAGGCGAGCACCACGTCCGGCTCGCTGCCGGCGTCGTTGCTGGCCCACTCCCAGATGCCCAGCCCGCGCCGGGTGTGCTGGATCGCCTCCTCCATCGACAGCCAGTTCGGCGCCGGCTGCTTGCCGGCCACCACGACGTTGATGTAGTGCCGGCTGCGCAGGCAGTGGTCCATGGTGGCGAGCAGGGTGTTGGCGTCCGGCGGCAGGTAGACCCGGACCACCTCGGCCTTCTTGTTCACCACGTGGTCGATGAAGCCGGGGTCCTGGTGCGAGAAGCCGTTGTGGTCCTGACGCCAGACGTGGCTGGAGAGCAGGTAGTTCAGCGAGGCGATCGGCTGCCGCCACGGGATGCCCCGGGTCACCTTCAGCCACTTGGCGTGCTGGTTGAGCATCGAGTCGACGATGTGGATGAACGCCTCGTAGCTGGTGAACACTCCGTGCCGGCCGGTCAGCAGGTAGCCCTCCAGCCAGCCCTGGCACAGGTGCTCGGAGAGCACCTCCATGACCCGGCCGTCGGGCGAGAGGTGGTCGTCGCCGGGCACCCGGTCGGCCACCCACGCCCGGTCGGTCACCTCGAAGGCGGCGTCCAGCCGGTTGGAGGCGACCTCGTCCGGGCCGAACAGCCGGAACGTCTGCGGGTTGGCGGCGATCACGTCGCGGATCCACGGACCGAGGGCCCCGGTCGCCCCAGCCACCGTCTCACCGGGGCGGCTGACCTCCACGCCGTAGTCGCGGAAGTCCGGCAGCGCCAGGCCGCGCAGCACCATTCCGCCGTTGGTCACCGGGTTGTCGCTCATCCGCCTCTGGCCGCGCGGCGGCAGCTCGCGCAGCTCCTCGATTGGCGCGCCGGTGGCGTCGAACAGCTCCTCCGGCCGGTAGCTGCGCAGCCACCGCTCCAGCTCGGCCAGGTGCGCCGGGTTGTCCCGCACCTTCGACAGCGGCACCTGGTGGGCCCGGTAGGTGCCCTCCACCTCCTTGCCGTCGACCTCGCGCGGGCCGGTCCAGCCCTTCGGCGTCCGCAGGATGACCATCGGCCAGCGCGGGCGCTCCACCACGCCGCCGGCGCGGGCCCGGCGCTGGATGGCGTCGATCTCGTCCAGCGCCCGGTCCAGGGTGGCGGCGAGCGTACGGTGCACCTGCGCCGGGTCGTCGCCGGCCACCACGTACGGCTGGTAGCCGTTGCCGCGCATCAGGTCCAGCAGGTCCGCCTCGGGGATCCGGGCCAGCACGGTCGGGCTGGCGATCTTGTAGCCGTTGAGGTGCAGGATGGGCAGCACCGCCCCGTCGCGGGCCGGGTTGAGGAAGGCGTTGGAGAGCCAACTGCCGGCCAGCGGCCCGGTCTCGGCCTCACCGTCGCCGATGACGCAGGCCACCACCAGGTCGGGGTGGTCGAAGGCGGCGCCGTAGGCGTGGCTCAGCGCGTACCCCAGCTCGCCGCCCTCGTGGATCGAACCCGGCACCTCCGCCGCGACGTGGCTGGGGATGCCACCGGGGAAGGAGAACTGCCGGAACAGCCGGGCCATGCCGGCCTCGTCGCGGCCCACGTCGTGGTAGCGCTCGGACCAGGTGCCCTCCAGCCAGGTGTTGGCCACGATGGCCGGGCCGCCGTGACCGGGGCCGGTGATCAGCATGGCGTTCAGGTCGCGCGCCACGATCAGCCGGTTGAGGTGGGCGTAGATCAGGTTGAGCCCGGGACTGGTGCCCCAGTGGCCGAGCAGCCGTGGCTTGATGTGGTCGGGGGTCAGCGGCTCGCGCAGCAGCGGGTTGCCGAGCAGGTAGATCTGCCCGACGGTGAGGTAGTTCGCCGCCCGCCACCAGGCGTCCAGGCGGCGCAGCTCGTCGTCGGTCAGCGGGTTCTGCGCGTCGAGAGCGGTGTCCATGTGCTGAGCCTCTCGCGAATAGGAAAGCGGTGCCTCCGACGTTCAGCCTCGTCGCTGCCGGCGCTCTCGCTCAGGGCCGTTGGTCCCGCTCGGGGCGGTCCTGCGGCCGGGTCAGCGGCGCCTCGGCGAGGCCACGGACGACGATCACCGGCGCCGGGGAGTGGTACAGCAGCGACTGGGCCACCGCCCCGAGCATTCCGCGTCCCGGTTCGTCGCCCCGGGCGGCGACGAGCGTGACCTGCGCCGAGCGGGACGTCTCGATCAGCACCGGGCCGGGGTCACCGCTCACGCTGCGGCACTCGACCGGCACCTCGGTGCGGCGGGCGGCGTAGCGGTCCACCACCTCGGTGAGCTGGGCGGTGACGGCCTCGGCGTCCTCGTCGGGTTCGACCACCCGCATCGCCAGCAGTCGGGTGCAGCGCCGGGCGGCGCACTCGAGGGCCCACTCCAGGGCGAGGTTCGAGCTGGGCGAGCCGTCCACGCCGACCAGCACCGGGCCCTGCGGTGGCGGCTCGCGGCGGACCACCAGCAGCGGGCAGCCGGCCCGCGCGGCGAGCTGCACGGCGGGCGTGTTGGCCGGGACGCACTCGCCGCTGCCGGCCATGCCGCCGTCGCCGACCGCGAGCAGGAAGGCCGTCTCCGACCGGCGGATCAGGGTGGGCAGCATGTCGCCCTCGACGATCTCGCCGCGGACGGTCAGCCCCGGCTCGACCTGGTGGGCCAGCTGGGCGCCCTGGGTGATCAGCTCCTCGGCCCGGTCCCGGGGAGCGGCGACGGTGTCCGCGGCGAAGGCCGCGTGCCAGTCGAAGGTGTGCAGCAGGTGCAGCGGCCTGCCGTGTGCGGCGGCCTCCTGCGCGGCCAGCTGGACGACCGGAAAGTTGCGCTCCGAGCCGAGGCCCACCAGTACCGCTGCATCGGCGGATGCGGCCATCGACATCACCTCCCGGGCGTCGCGCCCGGCACGACCACGCTGTTCCCTGACCGAGCGTAGTCGCGTGATCGCGGCGGCGGGCGGGATCGGGCAGCCCCGCCGCTCCCGGATGGGGTCAGCGGAACTGGAGCCGGTTGACCGCGTCGAAGAGCCGGGCGCCGAACAGGCGCCGGGTGTGCACCATCGCCCGGGCCGCCGCGGTGACCAGGTAGCGGGTTCGCGGCCGGCGGGCGGTGACGGCCCGCTCGATGACCCGGGCCACCGTCTCCGGGGTGGCGGCCAGCAGCCGGTTGTCGTACGACGACGCCATCACCCGGTCGACTGCGGCGACCATCGACCGGTACGGCCCGGACGGCGCGGCGCCCGCGCCCAGCGACTCGGCGGCCACCGCGCCGAAGCCGGTGCGGATCAGCCCTGGCTCCACGATCGCCACGTCGATGCCGAACGGGCGGACCTCCTGGCGCAGCGCGTCGGAGATCGCCTCCACCGCGTACTTGGTGGCGTGGTAGTAGCCGCCGCCGGGGAAGACCAGCCGGCCGCCCATCGAGCTGACGTTGACGATCCGGCCGCGCCCGGCCCGGCGCATCCCGGGCAGCACCAGCTGGGTGAGGCGGCTCAGCCCGAACACGTTCGTCTCGAACTGGGCCCGCACCCGCTCGACCGGGACCTCCTCGATCGGGCCGTACTCGCCGTAGCCGGCGTTGTTGACCAGCACGTCGACCTGGCCGTGCTCGGCCTCGATCGCGGTGACGGCGGCGCGCATCGACGCCTCGTCGGTGACGTCGAGGGGGAGCAGCCGGGCGCCGGCCTCGGCCAGGTCGGCGATCGCCTCGACCTTGCGGGCGGTGGCGTAGACGGTCAGCTCCGGGTGCCGGGCCAGCCGCCGGGCGGTGGCCCGGCCGATCCCGGAGGAGGTGCCGGTGATCAGGACGGTGGTCATGACGGGTCTCCCGGTGCGGTGGGTAGCCCGGCGACGATCAGCGCGACGCCGTCGCGCAGCCGCTGCCGGGGCAGGTCGGGGTCGGTGAGGTCGGCCTCCAGGCCGCGGGTGAGCGCGACCAGCACGTCGGCGACGGCGCGGGCCCGGGGCCCGGCCGCGTCGGCGAGGGCGCCGGCCACCACGTCGGTCAGCTCCCGGGTGTACGCCTCGACGAGGTCGCCGGTGAGCCTGGTGCTGGCGTCGAGCAGCTCGGCGGCGTGCCGGCTGTCGCGGTGCAGCTTCAGGGTGAGCTCCAGCTTGGTGTCGAGCACCGCGTGCAGCCGCCGCCCGGTCGACGCTCCGGGGGCGGCCGCGGCGGCCCGCGCCTCGGCCAGCGCGCCGGCGAAGAGCCGCTCGGCGAGTCGCCGGTAGGCGTCGTCCTTGTTGCGCACGTACTGGTAGACGGCCGGGCGCGACATGCCGGCCGCGGCCGCGATGTCGTCCATGGTGGTCCGCCGCACGCCGTGCCGGGTGAAGCACTGGTAGGCGGCGGCGAGGATCGCGTCCAGCCGGTCGTTCGACATGCTGACAATAATTGCATGATTCGTCAGGCTGTCAAGCTCGATCGTCAACACAGGTTGACACGGAGGCGTTGTCAACGTATGTTGACGGCATGAGTCAGGCGACGGAACTCGCGGCGGCCGCCGGCAGCACCGACCCCCGGGTCGGGCTGCGCGCCGTCCGCGCGCTGCGCCGGCTGCTCGAGCGACTCGAGGTGGTCCAGGTGGACAACGCCCGTCGACAGGGCTGGTCCTGGCAGGAGATCGCCGACGCGCTCGAGGTCAGCCGGCAGGCGGTGCACAAGAAGCACGCCGGGCGACCGGCGGTCAATCCATCGTGGGAGGCGTGATGTTCGAACGGTTCACCGACCGGGCTCGCGGCGTGGTCCGGCGGGCGGTCGAGGAGGCGCGGGTCGAGGGCCAGCGGCCGGTCGGCACCGAGCACCTGCTGCTCGCCCTGCTCGCCGACGACGCCGGCCTGGCCAGCCGCGTGCTGGCCGACGCCGGCGTACGCGCCGACGACCTCCGCGAGCGCATCCACCGGCACACCGCCACGGGCGGGGCCGGCCTGGGCGACGCGGACGCGGCCGCGCTGCGCGAGATCGGCATCGACCTGGCCGCCATCGTGGCCCGCATCGAGCAGTCCTTCGGCCCGGACGCGCTGCGGGAGGCCGTGCCGGCGCCGCGACGCTGGTGGAGGCGCGGGCGCCGGTACCTGGGCGGGCCGTTCTCGCCTCGCTCGAAGAAGGTGCTCGAGTTGTCGCTGCGCGAGGCGCTGCGGCTGCGGCACCACCACATCGGCACCGAGCACATCCTGCTCGGGATCCTCCGCGAGGGGCAGGGGCTGGGGGCGTTGGTGCTCACCGAGGCCGGGGCGGACCTGGACGATCTGCGCCGACGGGTGGAGAGCGCGCTGCGCGCGGCGGCGTGACGATGTCGTGCGGGGCGACGACGGTGGTGGCCACGCTGAAACCTGTCTGTGGCACTTCCGACGCGCGCCGGTCGCGGGCTCGCTGAAGGCGTCCCGGTGCTGCACACTGGCGCCGTGGATGCTGCACAGGACAGGCGACCCTCGGGCGGCGACGGCGGGCTGCGCTCCGCCGTGGTGGTCAACCCGGTGAAGGTCGGCGATCTCGACGAGCTGCGCCGCACCGTGACCGACGCCCTGGCCGCCGCCGGCTGGCCCGAGCCGCTGTGGTTCGAGACCACCGTCGACGACCCGGGCCGCGGCCAGACCGAGCGGGCCGTCCAGGCCGGCGTCGACCTGGTCTTCGCCTGCGGCGGCGATGGCACCGTGATGTCCTGCGTCAGCGCCCTGGTCGGCACCGACGTGGCGCTGGCCGTGCTGCCCCAGGGCACCGGCAACCTGCTCGCCGCCAACCTGGGCCTCTCCACCGACCTCGCCGCCGGGCTCCAGGTCGCCGTCGAGCGGGGTCGGCGGCTGCTCGACGTCGGCGCGGTCGAGGACCGCTACTTCACCGTGATGGCCGGCATGGGCTTCGACGCCCAGATGCTGGAGGCCACCTCCGAGACCGCCAAGGCCCGCATCGGTTGGCCCGCGTACGTGGTGGGCGCTGCCCGGCACCTGCGCGACCGGCCGATGCGGGTGCAGATCCGCATCGACGACCGACCGCCGGTACGCCGCCGGGCGCGCTCGGTCCTGGTCGCCAACGTCGGCCGGCTCCAAGGCGGGGTACGACTGCTCACCGAGGCCGAGCCGGACGACGGCTGGCTCGACGTCGCCGTGCTCACCCCGCGCAACCTGCGGCACTGGCTCGCGCTCGGCTGGGCGGTGATCCGCCGGCGCGGCCGCGTGCCGCAGATGGAGGTGTTCCGCGGCAAGCGCGTCGTGATCAGCAGCAACCGGGCGCAACCCCGGGAGCTGGACGGTGACCTCATCGCACCGGGCCGGCGGCTGCACGCCGAGATCCGCCCCGGGTCGCTCTGGCTCTGCGTACCGCAGCCGGAGCAGGCGCCCGACCTCGCCGTCGACGCGCAGGGCGCGGGGGAGCGGGGCGAGCGGCTGATCGAGGAGGCGCGCCGTGAGTAGCACCCGGATGGTGCCGGAGACCCGGCTGATGACCGACGAGGAGCTCTCCGCCGACGACGCCTGGCGCACCCTGCGCCGCGAGGGTGGCTGGCACCTGCTGCGGGACGCCTTCATCCGGTTCCGCTACGGCGACGGGTTCAGCCACTCCCGGGCCTTCGCGCTCCAGCTCTGCCTCGCCGTGGTGCCGTTCATGATCGCCCTCACCGGCCTGATCAGCTCGCTGGGCGTCGAGGAGGGCGGCCAGGTGGTCGCCGACACCGTGCTGGCTCTCACCCCCGGGCAGAGCGAGGCGGTGGTGGCCGAGCTGCTCGGCGACGGCGAGCGCACCGAGGACGCCGGCGAGCTGGCGCTCACCCTCGGTCTGCTCACCGGGCTGGTCGCCCTGACCACCACGATGGCGCAGATCGAGCGGGGCGCCAACCGGATCTACGGCGTCGAGCGGGACCGTCCGGCGCTGGCGAAGTACGCCCGCGCCGCGGTGCTGGCCGTCACCGCGGGCGTGCCGGCGCTGGTCGGTTTCCTGATCCTGGTTGGCGGCGGGCCGATGGGCGACTCGGTACGCCGGCACTACGAGTGGGGCGAGGCCGCCCACGGCTTCTGGGACGTCGTCCGGTTCCCGCTGAGCCTCGGGCTGACCGTGCTGGCCGTGGCGGTGCTGTTCCGGCACGCGCCGCGCCGCAAGCAGCCCGGCCTGTCGTGGCTGCTCTTCGGCGCCGGCATCGCCACCGCGCTGTGGTGGCTGGCCAGCCTGCTGCTGGCCGCGTACGTGCGGTTCAGCGACGGCTTCGGGCAGACCTACGGCGCGCTCACCGGGATGATGGCGCTGCTGCTCTGGGCCAACCTCACCGGCATGGCGCTCTTCGGCGGGCTGGCGTTCGCCGCCCAGCTGGAGGCGCTGCGCATCGGCGTGCAGGAGCCGGCCCAGCCGGACCTGTGGCAGCCCGAGGCCGACCGCGAAGAGGTCCTCGACACCGGTGAGATGAGCGCCCTCTAGCTGCCCCCGGGGTGTACGCGCGACGCCGATCGGGTAAAGCGCCTCGCCAGAGCAGACAAGGGAGGTGCGGGGTGACCGCGGTCAAAGAGGTGGCGCGGCGTCCACTCGGGCACTTCGCCGAGCGGAGTGTCGCCGGGCTGGTGGCCGTCACCGGCGCCGGGGTGGCCTTCGGGCTGCTGCTGTTGCTCGTCCGGGTGCGGTGGAGCCCGTTGCAGGACGCCGACCACGCGGTCGCCGAGTGGTTCAACGGGCTCGTCGCCCCGCACCACGCACTGGTCACCGTGCTCCAGGCGGTCACCGACCTGGGCGGCCGGCCGGTCCTCATCTGGCTGGTCACCATCGCGGTGGTCGGGCTGCTGATCCGGCGGCAGTCCCGGCTGGCCGTCTATCTGATCATCACCGGGGTGGGCGGGCTGATCCTCGACCCGTCGCTGAAGGCGCTGGTGGGCCGGCTCCGCCCGGTGGTGGACGTGCCGGTGGCCAGCGCGCCGGGCAACAGCTTCCCGAGCGGGCACGCGCTCGGCTCGTTCGTCGCGTACGGCGCCCTGCTGCTGGTGTTCCTTCCGGCGATGGCGCCGCGCTGGCGCAAGCCCGCGATCGCCGGGGTCGCCGTGCTGGTGGCGCTGGTCGGGCTGACCCGGATCGCGCTGGGCGTGCACTACGTCTCCGACGTGCTGGCCGGCTGGCTGCTCGGCGCCGCCTGGCTGGGCGTCACCGCGTACGCGTTCCGGCTGTGGCGGCGGGAGCGGGGTCGCCCGGTGCCGCCGCTGACCGAGGGCCTGGAGCCGGAGGCGGGGCACGACATCGCGCCCGCCCCGGCCGAGGAGCACGTGCTGGCCCACCCCCGCTCGGCGATCGCCGAACTGCTGGTCGGCTGGGTGCTGGTGTTCGGCGCGCTCTACGGCTTCGGCATGTACGTCAGCTACCACGCCAAGGGCACCGTCTTCGACACACTGGACACCGAGCTGCCGCGCTGGTTCGCCGAGCGGCACACCGACGTGCTGACCGAGGCGAGCTGGTGGTGGAGCAAGTTCGGCGACACCCACGCGATCCTGCTCGTCTCGCTGGTGTTCTGCCCGCTGGTCCTGGCGGTGTGGCGGCGCTGGCGGCCGGTGCTCTTCGTGGTGCTGGCCATGGTCGGCGAGCTGACCCTGTTCCTGGCGTCCGCGCGGGCGGTGGACCGGCCGCGCCCGCCGGTGGAGAACCTGGACGGGCAGATGCCGACCTCCTCCTTCCCGTCGGGGCACATCGCGGCGACCATCTGCCTGTGGGTGGCGATCGCCGTCATCGTGCTGCCCCGCACCGACCGCTGGTGGCGCTGGGTCTTCGTGGCGCTGGCGGTGATCATGCCGGTCGGAGTGGCCACCTCCCGGATGTACCGGGGCATGCACCACCCGACCGACTTCATGGGGGCGATCCTGCTCTCGGCGCTCTGGATCGGGGTGCTCTACCTGGTGGTCCGCCCCAACGCCGACGTGCGGGAGGGCAACCGGCCCAGCATCGAGTCCGAGGACGTACACACCCTCGACGACGAGCTGGCCCGGGCCGCCCGGGTCGACTGAGCGCCGCCGTGCTGAGGGTGATGACCTGGAACGTGCGTACCGGTGGTCAGGACCGGGGTGGGCCGGACCGGCGGGACCTGCTGGTGGAGGTGATCACCGAGCAGCGTCCGGACGTGCTGCTGCTGCAGGAATTGCGCGGCTTCGACCGCGCCGGCGTGCTCGACGAGTTCGCGGCCCGGCTGGGGATGCGCCCGTACCTGGCCGGCAGCTGCTTCGGTCAGCCGGTGGCGGCGCTGGTCCGTCCGCCCCTGCGGACCACGGCCGCAGGCCCGGTCCGCCGGCCGTGGCACCACGCGGCCGTACGGGTGGTGGTGGCCTCCGACGCCGGGCCGTTGACCGTGCTCGGCGCGCACCTCAACCCGTACTCCGGTGCCTGGCGGCGGATCGAGGCGGGCTGGCTCGCCGCCGCCTTCCGGCGCGCGCCGGGGCACCTGGCACTGCTCGGCGGCGACCTGAACACCCTCGACCCGGACACTGACCACACCGCCCGGATCGACCGGCTGCCTCTGGCGTACCGCCGTCGGCATCTGCGCCGCGACGGGCGCACGGCGGACACCCGGGCGACCGCCCGACTGCTCGCCGACGGCCTGGTCGACCTGTACCGCGCCGCCGGCGGCCCGGACGAGGGGCTGACCGCGCCGACCGGGCATGGCGGCGGGGGCGAGTTCTCCGGCATGCGGCTGGACTACCTGTTCGGTACGCCGGCGCTGGCCGAGCGGGTCCGCGACTGCCGGGTGGTGCGGGACGGCGTGGTGGACCGGGCCTCCGACCACTACCCGGTGCTGGCCGAGCTGGACCTGTCCGCCGGCTGATCCTGATCGACCCGGGTTCGATGATGCCGGGGCTTCCGGCGGACCAGGACGGGCCGACGTCGGCGGGGGCGCCGCCTCAGAGGACCAGGTTGAGCAGGACGGTGAGCACCACCGAGGCGACGATCGAGAACAGGATCATCAGCAGGCAGCCGAGGCCGCCGCCGAGGGGGCGGACCTCCACGTTTCCGAAGCGCATCGGGATCACCTGTCCGTGAGTACGGGAGTGGGAGCGGAGGCGAGCAGGTGACGGATCGCGTCCGCGACCGCCGTCGGGGCCGTGGTGGCCACGTTGTGCGCGGCGCCGGGCACGACGACCGGCCGAGCGTCCGGCACGAGCCGGGCCACCTCGTCGCGCCAGTCCGCCGGCGCCACCGGGTCGCGCGCCCCGGCGAGGACGAGCGTCGGCGCGCCGATCCGTACCAGGTCCGCCTCGATGGCGTTGCGCACCGAGTGCGACAGCGTCGCGAGGACCCGCCAGGGCCGGGCGTCCCACACGTCGCGGACCAGGGTCGGCGCCTGCAACGGCGCCTCGCGCAGCGTGTCCACCAGCCACCGGCCGAACTGGCCCCGCCGGCTCCGGGCGGCCGGGTCGCTGGTCGGCCCGGCCAGCACCAGCGCGCGGACGGCGTCCGGGTGGGTCGCGGCGAGCGCGGCGGCCACCTCGGCGCCGAACGAGTGCCCGAGCAGGCAGACCGGCGGCATCCGGTACGCGCTCAGCCAGGCGGCCAGGTGCGCGGCGTGCCGACGCACGTCGTACGCCCGGCGGGGGCGCTGGCTCAGCCCGAAGCCGGGCAGGTCCGGCAGGTACACCGGGTGGGTGCGGGCCAGCTCGACGGCCAGCGGGGTGAGGTAGCGGTGTGACACCGCCAGACCGTGCACCAGCACCACCGGCGGCGCGTCGGTGCCGGGGTCCGCGCCGCGCCGCGTGTGCGTGCGCAGCCCGTCGACCAGGCGCCAGTCGGAGGACAGTCCGCCGGCGGGCCGGGGCGCGGCGAGCGCCAGCCGCAGCTCCGCGGCACCGAACCGGCCGGCCGCGGTCAGGCTCACAGCTCGCGCAGCCGGGGCAGCAGCTGCTCCTGCGCCCAGTCCAGGAACATCGGCTGGGTCTCCCCGCCGACCTGGACGATCGCCACGTGGCTGAAGCCGGCGTCGACGAACTTCTTGAACGCCTCGACGTGCGCGTCCACGTCCGGGCCGCAGGGGATGCCCTCCGCGACGTCCTCCTCCCGGACGAACTGGGTGGCGGCGGCGAAGGAGTCCGGGCCGGGCAGGTCGGCGTTGACCTTCCAGCCCAGGCCGAACCAGCGGAACTGGTCGTGCACGATCTTGCGGCACTCCGCCTCGTCGGGGCCGTAGCAGATGGCCACCTGCCCGTAGCGGGGCTGGCCGGCGCCGCCGGCGTCGTCGTAGAGCTGGATGAGGTGCGGGTCGGGCTCGGTGGCCACGATGCCATTGCCGTACTCGGCGGCGAGGGTGGCCGACTGCCGGCCGGAGGCGGCGATGGCCATCGGCACCGGGCGTTCCGGCCGGTCCCAGACGTAGGCGTCGGGCACGTCGAAGTGGTTGCCGGAGAAGGTGAGCGTCTCGCCGTTGAGCAGCGGCCGGATGATCTGCAACGCCTCCTCGAACATCTCGTGCCGCTGCTGCACGTGCGGCCAGCCGCCGACGACGTGCTCGTTGAGGTTCTCCCCGGCGCCCAGGCCGAGGGTGAACCGGCCGTCCGAGAGCGCCCCGATCGTGCTGGCCTTCTGGGCGACCACCGCCGGGTGGTAGCGGCGGATCGGGCAGGTCACGAAGGACATCAGCTCGGCCCGGGAGGTGGCGTGGGCGACCGCCCCGAGCACCGACCAGGCGTACGGGGAGTGGCCCTGTGCGTCCAGCCAGGGAGAGTAGTGATCGGAGATCACCAGCTGGTCGAAGCCGGCCGCCTCGGCCCGTACCGCGTGGTCGACCAGCTGCTTCGGACCGGTCTGCTCGCACATCAGGGTGTAGCCGACGCTGACCATCCTGTATCTCCTTCCCACCGCCGGATCGTCCGGGGATACCCAGGCCGACAGCGGCCAACCCTCCCGTCCCGTTCGCCGCCGGCTTCATCGCCACCGGGAACGGCTGCAACGCCGGGCCGCAGGTGAGCTGCACCGCGAGCTGACCCACGAACGCGGAGGTGGCGGGTCCGCACGGATCCGCCACCACCGCGGGTTACGCCCCCGAGTGGTTCAGTGCTCGCCGGTCAGGTTGACGATCGCCACGCCCGCGATGATGAGGGCGATCCCGACCAGCTTGACGACGCCCACCGGCTCGTCCAGGAAGACCGCCCCGATCGCCACGATGGTCGCCGTCCCCAGGCCGGACCAGAGGGCGTACGCGACACCGACCGGGATCTGCTTGACCGCCTGGGCCAGCAGGAGGAACGCCAACAGGTAGCCGCCGACGCAAACGAGGGTGGGCCAGTGCCGGCTGAACCCGGCGGGACTTGAGCAGGCTGGTCGCCAGCACCTCGGCGCCGATGGCGATCCCCAGCAGCACGTACGCCATGCGGTCCTCAGCCCTCGGTGGTGGCGAGCCGGGCCGCCCGCATGGTCAGGTAGCGCTGCTCGGGCAGGCTGGTGGTCCGGGCGGCGGCGGCCCGGTAGTCCTCGACGGCCCGCGCCCGGTCACCGGCCATCTCGTGCAGGTGCGCCCGGGCGGCCGGCAACCGGTGGTTCCCGGCCAGCCGCGGGTCCTCGGCCAGCGGGGCGAGAGCGGCCAGGCCGGCGGCCGGGCCGTGCACCATGGCCGTCGCCACGGCCCGGTTGAGCGCCACCACCGGGCTCCCGGACTGCTGCTCCAGCACCTGGTAGAGCGCGAGGATCTGCGGCCAGTCCGTCTCGGCCGTGCTGGGTGCCTCGGCGTGCAGCGCGGCGATGGCGGCCTGCACCTGGTACGGGCCGACCGGCCCGCGCGGCAGCGCCTCGGTGACCAGCGCGATGCCCTCGGCGATCGCGGCGGCGTCCCAACGGCCGCGGTCCTGGTCGGCCAGGGAGATCAGTTCACCGGACGGGCCGGTCCGGGCCGCGCTGCGGGCCTCGGTGAGCAGCATCAGCGCGAGCAGTCCGGCGACCTCGCTGTCCCGGGGCAGCAGCGCGTGCAGCGCGCGGGTCAACCGGATCGCCTCCACCGCCAGGTCCACCCGGCGCAGGTCCGGACCGGCGGTGCTGGTGTGCCCCTCGGTGAAGATCAGGTAGAGCACCTGCCGCACGCTGGCCAGCCGGTCGGCCCGCTCGGGCGGGTCGGGCATCCGGAACGGCGTCCCGGAGGACCGGATGCGCTGCTTGGCCCGGCTGATCCGCTGCGCCATGGTCGCCTCGGGGACCAGGAAGGCGCGGGCGATCTCGGCGGTGCTCAGGCCACCGACCGCGCGCAGGGTCAGCGCGACGGCCGACGGCGCCGACAGCGCCGGGTGGCAGCACAGGAAGAGCAGGATCAGGGTGTCGTCGCGCTCGGCGGTCAGCGCCTCGTCCGCCGCCGGCGCGCGCTGCCGGTCGTCCGGGTCGCGCCGGGTCGCCAGGTCCTCCCGGCGGCGCCGGGCCTGCTCGCCCCGGACCAGCTCGATCATGCGCCGGTACCCGACCTGCACGAGCCAGCCGCGCGGGTTCGTCGGCAGCCCCTCGACCGGCCACTGGGTCGCGGCGGCCAGCAGTGCCTCCTGCACCGCGTCCTCGGCGGTGGCGAAGTCGCCGAAGCGGCGGGTGAGCACGCCGAGGACCTGCGGCGCGAGGTCGCGCAGCAGGTCCTCGATGCGGGGACCGGTGGTGGTCAGCCGTCGATCTCCTGCGACGGGGCGGACATCACCGGGTGCACCTCGATCGGCATGTTCAGTGGCCGGCCACCGGGGCCGGGCGCGGTGGAGAGGTACGCGGCCAGTTCCACCGCCCGCTGCGGGCTGTCGCAGTCGACGATCCAGTAGCCGGCCAGGAACTCCTTCGTCTCGGCGAACGGCCCCTCGGTGACCACGGGAGCGCCGCCGTCGCCGGCGCGGACGATCCGGGCCTGCTGGGGGCCGCCCAGGCCCTGCGCGTCGACCCACTCCCCGCTGGCGGTGAGCTTGGCGTTGACCTCCTGCATGAACCCGATGTGCGCCTGGATCTCGGCCGGGGTCCAGGTGTCGATGCTGGGAAAGTCGGTCCCCGCAGCGCTGAACTGCATCAGCAGCATGTACTTCATGGTCTCGCTCCTCACGCCTGCGCACCATCATCGGTGCTCTCACCCTGAGGTAGAAGCAGGCGCCACGGTTCTCGACATGCCGGCCGAGAAAATCCCAGCATCTTTCTCCGGCGGTCAGCCGACCGCGGTGACCTCCAGGACCAGCGTCTGTTCGGGGTGCAGCGCGGGCACCTGGACGCCCACCCGGGCCAGCGCCGCGCCGGTCAGGGTCACTCCGGCGGGCAGCCAGCCCGGCCCGGCCCGGCCGATGGTGGCCGGCGCCGGCACGTCCGCCGCCGGTCGGACCAGGTAGCGCCGCCCCTCGTCCAGCCCGGGTAGCCGTACCGCTCCCGGGGCCTGCGCCACCGAGGTCGCGAGCCGGGCCACGGCGTACACCGCCCGGTCGCCGTCGTGGTCGACCACGCCGTGCGCCCAGATGGCCGGGTCCGGGTGGTCGACCCGGACCACCCGGCCGGTGTGCAGCAGCGGCCGGAGCCGCTTGTGCAGCGCGACCCAGGCGGCCAGTTCCGTCTGCTCCTCGGTGCTGATCGAGGCGATGTCCCACTCGATGCCGTGGTGGCCGAAGAGCGCGGTGGCCGCCCGGAAGCCGAGGTCGTGTACGCGGTTGGTGGTGTGCGAACGCTCCGGGCCGACGTGCGTGCCGATCAGCTCCGGTGGGAGCAGCAGCCCGGTCCAGCGTTGGATGCTGAGCCGCTCCAGCGCGTCGTTGCAGTCGCTGGCCCAGACCCGGTCGGTGCGGGCCAGGATCGCCAGATCCACCCGGGCGCCACCGGACGAGCAGCTCTCGATCTCCACGGTGGGGTGGCGGCGGCGCAGTTCGTCGAGGAGGCGGTAGACCGCCAGGGTCTGCCCGTGCACCCCCGGGCGGCCGTGGTGCCCGGCGTCGGTGAGGTCCCGGTTCTGGTCCCACTTGAGGTAGCTGATGCCGGGGTGCTCGGTGAGCAGCGCGTCGAGGCGTTCGAGCAGGTAGTCGTACACCTCCGGTCGGCCCAGGTCGAGCACCTGCTGGTTGCGCCAGGCCGGCGGCAGTCGCCCCGGTACGGCGAGCAGCCAGTCGGCGTGGGCGCGGAACAGGTCGGAGTCGGGGTTGACCATCTCCGGTTCGACCCAGAGCCCGAACTGCAGGCCGCGGCCGGTGACGTGGTCGATCAACGGTTGCAGGCCGTCCGGCCAGACGTCCTCGTCGACGAACCAGTCGCCGAGCCCGGCGGTGTCGTCGCGCCGGCCCCGGAACCAGCCGTCGTCGAGCACGAAGCGCTCCACGCCGATCTGGGCGGCCCGGTCCGCGAGCTTGCGCAGCCGGTCCAGGTCGTGGTCGAAGTAGACCGCCTCCCAGACGTTCAGCGTCACCGGGCGGAGGCTGCGCGGGTGCCGCGGCCGGGCCCGCAGGTGGGTGTGCAGGACGTCGCTGAGCCCGTCCAGGCCGGCGTCGGACCAGACCGCGTAGAGCAGCGGTGTCTCGTAGGACTCGCCGGGGCCGAGCCGCACCTCGCCCGGGCCCAGCAGTTCGCCGCCACCGAGGGTCGACTCGCCGGTCGGCCGCCGCTCGGCGAAGGTCACGTGGTCACCGCTCCAGGCGGTGTGCACCGCCCACACCTCGCCGTGCCCGAAGCCGAAGCCGGCCGTGCCGGCCACCAGCAGCAGGGCGGCGTCGTGCCCGGTACGCCCGTGCCGGCCCTCCCGGACCCAGGTGCCGTGGTGCCAGGGGTGCCGCTGTGGGGACCGTTCCCGGCACCAACGGCCGGTGAGGTCGAGCAGTTCGGTGGCGACCGCCGGCACCGGCAGCACCGGGGTCAGCTCCCGCAGCTCGTACGGGCTGCCCCCGTCGTTGGTCAGCCGGTGGCGCAGCAGCAGCAACCCGGTCGGGTCCAGCTCGATCTCGACGGTGAGGGACAGCCCGGCGTCCGGGTCGCTGGCCGAGACGGTGACCCGGGCCGAGCCCTCGTCGTCGGCGACGTCCACCGTGTCCAGTCGGAACGCGGTGGACCAGCCGGTGCCGTCGCGGTGCCCCGCCAGTGCCGGCCGGCCGCTCCACCCGGCGCTCGGTTCGGGCAGCAGGGAGAGCACGGTCGGCTCGTCGAAGCTGCTCGGCACCACCGGCGGTGCGGTCGCGGCGGCGAGCTGGCCCAGCGCGTCGGGGTCGAGGTCGCCGACGTCGCCGCCCCAGTGCACGACCCGGGGCAGCCCCGGGCCGCGCGCGTCGAGCACCAGGCTGGTCCGCGCGCGGCGCAGGTGCAGGATGGTCATCCTTTGGAAGCTCCCAAGGTCAGGCCCCGGACGAAGTGCCGCTGGAGCATGAAGAAGATCACCAGGGTGGGGATCGCGACGAGCACGCTGCCCGCCGAGACCAGGTTGTTGTCGGTGAAGAACTCGCCACGCAGGTTGTTCAGTGAGCTGGTGACCGGGAACTTGTCCCCGGTGCGCATCAGCACGGTGGCCCAGAAGAACTCGTTGTAGATCCAGGTCACCTCCAGCGTCGCCAGGGCGGCCAGGGCCGGGCGGCACAGCGGCATGGTGACCTGCCAGTACTGCCGCCACACGCTGGCCCCGTCGACCATCGCCGCCTCGTAGAGCTCGTGCGGCAGCGCCTTCATGTAGTTGCTCAGCACGAAGACGCAGAAGCCGCACTGGAAGGCGACGTTGATCAGGATCAGCCCCCAGTAGCTGTCGTAGAGCAGCTCCGAGTCACTCATGAACTCGGGCAGCGGCACCTCGGTGAAGAGCCGGAACAGCGGGATCAGCAGCGCCTGCTGGGGCAGCAGGTTGGCCGCGGTGAAGAGCCCGAGCAGCACGATGTTGAGCTTCCAGCTGAACCGGGCGATGACGAACGCCACGCACGAGGCGAGGAAGAGCGTCAGCAGCACCGCCGGCACCGTGATGTAGACGGAGTTGAGGAAGTGCTGGCCGAACTCGGCGGTCTTCCAGGCCGTGATGTAGTTGTCGAAGGTCCAGCCGCCGAAGGAGACGTAGCCGTTGGCGGCGGTGTACTGGTAGGAGCGCAGCGAGGACAGCACCGCCCAGACGATCGGGAAGAGCCAGGCCAGCGAGACGACGATGAGGAAGCCGTGCAGCAGCAGCCGCAGCGGGGTCAGCTTGCGGCGCCGGACCGGCGCCTCGGCGGTCTGATCCGGCTGCCGGGTCACGGTCGCGGTGCTCATCGCCGGTCCTCCCTCATCACGGTGGCCAGGTAGATGGTGATGAACACCAGCGAGACGACCAGCATGATGGTCGCCAGCGCCGAGCCGAAGCCGATCCGGCTCGCCTCACCCACCACGTTCTGGGTCACCAGCGCGGAGATCAGCTCCAACCCGTTGCGACCCTTGTTGACCACCCAGACCAGGTCGAACGCCCGCAGCGACTCGATCACGGTCACCACCAGCACGATGATGTTGATGGGTCGCATCACCGGGAAGACCACCCGGAAGAACGCCCGGCTCTCCGAGGCGCCGTCGACCGCGGCTGCCTCGCGCAGCGACGGGTCGACGCCCTTCAACCCGGCCAGGTACAGCAGCATGATGTAGCCGACGTGTCGCCACCCGGAGGCGACCATGACCGCCCAGATGTTGACGTTGGAGTCGCCGTACCAGTCGATGTTGCTGCCGAACACCGCGTTGATCAGACCCTGGTCGCGGGAGTAGAGCAGCTGCCAGACGAAGCCGATCAGCGCCAGCGAGAGCACCACCGGCATGTACAGCGCGGTCTGGTAGAAGCGGCTGCCGCGCAGCTCCTTGTCGAGCAGGACGGCCAGGAACATGCCGAACGGGGTGGCCACCAGGAACAGCACGGCCAACCAGAGCAGGTTGTGCTGGATCGCCGGTACGAACGGCGGGTAGATGTTGACCACGTCGCTGTAGTTGCGGCCGCCGACGAAGTCGATGTCACTCAGAGGGCCGATGCCGTCCCAGTCGGTACCGGAGAGCAGCACGGTGGCCACCGCCGGCAGCCAGACCAGCCCGGTGACGAGCAGCAGCGGGACGAGCACCATCAGCGTGATGACCACGCGGTCGGTGCGGGACAGGAGCCGTAGCCGCCGGCGACGGCCACCCGTGGGGGTGGCCGCTGCCGGCGACGGAACGGCGCGATCCGCTTGGATCAGGGGCAGGTCGGACACGATGTCCTCCCCCTTCCGCCGTCTATTCGGTGAAGATCGACTTCTTCTGGTTCTCGATGCTCGAGGTGAGCCCGTCGATGTCCTTGGGGGTCTTGATGAACTGCTGGATCGCCGGGATGATCACCGTCGAGGCGAAGTCCGGCCGGGTGTCGCGGTCCAGGAACTGGGCGATCTCGGTGGCCGAGCCGACCAGCTCGGCGGCCTTCTTCTGCAGCGCGGTGTAACCGCTGGTGTCCGCGCCGGTGTTGGCCACGAGGGTGCTCGGGTCGTTCTTCACCGTGATGTTCGCGGCGTCCTTGCCGCCCACGTACTCCAGCAGCTTCTTGGCGTTCGCCTCGGACTTGGGCTTGCGAGCCATCATGTAGCCGTCGATCGGCGCGTCCAGGGCCTTGGCCCCGATCGCCGGGTCGATCTCCGGGAAGGTGAAGAAGTCGAGGTCGTTCTGCTCCTCGTTGCTGAACTGCTGGGCGACGAAGAGACCGAGCAGGTACATGCCGCTCTTCTTCTGCTGCAGCGACTGCGCCGCCTCCTGCCAGGTGCGGCCGAGGCTGTCGGGTTGGTGCAGGGGGAGCAGACCGGCCCAGGTGTCGAAGACCTTCTTGACCTTGTCGGAGGTCCAGGCCTCCTTGCCGGCCATCAGGTCGACGTGGAACTGGTAGCCGTTGATCCGCAGGTTGAGGATGTCGAAGGTGCCCATCGCCGGCCAGCCGTCCTTGTCGGCGAAGGCGATGGGGGTGAGGCCGTCCTTCTTCATCTGGGCGCTCAGCGTGGTGAGCTGGTCCAGGGTCGTGGGCACCTGGTAGCCGTACTGCTTCCAGACCGACTTGCGGTAGAACACCGCCCACGGGTAGTACGACGACGGCACGAAGTACTGCTTGCCGTCGTCGCCGGTGGAGGCCTTCTTGAAGGCGTCGGAGAAGCCGGAGAGCTTGCCCCACACGTCGCTGACGTCGCCGGCCAGGCCCTTGGCGGCGAAGAAGCGCATCCGGTAGCCGGCGAACCACATGAACACGTCGTCCGGCTTGCCCTGCAGGTAGTTGTTGATGTTCTCCTGGTACGTGTTGTGGTCGACCGTGTTCACCGCGGGCGTGACGCCGGACGAGGTCTTGAACCCGTCCATGACCTTGGCGATGACGTCCTTGGGCTTCGGGTCGGACTGGTTGGAGCCGACCGACACGTCCTTCGAGTCGGACCCGCCGGAGCCGGAGTCGTCACCGCATCCGGCGAGCAGGCCGGTGCCGAGCAGCGCGCCGGTGCCGGCCGCGCCGGCCAGCAGCGAGCGTCGGTTCAGGCCGGCGACGGAGGGCGGTACGAGCCGGGCCAGGTACTCGGCTTGGGATCGGGGACGGGACATCTGTGCCTCCTGCGGATGAAGAGGTGCTACGCCCAAGGGCCGTCAGTGGTGGTGGCAGATCCGGCGTCGTGATCGCACATCGGGATCCACCGAGAATCCACATTGGCAAACACGAACTGCCAGTGGGGCCTCAAGCTACCCCTCCGCGCGGCTCTGTCAAGAGGGCCATATGCCTCCCAGAACCCAGTCGTGACAGGGCTGTTATCGGGTAAACGTTGGAAACGAAGTCGATGTTGGAACCTGTTGACTTCGGCCCGCAGGTCGGTGCACCCTCAGCTCTCATGCGGCGATGGCAGGGTGCGGACATCTACTTCGGCGGCGACTACAACCCCGAGCAGTGGCCCGAGCAGACGTGGGCGGAAGACGTCGAGCTGATGCGCCGGGCCGGGGTCAACCTGGTCTCGGTCGGCATCTTCTCCTGGGCGCTGCTCGAGCCCACCCCCGGGCGGTACGAGTTCGGCTGGCTCGACCGGGTGCTGGACCTGCTGCACGACGGCGGCATCCAGGTCGACCTCGCCACCGCCACCGCCAGCCCGCCGCCGTGGCTGGCCCGGGCGCACCCGGAGACCCTGCCCCGGCAGGCCGACGGCACCATCCTCTGGCCCGGTGGACGGCAGGCGTACTGCCCCAGCTCGCCCGTGTTCCGGGAGCGGTCGCTGGAACTGGTCCGGGCGGTCGCCGGCCGGTACGCCGAGCACCCCGCGGTCGTCATGTGGCACATCTCCAACGAGCTGGGCTGCCACAACGTGCACTGCTACTGCGACGTCAGCGCCGAGGCGTTCCGCGGCTGGCTGCGCGAGCGCTACGGCGACCTGGACGGTCTCAACGCCGCCTGGGGCACCGCCTTCTGGAGCCAGCGCTACGGCGACTGGGCCGAGGTCAACCCGCCGCGCACCGCGCCGACCTTCGCCAACCCGACCCAGCAGCTGGACTTCCTGCGCTTCTCCTCCGACGAGCAGCGCGCCCAGCTGCGCGCCGAGCGGGCGTTCCTCAGCGAGCTGGTCCGCCAGCCGATCACCACGAACTTCATGATCGGCACCGGCATCAAGTACATGGACTACAACTCCTGGGCCGACGACGTGGACGTGGTCGCCAACGACCACTACCTGACCGCCGCCGACCCGCAGGCCCACGTGGGGCTCGCGCTCTCCGCCGACCACACCCGTGGCGTCGCCGGCGGTGACCCGTGGCTGCTGATGGAGCACTCCACCAGCGCGGTGAACTGGCAGCCGCGCAACGTGGCCAAGCTGCCGGGGCAGCTGCGCCGCAACAGCCTCGCGCACGTGGCCCGGGGCGCCGACGGGGTGCTGTTCTTCCAGTGGCGGGCATCCCGGGCCGGCGCCGAGAAGTTCCACTCCGCGCTGGTGCCGCACGCCGGGCCGGAGACCAAGGTGTTCCGCGAGGTCTGCCAGCTCGGCGCCGACCTCAAGGCGCTGGCCGAGGTACGCGGCAGCCGGGTGGACGCCGAGGTCGCCATCCTCTTCGACTGGGAGGCGTGGTGGGGCGTCGAGCTCGACTCGCACCCCAGCGTCGACGTCCGCTACGCCGACCGGCTCACGGCCCTCTACGCCTCGCTGTGGCGTGCCGGCATCACCGCCGACATCGTCCACCCGTCGACCGACCTCAGCGGCTACCGGCTGGTCCTGGTGCCCACCCTCTACCTGGTCCGCGACGCCGACGCCGACGCGCTGCGCCGGTTCGTCGCCTCCGGCGGCACCGCAGCGGTCACCTACTTCAGCGGCATCGTCGACGAGAACGACCACATCCGGTTGGGCGGCTATCCCGGCGCGTTCCGCGAGCTGCTCGGCCTGCGGACCGAGGAGTTCTTCCCGTTGCGTGAGGGTGAGCAGGTCCGGTTGGACGACGGCGGCGTGGCCGACGTGTGGACCGAGTGGCTGCACCCGGAGGGCGCCGAGGTGCTCGCCTCGTACGTCGACGGGCCGCTGCCCGGCGTACCGGCGGTGACCCGCCACCCGGTCGGCGCCGGCGCGGCCTGGTACGTGGGCACCCGGCTGGACGAGCAGGGCACCGACCGCCTGGTCGCCCGCCTGGTCGACGAGGCCGGCGTCCGCCCGGCGGCCCAGGTGCCCACCGGCGTCGAGGTGGTCCGCCGCCGCGACGGCGAGCGGAGCTGGCTGTTCGCCATCAACCACACCGATGCCGAGGTACGCCTCCCCGTCACCGGTACCGAACTGTTGACCGGGGCACGGTGTGCCGGTGAGCTGAAGCTGCCGGCCGGTGAGGTGGTCGTGGTCCGGGAGGACCGGGCTGTCGACCCCGCCTGAGCATGCGACAGTGACGGCGCGAAGGAGGTTCCCCAGATGCTCGCCCAGCAGCGGCAGACCGCCATCCTCGATCTGATCCGCCAGCGCGGTGGCGTGCGGGTGAGCCACCTGGTCAGTCGGTTCGGCGTGTCCGACATGACCATCCGGCGGGACCTGGAGGCGCTGGCCGAGCGCGGCCTGGTGGACAAGGTGCACGGCGGCGCGACGCTGGCCGGGCCGGGCTCGGCCGAGGAGCCCGGCTTCGCCGCCAAATCGATCCGCCAGCAGGCGGAGAAGCGCGCCATCGCCGGGCGGGCCGCGACCATGGTCGAGCCGGGCATGGCCATCGCGCTCTCCGCCGGCACCACCACGGCAGCGCTGGCCACGCTGCTCTCCGACGTCCGAGGTCTGACCGTGGTCACCAACTCGATCCCGGTGGCCGACGCGCTCTACCAGAACCCGCGCGCCGACCAGACCGTCGTGCTCACCGGCGGCATCCGCACCCCGTCGGACGCGCTGACCGGGCCGGTCGCCGAGGCGGCCATCAGCGCGCTCAACGTCGACCTGCTCTTCCTCGGTGTGCACGGGCTCAGCCCACGGACCGGCTTGACCACGCCGAACCTGCTGGAGGCCGGGATCAACCGGTGCCTGATCGGGGCGGCCCGCCGGCTGGTGGTGCTGGCCGACCACACCAAGTGGGAGACCATCGGCATCGCCACCATCGCCCCGCTGGAGGCCGCCGACGTGCTCATCACCGACGGTCGGCTGCCGTCGGAGGCGCGTACCGCCATCGGCGAGCAGGTGGGGGAACTGCTCGTCGTAGACGTCGACTGAGGTTTCCGTTTGCCGCTGGCGGGTCCGCCGTGAAACCGTCCGCCGGTGAATTCGCACGAGGTCGCGGAATTGTTCCAGCAGGCGGTGGCCGCGTCGCAACGGGCTGTGCAGTTGGCCGAGCACGACGAGAGCTGGGAGCTGCTGCGCCGGGCGGCCGGGTCGGGTGCGGCGGCCGTACGGGTGGCCGTCACGCAGCTCGCCGATCCCCAGCCGACGGTCCGGGCGGCGGCCTGCGATCTGCTCGGCCTGGCCAGTGAGCTGCACGAGCAGGTACGCGGGGACGCGGCAGCGGCACTCGTCGACCTGGCGGCGGCCGAGTCGGATCCCGACGTGCACTGGTCCATCGCCCGGGCGCTCGGTGCCACCGGCGACGGTCGGGCGGTGCCGGTGCTGGTGGCCCTGGCCGGCAGCCGCGACGCCGACGTACGGTTCCGGGTCGCCACCGCGTTGCCGGGGGTGCTCGGTGCACACCCGGAGGGGCCCGGCGTGGCGGCGTTGATCGCCCTGTGCGACGACCTCAACCCCGAGGTGCGCAACTGGGCGACGTTCGCGTTGGGGCGGATGAGCACCGCCGACGGGGAGGCCGTTCGGCAGGCGCTGTGGGAACGGACCCGCGACGAGCACCGCGCGGTGCGGCAGGAGGGTGTGCGCGGGCTGGCCCGACGCCGCGACGCTCGGGCCCTCCCGTTGGTCCGCGTGCTGCTCGCCGAGGACAAGGTCGCGGCGTCCACCTTCGAGGCTGCCGCGTTTCTCGCGCACCCGTGGCTGCTGCCGCTCCTGCGCGGGTTCGACCCGGCCGACGATGGCGTGGCCGAGGCACTGCGCGAGTGTGACCCGCTGCGCCGGGTGCACCGCGACGAGACAGCGTGGCGGCTCCTGGAGGCCCTGCACGAGCTTCGACCGGACCTGGACGGGGCACTGCTCGGTGAGCGCTTCGACCTCGGCCTCCGCCTCGAGGTCGCCGGGGGGCCGGGCAACCGCGCCGGGTACTGGTTCGTGGAGGAGCTGCTGACCCGGGCCGGCGGCGACCCGTACCTGGCCGCCCAGTTGGCCGTCGACGACGTCTCGACGACGTGAGCCGTTCGGGCACTTCACAGCGACCTCACAGGGCCCCTGGGTAGGGTGCCGCCGAGTCAACGTCCGACTCCACCCTGGAGCGGTCGCGCGGTCGTACGGGAGTTCCGATGGTCTTCAAGAAGATGTTGAGCGCGTTCGGCGTCGGCGGCCCCAGCGTCGACACCGTGCTGACGAACCCGAACACCCGCCCCGGCCTGACCCTCGACGGGCAGGTCAACCTGCTCGGCGGGGATGGCCCGGCGGCCGTCGAGCAGGTGGTGCTCGGCCTGGTCACCCGGGTCGAGGTCGAGGGGCACGACGCCGAGTACGCCGGCACCATGGAGTTCCACCGCATGGTGGTCAGCGGTCCGCTCCAGCTCGCCCCGAAGCAGCAGCTGTCGATCCCGTTCCAGCTGCCGGTGCCGTGGGAGACGCCGATCACCGACGTGTACGGCCAGCGCCTGCACGGCATGACGATGGGCCTGCGCACCGAGCTGGCGGTGGCCCGCGCGGTGGACAAGAGCGACCTGGACCACGTCGCGGTGCACCCGCTGCCGGTGCACGAGCGGATCCTGGAGGCCTTCCAGCGGCTCGGTTTCCGGTTCAAGCACGCCGACCTGGAGCGCGGCCACATCCGGGGCGTGCAGCAGACGCTGCCGTTCTACCAGGAGATCGAGTTCTACGCCGCCGCGCAGTACGCGGGCACCGTCACCGAGGTCGAGCTGACCTTCGTGACCAGCCAGCGCGGCGTGGACGTGATCCTCGAGTGCGACAAGCGCGGCGGCTTCCTCAGCGCCGGCCACGACGCCTTCGGCCGCTACCAGGTCTCGCACGCCGACGCCGACCGGGTGGACTGGGCGCAGGTGGTCGACGGCTGGCTGCGCGAAACCACCTCCCGCTACGGCAGCCTGCGATCGCAGGGCTTCGGGCCGGGCCACGGGCGCGGGCACGGTCGGGGGCACGGCATGGGCGGCATGGTCGCCGGTGCCGCGCTCGGTGTCGCCGGCGGCATGATCGCCGGCGAGATGATCGAGGACGCCTTCGAGGGCGACTTCGGTGGGGACTTCGGCGGCTTCGACGAGTGACCACACACGACGATGGCCCCCGGGACCTGTCCCGGGGGCCATCGCGTGTCACGTACCCGGTCAGTGCCGGGCCTTGCGCTCCTCCGCGCTGCGGTAGTTGCTGCCGGCCTTGGCCAGACCACGGCTACCGAGGTAACCCAGCGTCAGCAGGGTGATCAGGAACCAGGCGTTGTCGGCCCGGAAGATGTCCACCCCGGCCGAGTTCTTACCGACCACCTGCGAGGCGCCCAGCACGGCGATCACGGCGGCGATGTAGATCCAGAACTCGGTCGTCTTGAACGCCTGCTTGCTCTCCGTGCCGGGTGCCTGCATGTCGTTCCGACGCCCGTCGTTCATGATCGGCATCGGCCGGGTCTGCGCTTCCTGCATCGCCGGGCGGTTCTGCGCCTCCGGCGCCGGCCGGTTCATCGGCCTGGTGGATGCAGCCTGCGTGCTCATCTGGTCCTCCTCAGGATGCGATGAGTCGTACCTGCAGTCCCTCGCCCCGCTACCGCGTTTCGGCCACGGCACGGTTCGCGTTCATGGCGGGGGCACCCTCCGACTACCCGAGGCCGGGGGGCAGGTAACACCGGCCGCCGGCCGGAAATGTGCCGGCCGGCGAACGGGTCGGGCGCGCACGCGCACCGCCGGTGGCGCCCCTGCGCGGGGCACCACCGGCGGGGTACGTCAGCGCAGGCCGTTGCGGATCGCGACGCTCACCAGCAGGTCCGGGTCGTCGGTGATGATGCCGTCCACCCCGAGGTCGATCACCCGCTGCATCACGGCCGCGTCGTCGACGGTGTACGGGATCACCTTGAGGCCGTAGCGGGTCTGCAGGGTCCGCACGTCCGGTCCGTGGAAGTACGCCGGGTTCTCCCGCAGGTACCAGTCGGCCGAGGCCACCGTGCCCTGGTGCGGGTCGTGCACCTGCCAGTTGGCCGACACCGTGCCCGCGCCGACGGCCCGGGTCAGCTTGCCCAGGTCCTGGTACCTCCACCAGTCCAACCCACCGGTCCAGGGGCTCTTGACCGACGGGTCGCCGTACACGGCCTCAAGCGAGCACTCGTCGGCGAGCGTGGCGCATTCGGCCGGGCCGTACTGCCAGACCAGCGCGACAGTGCCGATGCGCCGGTCGAGCTGGCGGGCGTAGCTGATGGTGCGCCAGTCGAAGGACTGGATGGTGGCCCGGCCGGTGAAGCCGGCCCGCTGGATCGCCCCGACCAGCTTGCGGGTGAAGCTGCGGTACGGCTCGGTGTCGTCGACCACCGGGCTGATCTTCGTTTCGATGTTCATCCCGATGTCGCTGCGGCTACTGGCCTTCACCAGGGCGAAGACCTCGTCCAGGGTGGGAATCCGGGCACCCGGGGCGGGCACCTGGGCGGGCAGTTCGGGCAGCGTCCGCGTACCGCAGTCGACGGTCTTGAGCTGGGCGAGGGTCAACTGGTGCACCGGCTTGCCGACGTACGGGAACTGCGGGTCGCCGGGGCGCACCGGGGCGGTGTCCACGCAGTGCGAGCCGTTGACCGTACGGTCGTGCAGCACCACCAGTTGGCCGTCGGCGGTGACGCCGGTGTCCAGCTCGAGAGTGGAGATGGCCCGGTTGGCCAGCGCGTTGGCGAAGGCTGGCAGGGTGTTCTCCGGCCGGGTGGCCCGACCGCCGCGATGGGCCTGGATGTCGAACGGCGCCGCGTACGCCTCCGGCAGCCGGTAACCGCGCTCCGCGAGCAGGCCGCGCAGCCGGTCCGGGTAGTCGGTGATGATGCCGTCCACGCCGTCGTCGATCAGCTTGGCCATCGTCGGCACGTCGTCAACCGTCCACGGGATCACCTTGATCCCGTACCGGTGCGCCTCGGCGACCATGTCCTTCGTGACGTACGGCCGGTAGCCGGGGTCGGTGACCGTGCCGTTCTGCGGGAAGCCGTGCACCGGGGAGAAGGCGCTCGCGCCGAAGCTGCGGATCGCCCGGATGGGATCGCCGCCGAACTCGTCGATGTCCAGCCCGCCGAGCCAGGGCGAGGCGCCCGGCTGGCCGGTCTGCAGGAAGTCGTAGTTGGTCAGGGCGACCAACGGCAGCTTCGGCTCGACCTGACGCATACGCATCAGCGCGCCCCAGTCGAAGCTCTGGATGGTGACCTGCTTGAGCAGCCCGGCGGCGCGCACCTCGGCCGCGGTGACCCGGACGAACTGCTCGCGGGGCGCGGTCTCGGTCGGCGCGCCCGCCTCCACCTTGGTCTCCACGTTCAGCGTGACGTCCTTCGCCCGGTACCGGTTGACCAGCGCGAAGACCTCGCGCAGCAGCGGCATCCGGGCGCCCGGCACGGCGAGCTGACCCGGCTTGTCCGGCAGCGTCTTCGACCCGCAGTCGAGGCTGCGCACCTGGGCCAGGGTGAGCGTGTTGACGTACCTGCCGACGTACGGGAACTCCGGGTCGCCGGGGGTCACCGGGGCCGTGTCGACGCACTTGGCGCCGCTGATCTTCCGGTCGTGGGTGACCACGGCCTGGCCGTCCTCGGTGATCTGCACGTCCAGTTCCAGGGTGGTCACCCCGAGCTGGAGGGCGTTGCCGAAGGAGGCGAGGGTGTTCTCCACCCGCAGCCCGAGACCGCCGCGGTGGGCCTGCACGTCGAATGTCCGGTCCGGTCGCGGCTTCGCCTGGGCGGGCGCCGCGAGCCCGGTCGTCACCGTCGCGGCCACCACGGCTGCGACGGCTGTACGGCGTACTGTGCGCACGCTGTCATCCCCTCCTTGCCGGCGGGCGTTTCCCACCGGTCGCCGGCCCAGCATGGACACCGCCGACGGCGTGCAGGCGGCCGGCGGGCGGCGCGGCGGTGAACCGGGGACGGCCTTACCGCCAGCCGGTGGCCGGCCCCGGTGCGGCGGGTTTGGGCGGTCGGTGGCCGGGCACGCAGACAGATACCGGAGACCTTCTGCGAGGTGATGAACGTGCGTGAGGACGACATACGGCAGGACGCGGCCCGCCGGGCCGAGGCCCGGATCGCCGGCGGCGTGTACGGCGAGGGCGCCCTCGACGAGGTGACGGTGCCCCAGACCGACGTGCAGAGCCAGATCCAGCGGGACGACCCGTTGGATCCGGCACACGAGCGGGTCGACCCGCAGGTGCTGCGCGACGGCGGCCCGACCGGGGGGCAGGGCGCGGTGACCACCACCGGCGGCACCGCCGGCCCGGCCAGCGTGCGGCGGGTGGCCCGGCAGCCGGAGCGGCACCGCGGCAAGGTGGCGCCAACCACCACCGGGGACGCCACCACCGGCGGCCTGAGCACCCCGACGGGCGGCGGCACCAGCGACCAGTCCACCATCGCCACCGGCCCGGCCAAGCCCATCGACGACTGACCGCCCGGGCGGCGCCCCGTCCCCGGGGCGCCGCCCGTCGATCAGAGGTCGGGGCGCAGGACGCCCAGGCGTTGGGTGGCCCGGGTCAGGGCGACGTAGAGGTCGCTGCGCCCGCGGGGGGACTCGGCGACGATCCGGTCCGGGTCGACCACCAGCACCGAGTCGAACTCCAGGCCCTTGGCCTGCGCGACGGTCAGCACCACCACCCGGCTCTCCAGCTCCGGATGCTCGCCGACGGCCGCCTCCGGCAGGGCGGCGGTGAGCGCCCCACCCAGTTCGTCCACCCGGCCGGCCGGCACGATCACGCCGAGCCGGCCGTCGGTCAGGCCGGCCGCCTCCCGGCCCGCCGCGTTGACCAGTTCGGCCGCCAGTTGGTCGTCGGGCACCGCGCGGTCCCACGGCGGTACGCCGCTCTCGCGGACCGAGCGCGGCGGACGCAGCGCCGGGTCGATCTCGGCGAGCACGTCCGCGGCGACCGCCATGATCTCCGCCGGCGTGCGGTAGCTGACGGTCAGCTCGGTGAGCCGCCAGCGCTGCGCCACGTACGGCGCGAGCGCCTCGGCCCAGGAGGGCGTGCCGCTGAGCGCCCCGGTCTGCGCCACGTCGCCGACGATCGTCATCGACCGGCTCGGGCAGCGGCGCATCAGCAGCCGCCACGCCATCGGCGACAGCTCCTGCGCCTCGTCCACGATGACGTGGCCGAACGCCCAGGTCCGGTCGGCCGCCGCGCGCTGCGCGGTGGTCAGCCGGTCGGCCTCCTCCTGCCGTTCCAGCAGCCGCTCGGCGTCGATCAGGTCGGTGACGCCGAGGATCTCACCACCGTCCGCCTCGTCCTCCACGTCGATCGAGCGGGAACCGCGGGCGATCTCCAGCACGCCCTCGGCGTACTCCCGTTGCAGTGACCGGATCCGCTCCCGGCGGGCGGCGGCGGCCCGCTCGTCCTCGCCGAGCAACTCGGCGGCCTCGTCTAGCAGCGGCACGTCGGCCGGCGTCCAGCCGCCCGGCTCGCGGTGCAGCAGTGCCCGCTCGGCGTCGGTGAGCATCGGCGCGGCGGTGGCGATCCGCTCCGGGTCGGCGTACAGGTCGGCGAGCAGCCGTTGCGGGGTGAGCACCGGCCAGAGCCGGTCCAGTGCGGCCCGTACCTCCGGTTCCTCGCGCAGCTCCCGGCGGATCTCGGCCCGGTCCGCCTCGTCGAGCAGGTTCTCCCCGCCCAGCGGGTCGGCGCCGATCCGCTCGGCGACCTGGTCGGCGAGGGCGTGCACGATCTCCACGTCGAACAGCGCCCGGGCCAGGTTGTGCGGCCGGTCGGCGCGGCGGACCCGGTCCCGGGCCTCCCGCACGGTCTCCGGGTGCAGGGTCAGCGCCTCACGCTCCACCTCGATCTCCAGCGGCTCGTCCGGCACCCACTGCCGGTCCCGTACGGCCGCGGCCAGCACCTCGGTCAGCACCGCCCGGCCCTTGAGGGCGGCGGCCTCGGCGGACTCGACGCGTCGCGCGCTCACCCCGGGGAAGAGGTCGCCGGGGGTACGCAACAGCACGCCGGTCTCCGCGAGGGTGGGCAGCACCTGGGAGATGTAGCGCAGGAACGTCGCGTTCGGGCCGACCAGCAGCACGCCGCGGCTGGAGAGTTCCCGCCGGTGGGTGTAGAGGAGGTACGCCGCCCGGTGCAGCGCCACCGCGGTCTTGCCGGTGCCCGGGCCGCCCTGCACCACCATCACACCGGGCAGGTCGGCCCGGATGATCCGGTCCTGCTCGGCCTGGATGGTTTCCACGATGTCGCGCATCCGACCGGTCCGGCCGGCGTTGAGCGCGGCGAGCAGCGACGCCTCGCCGGTCAGCTCCTCGTGGCCGTTGGGGGCGGCGGTGTCGATGTCGAGCACCTCGTCGTTGAGCCCGGTCACCTTCCGCTGCCGGGTACGCAGGTGCCGGCGGCGGCGTACGCCCTGCGGGTTGGCGGCGGTGGCGAGGTAGAACGGCCGGGCGGCGGGGGCCCGCCAGTCCATCAGCAGCGGGTCGTAGTCGCCGGTGGTGTCGAAGATGCCGATCCGGCCGATGTAGTGACGGGCGCCGTCGTCGCCGTCCAGCCGGCCGAAGCAGAGCCCGTTCTCCACGGCGGAGAACTGCTCGATCTGCTCGGCGTACATCCGCACCGCGCTGTCGCGCTGGGAACGGTCCTGCTGGGTGCCGCCGCTGGTGCGCAGCGCGTCGGTGAGCCGGCGACCGGCCTGCTCACGCAGCCCGTCCAGCCGCCCGTAGAGCATCGAGATGTACTCCTGCTCGCGGCCGATCTCGTCGTCGAGCGGCAATTCACCGGAATCGCCGGGGTGCCTTGACAAGCCGTCTCCCTAAAGAATAGAATTCCCCGCAGGAACGGCTTATTGGCCGTTCTTTTTTGTGCCCTCGAACTGTTGAAGATAGCGCGTCACGCCGGCTGCGACCAAGCCGGCCGGTGAGATGCGCCCGGTGATCGCGAGGTGGCGGCGCATGATCCTGCGGACCGGGCAACGGGTCGTCTTCATCGGCGACAGCATCACCGACTGCGGTCGCCGCGATGCCGCCGCGCCGTACGGCAGCGGCTACGTGAGCCTGGTCCGCGCGCTGGTCACCGCCCGCTTCCCCGGGCTGGAGCTGGAGTGGGTCAACCGCGGTGTGAGTGGTGACACGGTCCGGCACCTGGCCGCCCGCTGGGAGGACGACGCGGTCGCCCAACACCCGGACTGGCTCTCGGTGATGATCGGCATCAACGACATCTGGCGCGGCTACGGCGACCGGCCGGACGAGGCCGTCCCGATTGACGAGTACGAGCGCACCCTGCGCGGGCTGCTGCGCCGCGCGGTGGACGCCACCGGCTGTCGGCTGGTCCTCGCCGACCCGTACCTCATCGAGCCGGACCGGGCCGAGCCGCAGCGCGCCGACACCGACCGGTACGCCGCCGTGGTCGACGGGCTGGCCAAGGAGTTCGACGCGGTCCACGTGCCCACCCAGGCGGCGTTCGACCGGGTGTTGGCGGTCAGCCCGGCGACGCGCTGGGCCGACGACCGGGTGCACCCGTTCCTGGCCGGGCACGCGGTGCTCGCGGAGGCCTTCCTCACCGCCCTCGACGCGACCGTCACCGCCTGACCCGGGGCCGCAGTCCGGTGCGGCGCGACGAAGCGCCGGGCCGACCAGCGGGTCGACCCGGCGCGATGTCGGGGTTCAGCCGCGGGCGACCTGGTAGAGCCGCTCCGGGGTGACCGCGCCGGCCAGCACCCGGCCGTCGTCGGTGAGCAGCACGCTGAACAGCTTGCCGGTGAGCAGCCGGCCACTGCCCCAGTCGCCGCTGACCGCGGGCAGCCCGCCGAGCAGCTTCGACACGTCCACGTCCGGGGCGCCCCCGCCCGCCGGCTTGCCGCCAGCGGCCTCGGCCGGCTTACCGCCGCTCACGCCGGCGGGCTTGCCGCCGGTGACGCCGTCGGTGCGGGCGACCAGCACGGTGGTCCAGCCGGTACCCACGGCGCGTACCCGCGGGTCGCCGACGGTCTCCCTGCGGTCCGGCTTGCCGGCGGCCGGCCGCTCGGCGGACTCCTCGGTGACGGTGACGCCGGGCGGCGGGTTGAAGGCGAACTGGTCGGCGTCCGGCCGCCGGTAGTCGACCTGGGTGAAGGCCACCTCGAACGCCGGCTGGTCGCTGCCCTTCGCCAGCACCTCGAAGCGCAGCGGCACGTGCTCCCTGGCGTCGATGGCGATCCGCAACTGGTGTACCAGCGAGGCGCCGTCGCGCGGTTGGAGCACCAGCTCGTAGGCGTCGCGCCCGGCCACGGTGGCCGAGCGACCCACGGTGACCTGGGTGCTCGGGTCGATCGCGGACAGCGCCAGGTCGGCGGCCTCGCGCGGGGTCGCCGGCAGGCTCTGCCCGGCCTCGGGCGCCGGCTTTCCGGCGGCGTCGGCGCCGAGCGTGCGGTGGGTCGCCGTGTTGCCGCGGCTCTGCCAGGTCCAGACGTCCCGGCCGTTGCGGATCACGTCCTGCTCGCCGAGCGTGTCCAGCAGCGCCACCCGCTGCCGGTCCGGCCCGGAGTGCCAGACCCGCAGGGTGTGCGTGCCGGTCAGCAGGGTGGTCAGCTCGTTGCCGGGCACCAGCCCCACCAGCGGCGGCAGGCCGAGGTCGGCGCGCTGCACGACGGTGCCGGAGAGCCCCTCCAACCGCGAGGTCTGCAGGTCGACCAGGAGTTGGGCGGCGGTGCGGGGCGGCAGGCTCGGTTCGGCCTCGGCGGCGAACGTGCCGATCGCGGCCCCGCCACCGATGACGGCGACGGCCGCGGTCGCCGGGACCAGCCAGCGCAGGACGGGACGGCTGTACAGAACGGACATGGTGGGTACCTCCTGCCCGACATCCTGCCCGGTCGGGGCTGTGAGTGTGCTGAGGACGCCGGTACGCCACGGTTGACTCCGGTGGCACCCTTGACCCGTGCGGTTGCTGGTGGTGGAGGACGAGGCCCGGTTGGCGGCCGCCCTGCAACGTGGCCTGCAGGCGGAGGGGTTCGCGGTCGACGTGGCGGCCACCGGCCCGGCCGGGTTGGACGCCGCCCGGCACGGCGGGTACGACGCGATGGTCCTCGACGTGATGCTGCCCGGCCTCTCCGGCTACGAGGTGGTCCGGCGACTGCGCGCCGAGCAGCACTGGCTGCCGGTGCTGATGCTCTCCGCGAAGGACGGCGAGTACGACGAGGCCGACGGCCTGGACTGCGGCGCCGACGACTACCTCACCAAGCCCTTCTCGTACGTGGTGCTGCTGGCCCGGTTGCGCGCGCTGCTGCGCCGGGGCGCGCCGGAGCGTCCGGCGGTGCTGGCCGTCGGCGACCTGCGGCTCGACCCGGCCCGGCGGCGGGTGACCCGGGCCGATGCCGAGGTGGCGCTCACCGCCCGCGAGTTCGCGTTGCTGGACTACCTGATGCGTCGGCCCGGTCAGGTGGTGTCCAAGACCGAGCTGCTGGACCACGTCTGGGACGCCAGCCTGCAGACCGCGCCCAACGCCGTCGAGGTGTACGTCGGCTACCTGCGACGCAAGCTCGGCCGGGACCGGCTGGAGACCGTCCGGGGCGCCGGCTACCGGCTGGCGACATGATCCGCTCCCGGTGGCGCCGCCCCGGTTGGCTGCCGGTGCTCGGGCTGCGCGGCCGGTTGATGGCGATCGGGGTGCTCGGGCTCACCGTCGGGCTGGCCCTCGGCGGGGTGGTGCTGCTCGGCACCCTCGGTTACGTGCTCCAGCGCACCGTCGACACGGAGGCGTTCCGGACCGGGGACGCGGTCGCGCTGCTCGCCGCCGAGGACGCGCTGCCCGATCCGCTCCCGGTCGCCGGGGGTCAGGTCCGCGTCCAGGTGGTCGACGCCCAGGGCCGGATCCGGGCCGCGTCGATCGACGCCGACCGGCTGGTGCCCATGGTCCAGCCCGGGCGGCTGGACCGGGACCGGCGCCAGCGGCTGGAGGTACCGGGGGAGCGGGTGGGGCTGGCCGGGCCGGTCCGGGTGGTGACGGTGCCCGCCGGCACGTCGGCCGACCCGCTCACCGTGCTGGTGGCCCGCTCGATGGCCGACGTGCGGCACAGCATCGACGTGGTGCGGACCATCCTGCTGGTGGCCTTCCCGCTGCTGGTGGCGGCTCTCGCCGCGGTGGCCTGGCGGGTGGTGGGCGCGACCCTGCGGCCGGTGGAGGTGCTGCGCCGCGGCGCCGAGGAGATCACCGGACGGGCCGGGACGGAGCGCCTGCCGGTACCCGCCTCGGCCGACGAGATCCACCGACTGGCGCTGACTCTCAACGGGATGCTGGACCGGTTGGCGTCCGCGCGGGACCGGCAGCGGGCCTTCGTCTCCGACGCCGCCCACGAGCTGCGCAGCCCGCTGACCAACATCCGTACCGAGTTGGAGGTGGCGCAGCGGCTCGCCGGGCGTACCGACTGGGCGGCGGTGACCACCAACCTGCTCGCCGACACGGAACGGCTGAGCCGGCTGGTCGACGACCTGCTGCTGCTGGCCCGCCTCGACGAGGCGCCGCCGGCACGCGGCACAGGGCCGGTCGAGCTGGGTGAGCTGCTGGCCGACGTGGCGTCGCGCTGCCCGTCACCGCCGGTGCGGGTGGCGCCGCCCGACCAACCGCTCTGGACGGTCGGCGACGCCGGCGAACTGCGTCGGGTGCTGGCCAACCTGGTCGACAACGCGGTCCGGCACGCCCGTGACAGCGTGGTGCTGACCGCCGCGCCGGCACCCGCTACGCCCGACGGCAGGGCGTACCACCTGGTGACGGTGACCGACGACGGCCCGGGGATCCCGGCGGGGGACCGGGACCGGGTCTTCGACCGGTTCACCCGGCTCGACGACGGGCGCGCGCGCGACGACGGCGGGGCCGGCCTGGGCCTGGCCATCGTGCGCGAACTGGTCCGCCGTGCCGGCGGCAGCATCACCCTGACCGACGCCGGTCCGGCGCACGCCGAGGCCGCCGCCTTGCCCGGCGATCCGGTGGGCGCAGGGTCGGGTCTGCGGGTACGCCTGCTGCTGCCGGCGCTGCCGCCCAGCGCCGACGAGCCGTCGACCCCCTCCCGGTAACGCGGCCGGACGGGGTGACCCTCGCCGCGTCCTTTGCTCTGCTTCACCCCACGCAACAGTCACCGTCGGTGACCTCGGCCGTCCGGGACTGCAGCCCTCGGTTCGACGTTATCGCTGCTCACAGCCGGTGTTGCGCGGGTTGAAGCAGAGCAAAGCGAGGAAGACATGCACGGGCCAGCGCGCCGGCCCTGACGCACCGTCACCTCCGCCACCCCGGTTCAGCGACGGCGGGTGCAGACCTCTCTGGAACTGGCGACCGTGTCGGTGGACCACACGACGGCGACGGTGAAGCAGTAGTCGTTGGTGCGGTTCAGCGCGTACACGACGTAGCTGGTGGTGCCGGCGGGCAGCGTGGCGAAGACGTTGCGGCCCTCGCCGGCCCGACCGCCGGCGATCACCACCGGCCCCTCGCCGCCCGCCGGGTACGACCAGCGCAGCGTGATGCTGTCCCGGGTGTCGCGCAGGGTCACCGCCGTGGGTGGGCTGCCCAGCGGCGCTCCGGTGGTGCTCGGGGTCGGTGCGGCGCCGGCCGGTGCGGGTGCGGTGGAGCCGGTGGGCGGGGCGCTGGAGGAGGCGGTGCCGGCCGGCGGGGGAGGGTCGTCGTCGCCGTCGACCCGCGCCACGCCCGCGATCACCGCCGCCGCGCCCAGCAGGACCACGACCACCCCGCCGATCAGCACGGGTACCAGCCGGTTGCGGGGCGGCGGGGACGCCCGGTGCACCGGCACGGGCAGCAGTCGGGACGGCTGGTACGGCTCGGGCTCCGCGCCCGGCCGGTACAGCCGGTGCACCCCGGCGGCCTCCTCGGCCGGGCCGCCCGTCAGCCCCACCACCGACGGGGGCACGGCCGGGTCGGCCGGCCCCCACGGGGCCTCCGAGGCGTCGGCGGGGTCGGCTGGCTGCCGCTGGGTCGGCACCGCGCCGGCGGCGGCCGGGCCGACGTGCTCCGGCTCCGGTGGGTGGTACCCGGACTCGACGGGCCCGTCGTGGTGCGGCGGGGTGCGGGCGGCCGGCACCACCGGGGTGTCCCGGGCGGTGGGCGGACTCTGCGCGCAGACATGGTCGGGGTTGGCGGCCGCCCGGGCCAGCGCCGCCACCTGGACGGCGAGCGAGTCGTCGGCGGCCAGGTGCTGCCGGCACAGCTCGCGGGCGAGGGCCAGGTTGTCGTGCGCCTCGGCGAACTCGCCGCAGTCGCGCTGCATCGCCCCGAGCCGGGCCAGCATCTTGATGCCGCTGGGATGCCCGTCGCCGTAGATCTCGCGGTGCAGCTCCCAGGCGTCCTGGAGGCGGTCGCGGGCCACTGTGCACTGCCCCCGGGCGTACTCCACGGTGGCCAGGTCGGCGTGCGCGGCGAGCACCCGCAGCGACTCGGGACCGTCCTGTGCGGTCAGCTCGATGATGACGTCCTGGTAGAGCCGGGCGGCCCGGGAGTGGCTGCCGACCCGGTGCAGCACCGCTGCCAGGGTCGCCGCGGCGGCCACCGTGCGCGGGTCGGAGCGGCCGTGCAACCGGGTGGTGGCCGCGTACGCGAAGGCGGCCCAGCCCCGGGCGGAGTGCGGCTCGCCGAGGGCCACCAGCACCCGTGCCTGGAGGCTGGCCGCCTCGGCCAGCTCGGGAGTGGCGTTGGCCGGGCGGGGGTCGGCGTCGGTGAGCGCGTCGGAGAGCAGCCGCTGGGCAGCGGCCAGGTCGCCGGCCGACACCAGGTGGTGCGCCTGATCAGTCAGTTCGCCGAAGCCGGATGCCACGCCCCATCGTGCTCATCCGACGACGGTAAGTACAAGACCCGCGCCGGTGTCGATCGGTCAGGATCTCGTCAGGTGCTCGGCCAGCGTCTCGCTGATCCGGCGCAGCTGGTCGACCTGGGCGGGGCTCAGCGCGTCGAACAGGTGCCGGCGTACCCCCTCGACGTGGCCCGGCGCGGCGGCGGCGAGGGTGGCGAATCCGGCGTCGGTGAGCAGCGCGACCTGCCCGCGTCGGTCGGTCGGGCACTCCTCGCGGCGGACCCAGCCGGCGGCCTCCAGGCGGGCCACAGCGTGCGAGAGCCGGCTGCGCGACGACCCGGCCGCCTCGGCCAGCTCGCTCATCCGCAGCCGGCGCCCGGGCGCCTCCGAGAGCCGGACCAGGATCTCGTAGTAGGCGTGCGGCATGCCCGCGTCGCGTTGCAGCTCCCGGTCGAGCGTGTCCATCAGCGCCCGGGAGGCGGTCAGGAACGCCCGCCACGTGCGCTGCTCGTCGGAGTCCAACCACCGGGTCATGACGGCCATCATACCCACTTTGGTTGAGAGTTCAACTAAATCGCGGTACCGTGGGTGCCATGGGAATCCACCGGCTCAACCACGCGGTCCTCTACGTCAGTGACCTCGCCCGCAGTGTCGCCTTCTACCGCGAGGTGCTGGGCTTCCGCCCGGTCGCGATGACCCCGGACGGATTCCGGGGCGCCACCTTCCTCCAGGCCCCCGACTCCACCAACGACCACGACCTCGGCCTCTTCGAGGTCGGCGCCGGCGCGGGCCCGTCGACCGCCGGCCGGAGCACCGTCGGGCTCTACCACCTGGCCTGGGAGGTGGACACCCTCGACGAGCTGGCCGCCACCGCCGAACGGCTGTCCGCCGCCGGTGCGCTGGTCGGCACCTCCGATCACGGCACCACCAAGAGCCTCTACGGGCAGGACCCGGACGGCCTGGAGTTCGAGGTGGTCTGGCTGGTCCCGGCCGACCGGTTGGACGACGCCGCGCTGGCCGCCCGCAAGCGGATCGGCCGGCTCGACCTGGCCGCCGAACGGCAGCGCTACGGCGGTCAGACCCGCGGTGGGGTGGGGATCTCCGTCCCGGCCTGACCGGCCGTACGGTAGAACGGACCGATGCCGACCGACCGCACCGCCGCACTCCTTCGTGACCTGCTGGCCCGTCAGCTCGAGAGCTGGCTGCCGGGGGCGCTGAACCGCTCCCGGCGGGCCACCGTCGCGTACGTCGGCGACGCGGACGGCGCCGCCGCCGCGCTGGCGGTGGTCGCCGCGCACGCCGACCGGCTCCGCGGGCGTCGGCTGACGGTCCTGGTGCTCGCCGACGCGGCGGCGGACCTGCCGGCCCGGCTGGGCCCGCTCGAAGCAGGGCTGCCCGCGGAGGTGACCCTGCACGTGCTGCCGGGCACGCCCGAGCGGCTGCCGGTCGCGGTGAAGGCGGCCGGCGCGGCCGGTGCCCCGCTGTTCTGCTTCGTGGCCGTGCCCGGCGCCGCCGACCCCGCGGTGCTGGCCGCCGCCGCCAACGGCCGGGCCGGTGAGCTGCTGTTGTACGCCGGCGCCAGCGTCCGGGATGCACTGACCGCCGCCGGCTTCCCGCTGGTCACCGAGGTGGAGCTGGTGCCGTCGGCCGGCACCACGCCCTCCGTGCTCGCCCTCGCCACCCGCTCGGACCGCAGCCTGGACGCGGTCAAGGAGGCGCTCTGGGCAGCCGGCGCGACCGCCGGCTTGGCCTACCGCGACCCGGCCGACCCGCAGGCCGCGCCGGTCGACGCCACGGCCGATCCCGACCCCGAGCCGCTGGCCGCCGAGCTGCTGGCCGAGCTACGCCGCCGCGGCCCGCTCACGGTCACCGAGCTGCGCCGGCACGCGGCCACCGCGACCGTCTACCGGGCCGCCGACGCCACCGGCGCGCTGACCGGCCTGCTCGACTCGGGCGCACTGCGCCGCGAGCGCGACTCCGGCCGGCTCGCCGGCGACGAGGTCATCGCCTCCGCCACGACCTGACCACGGCCGGCTGACCACGGCCGGCCGTTTCCGGCGGTCCGCGAACGCCGAGCGGGGTGCCGGTGAGTCACCGGCACCCCGCTCGACCCCCGGGACGCTACGACCGGGACTTGTCCTGCTTCCAGGACAGCGGACCCGGCAGGTCGACCCGGTGCGCCCTGGCCTTGGAGTTCCAGGACCAGCGACCGATCTTGATGCTCCACGAGGAGAAGCCGTTCTCGGTGAAGTTCAGGATGATCGGACCGTACTTCTTGCGCTTGCGAAACATGAGGCCCATCGGAGGACTCCCCTCGTCACCGTTCCCTGCCGTGTCGAGATCGAACATGCCCGAACCACCGAAATCCGAAACCCTCTTGATCGTCCGGCATGGACGGAGCGTTGGGCGGCGTCAATCCCTACTGTGAGCAGGGGTCAGCGGGGTTCCCAGGCGTCGGGGAGGGCGGTGAGCCTGCGGACGTGGGCGGGCAGGCGACCGCTGACGATCTCGGCGAGGCTCACCTCGTCGACCACCCGGCGGACGGCGGCGCGTACCGCCACCCAGAGCCTGGGCAGGTTCTCCGCCGCACCCTCGTACCGGGTCTCCTCCGGGCGCAGGCCGCGTACCCCGGCCAGCGGACCCTCCACCGCGCGCAGCACCGCGCCCACGGTCACCTCGCGGGGCGGGCGAGCGAGGGTGTAGCCACCCTCGGCGCCGCGCTGGGCCCGGACGATCCCGGCCCGGCGCAGGTCGGCCAGGACCGCCTCCAGGAACTTGCGCGGCATGTCCTGCTCCGCCGCGATGACCTGGGTGGACAGCAGCGAGGGGTACGCGGCGGCGAGGCTCAGTGCCGCCCGTACCGCGTAGTCGCCGCGCGCGGAGATCTGCACCCGGTCATCATGCCCGCCCGGCACCGGCGCCCGGCCCGCCGGGCGACCCCGGTCGGTTGCCGTGCCCGGTGGCGCCGTTCGCCGGCTCGCTCAGCACGGTCGGCCGGAACCGGCCGGCGTTGGCGGCCGAGGACTCGACCGGTGACCGGGGGCGGACCACCCGGCCGGCCGGCGGCTGGTCCCGGGCGGCCCGGAACGCCCCGGGGCTGACCCCCACCTCGCGGGTGAAGAAGCGGCCGAAGTTGGTGGGCTCGGTGAAGCCGAGGCGGCGGCCGATCCGGGCGATCGGCTCGTCCGTCGCGGCGAGCAGCCGACTGGCCTGCAACGCGACCCGCTCGTCGATGACCTGCTTGGCGCTGCGGCCGGTGACGGCCAGGCAGGCGCGGGTCAGGGTACGCACCGAGCAGCCGAGCTGGGACGCGTAGTCCTCCACCCGTCGGGTGTGCTGGTAGCCGTGCTCCACCTCCCGACACAGCCGGGCGAACGTCTCCGCCTCCGGGCGGGGGGCCGGCTGCCCCGAGTCGGGCAGCGCCAGCCGGAGCAGCAGCACGGCCAACTGGTGGCGCAGCAGGCCACGGGCGGCGGGCGTGTCGCGGTGCCGCTGGCAGTCCACCGCCAACTGGCTCACCTCGCTGATGACCGCGTCCTCGTCCTCGCCGGCGAGTTGCCGCCAGGTGGGCAGCGCGTCCGGGTCGACGTCCAGACCGCGCACCGCCTCGGCGTCCCAGCTCACCACGGTGGCGTCGAACTGCGGGCCGGCGCAGCGCAGCGCCTGGCCGGCGCGGACCCGCAGCAGGGTGCCGGGACGGCAGGGCAGCATGTGGAAATCCAGCTCGGCGTCGCCGTGCCCACGCGTGGTCAGGATCAGCAGGTCGCGTTCGACGAGCACCGGTCGACACCAGCCCGGGTCACGGGCCAGGTCGGCCAGGGAGGCCATGGCTATCTCGTCGGGTACGGGTGGTGCCGTGCCGATCATCGCCGCGGGGAGGGAAATCGGAGAGAGCATCGCCTGCGACCGTAGCCGCATCCGCAGGTCACCGCATCTCGACCGGGTCCACTCTGGTCCCCGCGACGCCGACTCGTTCGATGCGCGCCCCGGGCGGTGGCTCGCCGGTCGGGGGGCTTGTCGTGGTCCCGGCGGCCGGGCTACGTTACCCGGCGGTAGCGCCGCCCGGTCCGCGCTCCGCGCCCGGCGCCCGCCGGACGCACGTCGGACCGGCGCACCCGCCGACTCGATGGGATGGGCATGACTCAACTGTTCTCGGTCGAAGGCAAGACGGTCCTGGTCACCGGTGGGTCGCGGGGGATCGGTCTGATGATCGCCCAGGGGTTCGTCCGGGCCGGCGCCCGCGTCATCATCTCGTCGCGGAAGGCCGACGTCTGCGAGGCGGTGGCCAAGGAACTCTCCGCCGAGGGGCGGTGCGAGGCGATCCCGGCCGACCTCGGCCACGACGCCGGGGCCGAGGAACTGGCCGCCGCCGTGCGGGAGCGCTTCCCCCGACTCGACGTGCTGGTCAACAACGCCGGCGCGACCTGGGGGGCGCCGCTGGAGAACTACCCCGAGGCCGCGTTCGACAAGCTCTGGGCGGTTAACGTCAAGGCCGTCTTCCGCCTCACCACCGCGCTCCTGCCCGAGCTGCGCGCCGCCGCCACCGACGACGACCCCGCCCGCGTGATCAACATCGGGTCGATCGACGGCATCCGGGTGCCTTGGATGGAGGTGTACGCCTACTCCGCCACCAAGGCGGCCGTGCACATGCTCACCCGCAGCCTGGCCCACCAGCTCGCCGGCGAGCGGATCACGGTCAACGCGATCGCGCCCGGGCCGTTCGAGAGCAAGATGATGGCGTTCGCGCTGAACGACCCGACCACCCGGACCACCATCGAGCAGCAGGTACCACTGGGACGGATCGGGCGCCCGGAGGACATGGCCGGCACGGCCATCTACCTCTCCTCGCGCGCCGGCGCGTACCTCACCGGCGCGGTGATCCCCGTCGACGGCGGCATCACCACGCACGGCTGAGCGCCACCCGGGGGCGCGACGCTGTCCGCGTACCCCCGGGTGTGCGGGAGCCGCGCGGACTCGGCAGATCCGCGCGGCCCCGTGTGGCCGGTGTTACCGGTGTTTCAGCGACCGGCGAGCAGCCGGTTCACCGCCGTGTCGACGTCCAGGTGCTCGGCCTCGCGGCCGCGCGGGACGACGACGTAGGTCCGTCGAAGGAAACGCACCAGGACGCTGCGCGGCACCTCGAAGAGGGCGTTGCCGTCCGGTGACGAGAGGGCCAGCGCGACGAAGTCGCCGCGCGGGGTGGCCCAGGGCCAGACCCGGACATCGCCGATGCCGGCCGGTTCGTCGAGGCCGGTGACCAGCAGTTCGCGGGCGAAGGACCAGCTCACCGCCTCGCCGCCGGCGGATTCGGCATGGAACAGGACATGGACCGCATACGGGTCAGCAGGGTCGTAGCGCAGACTGGCACGCACCGGCAAGGCGGTGGCGTCAGGTGCGACGAGCCTTAGCGACGTCTCGACCTCTACGGTCGTCGGTCGGATGACACTCATGGACGTTCTCCCCCCGGCACCGCTGCGGAACGCGCGTGTCCCGCTTTTCCCATACTCAGGTGCTACTCCTGGCTACGCTCCGCCATACGCTGACTTCACCCAGTGGTGGGAAGGGGGTCGGATCGTCCGCGTGAATGTGAGGATTCATGTAGGATTTCCGGTTCTGCCCAGTGCGTGATCCCGCCCGGCATCGGGTGGTTCAGTCGTCGACTTACTCCGGTAACGTCCAGTCGGCGCTTGCAGTGACGGGCCCGGGCGACACTGGGGGGTGAAATGGTGGCGAAGCGATCCTCAGTGGATCCGTCCGCAGCGTCCGGCACGCCGAACGTCGCGGTCCGAGCAGCCGAAAAGCGGGGGTACGGGGTGCCGATGGAGCAGCACGAACGACCCGGTCGGCCGGGGTCCGGCGGTTCTGGTGCGGGGCGGTCTTCTGATGCTGGCGCCGGTCGGCCCGGCGCGGGTCGGTCCCGCGCCGACGGGTCCGGCGGTGGCCGTCCCGGCGGTGCCGGGCGGGACGGTGACGGTGCGAGGCGCGGCGGGGGTGGCACCGCGGTCGCCGATCCGCCGCGACGCCCCCGCTGGCAGGAGCGGATCTCCACCACCCTCGAACTGATCCGCGCCAACCCCACCGGCCGGATCGCCCTCAAGATCTTCATCTCCATCGCCGGGGCGCTGGTGGTGACCCTCGGCATCGCCCTCATCCCGCTGCCCGGGCCCGGCTGGCTGCTGGTCATCGCGGGGCTGGGCATCTGGGCCGTCGAATACCACTGGGCCCGTCGGCTGCTCGGCTTCACCCGCCGACACGTGCACGGCTGGACGCGTTGGGTCACCCGACAGTCACTGCCGGTACGCCTCCTGCTCGGCGCCGTCGGCCTCGCCTTCGTCGCCGTGGTGCTCTGGCTCTCGCTCAAGTACAGCCTCGGCATCGACCTGGTGGCCCGGACGATGCAGTACCTCGCGACGCACTGACCCCGGATTTCCGGTCCCGTCCCACGATCAGGTAGAGTCATCGTCGCTGAGGGCGATTAGCTCAGCGGGAGAGCGCTTCGTTCACACCGAAGAGGTCACTGGTTCGATCCCAGTATCGCCCACCATGAATATGGCAAGTTCAAGGCCCCTCGATCGAGGGGCCTTGACTCGTGTCTGAGGGGCAATCGCTGCCCGGAGGCAGCGAGAAGGCAGCGATAGAGTGAGCGCCTGAACCGCGAACGGTGGGATCGGTACCGAACGCCGACCCGCCTTCGACTTCGGGTAGGGCTTGATGCTGACGTGCCCCGACACCTCTTCGCACGGGTTGAAGCCGAGGATCCGGTCGCGAACGGCCGAGCGGAGCACTGCCGACGTCAAGCGGAAGCACTCCGCGATGGAGGCTGGCGACAGTCGCTCACCGAGACTGGTCACCCATGCGGCGACAGCTACCAGTTCCTGGCCTACCTGGAGTTCCGGCCAGACGCCACGAAGCCTCGCGGTAACCACTACCACGCCACAAGACCGAAACGCTGTACTGATCAGCGGGCGAGTCCGGGCGGTGTATCACGACCTGGACTCCGGCGAGCGAGCGACGATGACGCTTGAGCCCGGAGACCTGGTCACGGTGCGGCCGCGGTGGCTGGCATGATCCGGGCGTGCGGAAGATGGTCGTCCTGGTCGGATTCGTCGTGTCGCTGACCGCCTGCGGGTCGCTCGGCGATGATGGCCGGAACAAGCGATACGAGGTCAGCTCGCCCACCATGGAGCCAACGATCACGGAGGGGTCTGTTGTCACCGCCAAGGTGGTGAAGCCGGGCGAATACCAGCCGCGCACGGGCGATATTGTGGTGTTCGATCCACCGGACAGCTACGGCTGGAACCCCGATGGAGCGTCACGGATCTTACGAGTGGTGGCGGTACCGGGCGACACCATCGCCTGCTGCGACGCTCAGGGCCGGATCATCCGTAACGGCACCGGCCAGGACGAGCCCTACGTCAAACCACTTGCTTTCGGGGACCCAGCGACGTTCGAGCCCATCACCGTGCCCGCGGGCAAGCTCTACCTCCTCGGCGACTACCGAGAGGCGGCCAACGACTCCTCGCACAACGGCCCTGTGCCGGTGGATAACGTGATCGGCGTCGTCAAGCGCTGAGCACGCAGCCGGGGCGAGGTGCCTGGATCGCCGATTACCTACTGTGAGGCCGAAGCGCGCACAGGGCCCGGCACTGTCCCTCAATATTGGACGCCGCTGCCCATAGTCCGCCCTCCGCTGTTGGAGTGCCTGAAGAACAACAACATCGATTTCACGATCCACGCACCGAGCGGGGCATAGTTGCAGTGAGCCTGGAAATGGGTGTCATCCCGTCCGGGGCCGAGCTGAGCAGGGCGACCGTGGTCGCCCTGCTCAGCAGGGTCTTCGGTGACGATCCGGATCTCCACGAGGGTGTCGCCGGCGGGGAGTACGCCGAGTTGGTCTGGGAGGGGGAGCGGCTCGGCACGCAGTGGTTCGTGCACCCCGGCAAGACGGGCGTCAGTGAGCTGGTCGTCTCGATCTGGGACGCCCTCCCCCTGCTGCCGGCCGCCGGATTCCGGGCCGAGGTGACGCGGGTCGTCGAGGTGCTGCAGGAGGTGGCGCAGGCGACCGGCGGTCGGTTCGTCGTCGAGGAGGGCGATGTCACCGGCGCGCCGCTCGGCGAGCTCCTCGACATGATCTCGTCGGACGAGGACGACCGGACGCCTGCCGGGATGGTCCTCAGCACCGCGGCCGGGTCCGACGAGGACTTCCTGCGGCGCTACCTGGCCCCCGGAGACGAACGGCTCGCCTGGCTGCACGACCAGGCCGCCCGCACCGGCAGGCCGCAACGGCTCGACCATTCCCGCGACAGCCTGGCCCCGATCTGGGGCTGGGCCATCGGACGCCTCGAGTTGCGCCCCGCCGATGCTCCCCGGGAGAAGGTGATCCTCGAGAGTGGGAGCGTCTTCCAACGCCCGACGGACGCCGTCCTGCCGATGTGGTACGGGCGGAGTGCGCTCCTCGCCCCGCACATCTGGTCGGACGAGTCCCTCACGCTGATCGACGCGGTCGCGTTCTACGCCGCGGAGTGCGTCCGCCACGCCGTACCTGGGCTGAGCTGGCAGGTGGGGCACGGGGAAACCCGGGGATACGTGTATGAGGGTCAGCCGGTGCTGGCCGGGCGTGGCCACGACCTCGAGCCGATCAGCTCGCTGAGGCCGCTCATGGGGAAGGTCTACCACCTGCGCAACCCCGACCCGGCGGACCCGCGCACCCCGCCGGCTGCGGAGGACCTGCGGGACTGGTTCGACGCCGCCGTGGCGGAGCGCCGCTCCGAGAGTTGATGAGCGCCGACGGGCGGTGGAGTGGCGTTAGACTCGCCGGCCATGGGACTCCTCACCTTCAGCCTCAACCTCACCCTGGACGGTTGCGTCGACCACCAGGAGGGGATTGCCGACGACGAGACGCACGCCTTCTTCACCCGTCTCATGGACGAGGGCGGGGCAATGCTGTGGGGTCGCGTCACCTACGAGATGATGGAGAGCTACTGGCCGGCCGTCGCCCGCGGCGACGAGGAGGCGCCGCCGGCCATGCGCGAGTGGGCGGTCAAGCTGGGGGCCAAACCCAAGTACGTGGTGTCGTCGACGCGCAAGGACTTCCCGTGGACCAATAGCCACCACATCACCGGTGATCTGCGCGAGGGCGTGCAGAAGCTCAAGGACGCGACCCCGGCCGGGGTCCTCCTCGGAAGCGGCAAGCTCGCGACCGAGCTCGACCGGCTGGACCTGATCGACGAGTACAAGCTGCTCGTCCATCCCAGGATCGCCGGCCACGGCCCGACGCTGTACCAGGGCGGGCTGCCCGGCACGCGCCAGCTCGAGCTGCTCTCGGCGAAGCCGCTCCGCAACGGCGCGGTGGCCATGCACTACCGCCGCGCGCGCTGAATCACAGGAGTCCATCGCCGCCAGCTCACCGGCAGCGCGGCGTCCTCCTCGCGCTCGCCAGGCCGTAATCAGGTCGTCGGAGGTCGACCACTCTGAAGGCAGCAATAAGGCAGCGAGCGCGTTGCCTGCCGTCGACAAGTCGCGACCGCAGGCGGGGTCGCAGCCGAACTGATAGGCACCGGATGACAACCGATGACAGCAGACAATGCACCGCAACCGCGTTCACACCGAAGAGGTCACTGGTTCGATCCCAGTATCGCCCACGCAGGTCAAAGGCCATTTCCCGGAAACGGGAGGTGGCCGTTCTGCTGTCATACAGCAGCGAAGTACAGCAACCGCAGTCGTTCTCTACGGGCGTTGTCGGAGGGTGGTGGACGTGGCCGACCTGCTGAGGGTTCAGAACCTTCGCGAGGTGTGCGGAATGCTGCTGGACGCGGTGGAGGAGCGGTTCGGAGCGGAAATCGATCTGTCTCGCGTCGGTGTCGACCCCTACTGGAACGTCGACCTGCGGGCCGCGTTCGAGGTCGGCAACGACCCGGCAGCGGGAATCGACGTCGGGCAGACCAGCGACGACCTTGCCGAACTGCGTGCGCTGCTGCGCCGTCCGGCGGACGACCCGCCGGTGCTCTGGCACGACCTGCAACACCTTGCCGGAGTCATGCGGCTGCTGGCCTATCTCGACCTGCCAGGTATCGGAGCGGACCAGGGCTGAAGCCAGCGGCTTCGACCGTGCCCGTCTGGGAACCACGTGGATGTTGCTTCCAGATCAGTCGCTCCAGTCCAACTGGTGCTCCGGAACGCCCACCGTCCGGCCGTACTCGACGGCCTCCGCTCGCCTTGCTCGGTCGTCTCGTCGATAGCGGAACACCCGGTCGGAAAAGACCACCACCCGGTCGTCGCCAACGCTGAAGTCGGCGTACCAGCCGCCGTCGGGAGCCAGCGACTCGGAAAGCGCGCGCCCTATCTCATCGGCGGCCTCGTCCGCCGCCTCGAAGTCGAGGAGGGTCCACACCATCGGCTGCGCATCCGAGGCCGACTTCGATACGTCCTCACGTCGAACCCGGACAATGCAGAGCCATGTCACTCGAAGGTCGGTAGATGGGCGCAGGCTCTCGGCAATCAACGTCCCTCGAATCATGGGCCCAGCGTGCCAGCCACCTACGACGCTCGCCCACTGCCGACAGGGGTGGGAGGACTTCGTACGTCCATCAAGGTTCTTGTCATGGTGCAAGGCCGGCCTGGATCGCCAGGATGGCGGCTCGTACGCGGTCGCGGCTGCCGGTCTTGGCCAGCACGTTGGTGACGTGGGTCTTGACGGTGCTCATGGAGAGGTAGAGGCGTTCTGCGATCTCGGTGTTGTTGAGTCCGGCACCGATCAGGGCGAGCACGTCGGTCTCCCGAGCGGTCAGCTGGTAGGCCTCCAGTTCCACCCGGGTGGCCGGCCCGGTCGCGCGTACCCGGTCGAGGACGGCGCCGGTGACCTCGGCCGAGAGGATGGCCTCCCCGGCCGCGACGGTGCGCACTGCGGCGATCAGGTCGCGGGCGCTGCCCCGCTTGAGCAGGAATCCGCGCGCGCCGGCGGCGATGGCGTCCAGGACGTAGGCGTCGTCGTCGAAGGTGGTTACGACGATCACGGCCGGGGCGTGCGGGATCGCAGCCAGCTCGCGGGTGGCCTGCAGGCCGTCGAGTACCGGCATGCGGATGTCGACGAGGGCGACGTCGATGCGGGAGTCGCGACGCACGGCGTCGAGGAGCTGCCGGCCGTCGGCGGCCTCAGCCGCGACGTGGATGTCGGGTTGGGAACGCAGGATCAGGCTGAAGCCGTCGCGGACCAGCTGCTGGTCGTCGGCGATCGCGACACGGATCATGGCTGCGCCACCGGCAGGTTGGCCTGCACGATGGTGCCGCCGCCGGGTCGCTGGCTCAGCTTCCAGCTCCCACCGCGAGCGCGCACGCGCTCCTCTATGCCGAGCAGGCCCGAGCCGCGCGTGGGTGCGGGGGGCGGCCCGATGCCGTCGTCGCTGACCCGCAGGCAGGCGCGGTCGCCGATGCGGACCAGTTCGACGCAGGCGGCCGTGGCTTTCGCGTGGCGGGCGATGTTGGTGAGGGCCTCCTGGGCGATGCGGTAGACGGTCAACACGCCGACCTCGTCCAGGCCCGGCTCGGGGTCCAGACGTACCTGCACCGTCACGCCCTGCTGGCGCAGCGGCTGCGCGAGTAGCTCGTCGATGTCGGACAGGCGTGGCGGCGCGCTCACCGCGATCGCCGCGTCCGGGTCGCGCAGGTGCACGACGAGCGTGTCGAGCTCGCTCAGTGCGGTGCGTCCGCTGTCCGCGATCGCCCGCAGCGCCGCCCCCGGGTCGGCACTGAGCTGGCCCGCCTCGGCCTGGACCACCATCGCGGTGACGTGGTGGCCGACCACGTCATGCAGCTCGCGGGCCAGGTTCGTGCGCTGCTCGAGCCAGGCCGCCTGGCCGCGCAGCTCGCCGGCCTCCCGGGTGAGGGCGTAGCCGCGTGACCATGATCGGAACAGGACCGCCAGGAGGTAGCCGGCCGTCACGAAGACGATCGGCTGCTCGTACAGCCCACGCTGGTCCAGCAGCGCGACAGCGAGGGCGCCGGCGGCGCCGGTCAAGCCGATGACCCATGCCAGCCAAGGGCGCCGCGCCGGGTCTTCGCAGGTCGAGAGGAACACGAGGCCGGCCGCGGCGAGGCCCAACTGCACCGACTCTCCGGTGCTCACCATCGCCACGAACCCGGCGCAGACCGCGAAGACCAGGGCCCGGTAGCGGGGCCGCAGCGCCACGGCCCCGAGGCCGACGGGCAGCACCAGCCGCGCCCAGCCCGCCGGCACGGACAGGCCCCCCTCGACGGTCGTGACGACGACGGCGATGATCGAGCCCGCCGCGCCGTAAACGAGCCGGCGTACGCGCTCGGGGTCGCGCAACCATTCCCGGTTCATGGTCCTCACCTGCACAGTCTCGGCGACCAGCCCGAAAATCGGCCAGGTACCCCGGTACCAGATCGGCCGGCACCCCGGTGCCGCCCCCGCGACCAGGTCGGCACCGCGGCACGTTCCGCCCGGGACGCTCACCACACGACGCTGCAGAGGTGACTCTTGCTGACCCCCGCGCCGCCATCAGCGTCGGCCCTCTCCGTACGGTTCCCAACTACATCACCGCCGTCCGCACGGTCGCCGCTGTCGCCGTCGGGGTCGCCGCCATTGTCGCCGGCTCCGTGGGACTGCTGGCGGTGGCGTACGGCATCTACTGGCTCGGCGACGTGCTTGACGGCTGGGCCGCCCGCCGGCTCGGACAGGAGACCCGGGCGGGGGCCGTCCTCGATATCGTGAGCGACCGCGCGTGCACCGCCGTGCTCTGCGTGGGTCTGGTCTCACTCGTGCCCGACGTCGCGGCCGTGGCCCTGGTGTTCCTGCTCTCGTTCCTGGTGCTGGACACCATGCTGTCGCTGGCGTTCCTGTGCTGGCCCGTGATCAGCCCCAACTACTTCTACCTGGTCGACCGGCGGGTCTGGGCGTTGAACTGGTCGCCGCTCGCCAAGGCCGCCAACACCTCCGGGGTTGTCGGCGCCATCACGTTCGGGCAGTACCGGCTCGCGCTGACCGTCGCCGTCGCCGTCGTCGCGGTCAAGCTGTGGTCAACCGCGGCGGTGATCCGGCTGCTCGAACGGGACGACCGAACATGAACGGGCTCGCCGAGGCGGCGGTGGCGCTCGGGTATGGCTTCGCCTCGGCCCTCGTCCCGGTCGTGAATGCCGAAGCCTACGCGGTGGTCGCCGGACATCGCGGCGGCCACGCTCTGGTCGCCGTCCTCGCCCTGGCGTGCGGGCAGACCGCCGGCAAACTGCTCCTGTTCGAAGCCGCGCGTCGCGGAACGGGGCGGCTGGCCCAGAAGCTCACGCATCGAAGTCGTTCAGGTCGCGCGGCGGCCCGGGACGCCCGTTGGGCCGGGCGCATCCGGCGCTGGCTTTCCCGCCGCCGCACCGCCCTACCGACGGTGCTCGTCTCCGCCGCGGTCGGTGTTCCACCGCTGGCCGTAGTCAGCCTCGCCGCCGGCACCGCGGGCCTTCGGCACTGGGAGTTCGCCGTCGCGTGCCTACTCGGGCGGGTGCTCCGTTTCGCCCTCCTCGTCCTGCCAGCGGCGCTGGCCTGACCCCCGCTTGTCGCACCCGAGCGGCAGGGGGTCATGAGGCGCCAGGCAGGCGAGAGGGCAGCGAGGGACGTCAGTACCCGGCGGTCGCGCTCAGCCGTCGAGACCTGCGAGGGTCTTTGCTGCGCATGCGCGCGGCTCTACCGCGCCCGGTGTCTGGCCGAGAAGCACGGGCTGTCGTGGGAGGAATGGATCGCAGAGGCGACGTCGGTGGCTGACGTAGTGGAGCTGGGATAGCCTCCCGCCGTGGCTGAAACGCCGGCGTGGGTCGCCTCTCGTTGGTCACACCCTGGTGGAGCCTTGCCAAGGACCCTGGAACAAAGGTGGTGGACGCGTGGCCCCTCACGAAGCAGACCCTGATCCTGTTCGGACGATCGTGTGGGAGATCTCCGAGCTGGCGCTCGCGGCCCCGGGCGGAGGGCCGGTCTGCGAAGGGATGCGGCGGTTCGCGCGCGCTCTCGACGACGCCTAGGGGGACAAGTCGGCACGGGAGGCCGTGCTGGACACCATCCTGAAGATGTACCGGGGAGGTATGGGCAGCTTCCAGGATTACGTCCTGCAGGACGCCAATGGCGTCCTACCCCAACACGATGCGTTCGACCGCCTTCGGTCCCGGCTCCATGACGGTCAGGGCCGAGTTGAAGTGAGCGATGTCTTGTAACGGGTTGCAGGCGACGGCAGCCTCGGTGGTTCCTCTGGGTGATGCTGGTATCGACGCGTTGCACCTTTGCGTCGACGTTGATGAGAGGCCCGATCCCCGGGTCTGATGACGTTGTGAGCGTTCCTTCGGGACGGAGCATCAACTGCCGACCGGATCCATGGTCACGTCTCGCACCAGCGGTACGAGTGCGGACCAGCCGCCGTCGTCCACGGCTACCGACATGCGGATACGCCCGTCGCCGTCATCCAGGGCCCAACTGACCACGCTGTACTGCCGGCCGTCCTCGCCGACGACCTGGCGTAGCTCCTTGTCATCGAGCATTGCGCGCCACTCGGCATGGCCGAGGCGTCGCCACTCCATCAGGCGCGCATCGGCCAGCCGAGCCGCGACCTTCTTGTCCAGTCCCACCCGTGCAGCCTCCCACTCCGATGACGGACCCGGCACCGTGCCCGATCGGTGCGTGACACGACGGGTCGGTCGGAAGCGCGGCAGGGTTCATGACGATCTCAGCCCGCGGCGGACGACAAGAGCAAAGGCAGGGAGATCTACTCCCTGCCACTTCTAACGTATAGCGCACAGGGGGGCTTGCGGCAAGACCCGGGTCCTGCCGCAGAATCGGCGGCCGGACCAGCACCGACGAGGCAATGGGGGGCGCGACGTGGGTGTGTTGTCGATGTACGGGGGACGTGGCGATTTCGAACCGCTGACGGGATCGGCTGCCTCGGAGGTATCGCGGTGAACGAGCGGTACGTTTTGGATCTTCAAGAGGTCGACGAGACGCAGGTGGCGATCGTTGGCGGCAAGGCCGCGCACCTGGGCGCGCTGTCGCGGATCGACGGCATCCGCGTACCGGCTGGCTTCTGCGTCACGACGGCCGCCTTCCGGCGGATCATGGCGGAAGCGCCGTCGATCGACGACCGGCTCGACCGGCTGTCGCGCCTGAAACCGGACGACCGGGAGGCGATCCGCTCGCTCAGCGCGGAGGTCCGCCGGACCATCGAGGGGATCGCCATCCCGGGCGATGTGGCGGCGGCGATCACCGGCGCGCTCGTCCAGTCCGGCGAGCAGGCCGCCTACGCCGTGCGATCCAGTGCGACGGCAGAGGACATGCCGACGGCCTCGTTCGCGGGCCAGCAGGACACGTACCTCAACGTCGTGGGGCCGGCGGCGATCGTTGAGCACGTCAGCCGGTGCTGGGCGTCGCTGTTCACCGAGCGGGCCGTGACCTACCGCCTGCGCAACGGCTTCGACCACCGGAAGGTCCAGATGGCCGTGGTCGTACAGCAGATGGTCTTTCCGGACGCGGCCGGCATCCTGTTCACGGCCGACCCGGTCACGGGCAACCGGAAGGTCGCCACCGTGGACGCCAGCTTCGGCCTCGGCGAGGCCCTGGTGTCCGGCCGGGTGAACCCGGACGTCTTCACGGTGCGCGACGGCGAGGTCGTCGCCAGGGCGGTCGCCGCCAAGCAGCGTGCCGTACACGCCCTGCCGGGTGGCGGTACGCGGGAAGTGGCGATCGAACCGCAGCGGCAGGAGCAGCCGGCGCTGACGGATGCGCAGGTCGTGCGGCTCGTGCGGCTCGGGCGGCGGATCGAAGCGCAAGTCGGCCGCCCGCAGGACATCGAATGGTGCCTGCTCGACGATGACTTCCACATCGTGCAGAGCCGGCCGATCACCACGCTCTTCCCCATCCCCGTGGCCCCCGATCGGGAGAACCACGTCTACCTCTCCGTCGGTCACCAGCAGATGATGACCGACCCCATGAAGCCACTGGGGTTCTCCATGTGGCAGCTGACGGCCATGGCGTCGATGCACGAGGCCGGCGGGAGGCTGTTCGTCGACGTCACCCGGCACCTGGCCTCGCCCGCGAGTCGCGCCGGTTTCCTGGAACTGGCGGGGCGGTCCGATCCGCTGACCAGGGACGCGCTGGAGACGATCCTCGACCGCGGCGACTTCGTCCCGTCGCTCCCGGACGTCGGTTCCGGCGGCCCGCCGGTCGGCGGCGCGTCCGCCCCGATCGAGACCGATCCGGCCATCGTCACCGAGCTGGTGGAGCGCAGCCAGGCGTCCATCGCCGCCCTCCGGCGCGACATCGCCACGTTGACCGGACCGGCACTGTTCGACTTCCTGCTGGAGGCCTTCCAGGAGCACAAGCGGGTCCTCAGTGATCCGTTGAACATCCAGGCGATCATGGCGGGGATGGACGCCACCTGGTGGCTCAACGACCGGCTGCGGGAGTGGCTGGGCGAGAAGAACGCGGCCGACACCCTCACGCTGTCCGCTCCCGGCAACGTCACGTCGGAGATGGGGCTGGCGCTGCTCGACGTCGCGGACGTGATCCGCCCGCATCCGGAGGTGGTGGCGTTCCTGCGGGGCGTCGAAGACGAGGGCTTCCTGGACGAGCTGCCAAAGCTCGCGGGCGGGACCGAGGCGCGCGACGCCATCGAGGCCTACCTCGACCGGTACGGCATGCGCTGCGTCGGCGAGATCGACATCACGAGGCCGCGTTGGCGCGAGCGTCCCTCCACGCTCGTGCCCGTGCTCCTCGACAACGTCCGGAACTTCGAGCCGGGTGCCGCCAGGCGGCGCTTCGAGCAGGGACGGCAGGAGGCGCAGAAGAAGGCACAGGAGGTGCTGGTGCGCCTGCGGGCCCTGCCGGACGGGGTGCGGAAGGCCGACGAGACCAAGCGGATGATCGACCGGGTCCGCACGTTCATCGGCTACCGGGAGTACCCGAAGTACGACATCGTCAGCCGCTACTTCGTCTACAAGCAGGCCCTGCTCCAGGAGGCCGAGCGCCTGGTGCGGGCCAACGTGCTCCCCGAGCGGGAGGACGTCTTCTACCTCACGTTCCAGGAGTTCAACGACGTCGTGCGCTCGCACCAGGTGGATGACACGCTGATCCAGCAGCGCAAGGAGGCGTTCCGGTCGTACCAGGCGCTGACGCCGCCGCGGGTGCTGACCTCCGATGGCGAGGTCGTCGGCGGGGCGTACCGGCGCGACGACGTGCCGACCGGCGCCCTGGTGGGCGTACCGGTCTCCGCCGGGACCATCGAGGGGCGGGCCCGCGTCATCCTGGACATCGCCCAGGCCGATCTCGAACCGGGCGACATCCTCGTCACGGCCCACACGGACCCGAGCTGGACGCCCCTCTTCGTCGCCATCGCGGGCCTGGTGACGGAGGTCGGAGGACCGATGACCCACGGCGCGGTGATCGCACGGGAGTACGGCCTGCCGGCTGTCGTCAGCGTCGTGGACGCCACCCGGTTGATTCGCGACGGGCAGCGGATCCGCGTGCACGGAAGCGACGGGTACGTCGAGATACTGCCCTGACTGACCACCCACCGAAGGCCCGCCGCCGCACCGCCACCCTGCAGGTGCATGAGCAGTTGTCATCCCGGAAACCAACTGCTAGGTTCTGCGCGATCTTGCTCCGGGACCATTGGCCAAGGAGCATCTGCCCCCAATCTGTGGAGATCTCCATGGAGCTTCGCCGCCGTCGTCCCCCTTTGTTCTGGACCGCCTTCTTCCTCTTGGGCGGCCTCGGCATCATCTGGGCTTCCCAGAACGGGTGGGAGCTGAGAATCCTGCTTGTGCCGGTGGGCTCCGCGGCTCTCCTGGTTGTCGGCCTGATCATGGCCTTGGGTGCTCTTGCCAGTCTTGCCAGTTCGTTCCGTCCCGCGCCGATCACGCTGGATGGGTCGGGAGTCCGGCTGCGCGTGGCAGGCCTCGACCGGTCCGTGCCATGGGCGTCGATCGACGCGTTGATACTTGAGCCATATCAGGGGACGTTGGACGGTGCCGGCGCGCCGCGACTGCTGTTGGTGCCATCGGCCGACGCCGATCTGGGGGCCGTCGCGGAATATCAGAACAGGGTCGACGGCCGGTCCTCCATCATCCTGCTGTCGCTGGACTCGCTGCGTGCGTCACCAGACCACGTGGTTCAGGTGCTCGCTCGATACGCAGGCCAGCGGTTCGTCAACGGCTTGTCGGGCTCGGCAGCGGCGACTCGATCTCCCGATACCGCAACATGAGCGGAGCGACGAGGGCAGGTCATCATCGCGCGGTGCCGGAAACTCTCGTCGAGATTCACACGCCGCTGGTGGCAGCTGTCGTCACGGATGACGATGCGGACGAGTATGGCCAGGGGCGGCGAGTGGAGCTTGCATCGTCCTGACGGGAACGCCGGATCGCCGGTCGGGGCATTCGCAGGCGATGATTTCGCCTCCATGGGCCGGCGCGGGTGGCGACAATGAGGAAATGAGAGCGCAGAGCTACCTGAGGCGGCCCCAAGAAGCCGCGGCTCGTCGTCGTACTCCGAAGAAGCAGCAAACCCCGGCTCGTCGTCGTACTCCATGGCCACTGATGGCGGCGTTGCTCGCGGCGGGAGCGGCCGGAGCCGCCGCGGTACGGCGCCGCAAAGCCGCCGGGCGCACCGGACCCGGTGGCGCCGGGGCGACGGGTGACATCAGCCAGGACGGTGGCCGCGGTGTTCTCCGACCCGTCGACGGCCCCGGCGGAGGCACCCAGGGCTGGCGCCAGGGAGCGTGAGGCAGCGGCTCGTCCCGTACCCGCCGGCGCGGTCACCGTCGATGACCGCGCCAGCGGGCGCAGCGGGCCCGGCGGTGTGCTCGCTCGGGAACCGCGTGGCTGCCCCGCTCAGCCGGCCGCTCCCACGCCCGCGGCCTCGGGTGTCAGGACCGGGCTCGTGCCGTCCGACTCCGCGGTCGGGCGGACGTGCTCGCCGGCGGGCCGCCCGACCACCCGTCTGACCCAGGTCGACCCGGTCAAGGTGGCCCGGCGTACCCGGGGGTCGGCGATCAGTGCCTCGACCACCGCCGAGGCGTCCGCCCCGGCGTTGGTGACCACGTTGACGACGCCGGTCGGCAGCCCGGCATCGGCGAGCACGTCGGCGAGGATCAGCCCGGAGGTGATCGGCGCCGCCCTGGGCCGGATCAGCACCGTGTTGCCGACGGCCAGCGCCAGGGCGATCGCGCGGGCGCAGAGGACCATCGAACCGTTCCACGGCACGAACGACACGACCACGCCGGCCGGCTGGCGGACCGCGGTCGCGCGGTGCACGTGGGTGGAGAGGAGTTGCGCGACCGGTCGGGTCGCCATCGCCGCGCCCTGCCGTAGCTGGCCGGCGGCCAGGCGGATGTTGAACTCCGCCCACGCACGGCTGCCTGCCGTCTCCTGACGCAGAATGCCGGCCAGCGCCTCCGTGTGCCGCTCGAGCAGGTCCGCCGCGCCCAGGAGCAGCGACCGGCGCGTCTCCGCGTCGGTCGCCGCCCAGCCGGGGTACGCGGCCTGAGCCGCGTCCACCGCCGCGCGGACGTCGGCCAGTTCGGCCGCCGCGTCCCTCACGTCGATCGCATCCGCGCTGTCCATCAGTTGTGCGGGTGGAGCAGGTCGTCGAGGCCGATGCGCCTGAGGAACTCGGTGCGGATCCGGTCGGCGACCACACTGACGACCTCGGAACCGTCGTCGGCGGGGTCGATGTGCACCCGGAACGGCCGCTTGCCGTGCGGCGCCTCCACGACCCGCACGACAGCCGCAGCCACCTCGGCGACGTCGGCGTCCGGCGGCGCGAGCTCCGCCAGCCGCTGCGAGACCTGCTCCATGAGGCCCGCGTACCGTTCCTCGTAGGCGTCGACGGTCGCCTCGTCCGCCGGGCGGCCGCTGTTGGCGAAGTGGTTCGTGCCGTGGGTGAAGGAGCCCGGCACGATGATGCTGGTCTCGATGTTGAAACGGGCCAGCTCGGCGGCGTAGCTGACGGCCAGGGCGTCCATGCCGGCCTTCGCCGCGAAGTACGGGCCCAGGTACGGCGGGGTGCCGCCCCGGGTGCTGCTCGAACCGATCCAGACCACGAGACCGTTGCGGCGGGCACGCATGCTGGGCAGCGCGGCTCGGTTCACCCGCTGGGTGCCGAGGACGTTGATGTCGTAGACGTGGGCGATCTCCTCGGGCGTGAACGCCTCGGTCGGCCCGGTGACCATGTGCCCGGCGTTGTGGATCAGGACGTCGAGCGCACCGTGCTCGGCGACGATCTCGGCGACGGCGGCTTCGGCCGACTCCTGCGACTGCACGTCGAGTTCGATGGTGCGCAGGTCGACGTTGTTGTCGCGGGAGAAGACGGCGGCCTCGGCGACCACCGCCGCGTTGCGGCCGGCGGTGGCACGCATGCTGGCGTAGACGGTGTGGCCGGCGCGGGCGAGCGCCCGGGCGATGAGCGCGCCGAAGCCGCTGGAGGCACCGGTGATCAGTACGACGGACATGGGATGTCTTCCCTTCGATGCTCGATGCTGACCGTGGGTGGTCAGAAGACGATGACGTTGCGGCCGTGCGCGGTCCCCGACGCCATGGCGGCCAGGGTCGCCGGCGCCTGGTCGAGGGAGATGCGGGTGATCTCGGGGAGGATCCCGTGCGCGGCGGAGAAGGCGAGGGTGTCGCGGAGGTCGTGTGGCGACCCGGACGGGTTGGCCATCACGTGCAGCCGGTTGAGGACCATCGGCTGGGTGGGCAGGCTCAGCGGGGTGTTGTCGTAGCCGCAGAGCACCAGCGTGCCGTCGGGGGCGAGCCCGCCGAACGCGGCCGCCGCGGCGGCGGTGGTGGGCGCGGCGTTGAGGATCACGTTCGCGCCCCCGTCCCAGTCCTTCAGCGCCGCGGCGGGGTCCTGCTCGCCGGACACGATGAAGCGCTCCGCGCCCAGCGACAGCACCTGCTCCTCCGCGCGGCGGGAATGACCGAGGACCGCGACGCGAGCACCCATCGCGGTGGCGTAGCGGATCGCCAGTGCGCCGATGCCGCCGGAGCCGATGACGGCCACCCGCGACTCCGGGCGGGTCCCGGCCTGCCGCAGCCCGTTGAACGCCGTGATGCCGGCGCACATCAGCGGTGCCGCCGCGACCGGGTCCAGTCCGGCCGGCAGCGGCGTCACGAACCCCGCCTTCAACACCGCGTAGTCGGCGTACCCACCGTCGACGACGATACCGGTGATCCGCTTTGCCAGGCAGAGGATCTGGTCACCCCGTACGCAGTAGTCGCAGTGCCCGCACGAGTCGGCCAGGAACTGCGCCCCCACCGCCGTACCGACCGTCGGGAAGGTGACGCCCGCTCCGATCGCCTCGACGACACCGGTGATCTCGTGGCCCGGCACCACGGGGAAACGAGCGAACGGAAAGTGGCCGCGGAGCAGGTTCAGGTCGGTGAAACACACCCCACAGGCGGTCATCCGGACCAGGACCTCGCCGGGTCCGGGAGTGGGCACGTCACGTTCGACGAGCGACAACGGGGCGTCGACCGCGGTGGCGACAGCGGCGTACATGGTTGGTTGCTCCTTGTGGGTCAGTTGATCAGCCGCCCGTCGGGCGGCCGAAGTCGGGGAAGCGGCGGCGCGACGCGAGTTACGCGCGGCCGTGGTGCGACCATGGCGGGCGGGCGGGCGGGCGGGAGCGCGATCGCGGTCTGCCCGCCCGCCATGTGAGCCGTTCCTCAGGCCGTCACTTGGCGAGGAAGGCGAGCAGCGCCTCGTTGACCTCGTCGGCGTGGGTCCAGAGCAGGCCGTGGGGCGCGCCGTCGATCTCGACGTAGTCCGCGCGGGGGAGCGCCTCGTGGAACGGGCGTCCGGTGGCGTCGATCGGCAGGATGCGGTCGGCGGTGCCGTGCAGGATCAGCGCCGGAACGTCGATCGTGCGGATGTCGTCCCGGAAGTCGGTGAACCAGGTCATCGGGGCGGCGGCGGCCGCGTACCAGCCGCCACTGGCGGCGACGGCCCAGCTGTTGCGGACGGCCTCCTCGCTGATCCTGCTGCCCAGGTTCTCGTCGAGGTTGTAGAAGTCGGCGTAGAAGGCCGTGTAGTAGGCGTACCGGTCCTTGCGCACCTGCTCGGCGATGCCCTCGAAGAACTCCCGGGGCGCGGCGCCGGTCGGGTTCTCGTCGGTCTTGAGCAGGTACGGCTCCAGCGAGGCGAGGAAGGCCACCTTCGCGAGCCGCGACGACCCGTAGCGGCCCACGTACCGGGCGACCTCACCGGTACCCATGGAGAAGCCGACCAGTACGGCGTCGGTCAGGTCGAGCGTCTCCATGAGGACGTTCAGGTCCGCGGCGAAGGTGTCGTAGTCGTACCCGAGGGTGGTCTGGCTGGACTGGCCGAAGCCGCGACGGTCGTACGTGACGACCCGGTAGCCGGCCCGCAGCAACTCAGCCGACTGCTTCTCCCACGAGTGCCCGCTGAGCGGAAAACCGTGGATCAGCACGACCGGCTGACCGCTGCCGTGGTCCTCGTAGTACAGCTCGATCGCCGTGCTGTTCTCTTCGCCCACCGTGATGTACGGCATGTGTGTTCCCTTTCCCTGAGCGTCTGCGGTGATCACCAGAGTCCGGCACCGAGGCCCGCGACGGCATCTGTCACATGACTGAAGGCCCGTCCCGTCGGAAGGCCAGTCATCCGCCAAGTCGTTTGACCGGTCACCCGGCGAGCCATTCCGGACAGGCTGGGTCAGGCAAGGTGCGGAGGGTTTCGGCACCCGCGCGATCAGTGCGTGCCGGAGGTAACGGGAACGGGAGAACGACATGCTTCACACACCGGCCGGCCGCGGCGTGTCCTGGGCACGCAGGGACAGCTACCGCTCAACGGATTTCACAGCTCCCCGCGCGGAATCCTCCATGCACGGCGAGACCACCATCGCCGCGTCGCCCGAACGGGTGTACGCCCACCTGGTCGACGTCCCACGGTGGCCCACCTGGCTTCCCGAGGTACGACGTGCGCACGTCCCGAGCGGCATCTTTCTGGGCGCCGCGTTCGAGATCGAGATGTACGGGATCCGTCTGGAGGCCGTGCTGTCCGAGTACGAGCCCGACATCCGGTTCGGGTGGATCGGCTCCTCGCCGGACATGAGCATCTACCAGGAGTGGTTCCTCGTCCCGGTGCCGCCGGGCACCCGGGTGATCGCGAGGAAGGTCGAGCGCGAACTGACGACGGTGGTAATGCGCAACGCCCAGGCGCAGGAGCTCTACTACGCCCACCAGGACGCGCTGCTGCGACTGAAGCAGCTGACGGAAGCTACCGAGACGTCGGCGTGAGACATGGCTCCGGGACCTGACGGCATCGTCCGGCCACTACGGTGCGGGTGCCTCTCCGACCTCCCCGGGCGCAACCCCGTCCAGCGCCGCGAGCGCGTCGCGGAGCGCGGCCCGGGACGTGATGCCCAGTTTGGGAAAGATCTGGTACAGGTGAGTGCCGACCGTCCGGTGCGAGAGGAACAGCTTCTCGCCGATCTGCTTGTTCGTCAGACCGGAGGCCGCCAGTTCCGCGATCTCCCGTTCCTGCGGGGTGAGCACGGCGGGGTGTGGTTCGTTCCTCGGCTTCGCGAGGCCGGTGGCACGCAACTCGTTGCTCGCGCGTTCGACCCACGGCCGGGCGTCCAGCCGCTCGAAGGTGGCCAGAGCCATCCGGAGCTGGGTCCGGGACTTCGCCGTCGCTCTGATGCGGCGCAACCGCTCCCCGTACGCCAGCCGCACCCGCGCCAGATCGAATCTCCAGCGCTCGATGTCGGGCAGCGCCAACGCCACCTCGAAGAGTTCCTCGGCACGGTCGTCCGGGGCGGCGAGGGCGGACGCCGCCGCGCTGAGCAGCGCGAGTCGCGGCGACAACCCGGCGAGCTCCGCCTCCCTGAGGCTGGCGGCGTGCGCCGCGGCCTCGGGAAACCGGTTGGTACGGACCGCCGCCTCCACCAGATCCAGGCAACCCCACAGCGCGTGCGGTACGTACGGCGCGAGCGTGCCCGCGGGACTGAGCAGCGTGGCGTGCTGGTACGCGCTCTCGAAGTCACCTCGGGCCAGGTCGTTGAGCCCCCGCACGTGGTAGGCGTAGAACTCCGCCGCCCGGGCACCGCGGGGCACCGCGAAGCGCAGCATGCGTTCGGTCAACGCATCACTGGCCTCGGCGTCTCCTCGCGCGGCGGCGAGCAGCGCCTGGATGTACTGGAAGTACCAGCGGAAGAACCCGAACCCGTGCTCGTCGCAGAGTCGGCAGCCCTCGTCCGCGAGCTCCGCGGCCTCGCCCCACCGCCCGCTGTGGTAGTCGTCCATGCAGAGGTGCAACAGCGCGCCGAGGTGGCGGCGAGCCGGCGCGGCGCCCTCCCGACCGAGCCGGACAATTCGCCAGTCGGCCTCTCGGCAGCCGCCGAGCCGGTCCAGGTAGATCGCGGCGATGCCGATGCGGACGATCTCCGTCGGGTCGACCTCGACGCTCGTACCGGCGACGAGCGCGTCGAGCCGGCCGGCCACCGCATGCCCCCTGCGGGCCGGGTCGCTGAAGGTGGCGGCCGCCACCTCGAGCAGCTCGGGCGCCCGGGGCGTCAGCCGGTTGAGCGCGGCGAAGAACGGCTCCCACCTGGCGGGCTCACCGGTGAAGAAGCAGACGAGCAGGAGCGTGCGCAACGCTTCGATCAGGGCTTCGTCGTCGGCGTCGTAGCCATGGCCCCCCGCCTCGATGGCGCCGACCAGCAGCCGGTGTGCGGTCCGGACGTCTCCGTCGCTGTTGAGCAGCAGGTGCACGGTAGCCGTGGTGGCGTACAACGAGCCGCCCGGACTGGCCCGCCGAGCGTCGTCGAGCAGTCGCGAGGCGTTGGTGAGTTCACCGCCGGCGTCGGCGCCGATATAGGCGGCCTGCGCCAGCCGTCGACCGCGGTCCACGGGATCCGGGGTCAGGTCGGCCGACCGGGTCAACGACGCGACCGCACCCACGGCGTCACCGCGGCGCAGGATCTGGTGCGCGGCCTGCTCCAGCAGAGCGGCGACCCGCTCGTCCGGCCCGACCGCCGCCTCGCCGAGGTGCCAGGCCCTGCGCTCCGGCTGCCCGACGAGCGTGCGGGCCAGGGCGCTGTGTGCCCAGCGCAGTTCGCCGCTGGTGGCCACCTCGACGACCGCCGACTCGATCAGGGGATGCCGGAAGGCGAAGCGGCGGGTGCTGCTGCGGACCCGGACCAGCTGGTCGCGCTCGGCCGGTTCGAGATCGTCAAGGTCGTGGTCGCTCGCCGCATCGAGGAGTACGCCGAGGTCGCCCGTACCGTCCAACGCGCCGAGCAGCATGAGCCGGCGGCAAGCCTCGGGCAGGTCGGCCACCCGCCTCGCGAAGAGTGTCTGCAGCCGTCGGGTCAACGGCAGGACGGCGGGCAGGGAGGCCGCGGCGAGACGTTGCGGCCCGCTCAGCGCGGAGGGCAGCTCCAGGAGGGCGAGCGGATTCCCGCGAGCCTCGGAGAGCAACCGTCGCCGGACCGCCGGGGCGAGTTCGGGAAAACGTTGGCTGATCAGTTCGCCGGCAGCATCCGGCCGCAGGGGCTGCAGCTCGAGTTCGGGGATTCCACCCTGCTCGAAGAAACTCGCGGTGTGCGACCGGGCCGCGGCCAGGAAGCCCACGCTGGTGCCGACCAGCCGGCGTGCGACGAACCCGAGCACCGCCGAACTGGACCGGTCGACCCAGGGGAGGTCGTCGACGATCAGCAGCAGCGGCCGGACCGTGGCCATGGAACGAAGCAGGAGCAGCACCGCGTTGGACACGAGCAGCCGGTCCGGCGGCTGGCCGTCGCCGAATCCGAGCGCCACCCGGAGCGCCTCACGGTGCACGGGCGGGAGCTCGGCGAAGGCGTCGTAGAGCGGGAACAGCAGCTGGTTCAGGCTGGAGTAGCTGATGTCCGCCTCGAACGCCACCCCGGCCGCGCGGAGCACGCGCATCCCCGTCTCCGTGGCACACTCCGCGACCGCGTCGAGCAGTGCCGTCTTGCCCACCCCGGGCTCCCCGGACACCACCATCGACCCGCCGTTGACCGTCGCCTGGCGCAGGAACCTGCGGGCAACCGCGAGCTCCTCGTCACGGCCGATCAACGACCACGTCGGCGCTTCGGAACGATCCATGCCGGGCACCTCCTGACCGCGCTCGTAGGACAATTCGCCAGCGGCGCCCGGGTTCAAGCTCGCCTCACCGGGTGTGGACGGCTGGCGCGGGGGTATCGGTGCGGCGGTCGTCCGCCAGCCGCGCCGACCGGCGCCGTCGCATTTTCGACCACATCATCGACTGACTGCCTTCTTCCGCCTCAGTTGCCCCCGTGCAAGGAAAGCAGGGCGACAACGTCGGCGGCCCGACCTGGGTGGGCCTGTCCTTCCTGGGACTGCCAGTACCACCTTGTAGAATTGCCGAGCAATTCTGCTGAGGGCGGGTCAAGTGGTGCTCTGACAAGAACGGGTTCAAGTGGTGCACGACCTCACTCTGGGATCTTTCCTGCGCGCGCGACGAGGCGCTGTCGTGCCGACGAGCGGCGACCTGCGATCCGCGCCGTCGCGCCGTGTCCGTGGGCTGCGGCGCGAGGAAGTGGCGCAGCGGGTCGGCGTGAGCGTCGACTACTATATCAAGCTTGAGCAGGGCAAACGGGAGGCGCCGTCGGATAACGTCCTGCACGCCCTCGCCGACGTGCTGTGCCTGGACGACGCCGCCCGCGAGCACATGTTCGACCTGGCCCGGCGCGACACGCGCCCGAAGCACCCGCCGGAGACGCAACGGGTACGCGTCGGGATGCTCCGCCTCATGGAATCGCTCGGCGCAGTCCCCGCCGTCCTGCTTGGCCGACGGACGAACATTCTCGCCGCGAATCCGACCGCGCGTCTTCTCATACACGATTTCAACGCGATGCCGGCACGTGAGAGAAATGCGGTTCGTTGGGTCCTGCTCTCCCAAAAGGCGCGGACCATCCACCGTGACTGGGGGGCCGCCGCAGCCGGTCTCGTCGGCATGCTGCGGATGGACTACGGCCGCCACCCGTACGACCAACGGACGGCGGAACTCGTCGAGGAACTCGGCGCGAAGAGCGAGGTCTTCACCCAACTGTGGTCGGATCGGCACGTGGCGAAGAAGGCGGTCGTCGACTCGAAGGTGATCGAGCATCCGGTCGTCGGCCCGATCCGGCTGCACGTCGAGGCGGTGCGGACGATCGAGGACGGCGATCAGACGCTCAACGTCCTGATCCCGGCCTCCGATCCCACCTCTCAGGCGGCCATGCGGCACCTGCAGAAGCTGGCCGGCAGCCGCTCGACCGGCGTCGACCCCCGTCGCGCCGGCCGTGCCGGAGTAACCGGGCAGGACGGCGCGGGTACGGTCGCCGGTCCGGCGGGAACGACGTAGGGCAGGTCCCCGGCGGCTGAGTGCGCCGTCTGCTGCTCCAAGCCCCGTCCTCTTGACGTCGAGGCACCGGCGATTGAGCTGCATGCGTCTCGACGTGCCGCGCCGTCTGTCGGCTCACTCCTGGCTGCCGCCGAGGCATCCGCCTCCGCACCTCTGGTGCCATCGACATACCGGGCAGAGTTCCGCTCACCGGAGATTGTGGACCGGACACTTGTGAACTTCGACGTACCTGCATATGGTCGCCTGAAACCGGTTTCTGTCGACCGCAGGTTACGGATCGAGGATTCATGGGCAACAGTCGGCTCACCGTCCGGGAGATCGCCCGGCTGGCCGGTGTCTCGGTCGCGACCGTTTCCCGGGTCTCCAACGGCACCGGCCAGGTGTCGGAGGAGATGCGCCGCCGGGTGCTGGAGGCGATCGAGAAGCACGGCTACCGCCCCGACCATCTCGGCCGTGCATTGGCCGCTGGGCGGCACGGCGCCCTCGGTCTGGTGTTCCCAGGCCTGTCCGGTCCGTACTTCACCGAGCTGATCCAGGGGTTCGAGTCCGAGGCCGTACCCTCGCGCGCCAGTGTCCACATCCTCTGCACCCATCTGCGCTCCGACTCCGACCAGCAGGTGCTGGAGATGGGCCGCCGGGTGGACGGCGTCGCGGTCATCGGCGGCACGATCTCGGAGCTGGCCCTGCTCCGATTGGCTGAGACCGTGCCGGTGGTGGTCGTCGCCGGCACGGGGCCCGGCGTGGTGCCGTCGGTGCGGGCCGACAACGCCGGCAGCATGTCGGCGCTCACCCGTCACCTGCTGGTCGACCACGAGCTCACCGACCTGGTGTTCGTAGGTAATCCCGAGGGATCGCCCGACGTGAGCGAACGGTGGGTCGCCTTCCTCGCGGCTCACCGGTCGGCGGGGGTGACTCCACCGGCCGCGCCGATCGCGGTGAGCATGCAGCAGGCCGACGGCGTGCTCGCCGCCGAGCAACTCCTGCGCGACCACGACGCGCGACCCGGCGGCGTGGTCTGCGCCAACGACGAGATCGCACTCGGCGTCCTCGTCGGAGCACTCGGTCGGGGCCTGCGGGTGCCGCAGGACGTCGTCATCACCGGGTTCGACGACGCCCCGGTCGCCGCGCTGGTCAATCCGGCGCTGACCACCGTCCGCCAGCCGGTCCGCGAGCTGGCCGCGGAGGCGGCCCGGCTGATCCTCACCGCGGTGGACGACCCCGAGCGCGCCGCCTCCCGCGACGTCGTGCTGCCCACCGAACTCGTCCTGCGCCGCAGCTGCGGCTGCCCGGCCAACCCGGCGGCGGGCGGTTTCGGCTCATGAGGAGATTCCTGGTTTTCCGCACCCGCCCGCCGGACGTGACCGGCGGACATCATGCCAAGACGGAGGTTTCGTGATGAAGTCAGGAACCCGCAGGGGCGTCGCGGTGGCCCTGGTGGCCGCGCTGGCGCTGGCCGGCTGCGGCCGCGACGGCGGCGGAGGCGGTCAGGACACGGCAAAGCCCGTCGGGGAGGGCAAGGCGACGGGCGACATCACCGTCTGGGCGATGGGCACCGAGGGCGAGAAGCTCTCGGTGCTCGCCGAGGACTTCATGAAGGACAACCCGGACGCCAAGGTCACGGTGACCGCCGTGCCCTGGGACGGGGCACACGACAAGTTGGCCACCGCGATCGCCGGTAAGCAGACGCCGGATGTCAGCCTCATCGGCACCACCTGGATGGGGGAGTTCGCCCAGACCGGCGGGCTCGACGTGACCCCGCCGGACCTGGTCAAGAAGGACGACTTCTACGAGGGCGCCTGGAACACCACGGTCGTCGACGGCACCTCCTACGGCGTGCCCTGGTACGTGGAGACGCGGCTGCTCTACGTGAACAAGGCGGCCGCCGCCAAGGCCGGGGTGAGCACCCCTCCGAAGAGCTGGGACGAGCTCAAGTCGGCGATCAAGGCGCTCAAGGACAAGGGCGGCGCCAAGTGGGGCGTCAACCTCCAGCCCGGCCAGACCGGCTCGTGGCAGACCGTCATGCCGTTCGTGTGGCAGAACGGCGGCGATGTGGCCAAGGACGGCAAGTTCACCCTCGACAGCCCGGAGGCGGTCGAGGCCTTCGCCTACTACAAGTCCTTCTTCGACGAGGGGCTGGCCCCGAAGGACCTGCCGCAGGGCTCTCTGGAACCGGCCTTCGTCAAGGGCGAGATCGGGGCGTTCGTCTCGGGCCCCTGGCACATCTCGGTCCTCAAGGACCAGGGCGGCGCCGGCAAGTACGACCTGTGGCCGATGCCCACCCAGCAGTCGGGCACGTCGTTCGTCGGGGGCGGCGACCTGGCGGTCTTCAAGGACGCCAAGAACCGCGACGGCGGGTGGAAGTTCGTCTCCTACCTGTCCCGGCCCGAGGTGCAGGCCAAGTGGTACAAGACGGTCAACGACCTGCCCGCGGTCAAGAAGGGCTGGGACGACCCGGCGCTCAGCGGCGACCCGCAGCTGTCGGCGTTCGGCAGGCAGCTCGAGGACGCCAAGTCTCCGCCCACCATCGCCACCTGGGAGCAGGTGTCGGCGGCGATCGACGCCGAGGTCGAGAAGATGTGCAAGACGGGCGTGAAGGCGGAGGACGCCGCGAAGGCGATGCAGCAGCAGGCCACCTCGATCGGCACCGGGGCCTGACATGACCACGGCCGCGTCCGACGCGACCACCCGGCGGGGGCGCGGTGTCCCGCGCCTCCGCCGGGCCCTTGTCGGCTGGGGCTTCGCCCTGCCGTTCACCGTCCTCTTCCTGGTCTTCATGGCCGGACCGGTGATCGCGTCGCTGCTGATGAGCTTCACCGACCTCCGCAGCGCAGATCTGCGCAACCCACTCGCCGTCAACGTCGTCGGCATCCAGAACTACAGTCGGCTGTTCAACGATGAGCTGTTCGTCAAATCAGCGGTGAACACCGCCATCTTCGTGCTTGCCGGCGTGCCGCTGACGATGGTGTGCGGGCTGGCCGCCGCGCTCGGGCTGAACGCGGGCCTGACCCGGTTCCGGTCGCTGTTCCGCGTCGGCTACTACCTGCCGGTCGTGACCAGCATCGTGGCGATCGCCGTGGTCTGGCGCTTCCTGCTGCAACCCGATTCCGGCCTGCTCAACAGCCTGCTGCGACTGGTCGGCGTGGACGGGCCGAACTGGCTCTACGACACCCGGCTCGCGCTGCCGTCGCTGATCGTGATGGCCGCCTGGCGCAACCTCGGCTACCAGATGGTGATCTTCCTGGCGGGGCTCCAGGCCATTCCACAGGAGCTGTACGAGGCGGCGCGGATCGACGGGGCGACCGGCTGGCAGCAACTGCGGTACGTGACCCTGCCCGCTCTACGGCCGACGCTGCTCTTCGTGGGGGTCATCGGCACCATCGGCTACCTGCAGTTCTTCGAGGAGCCACTGGTGATGACCCAGGGCGGGCCGCTCAACTCGACGTTGTCGGTGTCGTACCACATCTACAACCAGTTCGGCTTCGGCAACTACGGCTACGCGTCGGCGATGAGCTACGTCCTCTTCCTGGCGATCGTGCTGATGTCGATCCTGTGGTTCCGGCTGCTGCGCTCCGACGAGGGAAGGTGATCCGATGTCGACCTCGATGAGGGCATCCCAGCGTGGGCAACGAGCATCGGAGGCGCCCGAGTCGGCGCGGCCGCGCTCGACCCGGCGTACCCGTGACCGGGTGGCCAGCATCGTCCTGCACACCCTGTTGGTGGTGGGGCTGCTGGTCATGGTCGGCCCGTTCGTGTGGATGCTGCTGTCGTCACTGAAGCCCGAGGGTGAGATCCGGCTCGTCCCCACCACCTGGTGGCCGCACCATCCGACGCTCGACAACTACCGGGAGCTGTTCGCCCGGCTGAGCTTTCCCCGGTACTTCCTGAACTCGGCGATCGTCGCCATCCTGATCACTCTCGGCAATCTGATGTTCTGCTCGGCGGTCGGCTACGCCCTGGCCAAGCTGCGCTTTCCGGGCCGCAGGGCGCTGTTCGGACTGGTGCTGGGATCGGTGATGGTCCCCGGCATGGTGACCTTCGTGCCGCTGTTCGTGCTGGTCGCCAACATGGGCCTCACCAACACGTACGCCGGTCTGGTGCTGCCCTTCCTGGCGTGGGCGCTGGGGGCGTTCCTGATGCGCCAGTTCATGCTCTCCATCCCCGACGAGCTGATCGAGTCCGCGCGGGTGGACGGCGCCGGCGAGCTGCGCATCTTCCTGCGTATCGTCCTGCCGCTGTGCCGTCCGGCGCTCGCCGCGCTGGGCATCCTCAGCTTCCTCACCTTCTGGAACAGTTTCCTGTGGCCCCTCGTGGTGGCCACGACCGAGGACAAGTACACGCTCCCGGTCGCCCTCGCCCTGTTCAGCGTGGGCCAGAACCAGACGAAGTTCGGGCTGCTGCTCGCCGGCTCCGTGGTGGTGGTGCTGCCCGTGCTGATCGTCTTCCTCCTGCTGCAACGGCACTTCGTCCGCGGCATCGCCACCACCGGCCTCAAGTAGCCGGCCCGGAACCACCTCCGGAGGTAGCCACATGATCCGTCCCGCCCGCGTCGCCCTGTCGGCGGCGCTCGCACTCACCCTCGCGGCCTCCGGCGCGGCCAGCGCCGCCGCCGCGCCACCATCCGCCGGGGTCGGCGCGCCCACCGGGGCCGCCTCCTGGGCGGCCGACACCTGGCGCTCCATGGCCGCCATGGCCGACCCGACCACCGGCCTGCCCGCGGACAACATCGGCGGTGACCTGTCGCCCACCAGCCGTGCGCGGTACACCTCGCCCACCAACATCGGGGCGTACATCTGGTCGGCGGTCGCGGCCCGCAAGCTGCACGTCATCGGCGAGCGCGAGCAGGTGCGGCGTATCTCGCGCGCCCTCGACTCGCTCGCGAGGTTGGAGCGGCACCCCGACTCCGGCATGTACTACAACTGGTACGACCCGTCCACGCTGCAACTGCTGCGTACCTGGCCGGAGGACGGATCATCGGTCTACCCGTTCGCGTCCAGCGTGGACAACGCCTGGCTCGCCGCGGCCCTGATGATCGTCCACAACGCCGTGCCGCAGCTGCGTCACAGGTCCGACCCGCTGCTCAGGGCCATGGACTTCGCCTTCTTCTACGACTCGACGGCGCGCGGCCCGGACGTCCCGGCCGGGCTGATGCGCGGCGGCTTCTGGGTCGAGCCGCCCCCGGGCTGTTCCACCGCGGGCAACTACCAGCACCGCGGCCCGGACGTCCACTACACCTGCCACACGTACGGGTCGTTCAACAGCGAGACCCGGATGATCAGCTACGTGGCGATCGCCCTCGGCCAGGTGCCGCCCGCGCACTACTTCGCGCCGTGGCGTACCTTCCCCGACACCTGTGACTGGTCCTGGCAGGAGATGCGTCCGGTCGGCCAGTGGCGGGAGTACCTGGACGTGCCGGTCTTCGAGGGCGCCTACCGGTATCAGGGCCTGCAGTTCGTGCCGACCTGGGGCGGCGACATGTTCGAGGAGCTCATGCCGGACATGTTCGTGCCCGAGGAGCAGTGGGGCCCGGACAGCTGGGGCCGCAACCACCCGGTCTACGTACGCGGCCAGATCGCGCACGGCATGGACGACGCGAAGTACGGCCACTGGGGCTTCTCGCCGGCCTCGGACCCGCAGGGCGGTTACCGGGAGTACGGCGTGGACGCCATGGGGCTCGACACCAACGGCTACACCAGCGACCAGGAACGCACCAGCGTCGACTACGGCTTCGCCGGCTGCGAGGGCCGTCCCGCCCAGCCGCAGCCTGCCGCGTACGGCGATGGTGTGGTGACCCCGCACGCGGTGTTCCTCGCCATGCGCTACGCGCCCGCCGAGGCGCGGGCGGAGCTGGCGCGGCTGCGCAGCCAGTTCGACAGCTACGGGCCCGGCGGCTTCTACGACGCGGTGGCCGTGCGCAGTGGCACCGTGGCCAAGCGGTACCTGGCCCTCGACCAGGGCATGATCATGGCTGCGCTCGGCAACCTGTACGGCGGCGACGTCCTGCGCAAGGAATTCACTCGTGGCGGCGCCGAGCGGTTCCTGCGCCCGGTGATGCGGATCGAGGAGTTCTCCGTACCCGCGCGGCAGTAGGTGGATCCGCGGCCGGAGCCTCGCCGGCTCCGGCCGCGGAGGACGCCGGATCGTCGTCAGGAAGTCGTGGCGGACTTCTCGGTCGGGTCGGCCGAGGTGGCGCCCTGCGCGGGGCGGCGGGTCAGGACCTGGGGGCCGGAGTCCGTGATGGCGACCGTGTGTTCGGAGTGGGCGGTGCGGGAGCCGTCGGCGGAGCGGATCGTCCAGCCGTCTTTGTCGAACCGGATCTTGTCGGTGGAGCGGCAGAACCAGGGCTCGATGGCGATGGTCAGACCGGGGTGGAGTTTCATGCCGCGGCCGGTGCGGCCCTTGTTGGGGACGTGCGGGGCCTCGTGCATGGTGCGGCCGATGCCGTGGCCGCCGAACTCGGCGTTGACGCCGTAGCCGTAGGAGTGGGCGACCTCGCCGATCGCGGCGGAGACGTCACCGATGCGGCCGCCGGGCTGGGCAGCGTTGATCGCGGCCTCCAGTGCGACCTCGGTGGCCTCGACCAGCTTGAGGTCGGCCGGGTCGGGGGTGCCGACGATGACGGATAGCGCGGAGTCGGCGGCCCAGCCGTCGATGCTGGCCGCCATGTCGATGCTGAGCAGGTCACCGTCCCGCAGAACGTAGTCGTGCGGCAGGCCGTGCAGCACCGCGTCGTTCACCGACAGGCACAGCACGTTGCGGAACGGGCCGCGGCCGAACGAGGGGGCGTAGTCCCAGTAGCAGGATTCGGCGCCGCGTTCGGCGATCCGGCGGCGGGCGTGGTGTTCGAGGTCCATCAGGTTGACGCCGACTGCGGCGACACCGCTCAGCTCGGCGAGCAGTTCGCCGACGAACTTGCCGGTCACCGCCATCCGCCCGATCTCCTCGGCGGACTTGAGCTCGATCACGACAGCCTCCCTCTCCGTATGCGGTATTTTTATACCACGCCGGGTCCGGGGTGCTCCGAGGGATATCCTGCTGGCATGGTTCGCCAACCACTCACGGCCGAGCAGATCGCCGCAGGCCAGCGCGTCGGAGCCGCCCTCCGGGCCGCGCGGGCCGGCCGCAGCCTCGTCGAGGTGGCGCTGGCGGCCGGCATCTCCCCCGAGACGCTGCGCAAGATCGAGGCGGGCCGCCTTCCCGCACCGGCGTTCGGCACCGTGGTGTGCCTGAGTCAGGCCCTCGACGTCCCGCTCAGCGACCTGGCCGACGTCTGGCTGGCCGACATGCCCGTCCGCCAGGCGTCCTAGAAACCGGCCGCTCAGTACCGCGGCGGGCGGGGTAGTCGCCGGAGGGACTCGACCTCCTTCTGCTGACGCTGGCCGCGGCGGTCCTCTCCGCCCTGACCAGTTCGCTGTGGCTGATGGTGATCGGTCGGGGGTTGCAGGGCTTCGCGATCGCGACGATCCCGCTCGCCCTGGGCATCTTCCGGGAGGCCCTGCCGATCCACCGGGTCGGCGGGGCGATCGCGCTCCTGACCGGGACGCTCGGCGTTGGTGCCGCAGCGGGCATCCCGCTGGCCGGTCTCATCGCCGAGCACTTCAACTGGCATGTGCTGTTCTGGGGATCGGCCGGGCTGGGCCTGCTCTGCGCTCTCCTGGTCGCGCTTGTGGTGCCGGAGTCGCCACAGCGGGCCGTGGGGCGCTTCGACGTGGTCGGTGCCACCGGGCTGACCCTGGGGTTGATCGGCCTCCTGCTGTCGACCGTTCAAGGGGGGCAGTGGGGGTGGGGCAGCAGCCGTACCCTCGGCCTCGGTGCGGTGGCCGTCGTCACCCTGCTCGCCTGGGGCTGGCACCAGCTGCGTGCCAGGTCACCCCTTGTCGACATGCGGCTCTCCGCACGGCGACCGGTGCTGATGACCAACCTCGCCACCGTCGCGATCGGATTCGCGATCTACGGCATGCTTTTCGTCTTTCCGCAGATCCTGCAGGCCCCGACCGCCACCGGCTACGGGTTCGGTCAGAGCCTGGTGTGGTCAGGGCTCGCCGTCGCCCCGAACGGAGTGGTGGCCCTGCTGCTGACTCCCGTCGCGGTCCGCCTGATCACCCGGTTGGGGGCCCGGATGGCCATGATGCTGGGGGCGATCGTCATCGCCGTCGGCTACATCTACGTCACCCTACGGATGGACAGCGTCGGTGACTTCGTCATCGCCTCGGCCGTCATCGGCGCCGGTGCCGGCATCTCAACCGCGGCGACGGCAAAGCTGATCACCGATGCGGTCCCGGTGACCGAGACGGCCTCGGCCAACGGAGTCAACATGCTGATGCGCTCCGTCGGAAGCGCCGCCGCGAGCGCGGTCCTGGTCGTGATCCTGGCACAGGTGACGATCACTGTCGGCGCGGCGACGCTGCCCTCGGAGGCGGCGTTCCGGACCGCGTTCATCGTCGCGGTCGCGGCGGCGGTCATCGGCCTGCTCCTCACGGCGCTCGTCCCGACCCGTGCGCCCAAGGCCGACGGCCCGGTGAAGCCGGCACCTGTGGGTCACCCCGGAAGGGCCGTACTTTCCCAGCGATAGCCCCGGCTGACTGGTTCTGGGTCATCGGATGACCACGCTCTGTGGCCGTGATCATAGGGGAGTGGTTGGTCAGCGAGCCGGTCACCGGTATGTTTGCTTTGTCAAGCAACTTAACAAGGGGTCGTTGTGCGCGTGGCTCGGGCAGAGTCGGGCCCACGGCTTGGCTGCCGTTCCGGGTATCGGGATGCCTGCCGCGCCCCGTGTCTTCAGGAGTCGGACATGATCTATGGGGGAAATCGCCGCGGCTACGCTGACGAGCAGCGATGCCGGGCGGCCCGGCGGCGGATCCGGGAGACGCTCGCGGTCCGCCGAGCCGCTGCCTCTGCCGAGCAGCCGAGCGTCAACTTGCCCGCCGAGGCGAAGCCGGCCGCCTGACACCGAGGCGGCGCCGGTCCACGAGCGGCTATTCCACACCCGGTCGTCGGCGCTGCTTCGACGGACGTGCCCGGCGCCACAGCAGGAACGCGGCGCCGAGGACGACCACGCCGATGACGGCGTGGGCGACCAGCTGCCGGGGGCCGCGCCGCGGGCGACCGGCGTCCCGGACGGTCAGGTCGGGCAGCAGACCGGCGGCGAGGTGCAGGTCCGCCAGCTCGCAGCCCTGAAGGCCCAGCTCGCAGGTACGACCGGTGTCGAAGTGGGACAGGGTCCGCCGGGTTCCGGCGCCGAGCTGCACCTCGACGAGCGATGCGTGACCTGCGGTGTCGATGGTCGCGACGACCACGCTGCCCGGCGTACGCCAGCCGAGCAGTTGCACGACGTCCGGGACCGGCGCCGGTGGCGTGCCGGCGCCCGCGAGGGGTACGAATTCGACGTCGCGGACCTTCCACAGGAAGTTGCCGTGGCCGGTGTCGCCGCCGGTGGTGCCGTTGAAAGGACCGTCCGAGAGCCAGGGGACGGTGGCGAGGAACCGGCCGTCCGGTGACCAGCCGACGTCGGCGGCGAGCTCGCGTCCCGCCGCGACGGGGACGTTGCCGTACTCGCGGCCCTCGAGGTCGATGAGACGGGCCTGCTGGCCGACCTGCACGGCGAGGCGGCGACTGTCCGGCGCGAACGCCGCCGTCCACGGCGGTCTGATCGCCGGCACCTCGGTGCTGCGTCCGGTCGACAGGTCGAGCAGCCGCAGCGTGCCGACGCGGGCCACCTCGGGGTCGACGAAGTTGATGCTGCCGAACTCGCCGGAGCGGGTGAGGGGCGCGGCGCTGTACGCGACGTGGCGGCCGTCGGGCGACCAGGCCAGCAGCCGCACGCCGACCCGGTCGCCGAGCGGGATCGATCGGCGCTCGCCCGTGGTCAGGTCGACGAGAATCAGGTCGCCGGTCGCGCCGCGGTCGTCGCCGAGCAGCACGCGGGTGCCGTCCGGGGCGAGCAGCGCCGACGGGCGGTTCCGCTCATCCATGGCGTCGACGCGCCGGTACGTGTCCCCGTCGGCTCCGACGACCAGCGGCTGGAACATGTTGAACGACTCGCCGTTGCCGTAGACGTAGAGAGCGATCGCGCGGCCGGCTGGGGCCTGCGCGACGGTGCTGGTGAGGATCGAGTACCCGGCGAACCGGTCGGGCAGGCCGGGCTTCGCCGACGGGGCTGCCGGCTGGACGGGAAGCTGGACGCCGGGCGCGACGAGGACGGCCAGGAGGAGCACGACGACGGCGCACACCGCGGCGGCGCCGATCCGCTGGCGCCGAACCGAGCGGCGGCCCCGGACGAGCACGGCGTCCAGGTAGCCGGGCGGCAACGGCGGCGGATCGTCCGGCAGGGTGGCGAACAGGTCTCTCATGGCGTGTCCGACCCTCCCGGCACGTAGTTCGGCAGTAGGCGGCGCAGTGCCGCGATGGCGTACGAGGTCTGGCTCTTGACGGTCCCCGCCGAGCAGCCCAGCGCCGCGGCGGTCTGAGCGACGTCGAGGTCCTCCCAGTACCGCAGGACGAGCACCGCGCGCTGCCCGCCGGACAGCTTCGTGAGGGCAGCCAGCAGGTCGACGCGGTGGTCGGCGCCGGCCAGCGGTGCCGTCGAAGGCCCGATCACGTCGGCCACGGGCCGGACCCGGCGGGTCCAGGACCGCTCGCGCTCGGCCAGGTAGGCGTGGACCAGCATCGCCCGGACGTAGGCGTCGAGCGAGTCCGCTGCCGACGCCTTCCGCCAGTGCCGGTACAGCGCGACGAGGCACTCCTGCACGAGGTCGTCCGCCGTCGACCACTGCCCGCACAGCCGGTACGCCAGCCGTCGCAGCCACGGCATGCGTGCCTGCACGTACTCGACGTACTCCCGTTCACTCCGCAACCCGGCCTCCCATCAACACTAGGAGTGGCCCGGGACCCCATTCGGTTGTGGGGATTGGGTGAGCAACCCGTCGGCGGCGACCTCGAAGGGGGTGCCCAGGCGGCTGAGCAGATCGGCGAGCCAGCGCGCCTCGTCGGGGCTCGCGATCTCCAGGCGCATCCGGCGGATCCGCAGCGGAGCCGCCCGCAGTCCGCGTAGCAGGCCGGTGTCCGGGTCGAGGGCGGGCAGCCAGAGCAGCCGCAGTTCGGGCCGGTACGCCTCCTGCCCGCTGATGCCCTCGTAGTCGTCGACCAGATCCCCGCAGCCGTAGAGGATCAGCCGATCCCGGTAGACCTCGACCGGCCGGGGATGGTGCGACGAGTGCCCGTGCACCACGTCCACGCCGGCGTCGATCAGGCAGCGCGCGAACTCGACGTGCTCGGCCGGAACCTCGTACCCCCAGTTGGTGCCCCAGTGCACGGAGACCAGCACCCGGTCGGCGCGCTCGGCCTCGGCGGCGATCCGCCCCGCCACCTGCTCGGCCGTGGCGGCGGAGGTCTCCGGCAGGTACGCCACCCCGGGCCCGTCGGGGGTGGCCGCCCAGTGCGGGGGCACCCCGCTCGACGGGGCGGCCACCGAGAAGACCAGCAGGCGGCGACCCCGGCCGAGGTCCACCCGGGCCGGCTCCCACGCCGCCGCGGCGTCCCGGCCGGCGCCGGCGGCGGCGATCCCCGCCCCGGCCAGCGCGTCGAGGGTGTCGGCGAGCCCGACCGGGCCGAAGTCCAGCACGTGGTTGTTGGCCAGCGCGCACACGTCGAGCCGGGCGGCGGCCAGGCAGGACACGTTGTCCGGGTGCATCCGGTAGTGCACGGCCTTGGCCGGCGCGTGCTCGCCCCGGCCGGTCACCGCGGCCTCCAGGTTCACGATCCGGGCGTCCGGCCGCAGCTGGTCCAGCAGTGACAGGGCGACGCCCCAGGGCCACCGTGGTGGCACCGGCCGGGGAATCGGCCCGCTGGCCGACTCGGCCAGCCCGACGTAGGTCTCCGCGTCGCGGACCGCGCCTTCGCGAAGGTCGGACGGGCCCGGCCGAGGCAGGATGCGGTCCACCCCCCGGCCGGTCATCACGTCGCCTGCGAGGAGGAGGGTCAGCGCGTCGTCGGCCATCCGGCCGCTTTCCCCACTGCGCCCGGCCCTCACCAGGGCATTGCGCCAGCTCGCGGCGCCGAATGGCGAAAGGCGTTTCGTCATGGGCTTATGTGTCACTCGTCCCGCTCCGGTGGCCGTAGTACCGTTGGGCGGACACAGGTGGGGGTGAGCGTGACGACGGGTTCGGCGACCGCCCCGCAGCCGGTGAGCTTCAGCACCACCGGGCTTCCGGAGGCCCAGAGGATCGCGTTGTGGGAGCACCACAACGCCTGCGCGCTGATCGGTCTGCGCTGTCACACGCTCGGTGAGGCGCCGTTCGACGGGGCCGAGCTCAACCTCCAGCTCGACCAGATGCACCTGGCCCGCGTCCGCGGCAACGCGCACGTCGTCGAACGTCCGGCCGAGGTGATCCGCAAGCATCCGGCGGACGCGGTCGCGGTCTACCTGACCCTCGTCGGGGAGGCGTTCTTCTACCACGACGACGGGGTGCTCACCCTGCGGCCAGGCCAGGTCCTCATCTGCGATGCCGATCGTCCGTTCATGCGCGGTTTCTCCCGTGGCCTGGAGGAACTCGCGATCAAGGTGCCACGTCCGATCTTCCGGGAGCTGACCGGCCTGGCCTCGCTCAGCTCCCCCTTGGTGCGTGACTTCAACGGGGGAGACGTGCCGGCACGGACGTTCGCGAGGCTGGTCGACCGTGCCCTGCGTCCCGGGGGAGGCGAGCCTCTCGACGAGAGAATCGCGCTCGACCTGCTCGCGAGCATGGCAGGCAGCCGCCGCGTCGACCTCGGCACGGTGCATCTGGCCAACGCGCGTGCGTTCATCGAGGATCACCTGACCGACAGCGGCCTGACCGCTGCCCGGGTCGCGGCCGGGGTCGGCATCAGTGAACGCCACCTGTCCCGGGCGTTCGCCGCCTCGGGCACGACGCTGCCGCAGTTCGTGCTGGCGCGGCGGCTGGACCGCGCACGTGCGCTGCTCGCGTCCTCGCCGCAGTTGCCGGTCGGCGAGGTCGCGGCGCGCTGCGGCTTCGGGTCGGCGACCCACTTCTCGCAGGCGTTCCGGGCGCGGTTCGGGCTGCGCGCCACGGATCTGCGTCGGCAGGCCCGGGCGGGCCGGCTCAACTAGTTCTCGGATTCCGCCACAGCTTCGTCTTTCCGCCGTGTTCGGGCCTCAGCCCTTGCTGCGGCGGCGGAGCACCGCCGCACACTGGTCGGGCGAGTGGCCAGGGCCACACGCCGGGCAGTGGAGTGGGGGATCCGATGGCAGAGTTCAGCGACGGGATGGCCGCAACGCCGCTACCCCAGGGATCGACGGTGACGACCGACGTCGTGGTCATCGGCTCGGGTCCCGCGGGGGCAGGAGCAGCGCTGTTCCTGTCCACGTTGGGAATCCCGAACATCATGATCACGAAGTACCGGTGGACGGCCAACACACCGCGGGCGCACATCACCAACCAGCGCGCGATGGAGATCTTCCGGGACCTGGGCATCGAGGACCAGGTGCTCGCCGACGCCACTCCGCACGAGCTGATGGGCGACACCGTCTTCTGCACCTCGATCGCGGGCGAGGAGATCGGACGGATCCTCACCTGGGGCACGCATCCCGTCCGGCGGGGTGACTACCGGCTCGCGTCACCGTGCCTGCCGGTCGACATTCCCCAGACCCACCTGGAGCCGATCCTGGTGCGCAACGCCGCAATGCGGGGGACCCAGGCCCGGTTCTCCACGGAGTACCTGGGGCATCGGCAGGACGCCGACGGTGTCAGCGTCGAGGTTCGCGACCGCCTCACCGGCGAGGAGTACACGATCCGGGCCAGGTACCTCATCGGTGCCGACGGCGCCCGCTCAAAGGTCGCCGCCGACCTCGCCCTTCCGATGGAAGGCGCGATGGACATCGCCGGCTCGATGAACATCACCTTCAAGGCCGACATCTCGGCGTACGTCGGACACCGGCCGTCGGTGCTCTACTGGGTGATCCAGCCGGGTTCGAACGTCGGCGGGATCGGGGCCGGGCTGGTGCGGATGGTGCGGCCCTGGAACGAGTGGCTCGTCGTCTGGGGCTACGACATCAGCCAACCCCCACCGGTAGTCGACGAGGCCGCCGCCATCCAGATCGTGCGCAACCTGCTGGGGCTGCCCGACATCGAGGTGGAGATCACCGGCACGTCGCTGTGGGGCAACAACGAGATGTACGCGACCCATCTGCAGGCAGGTCGGGTGTTCTGTGTCGGGGACGCGGTCCACCGCCACCCGCCGAGCAACGGTCTCGGGTCGAACACCTCGATCCAGGACTCCTACAACCTCGCCTGGAAGCTGGCGGCCGTCCTCCGCGAGCAGGCCGCGCCTTCGCTGCTGGAGACCTACTCGGTCGAACGCGCGCCGGTGGCCCGGCAGATCGTGCAGCGCGCCAACAGGTCCAGCCGCGAGTTCGTCCAGTTCTTCGAGGCGCTGGGCCTGCTCGACGCCGCGGACGAGGCGGAGATGGCCGCGCGCATCGAGGAGCGCAAGTCCAACACCCCCGAGGGGGCGGCCAAGCGGGCCGCACTGGTGTCGGCGATGGAGCTCAAGCACTACGAGTTCAACGCGCACGGTGTCGAGCTGGGGCAGTTCTACGAGTCCGAGGCGGTGGTCTCCGACGGCACCCGCCGGTCGGAACCGAGCCGGGACCCGGAGCTGTACTACGAGGCGTCCACGGTCCCGGGGTCGCGGCTGCCGCACGCCTGGGTGGGCGATGCCCGGCGCAAGGTCTCCACGCTCGACCTGGCGCCGATGACCCGGTTCACGGTGTTCACCGGCATCGCGGGGGAGCCGTGGGTGGCCGCCGCCGAGAAGGTCGGCCAGGAGTTCGGCGTACCGCTGGAGGCCGTGGTGATCGGCCCCGGGCGTGCGGTGACCGACCTGTACTACGACTGGGCGCGGGTGCGGGAGATCGAGGAGGACGGCGTGCTCCTGGTACGCCCGGACAAGCACATCGCCTGGCGGTCGATGCGGCTGCCCGCCGATCCGGAGCGGGCACTGCGCGAGGCGATGTCGGCGATCCTCGGCCGGGGCGGTGTGGCGTGAGCGGCGGCTTCACGCACGAGACCCTGCCGCAGCGGGTGGTCTTCGCGCCGTACGCGGCGGCGCGTCACGTGGCCGACGAGGTGGCCCGGCTCGGCGCGGCCCGCCCGATGGTGATCGCCGCGGAGGCCGACAGCGCGCTGGCCGACCCGTTGGTGGCCGCCCTGCCGGGCGCGGTGCGCCACACCGAGGTGGCGATGCATGTGCCCACCGACGTCGCCGCGCGGGCCCGCACGGCCGCCGAGGCGCACGGCGTCGACGCCATCGTCAGCATCGGCGGCGGCTCCACCACCGGCCTGGCCAAGGCGGTGGCGCTGACCACCGGCCTGCCCATCGTCGCCGTCCCGACCACGTACGCGGGCTCGGAGGCCACCCACGTCTGGGGGCTGACCGAGGGTGGCCGCAAGACCACCGGGGTCGACGCCCGCGTACTGCCACGGTCCATCGTCTACGACGCCAGCCTGATGCTCTCCCTGCCGGTGCCGCTGAGCGTGGCCTCCGGGCTGAACGCGCTGGCGCACTGCGTCGACTCGATGTGGGCGCCGCGGGTCGACCCGATCGACCAGGCGCTCGCGCTGGAGGGCATCCGCGCCCTGCGCCAGGGACTCCCCGAGGTCGTGCGCGATCCGCGGGGCATCGAGGGGCGCGAGCAGACGCTGTACGGGGCCTACCTGGCCGCCGTGGCGTTCGCCTCGGCCGGCTCCGGGCTGCACCACAAGATCTGCCACGTGCTCGGCGGGATGTACAACCTCCCGCACGCGCAGACCCACGCCGTGGTGCTGCCGTACGTCCTCGCGTTCAACGCGCCGTCGGTCCCCGACAACGAGCAGCGGATGGCGGCGGCCTTCGGTGCGAAGTCCGCCCTGGAGGGGTTGCTGCGCCTGCGGGTGCAGGTGGCCGCACCTCGCGCCCTGCGGGACTACGGGCTGCGCGAGACCGACATCCCGGCTGCCGTCGACGTCGTTCTGGCGGCCGTGCCGCCGAACAATCCGACGCCGGTCACCCGCGACAACCTCGAAGATCTACTACGCCGAGCATGGAACGGAGGGGAGCCGTAATGACCCCGGAGCAGCAGAACCGCGAGTCACAGCTCGTCGAACGGGTGGTCGCGTCGTTCGACGACGCGCCCGATCAGCGGGTCAGGGAGCTGATGCAGGCACTCACCCGACACCTGCACGCCTTCGTGCGGGAGGTGCGGCTGACCGAGCGCGAGTGGCAGAGCGCCATCGAGTTCCTCACGGCCACCGGGCACATCACCGACGATCGGCGTCAGGAGTTCATCCTGCTCTCCGACGTGCTGGGCGCCTCGATGCAGACCATCACCGTGAACAACGAGGCGTACGGCGACGCCACCGAGGCGACGGTGTTCGGCCCGTTCTTCGTCGACGGCTCGCCGAAGATCGAGCTCGGCGGTGACATCGCGGCCGGGGCGTCCGGCCAGCCGTGCTGGGTCGAGGGCACGGTCACCGACACGGACGGCAAGCCGGTCCCGCATGCGCGGATCGAGGTCTGGGAGGCCGACGAGGACGGCTTCTACGACGTCCAGTACGGCGACGACCGGGTCGCCGCCCGTGGCCACCTGTACAGCGACGCGGACGGCGGCTACCGCTTCTGGGCCGTCACTCCGACGCCGTACCCGATCCCGCACGACGGCCCGGTCGGCCGGCTGCTGGCCGCCACCGGACGGTCCCCGATGCGGGCCTCCCACCTGCACTTCATGATCCAGGCGGAGGGCCTCAGGACCCTGGTGACGCACATCTTCGTCCGCGGCGACGAGCTGCTGGACCGCGACAGCGTCTTCGGGGTACGGGACTCGTTGGTGAAGGACTTCGCGCCCCAGCCGGCCGGTTCCCCCACCCCCGACGGCCGCGACCTGGCAGACCGCGCGTGGTCACGCGTGCGGTTCGACATCGTCCTGGCGCCCGCGACCGCGGCAGGAGAGGGGGCCTGACCATGCCCACCGACGTCTATCTGTACGACGCCGTGCGGACCCCGTTCGGCAGGTACGGCGGTGCGTTGGCCGGTGTGCGGCCGGACGACCTGGCGGCGCACGTGCTGCGGACGCTGTTCGAGCGCGCGCCCGCGCTCGAACCGGACCGCGTCGACGAGATCGTGCTGGGCAACGCCAACGGTGCCGGGGAGGACAACCGCAACGTCGCCCGGATGGCCGGCCTGCTGGCCGGCCTGCCCACGTCGGTGCCGGCCTCGACGGTGAACCGACTGTGCGGCTCCAGCCTGGACGCCGCCATCGTCGCGTCGAGGCAGATCGCCCTGGGTGAGGCGGACGTGGTGCTGGTCGGCGGTGTGGAGTCGATGAGCCGGGCGCCCTGGGTGCTGCCCAAGCCGGCGAAGGCGTACCCGGCCGGGGACGCGACGCTGGTGTCCACCACCCTCGGCTGGCGCCTGGTGAACCCGCGGATGAATCCGGAGTGGACGGTCTCGCTGGGCGAGGCCACCGAGCTGCTCGCGATCCGTGAGCGGGTCGGCCGCGACGCGCAGGACGCCTTCGCGCTGCGTTCGCACCAGGCGGCTGCCCGGGCCTGGGAGGCCGGGTTCTACGACGACCTCGTCGTCGGCGTGCCCGGGGTGGAGCTCGCCCGCGACGAGTCCATCCGGTCCGACACCAGCCTGGCGAAGCTCGCCGCCCTCAAACCGGTGTTCCGCGAGCAGGACGGCACGGTGACCGCCGGGAACTCCTCGCCCCTCAACGACGGCGCGTCCGCGGTGCTGCTGGGCAGCCCGTCCGCCGAGCAGATCGTCGGTCGTCCGCCGCTGGCGCGCGTCGCCGGGCGCGGTGCGGCCGCGAACGACCCGCGGTACTTCGGGTTCGCGCCGGTGGAGGCCGCCAACCTGGCCCTCAAGCGCGCCGGCATCGGCTGGGGTGACGTGGGTGCGGTCGAGCTGAACGAGGCGTTCGCCGCTCAGACCGTCGCGTGCATCAACGCCTGGGGCGTCGACCCGGACATCGTCAACGCACACGGCGGCGCCATCGCCATCGGTCATCCGTTGGGCGCCTCCGGCACCCGGGTGCTCGGCACGCTCGCTCACTCGCTGCGGGCCTCCGGCGAGCGGTGGGGGGTCGCCGCGATCTGCATCGGGGTCGGGCAGGCACTCGCCATGGTCCTCGAGAACCTGGACGCCTGAGTCATGGCCAGCATCCTGGACGACCCGACCGCGGCGGTCGCGGGGATCGCCGACGGCGCCACGGTGATGATCGGCGGATTCGGCACCGCCGGTCAGCCCGTCGAGCTCATCGAGGCGCTCCTCGCGTCGGGCGCCACGGACCTCACCGTCGTGAACAACAACGCCGGCAACGGGGACGTGGGCCTGGCCGCGCTGATCAGCGCGGGTCGCGTACGCAAGATCGTGTGCTCCTACCCCCGCCAGCGGGACTCCTGGCACTTCGACCAGAAGTACCGGGCCGGCGAGATCGAGCTGGAGCTCGTACCGCAGGGCAACCTCGCCGAGCGGATCCGCGCCGCCGGTGCCGGCATCGGAGCCTTCTACACCCCCACCGGCTACGGGACCTCCCTGGCCGAAGGCAAGGAGGTCCGCGAGATCGACGGAAGGCACTACGTGCTGGAGTACCCGCTGGGGGCGGACTACGCGCTGGTAAAGGCGCACCGGGCCGACGGGCTCGGCAACCTGGTCTACCGCAAGACCGCCCGCAACTTCGGTCCGATCATGGCGGCGGCCGCGACGACGACGGTGGTGCAGGTCGAGGACCTGGTGCCGGTCGGCGCGCTCGACCCCGAGGTCATCGTCACGCCCGGCATCTACGTCGACCGCATCGTCCGCGTCCCGGCGCCAGAGCCGGCACCCGAGCCGGTCGGAGCGGGTCAGTGACCGGGGTGAGCCGGCGCGGGCTCGGCAAGGACGACCTCGCCGCCCGCGTCGCCCGCGACATCCCGCACGGCGCCTTCGTGAACCTCGGCATCGGGCTGCCGACCCGGATCAGCAATCACCTCGCCCCGGGCAGCGGCATCGTGCTGCACACGGAGAACGGCATGCTGGGCATGGGGCCCGAGGCGCAGGGGGACGCGGTCGATCTCGACCTCATCAACGCCGGCAAGGTACCCGTGACCGAACTGCCCGGCGCCTCGTACTTCCACCATGCCGACTCCTTCGCCATGATGCGCGGCGGCCACCTGGACGTCTGCGTGCTCGGCGCCTACCAGGTGTCGGCCCGCGGCGATCTCGCGAACTGGCACACCGGCCGGCCCGACGACATTCCGGCCGTCGGCGGCGCGATGGACCTCGCCATCGGCGCCAAGGAGACATTCGTGATGATGGATCTGCTGTCGCGGGACGGGGTTCCGAAGCTGGTGCCGGAGTGCACCTACCCGCTGACCGGCGTGGGGTGCGTCAGCCGCGTCTACACCGACCTCGCGGTGTTCCTCATCGAGGACGGGGGCGTGGCAGTACGGGAGCTGTTCGACGTCACGTTCGACGAGCTGACGCGTCTTCTCGGGGTGCCGCTGCTGGATCGCACCCGGGAAGGGGCCTGACGACCGGCACCCCACACGCAGCCCGGGACGACGTCACCCGGCCCACCCGAGGCGCCCTGAAGCGGGACCGGCCCATCGCCCGCTCGTGACAGAGTGGTGCATGCCCTTGAGCAGGTATCACCTCAGAGCCTCGATCGCCGTGTCCGACATCGAGAAGGCGATCGCGTTCTACGAAGGCAGACTGGGCCTACCGGTGCTGCGGTCCGGCCCCAGCGCCACCATCGCCGACGGCAGCCGCGTCTACGGTTCCGGTGGTGGGCCGGCGCTGAATGTCTACCAGTCGGCCACTGCCGGGAAGACCCCGGCGACCCTGGCGACGTGGTACGTCGACGACATCGACCAGATCGTCGACGAGCTCGTCTCGTCCGGCGTCGAGTTCGTCCGCTACGACCAGTTCGAACACGACGCCAAGGGAATCACTGCTCGGGCCGGTGGTGGACGGATCGCGTGGTTCCAGGATCCGGACGGCAACACCTTCGCCCTCGAAGCCGACGTCTGACCCCGATCGGGGGTCCCAGCGGACGTCGCAGAAGCCGACGCTGACATCGTGGCGGACGCGTTGGTCGCGTCCCACGGAGGCTACCGTTCACCCACCACCGTCACGATTGCTGCGTTCCTTGTTCGTCCGCGACCTGAATGATCGTCTTGCCGGGCGTGCGGCGTCGGCGGCTGAACGCGGAGGCCGTTTCGGAAAGCGGTCGCACGGCGCCGACGATGGGCTTCAGCCGTCCGGTCCGGACGCGCTCGGCGAGGTCGGTCAGCTGGGCGCGATCAGGTTCGACGACGAAGAAGATGGCTCGCCCGTCCTTGGGCTGCACCGCAGGTGGCACGGCGATGGTGACGAGCGTGCCGCCCGGGCGTACCAGTTCGGTCGATCGCTCGAGGATGTCGCCGCCGATGACGTCGAACACCACGTCCACCTGGCCGACCTGCTGCAGATCGTCGACGTCCAGGTCGAGAAAGGTCTGCGCGCCGAGGCCGAGCGCCACCTCACGGTCGTCCGCCCGGCCGGTGCCGATCACGTGGGCGCCCACCTCCCGCGCGAGTTGAACGGCGATCGAGCCGACGCCGCCCGCGGCGCCGTGAATGAGGACGGTCTGGCCGGTCGTGAGGTGGGCGTGGACGAACAGCCCCTGCCATGCGGTCAGTCCGGAGATGGGCAGCGCGGCGGCCACGGTGTGGTCGATGTCGGCCGCGAGGGGGGCGAGGTTGCGCGCCTCCACCGCGGCGTACTCGGCCAGGGATCCGTTGCGGGCCCAGTCGGTCAGTCCGAACACCCGCTGGCCCACGGTGAGGCCGGTGGTTCCGTAGCCGAGCTCGACCACAACTCCAGACAACTCGTGCCCGGGGATGCTGGGTGTCCGGTCGCGACCGGCGCGATCGGTCCACGTTGCCGGCCAGTCGAGCTCTCCTGGGGTGAAGCCTGCGGCGTGTACGCGCACGATGGCGTCGTTCTCCGCAACGTGGGGGTGAGGCATGTCGGTCAGGGTGAGGCCCTGGACACCCGCTTCACGGTCTCGCACGGTGATCGCTCGCATGCTCGAATCCTTTCCTGTCGGTGGGCTGGTGGGTGAGCCTGTGTCCGATCAGCTCGGCCAGGGCGAACCGGCCATGCGTTCGACCGTCGTCACGCGCTGGAAGCCGGGGATCGGAAAAGGGAGTCAGGAGGCCGGTGTCGTGGAACATGGCCGCCAGATAGAGCAGCTCCGGGTCCGGTTTCACGCCAAGCTTGTGAGCGTGAATCAGGCTGAAGAGGAAGACCCGTCGGGAGTGGTGGTAACCCCGCGATGACCTCTGGCATGACCTCTGACCTTTCGGAAAGTGCTTCACCTCCATGCTTCCCACCGATCGTCGTACAGCGCCGCCTTCGTCCGGCCTGGAATCACTTATTTCCAGACAGGGCGACGTCCCAATGCTTTTCTCCACCACGCGCAGCGCCAGTTCCCGCGGTCGGTCCGGCACGTGGCCTGCGACTTCGCGTCGTCCGTCACGGCCCGTTCCCTCAGGCGCCCGGTGTCGGGTTCATGCCGTGGGTCGACCGGGCACCGGTGGCGGCAGGAAAATTTCGGAGACCAGTTTCTGCAACGGCTCCGGCGTTTCTTGAACAAACCCGAAGTGCGCGCAATCAGCCGAACATCACGGGAATTTCGTTCACCTGCAATGGTGGTGACGTGAGCAACCCCGCCCACGAGGATCCGCGTCATCTCCAGGAATGGCGCGCTACCAATAGACGGTGTCCATGCCTCCTGTTTCGCCGATCGGACGGCGGTCAGTGCCGCCGGGGTCGGGCCGCTCACCGCGCGGTGCCGACCACCGGATCGTGTTGCTGTCACCGACCGGCGCGGACGTCACGTCGAGCCTCGGGTCCGGATCGCGGTCGACGGCGCCGTCTCTGGGGCACGCAGACGCCGGGACGACCCTGCACCTGACGTGCTCGTGAACTCGGTCGTGAAGGCGGATGACGGCGGCACGCGCCCTGGGGACCAGTGGGCCGGGTAACTTCCCTGTCATGAGTCAGGACACCTTCCGCTCGGTGGAGATCGAGCGCACCAGTGTGGGGAAGTACGTCGTGCGGAACGCCCGGGGCGGATCGATGACGATAGGCGCGGGTGACGACGGCATCTTCACGCCGGTGGAACTGCTCCTGGCGGCGATCGGCGGCTGTACCGCGATGGACGTGGACCACATCACGAGCCGCCGCGCCGAGCCGACCCGATTCTCCGTCGACGTCACCGGCGACAAGGTCCGGGACGACACCGGAGGCAACCGGATGGAGAACCTCAAGGTCGAGTTCACCGTGACGTTCCCGGCGGGTGAGGACGGCGACCGGGCACGCGAGGCGCTGCCCAGGTCGTTGCAGCAGTCGCACGACCGGCTCTGCACGGTCTCCCGTACCGTCGAACTGGGCACCCGCGTCTCGATCGTCGAAGCCGCCGCTACCACCGGGGACTGAGGCTCCCGGCGCCGGGCTCGCCGTCAGGCCAGGAGGCGCTCCCGCATCGTCGCGCCCAGGTCGATCCGACCCACCGCGCGCGGGCCCGCCGCATCGTGCACGTCGAGGATGGTCCTGCGGCGCATGAGCTCACGGACCGGAGGTGGCAGCCGGGGCGGGTCGTCCATGGCGGCGAGGACCTGCGCGGCGCTGGTGATCAGTCGATCGGCCAGGGCGGCGGCGTCGGTGTCGACCCGCACCCGGCCGTACTCCCAGCCGGCGGTGGTGAGGTCGAGCACCTCGAACACGCGGGTCAGGAGCGGGTTCGGGTCGGTCACCCGGTCGAGCCGGGACGCGTGACCGCCGACCACGGCGACGGCGGCGGCCAGCTGCGCGTACGGGTGGAAGCCGCTCGGCAACGCGAACAGTGGCCACCGCAGCGCCGGGCCGGCCTCCTTCCACAGCGGCCGGTAGTTCCGGCGGTGCACAAGGAGTCGCCGGCCCGTCCGCCGGTGCAGCTCGTGGGCCTGGGCCTGGAGGTCCGCGTGGGCCTCGTCGGCGACCTGGCTCACGATCCGGGCCGCCACCACCAGGCCGTCATCGCTGTCCAGCAGGCCCGTGACCGCTTCGACCTGCTCGGGAAAGCGGATCCGCACGTGGGCCCCGTACCGCTGCTGGACGTCGCGTAGCAGCACCTGCTGCCGCCCCGCGTCGAGCTGGACCCGCCCGCCGCCCAGCAACTGCCGGAGCCATCCCATGTCGCCTCGTTTCAGCAGAGCCGTCCGGATCGCGGCCATGCTAGTGCGTCGAACCACCCTCGTCCGGTGACGGGGGTGGACGACGGCCACGGCCTGCGGTTCGGCTGTCCTGCCTCGTTGCCTAGCCGGCCTGTGCGAAGTCGCGCAGCGCGGAGGCGAGCACGTCGGCGGGGGCGCTGTGCTGCTCACCCTTGACCGCCTGCAGGGTGGCGGTCGGCAGCAGCTCAGCGAGCGCCCGGGCTCCGTCGATGATGAAGGGGAAGGTGTCGGTGCCGTGCATCACCAGCGTGGGCACGGTGACGGACGCCCACCGGTCACGGGGCAGCGGGGCGCCGGACATCGTGGTCCCCATGATCCGACCGTCGTAGGCGATCGTCGGCGCGACCGCCTCCAGGATCGGCCAGAACTCGCTGTGCCGCATGCCCTGGACGGCCTCGGCGGGCATACCGACCGCCGCGGTCATGAACAGCTCCGCGGCGTCGCCGGGGCGCCCGTCGGCCACGGCGGCGTCGAGGCGTTCCACGTAGTCGGCCGGCAACGGCGGACGGCTGTCGTCGACGACGAACGGCGGCTCGAACAGCGCGAGCCGCGCGATGGGCAGACCGGCGGCCGCGGCGTCGAGCGCGAGGACCGCGCCGGACGACCAGCCGAACACGGTCGCCGGCGCGCCCGCGACGTCGATGAGCGCGGCGAGGTCCTCGATTTCGCGCTGCACGGCGTACGGCGCGGTGTCGGTGCTCTGGCCGCGTCCGCGACGGTCGTAGGCGTACGTCCGGAACTCGTCGCTGAGCAGCCGCCCGACCTCCTCGTTGGTCGGGTTGATGGCCGGATAGGCCGTCGCCCCGTCGACGATGATCAGCGGCTCGCCCTGGCCCCACGCGGTGAACGCGATCACGGTGCCGTCGGCGGACACCGCGGCCGCGCTGACGTTCTCGGTCATCTGACTGCCTCTCGTGCTGGCGGTACGGGATGTCTCCCTCGCGGCCGGGTGCCGCGATGCCATGAGGCTACGAGTGGGGCGCGTCGCCGATCTTGTACAGAAGCGACAGGGGCTGCTCGGCGGCATCCGGGCGGCGCAGCGCGGTCGCGGTGCGGCCGATGAAGCGCTGGAGTGATCGGGCGAGGTGCGGTTGGTCGTAGTAGCCGAGCCGGTCGACCACCTCGAGTGGGGCGGCACCCTCGCCGAGCAGCGCCGCGGCCTGCCGGGCGCGCTCGATCTGCCGGATGCTGGCCTGCGTGAGCCCGGTCGCCGCGGCCACCCGGCGCTGGACCGATCGCGTCCCGATCTCCGGAATTCCGCCCGCCACGACCTCGTCGATGAGCGGGTCGCGCAGGATGACGCCCTCCCGGACAAGCCGGGCGACGAACTGCTCGGCGCTGTCGAAGTCGGGAATGTGCCACTCCTGGCCGCGCAGCAGGAACGTGGACGCGGTCGCGTGTGGGCTCTCCTGGCCGGAGTCGACCAGACGCGCCGGAGGCAGGTGCGGCATGTAGGTGCCGTGCGCGAACGTGATGCCGAACGAGGCCGACCCATCGGGTACCTCGGCGTTTGAGGCCGCGGTCTCCGGTCCGCGTACGGCGGCGTGGCGACGGCCGCCCTGCTCCCAGAACACGAGTTCCCAGTGCGACGTTGCGATCGAGGTCATCTGCGCGACTCCGGTGGCGTGGCTCCGCCACACACGGTGAATGTAGGGCGAGTCCGACGGCCGGTCCTCGTTCTCCAACGGCATTTTCGCCTCCCCCAGGGCGCTGACCTGCGCGTCCAGTCTCCCACGGGCGCGTGGGACCTACCCTCATCCTCATGCCGCTGCTGGGCGCCGTCGACCCCCTGCCCGTCCGACCTCGACGGGTCCTGATCGCCGGGACGTCGGGATCCGGAAAGACGACGCTCGCCGCCCGGGTGGCCGCCCTCCTGGAGATACAGCACGTCGAAATCGACGGCCTCTTCCATGGGCCGTCCTGGACGAAGCGTCCCTCGTTCGAGGACGATGTCCACCGCTTCAGCGCGGGTCCCTGCTGGGTGACCGAGTGGCAGTACAGAACCGTGCGCACCCACCTCGCCGACCGCGCCGACCTCCTCGTCTGGCTGGACCTGCCCAGAACCTCGGTGATGCGCCAGATCGTCCGGAGAACCGTCGTGCGCCGTCTGCGTCGGCAGCAGCTGTGGAACGGCAACATCGAACCACCGCTGTGGACCATGTTCACCGATCGTGAGCACATCGTCCGATGGGCGTGGAACACCCATTCCCGAGCTGCGGCGCGCGTCGAGGAACTGCTGGTCCGGCGCCCCGACCTGCCCGTTGTCCGCCTGCACAGCCACGCCGCCGCGGATCGCTGGTTGCGTGGACCACTCCAGCGGGCACGCGGTAGCCGACCAGGACATCGGTGACGGCAATGCCCGTCGCGTGCTTCGCGCAAGGACACCAGAGATTTCACCGGCGTCAATGCGAAACGGGGCATCCCGACGTGCCCCGGCGCGGTAGGTTGCCTCACCACAAGGCACTCACATCCATGCGGCGGTCACGTCCGTGATCGCCGGCAAGGGGGCCCACCGTGACACGTCAGGTTCGCACGCGCCGGAGGGTCGTCTGCGCGGCCGTCGCCGGTATCCTCGCCGCCGGGTCGCCGGCCGCGGTCACCTCTGCCGCCTCCGCGGCCGACACCAGCACCTCGGGCAACGCCGTCATCGTGTGGGACCGTAACGCGCAGACCGCGATCTGGGATGTCGCGAGTCAGCAGCCGCAGGTCCAGGCGCGTAGCTTCGCGATGGTGCACGGGGCCGTCTACGACGCGGTCAACGCCATCGCCGGCCGGCCGTACCAGCCGTACCTGTCCGCACCACACACCAACGGCCGGGAGTCGGTGGACGCGGCGGTCGGAACGGCGGCCTTCCACGTGCTCGACTCCCTGTTTCCCTCTCAGCAGGCCCGGCTGCGGACGCAGTACGACGAGTGGTTGACCGCGATCCCCGACGGCATCGCGAAGCGGCGTGGAATCTCCGTGGGCAGCCGGACGGCCGCCGCCATGATCAGCGCCCGGCGCGACGACGGGGCGTTCGGGGACCCGGCCTGGCCGGTCGGCACCGGCCCCGGCCAGTGGCGGCCCACCCCGCCGACCAACGCCAACGACGGGGCCTGGGTGGCGAACCTGAAGCCGTTCCTCATCCCCAGCGCCTCAATGTTCCGCTCGTCCGGCCCGCCGGCGCTCACGAGTGACCAGTACGCCCGCGACGTCAACGAGGTCAAGGCGATCGGCGCAGTCAACAGCACCATCCGAACAGTCGACCAGACGCAGGCCGCTGTCTGGTGGCACGACCGGCACCTGGGCGAATGGGAGATCAAGCGTCAGCTCGCCACGAGCCAGCGGCTGAGCGTGCTGCAGACGGCGCGGATGTTCGCGCTGGTCGACCTCGCCGAGGCCGACGCCACCACCGCCTGTTACAACGAGAAGGGTGCCTGGATGTCCTGGCGGCCGGTCACCGCCATCCAGCTGGCCGACACCGACGGCAACCCGGCCACCGACGCTGATCCCACCTGGATGCCGCTCCTCGTCACGCCGCCGCACCCGAACTTCGCCTCCGGGCACACCTGCTTCACCGCGGCGAGCATGTCGGCACTGCGACACGTCTTCGGCCGAGACGACATCTCCTTCAGCGCCTACAGCGAAGCATCGGGCACCACCCGGTACTTCGGCAGCTTCTCGCAGGCCGTCGCCGAGGTCATCGAGGCCCGCATCTGGGGCGGCATCCACACCCGCACGGCCGACGTCGAGGGGGCGAAGATCGGCGCGCAGGTCACGGCGTACACGATCAGGAACTACTTCCGGCCACGGCGGTGACCCGCAGGCCGCCGCGCACGGCGTTGACGAGGCGGCGGTGCTCGGCGGGGTCCATGACGCAGAATGGCCGAAGTGGTACGCCGAGCAAGCGATGAGAGCAGTCGAATGGAATCAACCGAATACGACGTCATCGTGCTGGGCGCGGGCCCGGTCGGTGAGAACGTGGCCGACCGGGCCGTGCGGGGTGGGCTCAGCGCCGTCCTCGTCGAGAGCGAACTCGTCGGAGGTGAATGCTCGTACTGGGCCTGCATGCCCTCCAAGGCGTTGCTGCGCCCCGCGCAGGCGCTCCGGGCCGCCCGGCAGGTCTCCGGCGCCCGGCAGGCCGTGACCGGTGAGCTCGACGTGCAGGCCGTCCTCGCCCGTCGCGACTCGTTCGCCAGCAACTGGTCCGACGAGGGCCAGGTGGAGTGGGTCGCCGACTCGGGCGTCTCCCTGCTTCGCGGTCATGGCCGCATCACGGGCCCGCAGCAGGTCACGGTCACCGCCCCGGATGGCCGGACGGAGTCGCTGACCGCCCGCCACGCGGTGGTGGTGAGCACAGGTTCCGACGCGCTCATTCCGGACATCGACGGGCTGAGAGCCGCCCGTCCCTGGACGAGCCGGGAGGCGACGAGCGCGAAGAGGGTTCCGGCGAGCCTCGCGATCATCGGTGGTGGCGTCGTCGGCGTCGAGATGGCGACCGCCTACGCGGGATTCGGCACGGCGGTCACCCTGATCTCCCGGGGCGCCCTTCTGCCGAGCATGGAACCGTTCGCGGGGGAGAGCGTCGCGAAGTCGCTGCGGGAACTGGGCGCCACCGTGCTGCTCGACACCGAGACCACCCGGGTGACCCGCGACGAGAACGGGGTCAGCGTCGAGACCGGGGGCGGGTCCACCATCACCGTCGAGGAGGTGCTCGTCGCGACGGGCCGCAGACCGCGTACCCGCGACATCGGCCTGGAGACGATCGGTCTCGTTCCCGGCGGCTGGATGGAGACCGACGACACGATGCGCGTACCCGGCATCGCCTGGCTCTACGCCGTCGGCGACGTGAACCGTCGCGCGCTCCTCACCCACCAGGGCAAGTACCAGGCGCGGGCCGCGGGGGACGTCATCTGCGCCCGAGCGGCCGGTGCGCCGGTTTCGGACCTGCCGTGGGGCACCCACGTCGCGACCGCCGACCACGAGGCGGTGCCGCAGGTGACCTTCACCGACCCGGAGGTCGCCTCCGTCGGCCTGACCTCCGAGGCGGCCCGCAGGGCGGGTTACGACATCCGGGTGGTCGACTACGACCTGGGTCGCGTGGCGGGTGCCAGCGTGCGTGCCGATGACTACGCGGGAACGGCCCGCATGGTCGTCGACGAGAAGCGCCACGTTCTGCTCGGCGTCACGTTCGTCGGTCCCGACGCGGGCGAACTCCTGCACGCGGCGACGATCGCGATCGTCGGCGAGGTGCCGCTCGACCGGCTCTGGCACGCCGTGCCCGCCTACCCGACCGTCAGCGAGGTCTGGCTGCGACTGCTCGAAGCCTACGGACGGCCCACCGACCGGCCCGCGGCGACCGCCGGCGAGGGGCCCATGCCGGGTCCCGGTACGCCTGACTACCCCATGTGACCGCCTCTGCCCGGCTGGCCGGTGGTTCGTCGCCAAACGTTTCGGTCGAGACCGGCCAGGACGGCGCACACCACGCTCAAGCGGCGGGCGGCACCGAGGACGGTGCCGTCCGGGCGGACGAGTGCCGCGTGGGCGCGGCCGTTCGTCAGCCATCGGTGTAGTTCACTGCCGGGTCGGGCCTCGACGAGCACCGCTCCACGTCGTTCGATGTCTGCCCGCAGTGCGGCGGGTGGCTCGGTGGCCGTCACGATCGCGAAGCGTCCCGCGGCCACGTCGTCGAGACGGCGCTCGCCGTCGAGGGTCACGTTCGGGCACAGTCGGCCCGCGAGGGTGTGGCGCAGGCGTGGCCGTTTCACCAGGTCGGATCGGCGCAGCGGGGGCGTCTGGCTGTCGGTGGCCAGTTCCTTGAGGCCGGGTACGAGGTGCAGGCGCGGCGCCACCGCGCGGCGGATGACGTCGCCGGCTCTGCCGCCGGCCGTCATCGCGGTGCCGATGACCTTCGCCAGCTTGATCATGGTGCGCGCGTGCTGCCGGCGTTCGATCTCGTAGGTGTGGAGAACGGTCTCGGGCAGCGTCCCGTCGAGCACGCCGGCGAGTTTCCAGGCGAGGTTCATCGCGTCGCGTAGGCCGGCGCCCAGGCCCTGACCGATGAACGGTGGGGTGAGGTGGGCGGCGTCACCGAGCAGGAACACCCGTCGGTCGCGCCACCGGTCGGCGACGCGCGCGCGGAAGGTGTACTCGGCCACACGGACGACCTCCAGCCCCGCCGCGGGGTGGGTGCCCGTCCAGGGCGCGATCAGCGGATGCAGCCGGGTCATGTCGCGGAAGTCGTCGGCGGTCTCGCCGGGCGCCAGCCGGAATTCCCAGCGGTAGCGGGTCCGTCCAACGCGCATGTAGGTGCCGGGGCGGGCCGGGTCGCAGAGCTGGTGGACGCCGTCCCACTGGCCGAGCTCGGCCTCGGTGCTCACATCGACGACGAGCCAGCGTTGGGTGAACCCGAGGTCGTGCATCGTGGCGCTGATCGAGGCCCGGGTCAGGCTGTTGGCACCGTCGCAGCCCAGCACGTATTCGGCGCGCAGGACCGCGTGCTCGCCGGTGACCGTGTCGGTGAGGTCGAGCCGTACGCCGTCCGCGTCCTGGGTCAGCGTGGTGACGTCGGTGTTGCCACGCAGGGTGGCGGTGCCGTACCGCGCGAGATTCCGGCGGAGGATCGCCTCCAGTTCGGGTTGGTCGAACAGGCTGCCCTGGGGATAGCCGTGCCGTCCCGTCGCGGGGTCGCGCTGGAATTCGGCCAGCACCCGCATGGTCCGGTCGACGAGGCGCAGACCCCGGTGCGGCCTGGAGATGGCGGCGAACTCGTCGTGGAGCCCGAGGCGGGCCAGGATGCGGTGCACCTCGTCGTCGAGGGCGACGGCCCGGGGCAGGGGATAGACCGATCCCCACCGCTCGACTACCAGGCACTCGACGCCGTACTGGGCGAGCAGCGTCGCGGCGGTGAGCCCGGTGGGACCCGCGCCGATGATCACCACCGGAACCATCATCGTGCCTCACGGATGGATGCAGGGACCGTCATGACAGAACCACCAATCGCCGGTCAATGGCCTCCGGCCCACCGCTGCGCCAGGACGTTGCGCGCCGGCGTGCGGCCCGCTCGATCGGCGAGCTGACGCCGGCGCGCCGCAGGTACCTGTGGTCGCGCTGGTGCGGCAGGCGGCGTCGTACTCGTCGCCGCCGGCCGGCACGGCTCTACCAGGCCTTTCCGCGGATCGGGGGCACGTCGAGGTCGCTCTCGCCGCCGCGGTGCTCGGCGAGGAGCCGACGACGGATCGAACGCCAGGCGACGCGCTCCTGCCGGCGGCCGAGCCGGCGCTGCGACTGGAACGTGCAGAGCTGGCAGCCGCAGAGGTTCGGAGCCTGGGCCGACGTCTGCCGGTAGCAGCGGGTGCGGATCCGATCGGGCGAGGCGAGGAACTCGTCGAGGTCGCACGGGCCGCGGCCGTGTTCGTGGGTGTCGGTGAACCAGTGACGCATCAGCGGGTCTCGCTGCTGCACCCGCTCGGGTCGGTGAATGTCGGTACGGGTCATGTGACGACCGCCTTCCGGCCGCCCGCGCACCGTGCGCGGGACTAACGCCTGTCTGGCATGTCGATCACCTCCAAGGTGTGGTGGCGGCGCTGACGTTCACGCCGAACACGACGGCATCGACGGGATGCCGGCCGTCGAGTACCTTACCGGCGAGTCGGTCTGGCGATGGTGGACGGCGGGAGGCCACATGGGCGGGAAACGCCGTTCGTGGTGGGGCTGGGGGCACGTCGAGGACGCGGTCACCGGCGCGGAGGCCACCGCGCTGACCGACCGGGTGCGTACCCTGCTGCCCGACGCCGACCTGACCGAGCACGTCGCGCCGCCGGTGGCCGAACTCCGCCTGCGCCCGCCGCGGGTCGATCCGCCGACGTCGCTCGCCCGGCTGTGCTCGACCAACCCGGCCGACCGGGCGGCGCACACCCACGGCAAGGCCTTCCGGGACGTCGTCCGCAACCTGCGCGGGGAGGTGCACGACCCGCCGGACCTGGTGGTCCGGCCGGTGACCGAGCAGGACGTCGTCGACGTGCTCGACTGGTGTGCGGGCCGGGACATCGCGGTGATCCCCTACGGCGGCGGCTCGTCGGTGGTCGGCGGCGTGGAGCCGCGGCTGGGCGACGCGTACCCCGCGGTGGTCAGTCTCGACCTCGGGCGCCTCGACCGGGTGCTGGAGGTGGACCCGACCAGCCGGGCGGCCCGCATCCAGGCCGGCGTGTTCGGTCCGGCGCTGGAGGACCAGCTCCGGCGGCACGACCTCACGCTGCGGCACTTCCCGCAGTCGTTCGAGTTCTCCACCCTGGGCGGCTGGCTGGCCACCCGTGCCGGCGGTCACTACGCCACCGTCCTGACCCTGACCCACATCGACGATCTGGTGGAGTCACTGCGCGTGGTCACCCCGGCGGGTACCAGCCAGTCGCGCCGGCTGCCCGGCTCCGGCGCGGGGCCGTCCCCGGACCGGCTGTTCCTCGGCTCGGAGGGCGCGCTCGGCGTGATCACCGAGGCGTGGATGCGGCTGCAGGACCGGCCACGCTGGCGGGCGGGCGCCTCGGTGCACTTCACCGACTACGACGAGGCGGTCGAAGCCACCCGGGCCATCGCCCAGTCGGCGCTGCACCCCGGCAACTGCCGGCTGCTCGACCCCGCCGAGGCGCTCCTCAACGCGGGTGCCGCCACCACCGGTGGCGTGCTCGTGCTCGGATTCGAGTCGGCCGACCATCCGGTCACACCGTCCCTGGACCGCGCCATCGAGCTGTGCCGCGACCACGGGGGAGTCCTGCCGGAGCCGCCCAGCGTCGACGACTCGTCCGGCCCGCGACAGCGGCCCGCCGAGGCCGACGCCTGGCGGTCGGCGTTCCTGCGAATGCCGTACCAGCGCGACGCACTCGCCGCCCGGTCGATGATCGTGGAGACGTTCGAGACCGCCTGCACGTGGGACCGATTCCCCGCCCTGCGCGCCGCCGTGCTCGACGCGGCCGGCGACGCGCTGCGCACCGTCGGCGCGAGCGGCGTCGTCACCTGCCGCTTCACCCACGTCTACCCGGACGGCCCCGCCCCCTACTTCGGCCTGTACGCGACCGGTCGGTGGGGCGCCACCGTCGGCCAGTGGGACGAGATCAAGCACGCCGTCTCCGACGCGCTGCTCGCCGCCGCCGGCACCATCACCCACCACCACGCCGTCGGACGCGACCACCGACCGTGGTACGACCGGCAGCGTCCGGAACCGGTCGCGCTCGCCCTACGCGCCGCCAAGAGCGCGCTCGACCCGTCCTGGATCCTCAACCCCGGCGTGCTCGTCGATCGCGCCTGAACCTGAGCGGAGTTCTCACTCACCGGACTGCGGCGTCCTCCCCGATCCGGGTTTCAGTCGAGGCGCAGGTTCACCAGCGCGCCGGTCAGCTCCCGTTCGGTGTACTGACGGGGGCCGTGCTCGCCGACCATCACCAGGTAGGTGGTCTGCCCGCCCGGCACCCCCTGGACGGAGAACAGGAATCGGCAGGTGCCGTCGCTGAACGCCTGCGGGCCGGTCAGCGTCCCGGACGCGAACCCGGCTGTGGTCGTGATGAGCACCAGGGCGCCGTCGGTGACGTCGGCGTGGGAGCCGGTGCCGGCGCAGCCGCCGTGGTCGTCCCTGGTGAAGGAGTCCCTGTCGCCGAGCAGCACGACGCCGGAGACCACGAAGGTGCCGGTGATCGGCGCTCGCGCCGCGGCGGGCGTGCGCGGTTCGCTGTTGTTGAGAAACGCGGTGAGGGCGAGTGCGAGCCCCGCGGCGGCGCCGGCCCACGTCCAGACGGGGCGCCGTGAGGTCGGCTCGGGGTGCAACGGCTGCATGGGATCCCTCGGCGGTCGGCCGCCAATGGTCCGGCGGAACGGTCAGGGGGAGTGTGGCGAAGATCGTTTGCTTCAGCAACCCCGTAGTGCGGGCTCGCACCTCGTTCGGCGAGCCGCAGGGCGGCCCGGTAACTCGCCCGCCCGAACAGGGGGCGGACGCCAAGGCGTCCGCCCCCTGTCGCCGTCTAGACCGCGCCGGTCAGATACTCGCCACGTCGCCGTGGTTCGAACTTCTCGATCGCGTATCGCAGCATGACCCGCGGCATGAGCCGGTAGTGGCGGGTCAGGAACTCCTCCTCCGCCGCTCTGTCCCGGTTGCCGACCTCGCGCAGCATCCAGCCCACCGCCTTGTGCACCAGGTCGTGAGGGTCGCGCAGGAGACGTTCAGCGAGGCGGAAGGTCCAGTGGAAGTCGCCGGCCCTGATGAAGGCGAACGTCGCCATGACGGCGATGCGCCGGTCCCACACCAGGCTCGACCCGGCCAACCGGTCCAGGACGCCGCGGTCCCTGTCGAGCAACCAGGGGCCGACGATGTACGGCGCGGAGGAGTCCACCAGGTCCCAGTTGTTGATGCGGTCGGTGTTGGCCAGGACGACGTCGAAGATGCGGCCCCGCTCCTCCTCGTCGCCCCTGCTGAACTTGCGCACCAGGATGAACAGCGACGTCAACCTCTCCTCGTGCACGCCGCTGGTCAGCAGCTCTGCTGCCTCGGCCAGCGAGAGGTCGCGCCAGTGCCGTGCGGCCACCCTGCGCTGTTCCGGCACGGACACACCGATGGTCGTGTCGCCCTCGCCGTACCCGCCCGGGACCATCTGCAGGAACCGCCTCGACGCCTCCGCTCGACGCCCGTCGGCGAGGCTGGCGAGTTCGCGACGGACGTCGGCTGTCGTGGCCATCGCCGTGCAATTTACCGTCACGGCCGGGCCGACCTGGTGACCAGCGTCGAGGGCAACACTCCCGACGCGGCCGTCCAGGTCTTCACGCAGGGTGCCGGTGGGCTCGCCACCACGCCGACCAGGTATCCCGCCTACGACGGCGCCGCGGGGTTGCCCGTCGGCGACCTGACCGGCGACGGCCGCCCCACCGCACGCGTGATCAGATCTGCTCGACGCGGCCGCCGACGAAGGTCTCGCCGAGGGTCGGCGACTGCCGGCGGTGTGCCGTGCTTGAGATGGGTGGGTCCGGGGTACCGGAAGTTCATGCCGAGTGTGGGGCAACTCGTCGGAGACCGTTACCGCCTGGTCGAGAGGATCGCCAGCGGCGGTATGGGCGACGTTTGGCGGGCCGTCGACGAAACCCTGGACCGGTGCGTGGCCGTCAAGATGCTGCACCCACGCCTGGTCACCGACGCCGGCTTCGGCGAACGGTTCCGCCGCGAGGCCCGCGCGATGGCGGCCCTGCGTCACCCGGGTATCGCCCAGGTCTACGACTACGGCGAGATGTCCCGGCCCGGAGCGCCGGCCCTCGCCTACATCGTGATGGAGTGCGTGCAGGGGCAGCCTCTGTCGGAGCGGATCGCCGAGGCCGGCCGACTGGACGCGGCCGAGACGATGTCGGTCGCCGCGCAGACCGCCCGCGCCCTGCAGGCCGCGCACGACGCCGGCGTCGTCCACCGCGATGTCAAGCCCAACAATCTGATCATCGAACCCGACGGACACGTCGTACTCGTCGACTTCGGCGTTGCCGTCACCCAGGAGGCGTCGAGCCTGACCGGGGCGAACCAGGTCGTCGGCACCGCCCTGTACATGGCGCCCGAGCAGGTTTCCAGGAACGAGACCACGCCGGCGATCGACATCTACGCGCTCGGTGCCGTGGTCTACCACTGCCTCGCGGGTGGACCCCCGTACCAGGGTGACAACGCCGTCGCGGTGGCGCTGCGGCACCTCGAGGACGAACCGCCGCCGCTGCCCGAGGACGTCCCGGCGGACGTTCGGCAACTGGTGGCCACCGCGATGGCCAAGGAGCCCACCCACCGGTTCCCGACGGCGGCGACCATGGCCGCCGTGGCGCAGGCCCTCGCGGGCCCGTCCGATGAGCAGGTCACGGCAGTTGTCAGTGCCGCCTCGACCGAGCTGCGAACCGTGCACCCGGCCGTTCGGCAGCCGGCGCTCAGCGGTGCCCCGAACCGGGCGGCCAGTCGGGGAAACACCACTCTCGCGGCACTCTTCGGACTGCTGGCCGCGGTGGTTGCCGTCCTGGTGTTCGCGGATCCGACCGGGCTGGTGCCGGGACCGACCGGGCGGCCGTCGGTGCCTCCCGCGGTGCCGTCGTCGGTGCCGCCACCGCAGGGCGGATCCAGCCCCGGTGCCGGTGGCGGCGAACCGGCCACCCGCGGTCCGGCCGGCCTGCCGGTGCGAGCGCCCGGAGCGGCCACCCGTACCGGGGGCGACAAGGCGACGGGTCGACCCACGCCGTCGGGCGGGAGCAGTGTGGGTACGCCCCGCCCGACATCGTCCCAGAGCGCCTCACCGGGAACGACGACGGCGCCGACGGGCGGAACGACGACGGCACCGACCGCGGAACCGACGCAGGAGCCGACGGCGGATCCGACCGAGGAGCCGACGGCGGATCCGACCGACAAACCGACGACCGACCCGACCGAGGAACCGACGGCCGGGGAGTCGACAACCGGAGGGACCGCGGCGCCGCGGGTCCAGCGCTGACCGACCGGTACCGGATACCGGCGCCCAACATCGTGATCCCCGGTGGCGGGGCCTTCGTCCCGGGTATGGCCCGCTCGTCGCCGCCGGTGGTCGCAACGACCAGGTCGCGGGCGGCCGGATACCGTTGCCGGCGTGCGGGCGGAGGCGGACGAGACGATCGGATTCTCGGTGCTCGGCTCGATCAGGGTCGTCCGCGCCGGCGCCGAGCTGCATCTGGGCGCCCGCCAGCAGCGCCTGGTGCTCGCGCTGCTGCTGGCCCGGGCCGGTGCACCGGTCTCCCTGGCTGAGCTGGTCGACCTGCTCTGGGACGAGGAGGCACCGGCCAGCGCCGCGAACGTCGTGCACCGGCACGTCGGGATGCTCCGGCGGCTGTTCGAACCCGGCCTGCCCACCCGGTCGGCGGGCCGGCACATCCTTCGCGAGCTCGCGGGCTATCGGCTGCGGACCGACGAGGAGTCCCTCGACCTGCTGAAGTTCCGTTCACTGAGCCGGCTGGCGGCCCGGAGCCTGCAGGACGGCGACCCGGAGTTGGCGCTGCGGCATTCCCTCGACGGGCTGCGGCTGTGGCGCGGCCGGTGCGCCGCGGGCCTGGAACCGGCATCCCGCCTGCATCCCGCGTTCCTCGCCGTGGAGGCCGAACGCGCCCAGGCCGTGCGCGAGGCCGCCGACGCCGCCGAGCGATGCGGCCGGATGAGCGCGGTGCTGGCGCCGCTGCGGCAGGCCGCCGAGCAGCACCCGCTCGACGAGTCGTTGCAGAGCCGGTTGCTGCTGGCGCTCGCCGCCGACGGCCGACAGGCGGAAGCCGTCGAGATGTACCGGGTGGTGCGCCGCCGGCTCGCCGACGACCTGGGCATCGATCCGGGCGAGGAGCTGCGGGAGGCGTACGACCGGCTGCTGCACCAGCGCACCCAGCCCCCGCGTACCGGGGCGCCGTCGCTCCTGCCCCGGCCCGCGCAGCTACCGCCGGACCTGCCGTTCTTCAGCGGCCGCGACGACCTCATCGCCGAGGCCCGCGCGGCGGTCGCGCGCCCGGGCGGGCCGGCGGTGCTCGCGATCGACGGCATGCCCGGGATCGGCAAGACCGCCCTCGCCGTCCACCTCGCCCACCGGTTCGCCGCCGACTACCCGGACGGGCAGCTCTACGTCGACCTGCGCGGATACGACGGGCGGGAACCGGCGATGAGCCCGGCCGAGGCGCTGCGCGGCTTCCTCCGCTCGCTCGGGGTGCCGCAGCAGGGCATACCCTCCGAGCTGCACGCCCAGGCGGGCATGTACCGCAGCAGCCTCGCTGGCCGGCGCCTGCTGATCGTGCTGGACAACTGCCGGGACGCCGAGCAGATCCGCCACCTGCTGCCGGGCAGCCCCGGCTGTCTGGCGATCGTCACCAGCCGTAGCCGGCTCAGCGGCCTGCTGACCGCGGCCGGCGCCCACCCGTTGCCGGTCGGCCTGCCGAGCCTCGACGAGGCCCGGGCGGCGCTCCTGCGGCCACTCGGCGCCGGCCGCGTCGCGGCGGACCCGGCCGCGATCGACGCCATCATCGCCAGCTGCGGGCGGCTGCCGCTCGCGCTGGCCGTGGTGGCCGCCCGTGCGGCGACCCTGCCGCGGACGCCACCGGCGCAGATCGCCGCCGAGCTGGCCCGAGCGCCCGGCAGCCTGGACGGCTTCGACGGCGACGACCCGCAGACCGGCCTGCGTGCCGTCTTCTCCTGGTCCTACCAGGCGCTGTCCGCCCCGGCCGCGCGGCTCTTCCGGCTGTTGCCGATCCATCCCGGCCCCGACATCTCGATCGCCGGGGCGGCGGGCCTGGCCGGCGTCCCGCTGCGGGCCGGGCGGGCGCTGATCGGCGAGCTGAGCCGCGCGCACCTGATCAGCGAGGAGTTGCCGGGCCGCTACCGCACCCACGACCTGCTGCTGGCCTACGCCACGGAACTCGGCGAGGAGAACGACAGCCCGGCCGAGCGCGCCGCCGCGGAGCTGCGCTGCCTGCAGTTCTACCGGGCCACCTGCTATCAGGCGCACCGACAGCTGCTCACGTCCGAGCACCAACCGATGATCGAGCCGGGGCCGGGCGAGACGCCGCTGCGCTTCGCCGGGCCCGGCGAAGCCATCCGTTGGTTCGGCGCCGAGCGGCAGGTCCTGATCGCACTGGTCGGCCGGGCCGCGCGGCAGGGCCGGCACACCGAGACGTGGCAGCTCGCCCTGGGCATGCAGCACTTCTTCGACCGCACCGGCAGGTGGGCCGACTGGACGGCCACCGGCGAGGTGGCCCTCGCGGCCGCCCGGGCGGGCGGCGACCTGGTCGGTCAGGCCCGGATGCACCGCAGCCTGGCCGGGGCGGCCTACTTCCGGCGCGAGCACGAGACCGCGCTCGGGCATCTCGACCAGGCACTCGACCTGCTGGCCCGGCTCGGCCTGCAGGACGAGCTGACCCGGGCCACGTTCAACCGGGCGATGATCCTGGCCGCCCAGGGGCGACACGAGGAGGTCGTCCGGACGCTCTCCGCGACGCTGGGGCCCTGGGCGGCCGGAGACGACAAGCTGTTCGCGGACGCCCTGGTGATCATGGCCGCGAGCAACGCCGAACTGGGCCGGGAGGAAGAGGCCGTGCGCTGCGCCGAGCAGGCGATGGCGTTGTCCCGCAGGGCGCGGTACAGCCTCGGCGTCGCCGAGGCGTGGGAGGTGCTCGGCCAGGTGCATTCCGCCCGCCAGGAGGTCGCCAGGGCGGTCGACTGCTGGCGCGAGGCGGCCGTCGCGTACCACGAAGCCTCGGCGTCGGCCCCGGCCGCGGAGGTGCTGGCGCTGCTCGGCGACGCCCTCGCCGCCGCCGGCGACCAGGACGCCGCGGTACGGGCGTGGCAGGAGGCGTCGGCTCTGATCCCGTACGCGCAGACCCGCACCGGCCGCCGGCTGGCCGGCCTGCTCTCGGCGGTCACGTCGCGTCGGTGACCGGTTGCGCGCGGCGACGGCACTCGATCCGCACTCGCGCATCAGTCCATTTGCAGCGCTCGTCCCTAGGCTCGTGCCGCATTCACCGTTGCTCCTGCTCCTGCTTGTGGGGGGAAATATGGTGCTGCCGGCACCCGACGAATCAACGGACGGCCGGGCCGAGCGCATGACCGGGTTGCACGCCGACCACGCCCGTGCCGTGCTGCGTCTCCTGCTCGTGCTGACCCGCGGCCAGCGACAGACCGCCGAGGACCTGTTGCAGGAGACGATGCTGCGGGCGTGGCGGCACCTCGACTCGGTGCCGGCCGAGCCCGAAGCCGCCCGCCGGTGGCTCTGCACCGTCGCCCGTCGGCTCGTCATCGACGGCGTCCGGCTGCGGCGGGGCCGCCCGACCGAGGTCCATCTCGTCGACCTGACCTGGATTCCCGCTGCTGACGACACCACCGGCACGGCGCTCGCGTCGTACGCCATCCGGTACGCCCTGCGCCGGCTGACCCCGGCGCAGCGCAGTCTGCTCTCCGAGGTCTACCTGGTCGGGAGGTCACCGGCGGAGGTCGCGGGCCGGCTGGGAGTGCCGATCGGCACGGTGAAGTCCCGGACCCACCATGCCCTGCGCGCCCTGCACACCGGCCTCAAGGCGGCCTGAACGAGGACGAATCCCTCCGGTCGGCGCTCCCTTCGCTGAGTCGTGGCTCACATCGCCCCGACGCGCGCCCGCCTCGAGGCCCGGGGCTTTGCCATGCTGGCGCGATCGTGCCAACCAGCCCTGGGAACACCGCACAATGACCGGCCCACTCTCCTTCGCCGTTCTCGGCCCGGTCCGGGCCTGGCGGGGGCAGTCGGAGATCGATCTGGGCACCCGGCAGCAGCGGTTGATCCTGGCGTTGCTGCTCACCCGGGCCGGCGGCACGGTCAGCATCGCCGAACTCGTCGACCTGCTCTGGGAGTCCGACCCTCCACCGAGCGCGGTCAACGTGGTGCACCGGCACGTCGGGATGCTGCGGCGGCGCTTCGAGCCGGGCCTGCCGACGCGGGCCGCGGGCTCCGTGCTGGTCCGCGACGGCGCCGAGTACCGGCTGCGGATCGACGGAGAGGCGTTGGACCTGCTGCGCTTCCGGCGGCTGGTCGCCCAGGCCGGCGGCAGCTCCGGCGAGTCGGCCGTCGCGCTCTACCGGGACGCGCTGGCGCTGTGGCGCGACCGGTGCGCCTCGGGCCTGCAGACCGGCGGTCGGGCCCACCCGGAGTTCGTCGCTGTCGACGGCGAGCGGTTCGCGGCCGTCCGGGCGGCGACCGACGCCGCCCTGCGGGCCGGTTGCGTGCACGCGGTGCTGCCCGCGCTCCGGCTGGCCGCCGAGTACGAGCCGCTGGACGAGGCACTGCAGGCGCGGCTGCTGCTCGCGCTCGCCGCGGACGGCCGGCGGGCCGAGGCCCTCGCGGCCTACGCCGTCATCGAGCACCGGCTCGCCGACGAGCTCGGCATCCAGCCCGGCGACGACCTGCGCGCCGCCCGGGACAGCCTGCTCGACCACGCCGCCCCGGCCGATGGCTCGGGGTCGCGTCGTGGCGTCAGACCGGTCTTCATCCGGCCCGGAGCGCCGCCCGGCGGCGCGGAGGCCCAATCGTGGTCGCCCGCCGACCCGGAGTTGTCGCAGTCGACCCGGGCGGAGCGGCCGGCGCAGTTACCGGCCGACCACCCCCACTTCACCGGCCGCCGTGGCGTCCTGGCCGACGCGGAGGAGCTGCTGGCCGCGGATCCGCGGATCACCACGCTGGTCATCGACGGAATGCCCGGCGTCGGGAAGACCACCCTCGCGGTGCACCTGGCGCACCGGCTGGCGGCCCGCTACCCCGATGGGCAGTTGCACGCGGACCTGCGCGGTTTCGACTCCGGCGACTCGGTGATGACGCCGGAGGAGGCGCTGCGCGGCTTCCTGTGGTCCCTCGGGGCCGCGCCGGCCGCCATCCCGACCGAGCTGCACGCCCAGGCCGGCCTCTACCGCAGCATCCTGGCCGAGCGCCGGATGCTGATCCTGCTCGACAACTGCCGCGACTGGCACCAGATCCGCCACCTGCTGCCCGGCACCTGCGGCAGTCTCGTCATCGCCACCAGCCGCCGCCGGATCACCGGCGGGGCCGGCCCGGCGGGCGCCCACGCGCTGCACCTCGACCTGCTGACCGACGCCGAGGCCCGGGAGCTGCTCGCCCGCCGGCTCGGCGACGTGGCGGCCGCCGAGCCGGCCGCCGTCGCCGAGATCATCGCGCGGTGCGGGCGGTTGCCGCTGGCCCTGGCCCTGGTCGCCACCCGCAGCGTCGGCCGGCCCGGGCTAAGCCTCCCCGCGATCGCCGGTGAGCTGGCCGAGGCCGACGGGCGGCTGGCCGGCTTCGGGGACGCGCACGCCGATCTGGAGGCGATCTTCTCCTGGTCCTACCGGGCCCTGACTCCCGGGGCGGCCCGGCTCTTCCGGTTGCTGCCCCTGCACCCGGCCGGGGAGGTGAGTACGGAAGGGGCGGCCGCCCTGGGCGGGCTGTCCCTGCGCGTCGCCCGGGGCCTGCTCGCCGAGCTCGCGGCGCAGCTGCTGGTCCAGAACGGCGACGGCCGGTGGCGGATGCACGATCTGCTGCGCGCCTATGCCGCGGAGCTGGGGGAGGAGCACGACGACGCGGCCGAGCGGGACGCCGCCGTCGAGCGGGTCTACGACTACTACCAGCTCAGCGCGTACGCGGCGCACCTGCCCCTGCAACCGCAGGTGCCGCTGCCGGAGCCGGAACCGTCCGAGCACGGGGTCACGGGACGCGGCTTCGCCGGCCGGGCCGAGGCGATGGCCTGGTTCGCCTCCGAACAGCGGGTACTGACCGACATCGTCGCGCGGGCCGGGGAGCGCGGCCGGAGCCGCACGGCCTGGCAGATCGCGCTGGCAATGCAGAACTTCTTCCAGGACACCGGGCAGTTCGCCGCGTGGGCGTCGACGGTGGGCACCGGCCTCGCCGGGACCGGGGGCGACCTCGTCGCCCAGGCACTGCTGCACCGCAGCCTCGCCGGTGCCTGCTACTTCCTGGCCGATCTGGACCGCGGGCTGTCGCACCTGCAGCACGCCCGGGCGCTCTTCGACCGGCTCGGCCGCCGTACCGAGCAGGGCCACGTGGAGAACAACATCGCCGAGATCCGGTTGGAGCAGCGGCGCTACCCCGAGGCGATCCGGCACGCCCAGGCCGCGCGGGCGCTCTTTCGCGCCGAGGGCAACGTGCGGGGTGCCACCAACGCCCTGCTGGCCATCGCGCGGGCGCAGGGCTGGCTCGGCCGGCACGCCGAGGCGCTGGGCATGTTCGTCGAGGCGCGGCGGCAGTTCGAGGCTATCGGGGACCTGCACGGGTTGGGCACCACCCAGGCGTGGCTGGCACACACGTACTCGATGATCGACGACCTGCCGCACGCGATGGCGGTCTGGCAGCAGGCGATCGACACCTTCCGCGGCGCCCGGGCCACCCACCACACCGCGGAGGTACTGGTCGCCATCGGTGACTTCCACTCCGCCAACGGCGACCCGGTCCTGGCCGGGAGGGCGTGGAGCGACGCCCTCGCCGAGCTCGACGGGACGGACTCGCCACTGGCCCGTCGGATCCGCGACCGGCTGCTCTGGCACCGCTGACCCGGACGCGGCGCCGGTGGGCGCCGCGTCCGGGACCCACCGTCAGTACCGGTAGGCGCGGATGATGGTCTGCTTGACCGTGTTACCGCTGGTGTCCGCCGCGGCGGCGCGCAGCGAGACGAAGCCGGTGCCGGTCGGGTTGTGCACCCAGGCCACCGCCTTCTCGCCGGACCGTCGCACGGTCAGCTGCTGCCAGGTCTTGCCGTCGTCGAAGGACGCCTCGACGGTCAGGCTCCTGGTCTTGCCCGGCGCCGCCCCGACCTGACGGTCGAGCGAGACCGGGATCGCGAACAGCTGACCGGCCGGCGCCCGCTTGTCGATGTCGAGCTCCGGGGTGTAGCGGATCGCCGTCAGCGGCAGCTTCACCAGTTCACCGTCGGCCACGTGGCCGGACTTGAAGGTCCACTCCGCGTCGACCAGCGTCGAGAGGGTGAACTCGGGGTCGCTGTGGAAGGTCGCGGCCAGCCGGTAGTCACCCGTCTCCGCGGGCACCTGCCACACCGACGGCGTCTGGCTCGCTTCGTCGCCGATCTTGACCCCGTTGCGGTAGAGGTTCACCTGCACGCTTCCGCCCCGAACATGCCGGAAGCCCATGTGCCCGGTGCCGTCGCCGTGCAGCGGCCCCGGCCCCCCGATCACGTCGCCGAAGTAGCGGGTGGCGAACTGCTGGCCGAAGTTGGGCTCCGGGAAGACCGGCCCGGCCACCCCGTTGGCCCACTTCACGTCGTACGTGCGCCCGGGCTTGAAGCTGGTCCACTCCGACTCGTAGTACGTGTACCTGAGCTGGTACGAGGTCGACTGCCACACCGCCTTCTTGTCCTGGTTGTAGTACTCGGTGATGGTGGCGGGCGCGTCGTAGGAGAAGCTCGGCGGGCCGTTGCGCTCGTCGCGGTAGATCGGCGAGTTGCCGGGCGCGTGCGCGACCGCCATCCGCGACACCGGCACGCCGGCCACGTCCGCGCCGACCTGGGAGCGGACCGTGGCGAAGTCACCCGCGCCCAGCTTGCGGGTCAGCCCGGTCATCATCTTCTCCGGCTCGTACAGGTAGACCCGGTAGACGTACGGGCTGTTGTACAGGGTGCCCTCCTCGCTCACCTGGCCCCAGATCCCGTTGACGTAGGAAACGAAGCCAGGCGTCGTGCCAGCCCCGATCTGCGCGGTCCGCGCGTGGTCCAACGGGAGGCCCATCACCACGCCGAACGGGTCGTTGCTGCCCCAGACCTGCGGCTGCTCGGTCCGGATCGTCCAGCCGAACTCCTCGTGGACCGCGGTGGCCTTCGCGTTCGGCACCGACACCGCGATCGGCTTCGCCGTACGGGTGTCCACGGTGAGCGCCTGGTCCCGGGTCAGGTCGAGGCTCGGCCGCACCATCGAGGTGATGTTCGGCAGGTACGGGTCGCCGGTCACCAGGTAGGTCTGGAGCAGGTAGCGGCCCGCGCGGACCCGGTACGTGCTGGTGCGGGGGTCACCGAGCACCAGGACGGTCTGCCGGTCCAGGTCGGTCAGGACGGTCACCCAGCCCTGCTCGGCCGTGGGCGCGCCGCCGTCCGGCCCGATCAGCTTGAGGGTCAGCGCGCTGCGGGCGATGTCGAGGGCGACCGGGGTCTGCACCTGCGCTCCGCCGCCGGTGGCCGTCACCTCACCGCCGAAGTAGCGGTCCGGCAGGCCGGTGTCGGCCTGCACGTTCACGGTCACGCTGGCCGTGCCGCCGGCCGGGACCGTCACCGAGGAGGCGCTGAGGCTGAACAGGCCGGCCGGCGCCGGGGCGCCGTCGGCGTCCTTGGCGTCGAGCGAGACCGCCAGGGTGAGGGCGGAGGAGCCGCTGTTCGCGTACGTGATCGTGCGCTGCTGTGCGGCGGCGGTCCGCTCGAAGGCGACACTGACCGGGCTCGCCGTGACATTCTGCTCGATCGCCCGGGCGACGTTGAGGAAGCCGGCGCCCTGCTCGTAGACACCGATGGTGGCGCTCGGCTGCGCGGCCGCCATCAGGGTGGACTTGATCCGCTCAGGCGTCCAGTCCGGGTGCTGCTGGGCCAGGATCGCCGCCGCGCCGGCCACGTGCGGAGCCGCCATCGAGGTGCCGTTGAGGCTGGTGTACTGCGGGTTCTCGTCGCTCGGCCACAGGCCGGAGGTCGAACTGCGGGCGGCGAGGATGCCGACGCCGGGACCGGTGATGTCCGGCTTGATGCCGGCGTCGCCCACGCGCGGGCCGCGGCTGGAGAACTCGGCCAGCTCGCCCGTCTTGGACACGGCGCCCACGGTCAGCGCCTCGTCCACGCTGCCGGGCGAGCTGATCGTGGACTCGCCGGCCTGGCCCTCGTTGCCCGCGGAGACGACGAAGAGCACGCCGTAACGGTGGGTGAGGTCGGTCAGGGCCGCCTCGAGCGGGTCGGTCCCCGGGCTGTCCGGGCCACCCAGGCTCATGTTGATGACCTTGGTGCCCTGCTCCGCCGCCCAGGTCATGCCGGCGAGGATCGCCGACTCCGGGCAGCCCTCCTCCATGCAGACCTTGGCGCTGTAGAGGGTGACGCCGGGCGCCATGCCCTTGTACCGGCCCTCCGACGCGGCCCCGCTGCCGGCGATGGTGGAGGCGACGTGGGTGCCGTGGCCGACCCGGTCGAGGGCGTCCGGCTCGGCGGTGAAGTTCTCCGCGGCGGCGACGTGACCGGCCAGGTCGGGGTGTGTCTGGTCGATGCCGGTGTCGACCACGCCGACCTTCACCCCCGTTCCCGTCCAGCCGGCCTCCCAGGCCTTGGGCGCGCCGGTCAGCGGCACGCTGACGTCGAGGGTGGGCTGACGCAGCCCGTCGAGCCAGATCTTGTCGAACCCGGCCCGCAGTCGCCGCTCGGTGCCGTTCGACGCGGAGGTGAGGTTGTTCCAGAAGGCCACGGCGTCCGCGCGGTTCTCCGCGACGGCGCTCGCCCCGGAGAGCTTCCGGGTGGTCCGGGCACCGGTCAGGTCGGCGGGCGCGGCGCTGCTGTGCTGCACGATGAGCGGCAGGGTGGCACGGGTGTCGTCGTAGCCGAAGTCGACAAGCGTCGAGATGTCGAAGAGCCGCTCGTCGAGCTTGCCCCGGTTGAGCAGGCCGACGGCGTCAGCGGGGATGACCTGCACGTCCTCACCGGCGCTGTTGGTGAGGAACGGGATCTTCTCCCGGCCCTTGCCCGGCACGACGTCGACGGCCGTGTGGCCGTTCACGGTGCTGACGTGGACGGTGTCGCCGGTGAGCAGAGTGACCGTCCGGGGCTTGGACGCGACCGCGGGTCCGGTCGTCGGCTTCGCGACCCGGGGCTGCGCGGAGGCCGGTAGACCGCCCGGAGCCACCGCCGAGACGCCCAGCACCAGCAGTGCCAGCGCCGATATCTTGCGAACTGAACGCATCATTCTCCCTGGATGAACGCGAGGGGTATCCGGGTGATCCGGACGTGACCGGAGGGTGAAAGTTCATCCGAAGTGACCTGGATCACTCCCGCTGCTGACCGCGCCACCCGGCTGGAGCCTGACCGCCATGGCCGGGGTGGTGCGGATGGCGGCCTCGGTGGACGGCATCGACGAGCAGACCGGGCGGTGGTTCGCCCCGGCGTACGCGCTGGTCCGGTTGGTGCTGATCGTCGGCTATCTGCGCGCCTGGCGGCACGTGGCCGACTCCCGCGCCACCATCCGGCCGTACCTGCTCTCCCACGGGGCGGGCGCGCTGATCTGGCTGGCCTCGGTGGCCGTGGTGGCGCCGGACGTGCGGCGAAGCGGCGCCTGGTCGAGGAGGGCGGTGCGGCCACCCGGCACGACGTCCACGACGTCTACCTCTACCTCCACCTACCGCTCGCGATCTCGCTGGCCGCCACGGCGGTCGGATTGGAGCACGCGATCGCGCACGCCGGGGACGACCACGTCTCGGCCGGTACGCGCGGGATCCTCGCGGCGGGCCTGGCCGGCTACCTCCTCAGCGCCGCCGTCATGCAGGCGGCGCTGTCCAGGCGGGTGCGCGTGGCGGTGATCTGGCCCGGGTCGGGGGTGCCGGCCGTGGTCGCGGTGACGCTGCTCGACCTGCCTCCGGTCGTGACGCTCGTCCTGCTCACCGCGGTCGTCGCCGCGGGTGTGGCCACCGGCTTCGCCCTGCACCGGGCCGGTGCGGTGCGTACCGCCAGGGTCTGAGCGCCCGTGCCGACTATTTGATCTTGCGGGACTGGGCGACGATGTCCTCGTACTCCGGGTGCTTGCCCAGCCACCCGGCGAGGAACGGGCAGATCGGCACCACTGTCCGGCCCCTGGCCCGCGCGTCGTCCATCACCGCGCGAGCCAGCGTCGATCCGACGCCCTTGCCCTCGAACTCCGGATCGATCTCGGTGTGGGTGTAGGCGATGACGCCGCCGGTCAGCTGGTAGGTGACCACCCCGGCGAGCGCGCCCGTCTCGTCGCGCGCCTCGAACCGGTCCCGGCTCGGCGCGTCTGTCACGGTGAACTGCACCGGAACATCCAACCACGCTCACCAGCCGATCGGCTGGTGAGCATGGTTACGCCGCCGGCGGCCGACCCCGCGGGCGGGTGGGCCACTCGAGGAGAAACGGCGGCCGGTACGTGTGGCGCCGACGGCAACCGCCATGATGGTGCGGTGAAGATCCTGTCCATCCAGTCTTCGGTCGCCTACGGCCACGTCGGCAACTCCGCGGCCGTCTTCCCCCTCCAGCGGCTCGGGCACGAGGTCTGGCCGGTACTGACGGTCCACTTCTCCAACCACACCGGGTACGGCGCGTGGCGCGGCCCGTTGCTGGCGCCGACCGACGTGGCCGACGTGGTCGCGGGCATCGCGGACCGCGGAGTCCTCGGAACCGCCGACGCGGTGCTGTCCGGTTACCAGGGTGACCCGGCGATGGGCGCGGTGATCCTCGACGCGGTGGACAAGGTCAAGGCGGCCAACCCGGAAGCGGTGTACTGCTGTGACCCGGTGATGGGCGACATCGGCCGTGGGATGTTCGTCCGGCCGGGAATCCCGGAGTACCTGCGGGACGTCGTGGTCCCACGCGCGGACATCATCACCCCGAACCACTTCGAGCTGGACTTCCTCGCCGGCCGTACGACGAGCTCGCTGAGCGAGGTGCTGGAGGCGGTCGACGTGGTGCGCGCGACCGGACCGCGGCACGTCCTGGTCACCAGCGTGATCCACGGCGACGTGCCGGAGGGGTCACTGGAGGTGGTGGCCGTCTCGGACGAGGGCGCCTGGGCGGTGACCACGCCGCTACTGCCCATCAACCCGAACGGTGGCGGCGACGTCACGGCGGCGCTGTACCTCGCGCACCTGTGCACCACGGGATCGCCCGCGACGGCACTGGAACGCACCATCGCCTCCGTCTTCACCGTCCTCGAGGCGACCCTCGCGGCCGGCACCCGGGAGATCCAGCTGATCGCGGCCCAGGACGCGATCGCGGAGCCGCCGACCAGGTTCACCGCCCGACGGCTGCAATGACCCACCGCGTCTACGGGGTCGACCGGTCCAGAGCCTCCCCCAGGACGCGAGCACCTTCCGCGTAGGCCGAGGGGTTGGGTCCGGCGTAGTTGAGACGCAGGAAGGCGCCGGTGGCCTCGGCAGGGAACCAGTCGGTGCCCGGGGCGACGAGCACGCCGGCGCGCTCGCAGTCCCGGGTCAGCTGTTGCAGGTCGGTCCCGTCAGGGAGGCGCAGCCACAGGTTCAGCCCGCCGGCGGGCACCGCCTCGATGTGGGCCTGCGGGGCGTGGTGCCGCAGGCAGGTCACGAGCAGGTCGCGGCGGGTGCGGAGCTGCTCGCGTACCCCGCGCAGGTGGGTCTGCCAGGCGGGTTGGGTGACGACGTCGAGTGCCGCGGCCTGCAGCAGGCCGCTGACGTACAGCGATTCGGCGCCGCGGTCGGCCAGGATGCGCTCGCGGGCCGGTCCGCGGGCGATGACCGCGGCGATGCGCAGCGACGGCGAGACGCTCTTGGTGAGCGACCGCAGGTAGAGGACGTGACCGGCGTCGTCGTGGGCGGCGATCGGTCGGGGGGTGGTGCCGATGCCGAAGTCGCGGGCCCAGTCGTCCTCGACGAGGAAGGCGCCGTGCGCTCGGACGACACCCAGGACCTGTTCGGCGCGCTCGGTCGACCACTGCGCCCCGGTCGGGTTGGCGTAGGTGGGTTGGGCGTAGAAGAGCCGGGCGCCGGTCTCGGCGAAGGCGCGGTCGAGGTCGGCCGGGTCCGGGCCATCGGGACCGGTGGGCACGGGAATGACGCGGACGCCGGCCTGCGCGGCCGCGGCGATGGCGCCCCAGTACGTCGGGGACTCCATGAGCAGCGGCCGGCCACCGGTCACGAGGGCGCGAAAGATGGAACTCAGCCCACTCTGGCTGCCGGGCAGGACGACGACGTCGCCGGGTGTGGGCGGGGCGACGCCGACCGGGCTCGAGGCGCCGAGTTCGTGGGCGAACCAGGACTGCAGCTCGGGGAGCCCGGCCACGGGCGGACGCGACAGGGCGGTGTCGCCTCGTGCCGCCCGGGTCAGGGCCGACCGGACCAGCCGCTCGGGCAGGAGCTCGCGATCGGGGTAGCCCGCGTGCAGGGCGATGACGTCGTTCGGAACGCTGCGCAGAGCCGTGGGGACCATCTGGATCCGGGACTGCGGTGCGCGTAGGGCGGCGGTCTGCCACCCGTAGTCCACGGTGCGGGCCGTGCGCGCGGCCCGGACGAAGGTCCCCACGCCGGGCCGACTCTCGATGAGGCCCCTGGCCGCCAGCTCGCGCAGCGCCTTCTGCACCGTCACCGGGCTTGCCTGATGTTGTGCGACCAGGGCTCGGGTGGACGGCAGCCGGGTGCCGGGCGGTGCGGTCGCGACCCAGTCCCGCAGCGCCGTCGCGATGCGGAAACTGCTACCGTCATTCATGACAAGGCATAGTAGCGCTACTCTCCCTCGCGCCTCGGTGATACCGCCCTCGCGCACCGCCGGCCTCCTCTGGGGGCTGCTCGGAGTAGCGGCGTTCTCCTTCACCCTGCCGTTCACCCGGGTGGCCGTGGGCGGTCTGTCGCCGCTGTTCATCGGCTCGGCCCGTGCGTTCGTCGCGGCCGCCCTCGCCACCGGCGCCCTTGCCATCGCCCGCCAGCGGCTGCCCGGCGGGCGGCAGTGGGCACGCCTCGCGGTGGTCGGTGGTGGGGTCGTGGTCGGCTTCCCCCTGCTCACCTCGTACGCGCTCACCACCGCCCCCGCGAGTCATGGTGCCGTTGTCATCGCCTTGCTGCCGGCCGCGACGGCGGCGATGGCAGTGCTGCGCACCCACGAGCGGCCCCCGGCGATGTTCTGGGTCGTCGCGGGCGTCGGAGCGGTGGCGGCGACGGGCTTCGCCTCGGCCCAGTGGGGCGGCCTGGGGCATCTGCGCCGGTCGGACCTGCTCCTGCTCGGCGCCGTCGTGGCCGCCGCCATCGGGTACGCGGAAGGTGGGCTGCTCGCGCGCGAGCTCGGCGCCTGGCAGACGGTGTCGTGGGCGCTGGTGCTCTGCTCTCCGCTGATGGCGTTCCTGACCGTCCTGTCGGCGCTGCGGCAGCCCCCATCCGGGACGCCCGTGCAGTGGGCGGCCTTCGCCTACCTGGGTGTCGTCAGCATGTTCCTGGGCTTCTTCGCCTGGTACCGCGGCCTGGCCATCGGCCCCATGGCCCACGTCAGCCAGGTCCAGCTCGTCCAGCCCGTCCTGTCGATCTGCTGGGCCGGTCTGCTGCTCGGCGAGCGGCTCACCTGGACCACCATCGTGGGCGGCCTGGCCGTCGTCCTGTGTGCCGGCGTCGCCGTCCGGGCACGCCTCGGCGCGGCGGGCACGACGTCCACCCGCTGACCGAGCCTCGTGCGGCGCGCCGGGGCAGGCCGAGACCTGCAAACGCCGGAACGAGCGGAGAGGTGACGTGCCCGGTCAGTCGTCCAGGCCGGTGCACGCGGCGCCGTCGATGCTGCAGCCGGTGGGGGCCGAGCCGACCGCGGTGCCGTTGACCCGGAACGTCACCTGGACCGAACCGCTGCCGGGCACCTGCCCGGTGCTCCCGTCCGGCACGAACGTCCACACCGCACCGTCCCGGCTCGCCTGCGCGCCGTCGACCGACTCGACGCTCAGCGACTCCCTCGGCAGGGTGATGACCAGCTTCCACAGCGGCACCGGCACCTGCCCGGCGTTGCTGATCGTCACGGCGGCGCGGTAGCTGAACAGAGCCCTCTCCGCGACGGCGAAGTCGGCGCGCAGGGCTGCCGGCGTGGGTGCGATTGTCGGGGCGGTCGGAGACGGCACGCCGCTCGACGATCCGACGGTTGGTGCGGCCGCGGTGGTGGTGGCGGCTGGTGGGGGCGCGGACGTCGTCGGGGCGGTGGCGGCCGGTTGTGCCTGCCCCCGCGAGGTGCCGACCGGCGGGGTGCCCACCTCGTCGACGGGTGGCGGCGTGTTGAGCGTCAGCGGTGCCGGCGCCTCCGGCGTGCGCAGCACCCCGATCACGGAGACGGCCGTCGCGACCAGTACCCCGAGTGCGGCGACCAGGGCCACCCAGGTGGCCCACGAGCCTCGACCCCGACCGGGGAGCGCCCGCCGTACGGCCCGGGCGATGGACACGATCCGGTCCAGCACGATGATCGGCACGGTACGCCGTGGCTGGGGCGGTGTTGCCGGCACTGCCTTTCTCCCCCTTCAGGTCCCACCGGACAGGCGCCTGCGCATGTCACCCGCCCGCTCGCGGCGGGCGAAGCCCGACGAGTATCGCCTCGAACATCTCCCTCGACGGCGGCTCCGACAGCGTCGGCAGGCCCAGCCCGGCGCCGACCTCAGCTACCGACAGTGGATGGTGACACAACTCGGCGATCCGTGCCCGTTCGGGGAGGAACGGCACGGCCGTCCGCCGGGCGGCTTACCGCCGTCCCCGCCACCATCAGCGAGGCTGATGTTGATCATCTCGATGATTCGTTGGTGGTGGTCCGGGCCGTGCGCGAGGCTGGACTCCGACCGACCGACAGCCCGAGCGAGGAGCAGATTGTCATGACCAATTCGCAGCGTGTGGCGATCGTCACCGGTGGTTCCCGGGGGATCGGCCGGGAGATCGTCAAGCGGCTCGCGGCGGACGGGTACGCGGTCGTCGTGAACTACGCGGGTAACACGGCCGAGGCGGACTCCGCGGTCGCGGAGGTGACCGGCGCGGGCGGCAGGGCCATCGCGGTCCGAGCCGACGTGGCCGACGAGAACGCCGTCGCGGAGCTGTTCGACACCGCCGAGCGCGAGTTCGGTGGGGTGGACGTCGTGGTGAACGCGGCCGGCGTCATGCCGGTGTCCCCGATCGCCGACCTCGACCTCGCGGCGCTGGACCGGGTCCTGCGGGTCAACCTGCGGGGGGCCTTCGTGGTCGACCAGCAGGCCGCCCGCCGGGTGCGCGCCGGCGGTGCGATCGTCAACCTCTCCAGCTCGATCACCCGGTTCGCCCGGCCGGGATACGCCGCCTACGCCGCGACCAAGAGCGGCGTGGAGGCGATCACCCTGATCCTGGCGCGTGAGCTGCGCGGACGCGACGTCACGGTGAACGCGGTGGCGCCCGGCCCGATCGCGACTGCCCTGTTCTTCGAGGGCAAGGACGAGCAGCTCGTGGCCCGGATCGCGGCCGAACCGCCGATGGAGCGCCTCGGTACGCCGGGCGACATCGCCGAGATCGTCGCCTTCCTCGCGGGACCGGCGCGGTGGATCAACGGCCAGGTGCTGTACGCCAACGGCGGGGCCATCTGAGCCCGGCGGGTCTCTCGGCCGAGCCCCGGACAGCCGGTCATCCCACCGTGGCATCGTGTGGCGGTGGAACTGAGGCACCTGGAGTACTTCGTCGCCGTCGCGGGGGAGCGCAGCTTCACCCGGGCGGCGGCCCGGCTGCACGTCGTGCAGTCGGCCGTGTCGGCGGCGATCTCCGCGCTGGAGCGTGAGCTGGGGGCGGTGCTCTTCGAGCGCAGCGCGCAGCGGGTCGTGCTCACCGATGCCGGAGAGGCGCTGCTGCCCCGGGCCCGGGCGACGCTGGACGCGGCGCGGGCGGCCCGGGACGCGGTGCACGAGGTGGGCAGGGAACTGCGCGGGACGCTGGTGGTCGGCTCCCTCAGCGGCGTGGGTGGGATCGACTTCGCCCGCCTGCTGGGCCGCTTCCACGCGGAGCACCCACAGGTGAACCTGCGCCTGCGGGCGGCCACCTGGGACGGGTCGGCCGGGCTGGCGCGCTCACTCGTCGAGGGCGAGTTGGATGTCGCCTTCCTCGGGGTCAGCGGGCACCCCTTCCCGCGCCTGCGGACCCGTGAGCTGGTCCGGCTGCCGCAGGTCCTGGTGGTACCCGCCGATCATCCGCTGGCCCGGCGGGACTCCGTCACCCTGGCCGAGGTGGCCGGCGAGAGCTTCATCGACTACCCGCTGGGCTACGCGACCCGCACCGCCAACGACCGGGCATTCAGTGCCGCCGGCCTGGAGCGGACCATCGCCCTGGAGGCGACCGACGTGACGGTGGCGGGGAACTTCGTCAGTCACGGCCTGGGGGTGGCGATCCTGCCGACCCGGGCGGTGCCGCGCAGCCCGCTCTGCAGGGCGCTGCCCGTCACCGACCAGTCGCTGGAGTGGTCGTTGCACGTCGCGACGGCGTCGCAGCGCGCGATCGGCGCGGCCACGAGGGCCCTGCTGGAACTGGTGGACGAGTACGTGGACGAGTACAGCGGGGGCGCCGGAGGCGTCAGCCGCTGATGCGCAGGCTCGCGATCAGACCGTCGCGTAGCTGGAAGGTCATCGGGCCGGTGCCGTTGTAGCCGTTGCCGCTCACCTTCAGGGTGGCGACGTAGCTGTCGGGGTCCGGGCCGGGCTCGATCGCCAGAAGCGTGAAGTGCGTCTGCACGCCGATGTTGTCGGTACGGTCCCAGTCGCGCACGCCGTCGCGCCCGTGGAACTCGCGGCCCCAGTCGTTGAGGTAGGCGTCCTGGGTGAAAGCGGCGGCGAAGGCCTCCGGGTCACCGTGGTTGGTCGCGTCGATGAAGGCGCGGATCGCGCCAGGAACGTCGGTGGAGGTCATGGGTTTCATTCTTCAGCAAACCGCAGCCCCGCCGAGGCGGGGTCAGAGACCCGTCCAGACCGCCTTCGCGCCGGAGTCGCCGGTGCGGATCACGTAGTAGACCCCGAGGCCGGCGGCAACCAGCGATAGGACCTGCAACGACACGGTCAGCGCCCGGCCGGATCCGCCACCACCGGCGGCGTCCGCCACGGCGGCTCGTGGCGGGACGAACCAGACCAGGGCCAGCGCCACGACCGCCAGCCCGATCGTGGCGTAGAGCGTGAGGTTGCCCAACTGCTGATGGGCCTCCAGCTTCGGCACGTACTCGGGGCTGACCCGGTTGGCGGTCTTGAGGCGGTTGAGGAAGGCGTCGCCGGAGAGCTTGGCGAACAGCGCGGCGACCGGGGTGCCGAGGGCGAGCAGCCCCAGTACCCAGCGGGTGTGGGGACGGACGGGGGAGAGGAACGCGTAGCCAAGCGTCAGGGCGGCCAGCAGCGGCACGAACACGACGGCGGCGTGGAGCACGAGCGGGTGGGCGGGGACGCCCATGAACTCCTCGAACATCGGCGTCTCCTCCGGCGGTGACGGGCCCACGGTCACGTCGGCATGGACGCTATCGGTGTCGGCGGAACGTGTCAGCCCCGAAATCCGGTGACCGGACGGTCCACTGCGGGGAGGGGAATTCCTAGGCGCGTGACCACTTCTGGTTGGCGGCGCCGGTGCAGTCCCACAACTGCAGCTTCCCGCCGTTGTTGGGGTTGGCGTCCCGGACGTCCACGCACCGGTTGGCGCTCAGGTTGACCAGGTCACCGGCGGCGTTCAGCGTGAAGCGTTGGGCCGGATTGCCGTTGCAGGTGACGAGGTTGACCTCGGTCCCGTTGGCGGTGCCGGCCCAGGCCGGGTCCATGCACTTGCCCATGGCGCGGATGGTCCCGTCGCTGGCGAAGGTCCAGGCCTGCGCGGCGGTGGTGTTGCAGTCCCAGATCTGCAGCTTGGCACCGTCGACCGGGTTGGCGCCGGGGATGTCGACGCAGCGGCCGCTCTGTGCCCCCCGGATGCGGGTGGTGCCGGGGGCCGGCTCGCCGCCGCCCGAGGTGTAGCTGGACACCCGGACGTAGTCGATGAGCATCTGCTGCGGGAACTGGGTGGAGGCGTCCGGGTAGCCGGGCCAGTTACCGCCGACGGCCACGTTGAGGATCATGAAGAAGGGGTGGTCGAACACCCATCGGTTGCCACCGAGCCGGGCGGGGTCGACCCGGTGGTACTGAACCCCGTCCAGGTACCAGGTGATCACGTTCGGCTCCCAGTCGACCCGGTAGGTGTGGAAGCCGTCGGCGAGCGGGCTGGCGAGCGTGCGGCTGCCGGTGATGCCGCCGGCGCCGGAGTAGCCGGGTCCGTGCACCGTGCCGTAGACGGTGTTGGGTTCCCGGCCGATGTTCTCCATGATGTCGATCTCGCCGACGGTGGGCCACCCGCCGCTGCCCGTGCCGAGCATCCAGAACGCCGGCCAGATGCCCTGACCGCGAGGGATCCTGATGCGGGCCTCGAACCGGCCGTACGCCTGGGTGAAGGTGGCGGCGGTCAGCAGCCGCGCCGAGGTGTACTCGCAGCGCCCGTAGTGGCACTGGTAGTTGGCGGGGTTCTCCCGGCGGGCGGTGATGACGAGGTTGCCCTGGCCGTCGTGGACCGCGTTGCTGGTGCTGTTGGTGTAGTACTGCCGTTCGTTGTTGCCCCAGCCGCCACCGCCGATGTCGAACCGCCACCTGCTCTGGTCGACGGGTGCGCCGGCGGGGGCGTTGAACTCGTCCTGCCAGCTGATCGGGCCGATGGCGGCCTCGGCCCGGTCGGGGTGCGCCGGGAGGACGAGGGCCGCGGCGGTGGCGATGAGGGCGACCGCCAGGGCGATCGCTCGGGCACGGAGGGCGGGGCGGGCTGTGAACACGGCAGCCTCCTCAGGTGGTGAGGGCTCGGCCGACGGACCCGGAGAGCGCTCTCCCAACGAAGCATGTCGATGTTACGTATGTCTGTCAAGAGTGTTATCAGTGGAGGTGAGCTGAACTCGGCCGGCCGCTCGCGGATCAGCCCGTCGCGGCGCGGATACCGAGACCGACCAGGATCGCGCCGGTCAGCCGGTCGAGTGCCCGACGCACCCGGACGGTACGCAGCAGCCGGGCCGCCGCGCCCGAGATGGCGGTCCAGCAGGCGAGCCAGCAGGTGTGCAGCGCGGCGTGCGCCGTGGCCAGCACCAGCATCGGGATCAGCACCGAAGTGTGCGAGTGGAGGAACTGCGGAGCGAGGGTCAGATAGACGGCGGCGGCCTTGGGATTGAGCACATTGCCGAGCAACCCCTGAAGGTACGGGTGGTGGCCCTGCCACGGCAGCCGCCGAGGCCGGCGGGCGGCCGGGTCGCTCGGCGTGGCGGGCTCGCTCGGCGTGGCCGGGTCGGTCGGGTGCCGGCGACGGGTCGCCGACCACAGCAGCCACAGTCCGAGCCCGACCAGATAGGCGGCGCCGGCCAGCTTCACGATCCAGAACGCCTGCGACGAACGCAGCACCAGCGCGGCGAGCCCGACGGCGGCGAGAGTCGCGTGCACGTAGATCCCGGTGACCGTACCCAGGATCACCCACCAACCCTGCCGGCGCCCACCAGCGGCGACCCGCGACACGACCAGGGTCAGGCTGGCCCCCGGCGTCATGGTGATCGGCGCGAGGGCGACCAGGAAGCCGAGTACGGAGATCCCCCGCATCCTCAGACCACCACCCGGTAGTGGGTGGTCAGCAGCCCCGCGTCGTCGTAGACGTGGAACGCCACCCCGGGCGGCTGTCGCAGGTCGACCAGCGGACCGTCGCCCTCCCAGGGCAGCCGGAGCGTGGAGACGACGCCGGGCGCGATCCGCAGGGGCCGACCGGCGAAGGTGCTCGCGGCGGCGGTGTGGAAGTGCCCGGTGAGTACCGCGACGACCTGCGGATGGGCGGCCAGCAGCTCGGCCAGCGGCTCGGCGGGAAGCAACCGGATCGGGTCGATGACGGGGTGGTGCAGCGCGACCGGCGGGTGGTGGAAGGAGACGAAGACCGGCGTCCCGGCCGGCACCGAGCCGAGCTGATCGGCGAGCCAGCCCATGGTCTCCGCGTCGAGGTGGCCGTCGTCCTCGCCCGGAACCGACGAGTCGGCGAGCAGGAAGACCGCGCCGGCCACGTCGTACCGGGTGTTGATCGGGCCGCTCCCGCCGGCCTCGTCACCGAGCAGGCCCTTGCGGTACGCGTCGCGGACATCGTGGTTGCCGGGGCAGACCAGGACCGGCAGAGGGGACGCGAAGAGCTTCGCGGCGATCCGGTACTCGGCCACCTCGCCGTGGTCGGCGATGTCCCCGCTGATCAGGATCGCGTCGACCGGTCGCGGCAGGGCGTGCAGGTAGTCCATCACCCGGGCGGTCCGCTCGGCCGACCGGGGATGGCTGTCGAGGTGCGTGTCGCTGAGGTGTGCGATGACGAGCACGGAGTTGTCCCTAATGGTTGTCCCTGGCCTTGGCATTAGGGACGCTAACTCGGTCGAGCCGGGCCAGACAGGCAGGTACCAGAGGAGACTTGATGTCACAGCAGCTCGTGCTCGCCCTGGCCGGCACCATCCGGCACGACGGCAACGGCGGCGTCGTCGACGACCTCGCCGACGTCGCCGGACTGGCAACCTGGATCCGGGAGCACGCCGAACCGCTGCGGGGATACGATGCCGAGCCCGGCACGCCCGACGAGCAACTCCGGCTCGACGTGGTCGCATTGAGGCGTGCCGTGCGTACCCTCCTCGCACGGGCGGTCCGCCCCGGGCCGCCGAGCCGGGCCGATTCCTCGGCGCTGCTTCCCGTTCCGGACGCCGTCGATCACCTCAACCAGGCCGCCGGGCGGCTGCCGGTCCGGCCCGTGCTCAACTGGCCGGACGAGTCGACGCCGACGGTCGCCTGGCGCGGCGAGCCGGCCGATGCCCAACTGCGGCTCACCGCGGGGCTGGCCCGGGCCGCCATCGACTTTCTGGCCAGCCCGGCCCGTGCCCAACTACTCGCCTGCCCGGCGCCGCGCTGCGTGCGCTACTTCGTCAAGGAACATCCACGCCAGGAGTGGTGCAAGCCGTCCTGTGGCAACCGCGCCCGCGTGTCTCGGCACTACCAGCGCCACGCGGCGAACCGGTCGGATGCCTCGGGCCGACCCACCTCGACGCCACCACCCACATCCGGCGCGGGCTGAGCTTGCCGGACGAGGGGCTGCCCTCCCGGTACAGCGGAGGACAGCCCCTCGTCAGCAGGTGGGTGCGTCAGGCGACCGATGCCGGGAACCGTTCCCAGATCCAGTGTGCGGCCATCAGTTGGTGCAACGCGGTGAAGGCGGTGATCCCGGAGTCACCCGCGATGACGCCGGGGGTGTCTGCACCCCCTCCTGCCCGCGGCACAGCGGCACCGGCGCCCCACGCTCCGACCGCCTTGCCGTGCCGCCAGCACTCCTCGGGCTTGCTGGAATCCACGGAAACGAATTCCTCTCGGGGAGCTTCGATGTGCAGGCCCCTGGCCCCTACCCTCGGCCTGGCGGGCAAAACGCAACGAGTGCCCGTGGCGATCGCCCGGCAGCGAGACGCTTGCCGGCCTCTGCCATGCTCGGGCCCGTGACGACCGGCCACCGCACCAGATCACGCACCCGCCGCCGTACCTCCCGGGCGCTCATCGCCATCGGCGCGGTGGTCACGGTCCTCGCCCTCGCCGTGGTCGTCGTACCGCTGCTGCGGCCACCGGGCCCGCGCCCGCTCTTCCAACTCCCCGTCGCCTGCGGCGAGACCTGGCAGCTCGGCACCTACCCCGGCCACGGCGACTACGACGTGGACCTGTTCCCCCTCGAGGGCCCGGCGTGGGGTCAGTCGGTGCTCGCGTCGTACGGCGGCACGGTCACCGTGGCGGGCATCAACGGGTCCCTGGGCGGCCGCACCCCGAACGACCCGGACGGCCCGCGTGGCCGCGGCGGCGGTTACTGGGTGAAGATCGACCACGGCGGCAAGTGGGAGACGCAGTACCTGCACCTGCTCGAACCGCCGCTGGTTCGGGTCGGGCAGGAGGTCGCGCAGGGGGAGCAGATCGGTCGGGTCGGCAGCACCGGCAACTCCGGCGCACCGCACCTGCACTACGAGCAGCGTCGGGGCTGGGACAAGGTCGAGGCCCACTTCGACGGTTCGCCGTCCGGCATCACCAACGACGACACCGAGTACACGGTCAGGCGGACGAGCAACAACTGCCTCACCGACTGAGGGCAGCCGCCGTCCGGCGGGGCGGGGCCGGAGGCACACCGGCCGCGCCGAGCGCCTGATCCCATCGCCGGCCAGCGCCGTCCCACCCCTCGTGCCGCCCTCCGGCCCTGCGGAACCGGTCGGTACAAAATTGGGGAATGCCCTGCGATCCTGCTAGGTTCTCTTCTGTACCGAGCGGTACTGAAGTTGGAGGAGGTCGACGTGGACGCCATTCGCAACGCCCTGGGCCCGGTCGGGATCTGGAGCATGGAACTGCGCGGGGCCTCCCGACCGCAGGTACGGGAAGCCGCCGCCGAGCTCGACGAACTGGGCTATCGAGCTCTGTGGATCCCCGGCCTCGACGGGAAGGGGGCACTTGACGACCTGGGCCACCTGTTGGCCTCGGCGCCACGGGCCACCGTCGCCCTGGGTGTGCTGTCGATCTGGGGCCACGACCCGGCCGCCCTCGGCGACCGGATGATCGCGTTCGACACCAGCTACGGACCCCGCGCCCTGCTGGGCCTGGGGATCAGCAACGCCCACTCCGCCGCCAACGCCGGCCAGGACTACGGCAGCCCCACGGTCTCCATGGGCCGGTTCCTCGACGGCCTGGACACCGCCCCCCACCCCGTTGCGGTCGACCGCCGGATGCTCGGAGCGCTCGGGCCGAAGATGGTCGACCTCGCCGTCGCCCGCACCTCGGGCTGGCATCCGTTCCTGGTGACTCCGGAGTACACGGCCGGGCAACGCGCCCGCGTGGGTAGCGCGCCGGTCGTCGCCCCGCACCTGGCGGTCGTGCTGGACCGCGATCCCGCCCGGGCCCGCGCGGCGGCGCGTGACGGCATCGGGATGTTCATCGGGTTCCCCGCCTACCGCGCGAACCTGACCCGCCTGGGCTTCGGCGAGCAGGACCTCGTCCCCGGCGGCAGCGATCGGCTCATCGACGCGCTGGTCGCCTGGGGGGACCTCGACGACGTCGCCCGCCGTGTCCAGGCCCACCTGGATGCCGGCGCCGACCACGTCACCCTCCACGTCCTGCGCAGCCAGCCGGACGACGGCGGAGACCTGCCGCTGCCTCAGTGGCGCGAGCTGGCCAGCCTGCTCCCGGCCCTGACCCGCGGTGCCACCGCCTGACGTGTCGGACCGCTCCATCAATCGCACCACCGCCTAGACCAGCCGGTCTGCCGCACCAGCCCATCCGAGCAGCGGGTATTCGGCCGCGACCGTCATCAGCCTGCCGCTGGGCGCGCTGATCGGGCACCTCGTCGGCTGGCGGATGGCGCGGGCGGCCACCGACGGGCTCGAGGGCGGAATGGCCATCCTGGTCAGCGCCTCGCAGATCAGCCTGGCCGCGGGACCCCTCGCCGGTGGGGTGCTGGTCGACGGCGTCGGCATCGGACTCACCTTCGCCGCGGCGACCCTGCTGATCCTGCTCAGCGCCGTCGTACCGCTGCGGGGCCGCCACTAGCGCGTGGCGGATCCCGGCGGCCGAGCCGCCGGGGACGCGGTACGCGGTACGCCGTTCGGCCGGCACCCGCGACCGGGAGTCCGCACCCGACGGGGCCGCCCTGCGCCAGGCTCCGAAGGGACGCCCGTTGGGCTACCTCAGACGGGCCGAGACCTGGACGTTCGAGGCGGTAGCTCCGGTTGGCGCCCCGCCTCCTGCGCAGATGACGGCGTCTTCGTCGGGGTCCTCGCACGCGCGCCGACCTGAGGGAGTACTGTCTTCCTCGACCGGAAGGGTCGAGCCGCTGGCTCGGACCGGACGGAATGACCTCGGGGTCGGGTGGGTTGTACCCACCAGATCCCGGTCCGGGAGGTGCCCCCGATCCGCCGCGAGGCGGATTTGGAGCGGCGAAACCGACCGGGTAAGGTTAACGACCGGCAGGGAACCGGGCGAGTACGCGGGAAACCGCGGCGGCCGGCTTGTCGAATCCACAGTTGAGAGCGGCGCGAGCCGGTTGATTCAGTGGTGCCCGCAATATGGTGTGAAGCAGTTCGAACCGGGTTACAGCGGTTTGACACGGCGGA